>NZ_CM000770.1:1030273-1033668 GCF_000160735.1 Rickettsia endosymbiont of Ixodes scapularis | reverse complement strand
CTACTATGATAGCGCGAGACTATATCGTTTTGAAGTTTTGGGGAGTGATGCCGTCAGCTTTCTTAATGACTGCTATCTATGTAAAGCTTGTTAATAGGATGAAAGCAGAAAATATATTTTATCTTATTATATCAATTTTTTTAACATTCTTTGCTTTATTTGCCTACGTTATTTTTCCAAATCATGAAATGCTGCATTTAAGCCCTGTAAATATTCAAAATTTAACGGTAAGTTTACCTAATTTAAAATGGTTTATACTGCTTTTATCAAAATGGAGTTTTTCACTATTTTATATAATAGCCGAATTATGGCCAAACGTAGTTTTTGCATTACTTTTTTGGCAGTTTGTTAATAATATTACTACAGTGGAAGAATCTAAAAGATTTTATCCGTTATTCGGTTTACTTAGTCAAACAGGTATTTATTTAGCAGGGCAGTTTTTAGAAAATCTAAGTAATATTAATGATTACGTAACTAATAAATTTGCATTGCAATCGTCTTTTCATACACTTTCTATACAAATTATACTAACTATAGTATTAATTTTAGGTATAATAGCTATTAAAACTTTTTGGCTGCTTAATCATAAAGTACTAGACAAAGAGCATATGGCGTTACTCAGGTTTAAAGCAAAGAAAAAATCTATGACTATTGCCGAAAGTTTTCAAATGATTCTATCGTCAAGACATATTAGATTAATTGCAACTTTGCTTATCTGCTATGGCATTGCCATTAATTTAGTAGAAGGTCCTTGGAAAGCAGCAGCTACTAAAATTTATAAAACTCCAACCGAATATGCAGCTTTTATAGGAAGTTATTTGAGCTATACCGGAGTATTTACTATTTTATTTGTCGTACTTGGTTCAAATATAGTTAGAAGACTTGGCTGGTTTACGGCAGCTGTTATCACACCTTTAATAGTTTTTATTACCGGTATATTATTTTTTGCCGTTAATAATTTTGAAGGATTTGCCGGCTTAATAATAGCAAATTTTATCCTAACCGATCCTGCTTTAATTGCTATAACAATAGGTGCTATTCAAAATGTGCTTAGTAAATCAAGCAAATATACCTTATTTGATTCAACAAAAGAAATGGCCTATGTTCCTTTAGATCCGGAAATAAAAATAAAAGGTAAAGCTGCTGCCGACGTGATAGGTACAAAACTCGGTAAATCCGGTAGTGCATTTTTACAATCATTGGTATTTATAATATTACCTTCAGCTAGTTATCAATCTATTTCCATCTGTTTAATGATTATATTTATAATTACTTGCTTAACTTGGCTTTGGGCAACTAAAGAACTCAATAAAGAATATAAAAATTCTATTAAATTTTCTCAATAATAATATCAGTTTTTTCTTGATATTACTAAAATCTCTATATATTATCTTTGACAGTATAACACAAACTGTGAAAAAGATGTAGTACTTGCATGGATCGGTCTTTTTGGTGTCACCCTGTGGTCAAGTCACGGGGTGACAGCGGAAAATTTGTGCTAATTAACTTTTGGTTAAATTAGAGGTTTTATGAGTAAAGATAATACTGGATATGAAAATGATGAAGGATATGAATCCGATTATAGATGAAAAAAAACAAGAACAAGCTGCTCCCGCTCAACCTACACTAGATGCAGCTGACGATGGTTTTATCGTTACTTCTGCATCTTCTGCTCAATCTACCCCTTCAATTAGTGCTTTATTGGACAATATCTCTCCTGACGGTCAGACATCAGACCCAATAACCAAGGCTGTAAGAGAAACAATTATACAACCGCAAAAAGATAATTTAATAGAACAAATATTAAAAGACCTGGCAGCCTTTGCAGACCGTGATTTAGCTGAACAAAAAAGAAAAGAAATAGAAGAAGAAAAAGATAAAACATTAAATGCTTTTTTCGGTAATCCGGCTAATAGAAAATTTATTGATAAGGCTTTAGAAAATCCTGAGCTTAAAAAGAAATTAGAATTAATAGAAATAGCCGGCTATAAAAATGTTCATAATACATTTAGTGCCGCTAGTGGATACCCTGGTGGATTTAAGCCGGTACAGTGGAAAAATCAAGTAAGTGCAAGCGATCTCAGAGCAACAGTAGTTAAAAATGATGCAGATGATGAACTCTGTACCTTAAATGAAACAACTGTTAAAACTGAGCCTTTTACTGTAGCTAAAATAGATTTTCCTATAAAACTTGATAAAGCCGATGGGTCAATGCATTTATCGATGGTAGCATTAAAAGCTGATGGCACAAAGCCCTCCAAAGATAAAGCCGTATATTTCACTGCCCACTACGAAGGAGGACCAAACGGTAAACCTCAACTTAAAGAAATAAGCTCACCGAAACCTTTAAAATTTGCTGGAACCGGAGATGACGCAATAGCTTATATAGAGCATGGTGGAGAAATTTATACACTTGCGGTAACACGCGGTAAATATAAAGAAATGATGAAAGAGGTAGAACTAAACCAAGGGCAGAGCGTTGACTTATCACAAGCCGAAGATCTTATAATAGGACAAGGGCAAAGTAAGGCACTAGAAACAAACGAACCTACAATAAATCCAAATCAAGGATTACAGTCATCTATTGAAACGCCTACGCCTACTCAAACTACACAGATGCTACAGTCGCAACAAGTGAATCCAAACCTCCTTAATACAGCTACAGCTTTATCAGGCAGCATGCAAGATTTATTAAATTATGTAAATGCAGGTTTAACAAAAGAAACTGACGGCAATAAACAAATTGATTTAATTAAAGAAGCAGCCACGGTAATTCTTAATAATGAGAAAAGTGATATTGCTGAAAAGCAGGCTAATATCATTGCTTTAACTGAAAATACGGTCAATAATAACGCCCTCACACCGGACACAAAAGTAGCTGGAGTAAATGCGGTATTAGAAACCATAAAAAATGATCAGAATACCCCAGACCTAGAAAAATCAAAAATGCTTGAAGCTACAGTAGCTATCGCTTTAAATTCAGAGAATCTTGAACCGAAGCAAAAACAGCAGATGTTAGAAAAGGCAGTAGATGTCGGTTTAAGTCTTAAAGATGATGCAAGTAGAGCTGCGGCAATTGACGGTATTACGGATGCTGCAATAAAAAGTAACCTTTCTACTGAAGATAAAGGGACAATGCTTATAGCAGTAGGTGATAAGGTTAATGCCTCTGAATTAAGCAATGCGGAAAAACAAAAATTATTAGGTTCTGTATTAAAGAAAGGTGTAGAAGCCCAAGTTCTAAGCCCGGAACAACAACAATTGATGCAACAGAATTTAGATAAGATTATGGCGGAACAAACTAAAAAAGATACAATAAAAAAAGTAAATGATATTTTATTTGATCCTCTCAGTAATACTGAATTAAAAACAACAAACATACAAGCCATTACATC
>NZ_CM000770.1:1026976-1028273 GCF_000160735.1 Rickettsia endosymbiont of Ixodes scapularis | reverse complement strand
TATTCTTCATGTTCTTCTTTATCCCAGTTACCAACTTGATCTCGCGGACGTATAGTTCATCAAAAAGTTCTTGTTTTATATAGCATTTATCCCCAAACAACAATCCAGTAATACGTTTGGTTATTTCTGGCACTGGCACTCTATCATCTATGTTGCCAGGCGTTAGTTTTAAACCTTGAATCTCTCCAAGTTCATTAATCAATAAATGTAATTTAAAACCAAAGAACCAACCTTTTGTTGTTTTGCCTAATGCAGCAATACCAGCAAACACCTTATTGCGAGATACTCTTTTTGGATGACAAATTGCTAAAGATGTTGCATCAATATAAGAGACTCCGGTAGTTTGAGATTGATACATATACCATTCAAGCAATAAAACTAAATACGTTAGAATTCTGGGTTTTAAAGCTATAAAACGAGTATATGATGGAAGAGTTACAAATTCAGATTTATATAATTGTAGATAGGACATATAAAAATATTTAAAGTTTTTACAAGGTGATTGATGATATAAAAGTACTATTGTTAATAGCTCAGAATGGCTTATCTTAGACTCTCTTGTAGGTTTTTTATTGCTAATTGGTAAAAAAGACCGACTAATCCAATATTCAGCAACTTTACAAAAATCATCGACAAAATAAAATAATGCGGTAATATCTTTCTTCAAGGGGATATTCTTGTTTTTTTGCTAAAAACTTATATAGAATATCTTCTATCCCTTGTAAATACTTCCATTCCTACCTCTTTTAATCCAGAATTCGGGTTTAATAAGTTACAAAATTTAATCACACATAATATTTCTCCAAAGCCTGCATCCTATCTTGCTAACGATGAATTTGAGTTTATAACTTATCCAAAGCAAACTACTAATCAAGAAGAAAATACTGATTTTTTAAATTCTAAAACAACCTCACAAGAAGTAGTAAAAGATCAGCCAGATACTCTAGGCATCTCTCAAATCGAATATACTGATATTATGAATGAAGCTGATAATATAATTAATACACCTGCAAGCATAACTAACACACCTGAAAGTAAAGGTTTTTTCAGTACATTTAGTTCATCATTAAAAACAGTTTATGATTTTGGAGTAAAGAGTTTTAATATTATAAAAAATACATCTAGTATTCTTTCTTCTAAAGTTGCTGAAACTTTTAATTTTATGAGTAATAAAGTTTTTTCTTATTTAAATAATAACGCTGAAGAAACATTTAATCTCTTAGATCAACTTGAAACTCTTTCTGATAATGAGTTAGTAGAAGAAATTTTAAACACGCCTGAAAATGAATTAGATGAA
>NZ_CM000770.1:1004952-1025976 GCF_000160735.1 Rickettsia endosymbiont of Ixodes scapularis | reverse complement strand
GAGTTACCACACTTTTTATCACTTAGAAAATTCCAAAAAGGGGGATCGCTATACCATGAAAACTGACAGCTAAATATAAAATATTTATATGTCGTTTACCAAATTTCCAATTCGTTCTATCTAAACACAATACCCATTTTTGCTCCTGCTCAAACCCAGTCATCATGACTAACATAACAGGTAATACTCTCCATGATATTGAGATTTCAGAGATAAATCTTTGCATCCTTCTATACCATGAAGCTGCTTTAATCCCAGACGGCATTCTATTGCATAACAATGACATGTTTACTGTCCTGCTGTTAAGCATTGAAATGATAAATAATCCTAAACATTTTGCTCTTGATAAATTAAGCGAAATATGTTTTTGTAATAATTCGACTAGAGGGGCGGAATGATCTTTCATATGTAAACCAAGTTCTTTCCCTGTTATCATCATGAATTATCAGCAAAATTCAATCCTTTAGTCCTTACATCTCTAAAAATTGTCATGTAGTAAGAAAAAATTGGCAAAATTAATTAATAATATTTCTGATGAGCAAGCACAAAAATTAGTTAATTATATTATGCCTTGGCATCTTGAAAAAGTAATAGATTTAATTACACGAGATAAGTTGGATAAATTATTTAATGAAAACCCTAATAATCTTTCTTTAGAAGAACTTACAGAGCAGGAACTAAAAAAATTATCAAATGAGAATATTTCTGATGAATGGCTTGAAAATATAATTATTTTAGCAGGAGAAGAAAAACTTGCAGAAAATTTTGATATTATTCCAAATAAAAATTTAGTAAGAATCGTTAGTAGTATTTCAAATAATAAATTAGCAAAGATAATTAATAACGCCTCAGATGAAAGTCTAGTAAGAATCATTGATATTATTGACTCGGATAATTATGATTTATCGAAATCATTAGTTGGGCAAATAATAACCTTAATACATGACAAGAAGTGTGCAAAGCAAGAATCAGGTGAAGTATCTGATAGTGATTCCGGATTCTCTGATTGTGAAGATGAAATAGAAGTATCAGACAATCAAGTAGAACACTCTAATAGTGATTTTACTATGAAGTTATCAGGTGAATTATCTTATAATTATTTTGGAGTCTTTATGAAGGATGATGTAGTATACGTATAATAAAGCTCTTATGTCATTTCGTTGATCACAGGAATCCAGTAAATGGATTCCTACTTTTAACTAGGAATGACATAATTGATTGCTATTTTAGCATCAGGAGGGCGTATGTATAGCGGTTCGATAGAGCTGTTTAACTTTATATCGCTCGACAATTTATTAACAATATATCTACAAATAACCCAGGCTTTACCTCGTGCCAAAACGTGGCAAGGTTATTATACTCGGTAAATGCATAATTTGGTGATATATAAATTCAAGGCCGCTACCGCAACAAACTATATTCCCTTTCTCATTTGTAAGCAGTTTTATAGCATACTCGAAATCTATCAATAACGGCTCTTCTATTTTCCCTGATTTATGAAAAACTTGCATATAAAACTGTGAGCGATAAGCGTTTAAAAAGACATATATTTTATCATAATCTTTAACTTGAGTTATGGCTCTAAAGTAGGCATATTCAAAATTACTAACCGCTAATGCTTTAATATTTTCCTTGGCAAATAATATACCTTTAGCACTAGCAAGTCCTATTCTAATGCCGGTAAAGCTACCGGGTCCGTTAGTTACCGCTAAATAATCTAAATCATCATATGAACATTTAGCTGCTTTCATCACGTCTTCTATCATCGGCATTAGATTTTCTGCTTGCATAGAAGGGCGTAATTCTTCTATATATGCAAGGATATTCTCATTTTCGGATATTGCTACCGATGCAGTATTATTGGCTGTGTCAAATGCTAGTATTTTCATAGATTATTATTTGAATAAGTCACTATGTATACCGGTACGTTCTAATCTTAAAACTTCATCATCCAAATAATAAAGTAACAGCCAATCAGGCTCTATATGACAATCCCAAATATTTTCCATATTAATAATTTTATGTAGCAATATTTGGTAGGGAGTAATAAATGATGTGCGATACCGGCTTTAATATTTTCTACTAATAAATCTGTAACTTTAATTAGCTTTTTAATGTCTTTACCACGTTTATACATAAGTAGTAATTCTTTCTCAAAACGTTTAGTAGAAGTTTGCAGAATCATATTAAATTAAGTTTTTTATACATTTCTTTATATGAAGAATATTTATTAATATTTAAACCTTTTGCTGATTCTTCTAATATTTTTATTGATTCTGTATTTAATTCTTTTTCCTGTTCTATTTTACAGTATATCGCTTCTCTTACAAAATTCATAATAGTATCATTTTTATGTGCAGTATGAACTTTAAGAAAATGATGTAATTCGTTTGGTATATCTATGCTTAATCTAGTCATATTACATACTTATTTAAGTAATTACGTAAATAAGTATATCATTAAATAAGAAAAATAAAAGTAAAAATATAGAATCTCTAAGAATTATTTATAGTAAATTAAGTAGTATAGCATAGGCAATTAAGATAGTGATATTAATAAAAGGATATGGTAAAGTAATTAGAAAATAGTTATGCCAAGTCCATATTCATATGATTTAAGAAAGGGAGTGATTCAATATATTGAGTCAGGGAAAAGAATAATAGAAGCAAGTCAAGTATTTAATATCAGCCGTAAAGTAATATATGATTGGAAGAAATTAAAGAAAGAAACAGGAGATGTTCAATTAAAAACTGGCTATCAAAAAGGGCATAGTCATAAAATAACAGATATGGAAGGATTTAAAAAATTTTTGGAATCTAATAAAGATAAAAGCAGTCGAGAGCTAGCCATCTTGTATCCTAGTAAAGTGTCAGCAAGAACTATAATAAACATGATTAGAAAAGTTGGTTACAGCTATAAAAAAACTTTTCTTCATCCCAAAAGAAATCATAAACTAAAGAACCCTCAGCTATAAGCTGAGGGGTTATAAAGTGGAATCGATTAGAAATCGAGGGGGGTGTCAGAAAGTTTGTGTAAGTTATCTTACTACATGACAATTTTTAGAGATGTAAGGACTAAAGGATTGAATTTTGCTGATAATTCATGATGATAACGGGGAAAGAACTTGGTTTACATATGAAAGATCATTCCGCCCCTCTAGTCGAATTATTACAAAAACATATTTCACTTAATTTATCAAGAGCAAAATGTTTAGGATTATTTATTATTTCAATGCTTAACAGCAGGACAGTAAACATGTCATTGTTATGCAATAGAATGCCGTCTGGGATTAAAGCAGCTTCATGGTATAGAAGGATGCAAAGATTTATCTCTGAAATCTCAATATCATGGAGAGTATTACCTGTTATGTTAGTCATGATGACTGGGTTTGAGCAGGAGCAAAAATGGGTATTGTGTTTAGATAGAACGAATTGGAAATTTGGTAAACGACATATAAATATTTTATATTTAGCTGTCAGTTTTCATGGTATAGCGATCCCCCTTTTTGGAATTTTCTAAGTGATAAAAAGTGTGGTAACTCTGATTATATTGAGCGTATTGATCTGATGGAGTGTTTTTTAGAAGTTTTTGACAAAAACCGCATTGAAGCATTAACCGCTGATAGAGAATTTATAGGTAAGGAATGGCTCTCTTGGCTTAGAACAAATCAAATAAGATACGTTTTTCGAGTTAGAGAAAATAGACAATATATCAGTAATGCAAGGGGAAAAATGGTTAAAATACAAGAGTTATTTCGCCCTCTAGCCATAGGATCGCATGTGAGTTTGTCACAACGTAGAATTGGTACAAAAGGTGAAATATTTAATGTAGTAGGGATCAGAAATAAGAAGAGTGAACTTGCAGTCTTAATACATAGTGATGAGATCAAAAATCCTGCTGAGATATATGCTCAAAGATGGCAAATTGAAACAATGTTCAAAGCTTTTAAATCAGCAGGATTCAACTGTGAAGCAACTCATATTACTAATGATTTACGATTAGATACATTGATGCAAATATTGTCTATTGCATTTTGCCTAGCTTATCAAACTGGAGAGATTATAGTTTTAGATAAACCAATAGTTATTAAAAAACATGGTTATAGGCAAAATAGTATATTTCGTGTTGGATTAGATACATTGGTTAATATCTTGTATAATATTTCTACTCAATTAGTACGTTGGATACAGCTGTTGTCCTTGATATTCCAATATCCAAAGATGATAAAATGAAAAATTGTCATGTAGTAAGGTAAGTTATAAAAATAGTTAAGAATAAAATTAATTAAAACAACTTACATGAGGCTAATATGAAGAATAAGAGTAAAGTATCAAATCCGACTATAGAAAAAGTAGTATCAGAAATACTATCACAAAGTGATCCATCTGAGATATTTGGCAAAGAAGGAATATTTCAGGAAATTAAAAAGCAGATAGTAAATAAGATTTTAGAAAAAGAAATGGAATCTCATATAGGTTATGAGAAGCATTCTAAGAATACCAAGGAGTCAGATAATAGACGTAATGGCAATTATGAAAAGACTCTAATAGATTCCGAGGGTCGTAAATTGATAGTAGAAGTGCCAAGGGATCGGGAAGGAGAATTTGAACCTCAACTAATTCCAAAAGGAGTAAGGAGATTTGAAGGATTTGATGATAAAGTAATATCTTTATATGCTAGGGGAATGACTATTCGAGAAATACAAGGGCACTTAGAAGAACTATATGCCACCAAAGTATCATCTGAGTTAATATCAAAGGTAACTGATGGCATTTTAGAGGAAGTTACTGCGTGGCAGAATAGAGCACTTGATAGTGTATATCCTATAATGTAGATTGTATTCATGTTAAGGCAAGAGACAATCATATAATAATAAATAAAGCAGTTTATCTAGATATTGGCGTGAATATAGAAGGCAAGAAGGAACTATTAGGTATTTGGATAGGCAAGAATGAAGGATCTAAATTTTGGATGCAAGTAGTAACAGAACTGAAGAATCGTGGTGTAGAACAAATATATGTTGCGTGTGTTGATGGTCTTAAAGGTTTTCCAGAAGCAATAAATAGCATTTTCCCAAAAACCACAGTACAACTGTGTATTGTTCATATGGTAAGAAACTCTGTAAAATACGTATCATATAAAGATTTAAAATTGGTAACAGCTGATTTAAAGGCAGTTTATTCTGCAATAAATGAAGCAGAGGGATTAAGAGAATTACAAAATTTTGCTAAAAAATGGGATGAAAAATATCCAGTTATTTTTGATATATGGCAGAGAAATTGGTCTGGAATAGCTCCGTTCTTTAGCTTTCCGGAAGACATTAGAAAGGCGATTTACACTACTAATGCTATTGAATCAACTAACCGTCAAATTCGTAAAATTATAAAAAATAAGGGGGTATTTCCAGATGATAAATCGATTCAGAAAATAATCTTTTTAGCATTGACAAATGCTTCTAAAAAATGGACAATGCCTATTAAGAATTGGGCCATGGCTTTAAATCAATTTGCTATACTTTGTGATACTAATTTACAAAATTGGGCAAATGGAGAAATCGTACTTACATAAAAAATCTGACAGACCCATCGATTAGAAATCGATCATCATTCACAGGTTCACCTTCCTGTTCATCAATATAGTGCTGTATCATTTCATCAGTTATATTACCTGAACTGACCGCCATATAGCCCCTAGCCCACAAATGATTGCCCCAAAATTGTTTTCTTAAATGAGCAAATTCTTGCAATAAAATTCTTGAGCTACTACCTTTTAAATACTGTACTAACTTGCTAAGAGATATTTGTGATTTATATGAGATAAACATATGCACGTGATCACATGATATTTTCCCTGAAATTATATATACTTCATGTTCCATACAAATCTGCCTTAGTAAATCTCTAGCCCTTTCCGCTACTTTGCCTATCAATACTCTCTTCCTATATTTTGGTATCCATATAAGATGTACTTTTAAATCATACTGACTATGACTATTCTTTCTATAACTTCTCATGTTTCTTGATATAAATTCATTGCTAAAGCAATTTCATTATATCTTCCCTTCGCCTGAAGGCGAGGGATTTCTTATCCCCGAAGGGGGACATTAAGGGCAGGACAAAGTCGTAGTAATGGATAATATTAATTTTCATAAAAACTCTAAGGTAAAAGAATTAATTGAATCGGTAGGGGCAAGTATTTTATTCCTTCCTACTTACAGTCCTGACCTTAATCCTATAGAACATTATTGGTTTAAAATTAAACATGCAAATTAACGCGAGTTTCGTATTAATAGAGGAACTGAATAGCTGATAGTAACTGGGTTACGAGGATATTAGTAATATTGTTTTTGTTATAAAATGTACTTAAAACTGCATAAATTTTTAGTAAATCGGGGTCTGTCAGATTTTTTGTGTAAGTACGATTTCTCCATTTGCCCAATTTTGTAAATTAGTATCACAAAGTATAGCAAATTGATTTAAAGCCATGGCCTAATTCTTAATAGGCATTGTCCATTTTTTAGAAGCATTTGTCAATGCTAAAAAGATTATTTTCTGAATCGATTTATCATCTGGAAATACCCCCTTATTTTTTTATAATTTTATGAATTTGACGGGTTAGTTGATTCAATAGCATTAGTAGTGTAAATCGCCTCTTCTAATGTCTTCCGGAAAGCTAAAAGAACGGGAGCTATTCCCAGACCAATTTCTCCTGCCATATATCAAAAATAACTGGATATTTTTTCATCCCCATTTTTTAGCAAAAATTTTGTAATTCTCTTAATCCCTCTGCTTCATTTATTGCAGAATAAACTGCCTTTAAATCAGCTGTTACCAATTTTAAATCTTTATATGATACGTATTTTACAGAGTTTCTTACCATATGAAACAATACACAGTTGTACTGTGGTTTTTGGGAAAATGCTATTTATTGCTTCTGGAAAACCTTTAAGACCATCAACACACGCAACATATATTTGTTCTACACCACGATTCTTCAGTTCTGTTACTACTTGCATCCAAAATTTAGATCCTTCATTCTTGCCTATCCAAATACCTAATAGTTCCTTCTTGCCTTCTATATTCACGCCAATAGCTAGATAAACTGCTTTATTTATTATTATATGATTGTCTCTTGCCTTAACATGAATACAATCTACATTATAGGATATACACTATCAAGTGCTCTATTCTGCCACGCAGTAACTTCCTCTAAAATGCCATCAGTTACCTTTGATATTAACTCAGATGATACTTTGGTGGCATATAGTTCTTCTAAGTGCCCTTGTATTTCTCGAATAGTCATTCCCCTAGCATATAAAGATATTACTTTATCATCAAATCCTTCAAATCTCCTTACTCCTTTTGGAATTAGTTGAGGTTCAAATTCTCCTTCCCGATCCCTTGGCACTTCTACTATCAATTTACGACCCTCGGAATCTATTAGAGTCTTTTCATAATTGCCATTACGTCTATTATCTGACTCCTTGGTATTCTTAGAATGCTTCTCATAACCTATATGAGATTCCATTTCTTTTTCTAAAATCTTATTTACTATCTGCTTTTTAATTTCCTGAAATATTCCTTCTTTGCCAAATATCTCAGATGGATCACTTTGTGATAGTATTTCTGATACTACTTTTTTTATAGTCGGATTTGATACTTTACTCTTATTCTTCATATTAGCCTCATGTAAGTTGTTTTAATTAATTTTATTCTTAACTATTTTTATAACTTACACAAACTTTCTGACACCCCCGTAAATTGTCTTTTTTGACTATAACTATTAAATTGTAAAACTTGTCACACCTCTTACAAACCTTGAAAGGATAAGCATTATAGCATATTCATTAACCATAATTTAGGCATCTTAATAAGAAACTCGCGTAAATTAGAAAAGATACTAGTAACTTTACATATTTTTTTGATGCTGTTTATCACGTATTACAAAAAGTAACTACCTTACCTGCTTAAGCTATATTAGGTGCAATTTATAGGAAATATTTTATTTTTTTAAAGATATAACGAATACCGCTAATGCTAACCCATTTACGGTATGAGATATGTTTTTAAAAAATTAAAAGATGCTGTAGAAATTGCACCTAATACTACTTAATTTACTATAAAATGTACTCCATAAAAGCTTGGCGTGCTTCAGCCTGTCTATTATTATGAAATAAATATCTATTAAAAAAATAGTTTGTTAGAGTTATAGCTTGTTTTTTTTCTTCTAATGTAATCTCGCTATTTTCTGATAGTAAAAATCTTGGTAAAATCAATAATTTATCTTTATAAGGTTTCCCTACTTTATATGATAATGCTCTACCTGATTTAGGTGATACATAGGTTAAATCAGTTGTAACATGACTCACGTCGCACTTGGTAAGATCAAGCTTATAACCCGTCTCGGCAAGTAAAGCTAGCTCAAAATTAATATAATCACGAAAACAAAAATTCTTTGATAAATTATCTAAATAGTTAATTAGAAATGAAAAAAAATTAGAATGTTCTTCTCTTTCATGAAATAACTCTTTGATTAAAGATATAACGGAATTAAAGGCATATAATTTAGCTTTATTTATTATAAAATAACCGGTGTAAGATTTGATGAGTTCACATTTAGCCATGCCGATATGTTCGTGTAGTCTTGCCTGCCAAAGAAAATCTACAATATTCCCTTCCTGATATATAAATTTGCTTTTTTTAGAAGATTCTTTTACAACCCCCGAATATAAACCATGATTTTTAGTAAAAACCGTAATAATAAATGTATTTTCTTTTAAAGGTTTTTTAGCAATTATTACCCCTATATCTTTGATATTCATGGTTTTTATTATTAAATTTTCGTCATTGCGAGGAAAATTACGGAGTAATTGACGAAGCAATCCAGTTAAAAATGCTAATTTTTAGCATTTTTTTAATTATTTTCTGGATTGCTGCGCTCCTTGCAGTCGCTCGCAATGACGGTTTGATATCCGCACAACAACCCCCTGGCTTCCTCAGAATCCCCTGTATATGCTATATTCTTATACCCTAGTTTGATTGCAGTAAATAAAGCGGCGTGATCCTCTCCTACATTTACGGTAAGATCTAAAACTTTTTCCGGAAATTCTTTACTTAAAGTTTTAAACATGTAATCAATTGCTAGCATACCGTAATATTTTACGCTAGAGGCATGATTTGTTAATATCAGCTGCTCTTCTACACTAGATAAAAAATTACGTGCTTCTTCCAAATTTCTTATTTCATAAACTATACTCATTTAATTATCTCTTTTAGGTCCTTTAAATGTGAGACGGAAGATATAAAGTCATACGTTAAATTTTCAAGTTTAGAGCAGATAATCTTATTAAATCCAAGTTTTACGGCTTCTTTTATTCTTGTTTCTGCTTTTGCGGTTTTTCTTATTTCACCCGATAAGCTTATTTCGCCGAAAAAGACGCTATGTTCAGGTACAGGTTTGCCGGTTGCAGCAGATATTAAGCTCGCTGCTACTGCTAAATCAGAAGCAGGATCGGCAATTTTAAGTCCCCCCGCAATGCTTAAATATACTTCATAATTAGCAAGGTTAAGTCCTATCCTACTACTAATAAGCACGGCAAGTATCATTGATAACCTATTAGCATCCCAGCCTACCGCAGAGCGTCTGGGGGTTACCATATTTGAGGGTACTATAAGGGCTTGTACTTCCATAAGTAACGGACTTGAACCTTCGATTCCTGCAAAAATAGACGTACCTATAACGTTCTGCTCTCGCTTCATTAAAAATAGTTCAGACGGATTTGTTACTTCAATAAGCCCGCTGCCGCTCATCTCAAATACTCCTATTTCGCCTACACTGCCAAAGCGATTTTTATATGAGCGTAAAATACGGAAATGATTATTATGATCTCCCTCAAAATATAGCACGGTATCAACTAAATGTTCAAGTATCTTAGGACCTGCTAGTTGTCCGTCTTTAGTTACATGACAGCTTAATAAAATAATTATATTATTTTGTTTGGCATAATTAACGAGTTCATTTGCACATATACGAATTTGCGAAACAGTACCTGGAGGTGAGGATAATTCTTTTGTGGTAATTGTTTGAATAGAATCAATCACTACTAAATCAATATTATTCTTATTTGCTTCTATACTTGCAATAATATCTTCCAAATTAGTAGCTGCTAAAGTATCGGTATTATAGTTAGTTAGGTTTAGCCTTATGGCTCTTAATTTTATTTGGTCTAACGATTCTTCGCCCGTTATATATAAGCAATTAATCTTTGATGCAAAGTTACTTGCTGCTAGTTGTAGTAACAAAGTAGATTTGCCTATGCCAGGGTCTCCTCCTATTAATATAGCAGAACCAAGCACTAAACCGCCGCCTAGTACTCTATTTAATTCACCTATAGGGGTAGGGATGCGTAACTGCTCGGCTACATGACCTGAAAGCTTATCGAAATCTTGTTTGCTACCTGTTTTAACAATTGCTTTATTTGAACTTACTATCTCTTCAACAATACTACCCCATACACCGCAATCAAAGCACTGCCCCGACCATTTAGGACTAGTATTTCCACAGTTAGAACATGTATAATGCTTTTTGTCTTTGGTCATGTTTTTATTCGATGATGAGTATATATGAACGTCATTGCAAGCGACTACAAGGAGCGTGGCAATCTCATAAAGTAGGATTCCTGAGATTACTTCGTCGAAACTTACAGTTTCTCCTCGCAAGGCATTGTTGCGTGGACCGGTAAAACCCACTGTGTCAAGCCACGGGGTGACAGAGGTGAAATTGATCCACGCAACAATGTCTCCTTGCAATGACGTTTCTTTAAAACCAATAGCTTACTCTTACCATATAGTTTTTCACGTAAAATTTCAATATTTTCATCTAAAACATAGTAATCTAGTTTAGCCATCTCAATAACTATGATAGTACCGTCTTTAAACCAGTTATTGTTTATAAGCGACTTCATTACTTTAGGCACTATATCTTTATAATAAGGGGGGTCGATAAATACAAGATCAAAAGCTTTATTGGCTTTCGGTAGATTTAAAGCATTAATATTAACGAAATTAACATTATTTTTAATGTTTAGAGATTTAGCAAATCCTTCTGCTATTTTTAATGAGGATGTATCAATATCAATTAAGGTAGCAAAACCTGCTCCTCTTGATAGGCTCTCAAAAGCAAGGCTACCACTACCGGCAAATAAATCAAGTATGTGGGTATTTTCGTTAAATAATTTATTACCGGTAAACTCACCGGAGGTTAATATACTAAATATTGCCTCTTTGAGCTTATCGGTGGAAGGTCGATATTTGATATTTTTAGCGGTAGGTATAATTTGGTTTCTATATTTACCGGATATTATTTTTAACACTTATTTAGTTATATGCTCTTTTGTTGCCCTTGATTTTTTGTTCGACTTTTATTTTTTTCAGCAAATCCTTTGCCTTTAGTGTTAGGTTTAAATTTTGCTGCGAATGTATTAGATTTTGTTTGTTGTTTTTCTACAGTTTTATATTTCTTTTCTTTTATTTCTACTTTTGGCGTTTCTTGGTTTAAATTATTTTGTGCTTGTTTTAAAATATCTTGTTCTTTACCTTTATCAATATTATTATTTACATTATTTAAATTTTCTTCCCATTCTTTAGATTTTTCTGTCTCAGCTTTTTGTCTTGCTTGTTGTTTTTCTGTTACTAATTCATCAATATTTTCAGGAGGCGGTGAGATATATTTATCTATACTGCTAGTCAAATTTTTAAATGATTCCTGAAGATTGCGTAAAAGTTTTTGAGTAAGTTTATAAGTTCCGGTAGCGACTAGCCCTCCAGCTAAAATACCTGCTCCTAGAATGACAGTTTTAGTAGCAAGGGCTGTGCCGGTGACTAATAACACAGGCATTGCTACGAAAGGTGCAGCTGCTACTGCAAGCCCCGCTACTACGGCAAGCCCTACTAAAAATTTTTTACTTGCTAAGAAATTTGTTACGCTGCTAATTCCTGATGTAGTACTTTTAGCAATTTTTGTACAAAACTGTCCTACTCCGGTTTTCAGAAACCAACCGCTTTTCTCTCTTGCATGAATTTTATCTTGTAATTTAGCATGTTCGTTAACATTGACAGATGTTTTTTTACCGTCTTTATCTTGATGATCTAAATTCCCTTTAGCCTCACCTTTAGTATCATGCATCTTTGTAGCATCGTCGATTTTTGCTTTATCAAAATCTGCTCCTTCTTTATTAATTCCAGCTAGATTTGCTACTTTTAGATTCGCTTGTTTTAGATTTGCTTCTTTAAATATAGCCTCGGCTGCTTCCATTGCTTGCATATCAGCATTTTCCAATACTGCTTTAGTGAAATCGGCTTTAGTAAGATCGGCACGCTGCATAATTGCATTTTTAAAGTTAGCTTCCTTAGCATTAATATTTTTAGCAATAGCATCTGAAATATTTAATCCTTCGGCTTCTGCTTTTTCTAAAGTAGCATTACTTAACTTAGCAAATTGTGCAGTTGCATTAGTAAGCGTAGCGTTTGTAAGATCGGCATATTCAAGCTTTGCTTTATCAAGCTTTGCTTTTGTTAAATCAGCGTTCTTAAGTTTAACACGCTGCATTATAGCTTCTCTTAAGTCAGCTTCTTTTAAAGATAATATATTCTCAAATTCAGTATCGCTAAAATAGGCATTCCTTGCAGTTATGCCTTGCATGTTACATTGCTCTTTAAATTTTGCTTCTAATGCATGTGTTTTATTCATAAAAGCATTTTCAAGATCAGTAGAAACGATATTTGCTTGATCTAGAAGTGCATTATTTAAAACTACTCCCTGCATTTGAACTCTTTGCATATCTGCATAAGCAAGCGATATACCGGTAAGATTAGAATTTTTCCATTCTGAATCTTTAATAATTAACTTTTCGGCATCGGCATTAACCATCATAACTGCATTAAATTTGCTATTTGTTACCTCTGCTTCAGATAAATCTACTTTAGGCATGTAAGCTCTCGACATATCACTATTTTCAATTTTGCTCTTTTTAAGATCAGCAAAAAGAAATCCTGTGTTACGAGCTGTAACATTTTGAAAAACGGCATTTTGTAAATTAGCTCCTTCAAAATTAGTAAAATCTAAATTACAATTTGAGATTTTAATATTTTCTAAATTAGCTGAAGCAAATAATGTATTCTTCAGGTTAAGATTAGTAAGGGTTTTACCTGATAAATCGATTTCTGAAAGATCAGGGATTATATGTGTATCTTTTGAAAGATTTTTTTGTTTTCTAACAAAATCGGTAAGAGATAATTTTGTGTTAGATTGTTTCGCTGCTTCAGCTAAATATAGATCAAATTCTTGAGAAGTTAATTTTATATATTCTTTCGGTATATCTCGTTCTTTGGCAGTCGAACCTATAACATATGAAGAATCTAGTTTTATTTGTATTTTTTCGTCTTTTAACTGCTCAAAAATATCTGCAAGACCGTTACCGCAGAACATTCTAAGATTATCTAAAGCATATACTTCAGTTTCTAATTTATTTACTTCATGCTGTAACTTATTGATTTTTTCTAGTTCGTTTTGTCGGTTTTGAGCAATAGTTTCTGCGCTATTTAAAAGATTAGTAGCAATCCCAGGATTATCTAAGTTTTGCTTTAGAGTTTCTAACTCTTCTTGCTTAGTTTCTAACTCTCTTGATTTAACTGTATGTAAAGTTTCTTCGTCTTCCATAGCTAGAATATATTTCTTTTTCTTCGTAACTTCATCTACAACTATTTCTTTAATACGTTCTTTTTCTAAATCTTTATCTATATATTTATTTAATCTTTCAAGATTTGAAAAAGATAGTTTTATATCGCGTATTTTATCTTTTAGATTAGGAATTTTGCCCTCATCATTATCTTCATAATTAAAATCTGTATAATGAAGATTTGCTCCCCTAAAGTCGGTACCGATAAATGTACAATCATTAAATTTTACATTTGTTAAATCTGAATCACATAATATGGTATTTGTTAAGTCACAATTATTAAATACGGCATCTGTTAGTATTGTACCTTGGAAATTGGCATTTGCTAAATCTGCGTTAATTTCCATATTTTCTAAACTGGTAATGATAATTTTATCATTATCTTCAGCGAAATAATATTTATTTTTGATAAAATCATTTAGTGAGACATTAGGGTTATCTTTTATATAACCAAGATAATCGTTTAAGTCTTTTTCTTCACATTTATATACATTAAGATTTGTCATATTATGTTTTCTATATGATTAGTTAAAATGCGTTAATAATAACACATTACTAATTATTTTTCCAGTATTTTATTATTTATTTCTTTATAATCTCCGGGTTTTAGATTACCTATTGTAAAACTACCATATTGAATCCTAATTAACTTGTTAACTTTTAGTCCAAAATACTCGAATATTCTTCTAATTTCACGATTTTTCCCTTCAAATAAAACTACTTCAAACCAAGAATTACTCTTATTTTGCTTAAGTAATTTTATTGAATGAGGATTATAAAATATCCCGTCAATTTCTAAATTTTTATAATTGCTTTTTAGTAGAATATCAGACTTCCCATATGCTCTAACATGATATACTCGCTTTAACCTACTTGAGGGTAGCTCAAACTGACGAGCTAAATCGCCGCTATTAGTTAGTAATAACAAACCTTCGCTATTTAAATCCAGCCTACCTATTGAAATAACACGAGGTAAACCGGTTGGCTGTTCAAACACCGTTTTACGAGATAAGGGATCTTTGTGAGTGGTAATTAAACCGACAGGCTTGTAATAAATCCAAAGCCTTGGTGTTTGCGATTGATTGATTAATATTCCTGATACTTCAATTTGATTACTAATATCAACATTTGTAGCCGGTGATAAAATTGTAATGCCGTCTACTTTTACCTGCCCTTCAGCTATCAGCTTTTCAGCATCACGCCTAGAACAGATTCCTGCATTACTAATTATTTTGGCTAATCTATGCATTTTTAAATATAGTAAATTTCAATAAGAATATATAAAAATACCCTTAAAAAGCAATATTAATAATTTGACATAAATTATTAATATAATTATACTATATCGTTACATATATTTTAACAAAATTATACGAATGTTAATTTTACTTATCAAAACTTTTTATTCTTTAAAATTCTTATCTTCTTTTTTTTAGCTGATTTTCTTTTTAGCAAAAATTAAGTCCTTTTCTTTAATCTAAACTTCATTATTATGTAAAAACTTATTGGTTCAATCCTGTTAATTTCAGGTACTTGTATAGGTAGCGGTATGATAGCACTACCCATGGTATTAGCAAAATTAGGTATAATACCTAGTTATTGATGTTTATAATTTGGTTTATAATGTATTATACTTCTTTAATTAACCTAGAGCTTAATCTTAAAGCGGGTAAAGGCTTAACACTTGGGGCATTGGGAAAATATTTTTCAGGACATACTGCTCAAATCATCGGTATGGTAAGCCTTAAGCTCCTTTCATATGCTTTACTTGCAGTATTTATATACGGAGGCTCTTCAATATTACAGAAGTTATTAGCTTTAGATACAAGTATTATATAGGAGCATGGTATGTTATTATTAGCATTCTAATATTATTATTACCTCTAAAGTTAGTAGATTATATAAATCGAGTGCTATTTATCGGATTGCTTATAATAATTGCAATTTTAGTTATTGGACTTGTTTCTATGATTCAGTGGGATAATTTACTTTTATTCTCACCAAATTATAAAGAAATATCTATATGGGGTGTAGTAACTCCGGTAGTTTTTACTTCATTTGGTTTCCAAGTAATCTTCCATACCTTAACTAATTATTGTAACAAAAATGCTAAAGACGGCGTTTTTATTTGGAAGCTTAATTCCTGCAATTAGTATATATAATTTGGACTTGTAGTATTCTTATTGTAGTACATCATAATAATCCAACATTTTATCAACAAATGATTACAAGTAATGTAGAAGTCAGAGATTTAATTAAGTAATATAGCAAAATGGCAGTCCGTACAATTATTAGTTTGGATAATTTTAACTCTTGCTATCACTACATCGATACTCGGAGTAGGGCTATGTGATTCCCTTAAAACTATGTTTATGAATTCGATACCGAATTTAGTAATTCGTAATATGACCGCTTCTATTGTTACTATATTACCGGCTTATATTGTAGTAGTAGTAGTAGTAGTAGTAGTAGTAGTAGTACCTAACGCGAGTTTCGAATTAATATAGCATAGGATTTAGCATATCAAGAGAGATGTAATAGAAGGTTTATTATCAGACATTTGATAATTTATCAGTGCTGCAACCATATGCACAAAGGCATTTATAACTGATCTATGCCTTGAATGCTCAAACTTCCCCAATAGTTTAATTTTACTAAACACAGATTCTATTAATGCTTTTTTAAGCAATAATATTTTATCCAACATAGACATAAGTTTATTTTTCATATTTTTCTTTACCCTAGTTACCATAAAAATTCCTTGCTCTAAAAGTTGTAGAAATAATTGTTGCGAAATATAACCACGATCTCCGAATACTTTACCAAAAAGATTTTTGATTATCAGTTCCAGCTGTTTTCTATCATCCTTATTGCCAGGGCTAAAAGATGCTTTAACTATACCACCGGCTCTATTAATTATTAGATGTAGTTTAAGTCCATAGAACCAACCTTTTGTTGTCTTACTGCTTGCTGCTATGCCGGCGAACACTTTATTCATTGAAATACGGTATCTCTTACATACCTCTATACTACTTGAATCTACAAAAGAGAGTCCGTCACACTGATCCAAAATAGAATTGAATATTAGTACTAATAGTGGTAAATGTGGACCTATTATTTTTATAAATTGACTATAGCTTACTAATTGAAAATCTCTTTGATGATGAATTCATATTTGCTTCAGATAATAATTCTTAAAACAATCATAAGATGACTGCCAGTAGCCTATTATAATTGTTATTACCTCACTTCTGTTCAGTCGACTTATAGGACCAGATTTGTTGTTATGGTTAGTAATTGAATTTGTATGCTTGTCTAATTCTTGAAAAAAATCATCGACGTAACAAAATATTTCTGTAAAATCCATTATCATAGGTTATTGCTCTTAAAGTTTTTTCAATAACCTATAAACTTTTTTCTAATACTATAAATACCATATTTTAATTAGCAATTTATATTTTGTACTCACTTTATAACAAAAACAGTATTATTAAGATCCACGTAACCCAGTTACTATCAGCTATTCAGCGACTTTTTGAATACGAAACTCGCGTTTGTTAATATAAACTATTATAGTTATGACAAAAAACATCTATATTTTAGGCAAATTAAAGATTTTATTTAATTATTTGTTTTGAATTAACTTCATGTATACCTCTAGTAAATGAAACATTGCTTATAGTGAGATAATATGCTAATAATACGCGAGTTTCGTATTAATAGAGGAACTGAATAGCTGATAGTAACTGGGTTACGAGGATATTAGTAATATTGTTTTTGTTATAAAATGTACTTAAAACTGCATAAATTTTTAGTAAATTGTCTTTTTTGACTATAACTATTAAATTGTAAAACTTGTCATACCTCTTACAAACCTTGAAAGGATAAGGATTATAGCATATTCATTAACCATAATTTAGGCATCTTAATACGAAACTCGCGTTAATATAGTAACTAAATTAACTATTAAATGTGAACAGGTATTGTTGTGTGGGTTGGTAAAATCTACTGTGTCACCCCGTGGCTTGACCACGGGGTCCATAAAAACAACTTAAAATACTAATAATTTTAGTATTTTAAATTAGATCCCGCAATCAAGTCAGCTTTGTTGCATTGATAGGTTTTTCCGTCATTGCGAGAAGAATTACGCAGTAATTCGACGAAGCAATCTCGGGAAAAATTCCTGAGATTGCCACGCTCACTAACGTTTGCTCGCAATGACTACTTGGTATCCACATGAGTAATGCCTGCTCACAATAATGTTAAAGCAATTCTGATTTAATTAGAGTTAAAAGTTCTTTTCTCCAAATTACCAAATTTAGAAAATTGACTATCATAATAAAGCGGAACATTTCCAACCGGTCCGTTACGATGTTTTGCAACAATTATATCGGCAATATTATATACTTTGTTGAGCTTATCTAACCATTCGGCATGTTTGGCATCGCCTGCTGCCGGTTCTTTTCTAGTTAAATAATATTCTTCACGGTAAATAAACATTACTATATCAGCATCCTGTTCTATAGTTCCTGATTCTCGAAGATCGGATAGCATAGGTTTTTTATCCTCACGTAGTTCTACCGCTCTTGAGAGCTGAGATAACGCAATAACCGGAATATTTAACTCTTTTGCTATTGCTTTTAAGCCTTGGGTTATTTCTGAAATCTCGCTAACTCTATTTTCGGATTTACTTACTCCTCTAATTAATTGTAAATAATCGATAAATAATATACCGAGATTATGCTTGCGTTTCATTCTTCTAGCTCTTGTTCTTATAGCGGAAATAGATAGAGCAGGGGTATCATCGATAAAAAATTGTAATTCCGATAAAGTATTTGCTTCCTTGCGAAGACGGTTATATTTTTCTTCACCTAGAATCCCCGTACGAAGAGAAGTAGAATCAATTTCTGCACACATTGAAAGTAGACGTGTGGTTAGCTGTTCTGAGGACATTTCTAAAGAGAAAAAACCTACCGACTGAATTTCTTGATTATCTCTAATATTTTTAAGACGCATATTATTACAGGCATTAAGTGCAAGGTTTATAGCGAATGTTGTTTTACCCATCGACGGACGTCCTGCGAGAATTATAAGATCGGAATTATGAAAGCCAAATAATTTATTATCTAGATCAATCAAACCGGTAGATATACCGATTACGTGATCGTTATTTTTCATAGCTCTATTAATGCTAGCAAGGGATTCTGAAATAGATATACCGATTTTGGTAAAACTTTTTTCATTTAAGCCTTCGCTAGCTAAATCGTAAAGCTTAGCTTCGGCATGTTCAATCTGTTCCTTTGCTTCAACTTCTAATGAAGAATTATAGGCATTATTTACTACTTCTTCACCGATATTTATTAAATTACGCTTTATTGCTAAATCATATATTATTTTACCGTAATCAATCGGATTTATTACCATCATTGACATAGTTATCAATTTTGCTAAATATTCCGCTCCTTCTATTCCTTGAAATAGTTCATCTTGAGTTAACATACTACGTAAAGTAATAGGTGTAGCTATCAGCCCTTTTTCAGTAATTTTCTCAATTGCTTCATAGATTTTTTGATGAATAGGCTCAAAAAAATGTTCATCGCGTAAAAATTCCGATACGTAATTTAGTAATTCATTATTGGTTAGAATCGCCCCAAGTAGCATTTGCTCTGCTTGAACATTGGAAGGTAAAACCCTTGGTATAGGAATATCTACTTCTTCGTTAGCAGCTATATTTTTGTCATTATTTATTTTATTACGTGCCATTGTTGTTTGTTAAATTATTATATGGTTTGAAAAAAGAAGCCCTTTATGTCATCCCCACGAGGTATTGTTTTGTGGATACCGAGTCGTCATTGCGAGCAGCCGTAGGCTGCGTGGCAATCTAGGAGAATAATAAAAAAATTCTGTAAATCAGAATTTTTTACTGGATTGCTTCGTCAAAACTTACAGTTTTTCCTCGCAATGACGTTAAAACCAATCCACGCAATAAAACTCAAAATAGAACATTTTATATTATTCATTTGAGTTTTTATAAAGATAATTTACCACAATAATATAGTTTATGAGATGAGTTTGTTATAAATACATCAGACAATAATTAGTTAATTCTACTCTCTGATACAAAAAATTACCAGTAAGAATCTTAGCAAGATTAAAACATAAAAATTATTAATAGATGCACATAAACATGAAGCAACACCAAAGAGAATTATCGATAATATATAAATATTTTTTAAACCAAATTTATCTCCCAACCAATTACTAATTGGAATGGAAAATAGAGAGTGCTAAGAGAAAAGCTATACTGATCCAATTTGCATTGATAACAGAAATCCCAAAATGATCAGCAATAGTTGGAAGAGCAACATTAATAATTGTTAGGTCTAATCTATCCAAAAATAATGTAATAGTATAAATTATAGCAACTATATGTTTATATTGAATACACATTAAATAATTTTATTTATTTCATAAAATTCAGGTATAACATTGTTAGATGGGGGATATTTACTAACAGCACGATGAGTTTTTTTAATATAAGTTTAATAGTAAAGTTGATACTTTATTGCTCATAACTACCCCAGCGTTTAATTAAATTAGTTTCGATATCGAAAAAATCTAAAACTCTAGTAATAGAGTGATTGACTATATCATCTATATTTACAGGGTTATTATAAAAAGCCGGCACAGGCGGTGCTATGATACCGCCGTAACTCGCTACTTTTAGCATATTTTCTAAATGTCCGATATGTAGTGGAGTTTCACGGGTCATTAAAATAAGTTTTCGTCTGTCTTTAAGTACAACTCCTGCCGCTCTACTAATTAAACTATCTTCCATTGAGTGAGCAATACTTGCTAAGGCTTTCATACTACAAGGGGCTATTATCATTCCCAAAGTTTTAAAAGAACCGCTTGAAATAGTAGCACCTAAATCTTTATCGTCATAATAATAATTAGCCAGTAGCTTAACTTCATCTATAGAATATTTAGTTTCGAGCTTTATAGTAAGAGCTGCTCCCTCTGAAATAATCAAATGAGTTTCGATATTTTGCTCCTTTAGTACTTCAAGCAAACGAATACCGTATATTGCTCCTGAAGCTCCGGAAATTCCTATAATAATTTTTTTCATCATAAATTTCTACAATTTATTAAATTTAGTATATAATAAAAAATTATAAAATACATTTATATATGCGATAGAAAAATATTATTGCCGGAGCAAAATTATTTCCGGTAGATTATTTATATCTGAAGATTAGAGCTAAATATCGGCGATCTTGTTGTAGTGC
>NZ_CM000770.1:1002302-1003952 GCF_000160735.1 Rickettsia endosymbiont of Ixodes scapularis | reverse complement strand
GGTTATAGATTTACCTGCAAATATTGTTCTAGCTGGATGGTAGTACATAAAGCGACTAAAAAACTTGAATGTCACCATTGCGGTTATCAAAGTAAAATTTTTAGTTCTTGTCCTGAATGTCTAGAAGATGAAACATTAACTATTTATGGTCCAGGTATAGAGAGAATAGAAGAGGAAGCAAAAGCACTCTTTCCTGAGAGTAAAATTGCGGTGATAAGTAAAGATCATGCTAAAAGTCCTGAAAAAATAGCACAGCTTCTACATCAAATGGAAAATTTAGAAATTGATATTTTAATAGGCACACAAATAATAACAAAAGGTTACCATTTCCCGAATCTTACCTTAGTCGGTGTAATAGATGCCGATCTTGGGAGTAATAACGCCGATCTTAGAGCATCTGAGCGAACTTTCCAGCTACTACATCAAGTGGGAGGTAGAGCGGGTAGGGGAGATAGGAAAGGTGTGGTATATTTACAAAGCTATTATCCTGATAATATAATTTTTAGTTATGTTAAGGACGGTGATGAAGATAGTTTTTTTACAAATGAACTTGAAATAAGAAAATTAGCAGATATGCCGCCATTTTCTAAAACGGCATCGGTAATTTTATCAGGTTCCAGTGAGGCTAAAATTCTAGAAATTGCTAGGGATATGGTCCGAATCGCACCAAAAGCAAACGTGAAAATTTTAGGACCGGCAAGCTCATTAATGTCAAAGCTCGCCGGTAAATATCGTTACCGGATACTCATTATAGCCGATAAGAAATTTAATTTGCAGAAATATTTAAAATTTTGGCTAAGCCTTATAAAAATTCCTTCTTTTTGTCATCTAAAAATAGATATCGATCCTAAAAGTTTTTATTAGCTTCTATATCTTTCTCCTTTATTCTTCGACGGTGGAACATTAGATGAATGAGGAGAAGGATTAGTAAGAGATTTTTGTATTTCTGCTATAGCTTTTTTAGTATTTTGAGTAGAATTTTTTATAGCATCTTTATAAAAAGCAGCTTTAGCTTTATCTCCAGTAAAAGAATATTTTATAAAATTACCAATATTTTTCCAAATAGGATTATTATCCATTTTTGTAGTTTCTTCACACCATTTACCTACCTCTTTCAGTTTTGCTTCAACTTTAACTATAGCAGTTGGATTATCTTTATTATCATCATAAATCTGAATAATATTATTTACTTTTTCTTTAAATTCAATGTGTTTTCTACTTTGTTTCAAATGAGCTATTATATCACCATTGTTTACTAATTTTCTAAGATTATCCTTACTACATGACAATTTTTAGAGATGTAAGGACTAAAGGATTGAATTTTGCTGATAATTCATGATGATAACGGGGAAAGAACTTGGTTTACATATGAAAGATCATTCCGCCCCTCTAGTCGAATTATTACAAAAACATATTTCGCTTAATTTATCAAGAGCAAAATGTTTAGGATTATTTATCATTTCAATGCTTAACAGCAGGACAGTAAACATGTCATTGTTATGCAATAGAATGCCGTCTGGGATTAAAGCAGCTTCATGGTATAGAAGGATGCAAAGATTTATCTCTGAAATCTCAATATCATGGAGAGTATTACCTGTTATGTTAGTCATGATGACTGGGTTTGAGCAGGAGCAAAAATGGGTATTGTGT
>NZ_CM000770.1:999902-1001302 GCF_000160735.1 Rickettsia endosymbiont of Ixodes scapularis | reverse complement strand
GGTTATAGGCAAAATAGTATATTTCGTGTTGGATTAGATACATTGGTTAATATCTTGTATAATATTTCTACTCAATTAGTACGTTGGATACAGCTGTTGTCCTTGATATTCCAATATCCAAAGATGATAAAATGAAAAATTGTCATGTAGTAAGCAAATTTCCAATTCGTTCTATCTAAACACAATAACCATTTTTGCTCCTGCTCAAACCCAGTCATCATGACTAACATAACAGGTAATACTCTCCATGATATTGAGATTTCAGAGATAAATCTTTGCATCCTTCTATACCATGAAGCTGCTTTAATCCCAGACGGCATTCTATTGCATAACAATGACATGTTTACTGTCCTGCTGTTAAGCATTGAAATGATAAATAATCCTAAACATTTTGCTCTTGATAAATTAAGCGAAATATGTTTTTGTAATAATTCGACTAGAGGGGCGGAATGATCTTTCATATGTAAACCAAGTTCTTTCCCTGTTATCATCATGAATTATCAGCAAAATTCAATCCTTTAGTCCTTACATCTCTAAAAATTGTCATGTAGTAAGAAGATTATCAATTATATCAGATAATTTAGGTGGTTCAGGTAATTTATAATGTTGATTGATTTTCTCAAATTTATCTTTGTGTGGATGATTCTTTATTAGATCATCTTCTATAAAAGAAACAAACTCTTTTTGAGGTACTCCTACTTGTTTTATTAGCCGTCCTAATGATTGTTCATAAGCTTTAATAGTAACATCAAGACGCTTCCCTGCCATAGAACCGCTTAATTCTATATAGCGGCTAAATTCTGGAATCAAAGCATCTTTGGTATCAATATTATGATCTTTATTTCTCTATTTTCTCTTTTATGGTTAAATTAGATTGTTTTTTAGGTGTTTCTTCCAGTACTTTTGTTTGTTCCGGAGCCGGTTTTGAAAAAATAATAGGCTTTTGGGTTTCAACTTGCGGAGATGGGGTATCGACAAATATATCAAGTGCTTGGGAATGTGTAGTTAAGTCAGTCTGTTTTTTATGTGCCTCGTTCCATGCCTTTATTTGCTCAGAAGTAGGTTTTGGAGGAACAGCCGGTTTTGTATTTTTTGGTGGTTATTTGACATATTTGATTTTTTTTCCCACTCTTTTATTCTATCTTTTACTGATTTTGGAATATTACCTTGTGCCATATTAAGCTCCTATGTTTATTTACATATTTTTATTTTCGTTAGTTTGCTTAAATCTTTTATAAATTGCAAGCAAAATTTCTTTTTGTAATGCAATATTTTTACTATAAGATAGTTAGGTTATATATTAGAATCCAAGTTATTAACTAAAATGAGATATGAATTTTATGTACCCCCATATTAGACTTAGAAGAAATAGAAAAGTTTTTTGGCTTAGAGAATTAATA
>NZ_CM000770.1:998082-999802 GCF_000160735.1 Rickettsia endosymbiont of Ixodes scapularis | reverse complement strand
CTATTGCATTATTTCCTAGTATTGATCAAAGTCTAAAAAGCGAAAATGCCGATGAGGCTTATAATTTAGATAATTTGATATGTAGAACTATTAGAAGCATCAAAAACGCTAATATTGATATCGGTATAATATGCGATGTAGCACTTGATCCTTATACTACACATGGTCATGACGGTATTGTGTATCACGGGGAAGTTGATAATGATAAATCAGTAAGAGCCTTGTGTAATCAAGCATTAGTACTAGCAAAAGCCGGAGTAGATATTGTTGCACCTTCTGATATGATGGATGGAAGAATCGGGGCAATAAGGGAATATCTTGACAAAGAGGGGTTTATAAATGTTGGAATTCTTGCTTATGCCGCTAAATATGCTTCAAGCTTTTACGGTCCGTTTCGTGAGGCAGTTAGAAGCACTCAAAAGAATTATTTAGATAAATCAAGCTATCAAATGGATGTGCGTAATATTAAGGAAGCAATGCTTGAGATTGAGCATGATATAGCAGAGGGAGCCGATATGGTTATGGTGAAGCCTGGTATGCCGTTTTTGGATGTTATTCGTGAAGCGGCAAATAATTTTAATGCTAAAATTTTTGCATATCAGGTTAGCGGAGAATATGCAATGTTAAAATTTGCAGCAGAAGCAGGGGCGATTGATTGGGAGAGAGCTTTGATGGAGTCATTAATTAGTTTTAAACGTGTCGGTGCAACAGGTATATTTACATATGCAGCTCTTGAAGTAGCTGAAATATTAAAGAACAATAAAATTAAGTAGAAAACGGCTTCTATCCTTGATATAAAATAAATAATATGTTTTATAATTATATCAAAATTATCAATATAAAGAGGCGAGGATGAGGCGAGGATGACTCAAAATAAGAAATCAGTATTTAAAGGTTGGAATTTTTTAAAGCCTAAAGGAGGCGGAGCTAATAAAGTAGGAGAGCATGGCGGTGTATATCAAAGCTCAGACGGTAAAATTACGGCGATGATAAAAAAAGAGGCTTCAAGCTCAAAAAATATAGCCGAGTTTTTAGGATCTCAATTTTTTGAAGCTATAAGTCCCAGAAATGGAGCAAAGGTTAATTTAATTGCTCCTGATGATTTTAATAAATCTAAAGCTGTTGATTCGCAAATATATGTCAAATCTGAATTTTTTGAGAATTATAGTAGCGATATGTATGTGGACATGGATAAACATATGTCTGCTAAAACTAAACCGAGTTCTTGGTTTAGAAAGGACGGCGGTAGACCGCTTTTTATGGGGGCTAGAAATAAATTATTTAGAACCTTAGAAAATGCTTTTAAGGAAATTAAGTATCAGAACTTTGAAAACATTATGCCGGCAAGTTTATTGATCGGCGATTTTGATATACATGTTGGAAATATAGGAGTTATCAGAGATCAAAAAAATCCAAAAACTTTACCTAAATTAGTAAGAATTGATTTTGCCGGTAGTTTTGATAATTTAACAAATAATATCTATCCGCATTCAAGAGCCAAACATTTGCCTGGATTCGGTCCCACTAACCATTTTAGAGAATTTCCTTCTAATTTAAGAACAAAAAATCCTAATTTTGCCGATAGCTTACTTGCAGTTTCTAAAATTGATTTAAGCAAAACTATTGATAAAAGTTTTGATGAATTAACTAAATATTATAGTAATGAAGCAATTGCAGAATTTGCAAAACAAGCGATGCCAAAGAAATTTAATAATAAAAA
>NZ_CM000770.1:992530-997982 GCF_000160735.1 Rickettsia endosymbiont of Ixodes scapularis | reverse complement strand
ATACTTGGTATTAGAGATAGCGCGAAAAAACATTTAATAAAGACAATAAAAAGTTTAAATGAAGATATTAAAGATGAAAGAAATTTAGCTGATTCTTCTAATAAAATAAAGAAAGAATCAAAACAAAAATCAGTAAAGACAAATATAGACGCAAACAGAGAATATGTAGACGCTCTAGAAAAATTCAAAAAAGAAGTCGGAACGGATGATATTGTTAGTGTTACTCCAAGTCAATTAGGTCTAGCTAAAAAAGCTAAACAGAAAGACCAAGATTTATTAAAATTAGATGAAGAAGATCTAAAACATATAAAGAATCTAAGAGAAAAGGTTGTGAAGCCTACTAAAACTACTGCGGCTAGTGTTGTTAATAAAAAGTCTACACCATCTAAAACGAGATAATAAATGAACCAAGCAACGAGAAGCCTACAACTAAGTAATTAATCAGTAAAAGCCCATATTGCATAGGAAGCTTAATTATCTCAATCTTTTTAGAAAAATACAGGGTTTTTACTACTTTAAGATAATAAAAAGCAGCAACTACGCTGGTAAAAATACCACAATAAGCTAATGCGAATTCTTCTTGATTAATTGCTTGGTAAAAAAGGTAATATTTACCGAAAAATCCTGTAAGAGGAGGGATTCCAATCATTGAAAACATAACTATGCTAATTACGGCAGCTATAGTTTTATGGTTCTCTGCAATTCCTTGTATAGTTTTAAAACTAGCTTTATCGGTGTCTTTACCGAGCAGCATGATTAAGCAAGTAAAAAATCCTATACTTCCTACCGCATATATTAGAATATATAGTAAAGCTGCTTTATATCCTTCTTGATTATGCAGAAGAACGCCGATTAATACATAACCGATATTTAAAATAGTACTATAAGCCATTAATCTTTTTAGAGAAGTTTGACGAATAGCTCCAAAAGCTCCAAACAGCATAGATAATATAGCAATTATCTTTATTAAATTATAATTAATAGGGTAGTAGTTACCTATGATTAATTTGCTGATATTTAATAAAACAATAACCATACCTATTTTTGAGGCAGCGGTGAAATAAGTAACCGAAGTAATCGGCGATCCTTCATATACGTCAGGGACCCAAAAATGAAATGGAACGCTTGAGAGTTTAAAGAAAATACTACTTAAAAATAATACAATACCGATTATTAAACCAAGATCCATCCCAGAATTATCATTTAGTTTATATAAGATATCCTCAAATTGTAGGCTTCCGCCGAATCCGTATATAAAAGAAATACCGAATAATGATAAACAACTAACTAAACTACCTAAGATAAAATATTTTAAAGCACCTTCCGATGATTTAATATCATTTAATTTGAATTCTGCAAGTGTATATGAAGTTAAAGCAGTAAGCTCCATACCGCAGAATAATAATAGAAAATTCCGTGATGAAATTGTAACAAAAATACCTACGACCGATAATAACATTAAAGTAATAAATTCAAACTTTAATTCCTCAGCAACAAGAATAGAGTAATCACGGTATATAATCATGGAGATAATAGTGAATAGTAGCACTATGCTTTTACTAATACCAATATTTATTTCGGTAGCAAATGAGTGCCATACTCCTTCATAGCTTGAGTACTTAAAGGTAAGAAAAATTGATAATATGCATAATAAAATAATGATATTAGAAATAATTCTATTTTTATTTGGTATAATTACGGCAAAAAACTGCCCTAAAAGTGCTATTAAAGTCAAAGTTATTTCAGGAAGTAGCAGTAGCATATAAAACTAATATTATTTATGGAAATATAGATATTAGTAAATAAATCATTTTTTATCAACAAACTTATATATAATATTGAACTTTAATAAAAAAGATCTTACTACATGACAATTTTTAGAGATGTAAGGACTAAAGGATTGAATTTTGCTGATAATTCATGATGATAACGGGGAAAGAACTTGGTTTACATATGAAAGATCATTCCGCCCCTCTAGTCGAATTATTACAAAAACATATTTCGCTTAATTTATCAAGAGCAAAATGTTTAGGATTATTTATCATTTCAATGCTTAACAGCAGGACAGTAAACATGTCATTATTATGCAATAGAATGCCGTCTGGGATTAAAGCAGCTTCATGGTATAGAAGGATGCAAAGATTTATCTCTGAAATCTCAATATCATGGAGAGTATTACCTGTTATGTTAGTCATGATGACTGGGTTTGAGCAGGAGCAAAAATGGGTATTGTGTTTAGATAGAACGAATTGGAAATTTGCTTACTACATGACAATTTTTCATTTTATCATCTTTGGATATTGGAATATCAAGGACAACAGCTGTATCCAACGTACTAATTGAGTAGAAATATTATACAAGATATTAACCAATGTATCTAATCCAACACGAAATATACTAACATATAAATATTTTATATTTAGCTGTCAGTTTTCATGGTATAGCGATCCCCCTTTTTGGAATTTTCTAAGTGATAAAAAGTGTGGTAACTCTGATTATATTGAGCGTATTGATCTGATGGAGTGTTTTTTAGAAGTTTTTGACAAAAACCGCATTGAAGCATTAACCGCTGATAGAGAATTTATAGGTAAGGAATGGCTCTCTTGGCTTAGAACAAATCAAATAAGATACGTTTTTCGAGTTAGAGAAAATAGACAATATATCAGTAATGCAAGGGGAAAAATGGTTAAAATACAAGAGTTATTTCGCCCTCTAGCCATAGGATCGCATGTGAGTTTGTCACAACGTAGAATTGGTACAAAAGGTGAAATATTTAATGTAGTAGGGATCAGAAATAAGAAGAGTGAACTTGCAGTCTTAATACATAGTGATGAGATCAAAAATCCTGCTGAGATATATGCTCAAAGATGGCAAATTGAAACAATGTTCAAAGCTTTTAAATCAGCAGGATTCAACTGTGAAGCAACTCATATTACTAATGATTTACGATTAGATACATTGATGCAAATATTGTCTATTGCATTTTGCCTAGCTTATCAAACTGGAGAGATTATAGTTTTAGATAAACCAATAGTTATTAAAAAACATGGTTATAGGCAAAATAGTATATTTCGTGTTGGATTAGATACATTGGTTAATATCTTGTATAATATTTCTACTCAATTAGTACGTTGGATACAGCTGTTGTCCTTGATATTCCAATATCCAAAGATGATAAAATGAAAAATTGTCATGTAGTAAGAGGAAAAACAAAAAGATAAGGTTTTATTGTTGCTAGACGGTTATGATGAAGTAGCACATTTAAATATGTCTAATAGAAATGATTTTCAAGACATAATAGATGAAGTATCAGAATATAAAAATGTAATAATGAGTTCTAGACCTAATGCGGTTATAGAGGAGATGAGTAGTCAGTTTGAGCGGAAAGTAGAAAACACAGGCTGGGATATGGAGGGAATAGAGAAATATATAAATAAAAATTTTGAGAATGATAAGGATAAAGAGTTTGGAGTGCAGTTAAAAAGCTTTTTAGCAGTTAATAACCAAATAAAAGAGATATGTGAAGTTCCTATCAATACGGCATTAATATGTTTAGTTTGGGAAGATAAAGACATACGAGATAAATTTCAAAAAAATAACCAAGAAGATTTTAATATAAGTCAATTATATAATGAAGTAGTAATATGGCTTGGAAAAAAATATTTTCAGAAATTTGAAAATGAAAGAATAGTAAATATTACCGACGGACAAATATTATCTACACCTGAATTGCAGTTCTTACAAGAAATAGCTTTTGAAGCTTTGGTAAATACAGGGAAGCTAGTAACACATCAATTAATAAAAGCAAAGTTAGACGATAAGAATTTCAAAACTCTTAATATAGAAAAAATAAATAAGCTTGGATTGCTTAAAGCAGAAGGAACAGGCGAAAGCATAATAAATCTAAATCATCAATTTATTCATTTAACATTTTAAGAATATCTAGCTGCATGTTATTTAAAAAATCAGTTAGCAGATAATAATACAAAATACAAAACAGCAAGTTTTATCGGGGAGCATAGAAACGAGCCAAAATATCTAATGATTCTGAAGTTTTTAGCAGGGATAGTAAATAATGATAGTAATCAAGAATTAACAGAAATATTTTGGGAAGCCGTAACATGTAATGTTGACGGAATATTAGAGCTAGGGAGAAAGATTATATTATTAATGCACCTACTAACTCAAAGCAAAATCAATGGGAAATTTGATAACAGAATACTGAATTTAAAACAAATCCAAAATTTAATAGACGATACCGTATTAAAAGATATTACAATTTGGGAACAACATATAATAACGCGAGTTTCGTATTCAAAAGTCGCTGATAGCTGATAGTAACTGGGTTACGGGATCTAATAATACTGTTTTGTATAAAGTGAGTACAAAATACAAATTGCTAATTAAATATGGTATTTATAGTATTAGAAAAAAGTTTATAGGTTATTGAAAAACTTTAAGAGCAATAACCTATGATAATGGATTTTACAGAAATATTTTGTTACGTCGATGATTTTTTTCAAGAATTAGACAAGCATACAAATTCAATTACTAACCATAACAACAAATCTGGTCCTAAAAGTCGACTGAACAGAAGTGAGATAATAACAATTATAATAGGCTACTGGCAGTCATCTTATGATTGTTTTAAGAATTATTATCTGAAGCAAATATGAATTCATCATCAAAGATGATTTTCAATTAGTAAGCTATAGTCAATTTATAAAAATAATAGGTCCACATTTACCACTATTAGTACTAATATTCAATTCTATTTTGGATCAGTGTGACGGACTCTCTTTTGTAGATTCAAGTAGTATAGAGGTATGTAAGAGATACCGTATTTCAATGAATAAAGTGTTCGCCGGCATAGTAGCAAGCAGTAAGACAACAAAAGGTTGGTTCTATGGACTTAAACTACATCTAATAACTAAAGAACCCTCAGCTATAAGCTGAGGGGTTATAAAGTGGAATCGATTAGAAATCGATCATCATTCACAGGTTCACCTTCCTGTTCATCAATATAGCGCTGTATCATTTCATCAGTTATATTACCTGAACTGACCGCCATATAGCCCCTAGCCCACAAATGATTGCCCCAAAATTGTTTTCTTAAATGAGCAAATTCTTGCAATAAAATTCTTGAGCTACTACCTTTTAAATACTGTACTAACTTGCTAAGAGATATTTGTGATTTATATGAGATAAACATATGCACGTGATCACATGATATTTTCCCTGAAATTATATATACTTCATGTTCCATACAAATCTGCCTTAGTAAATCTCTAGCCCTTTCCGCTACTTTGCCTATCAATACTCTCTTCCTATATTTTGGTATCCATATAAGATGTACTTTTAAATCATACTGACTATGACTATTCTTTCTATAACTTCTCATGTTTCTTGATATAAATTCATTGCTAAAGCAATTTCATTATATCTTCCCTTC
>NZ_CM000770.1:989747-992430 GCF_000160735.1 Rickettsia endosymbiont of Ixodes scapularis | reverse complement strand
CCGGTGGTATAGTTAAAGCATCTTTTAGCCCTGGCAATAAGGATGATAGAAAACAGCTGGAACTGATAATCAAAAATCTTTTTGGTAAAGTATTCGGGAGATCGTGGGTTATATTTCGCAACAATTATTTCTACAACTTTTTAGAGCAAGGRATTTTTTATGGTAACTAGGGTAAAGAAAAATATGAAAAATAAACTTATGTCTATGTTGGATAAAATATTATTGCTTAAAAAAGCATTAATAGAATCTGTGTTTAGTAAAATTAAACTATTGGGGAAGTTTGAGCATTCAAGGCATAGATCAGTTACAAATGCCTTTGTGCATATGGTTGCAGCACTGATAAATTATCAAATGTCTGAGGGGGTGTCAGAAAGTTTGTGTAAGTTATAAAAATAGTTAAGAATAAAATTAATTAAAACAACTTACATGAGGCTAATATGAAGAATAAGAGTAAAGTATCAAATCCGACTATAGAAAAAGTAGTATCAGAAATACTATCACAAAGTGATCCATCTGAGATATTTGGCAAAGAAGGAATATTTCAGGAAATTAAAAAGCAGATAGTAAATAAGATTTTAGAAAAAGAAATGGAATCTCATATAGGTTATGAGAAGCATTCTAAGAATACCAAGGAGTCAGATAATAGACGTAATGGCAATTATGAAAAGACTCTAATAGATTCCGAGGGTCGTAAATTGATAGTAGAAGTGCCAAGGGATCGGGAAGGAGAATTTGAACCTCAACTAATTCCAAAAGGAGTAAGGAGATTTGAAGGATTTGATGATAAAGTAATATCTTTATATGCTAGGGGAATGACTATTCGAGAAATACAAGGGCACTTAGAAGAACTATATGCCACCAAAGTATCATCTGAGTTAATATCAAAGGTAACTGATGGCATTTTAGAGGAAGTTACTGCGTGGCAGAATAGAGCACTTGATAGTGTATATCCTATAATGTAGATTGTATTCATGTTAAGGCAAGAGACAATCATATAATAATAAATAAAGCAGTTTATCTAGATATTGGCGTGAATATAGAAGGCAAGAAGGAACTATTAGGTATTTGGATAGGCAAGAATGAAGGATCTAAATTTTGGATGCAAGTAGTAACAGAACTGAAGAATCGTGGTGTAGAACAAATATATGTTGCGTGTGTTGATGGTCTTAAAGGTTTTCCAGAAGCAATAAATAGCATTTTCCCAAAAACCACAGTACAACTGTGTATTGTTCATATGGTAAGAAACTCTGTAAAATACGTATCATATAAAGATTTAAAATTGGTAACAGCTGATTTAAAGGCAGTTTATTCTGCAATAAATGAAGCAGAGGGATTAAGAGAATTACAAAATTTTGCTAAAAAATGGGATGAAAAATATCCAGTTATTTTTGATATATGGCAGAGAAATTGGTCTGGAATAGCTCCGTTCTTTAGCTTTCCGGAAGACATTAGAAAGGCGATTTACACTACTAATGCTATTGAATCAACTAACCGTCAAATTCGTAAAATTATAAAAAATAAGGGGGTATTTCCAGATGATAAATCGATTCAGAAAATAATCTTTTTAGCATTGACAAATGCTTCTAAAAAATGGACAATGCCTATTAAGAATTGGGCCATGGCTTTAAATCAATTTGCTATACTTTGTGATACTAAATTTACAAAATTGGGCAAATGGAGAAATCGTACTTACATAAAAAATCTGACAGACCCTTCAATTAAAAATTTATTTTTGTCCGATGAAGTAAAAATCTTTACAAAATTTAGTGAAAAAAATAAAACCTCATATATTATAAGTAATTATATCTTTAGCTCATTACATGATAATCTTTAGTATAGTTTTTTTTAAAACCGTTTCGGTATTATTAAGTGTAGTAATAGGATTTTTAGCAGGTAAATATTCAAATGTTGAAAGAGATAGTATCTCTTCGTTACTATTCTATTTTATATCGCCTATAGTATTTTTTACGATACCTGCTAGTACAACCTTAACACTTTCGGCATTAAGCGTTACGGTCGTAACATTTGTAATTGCAACACTCTTATCGCTTTTTTCTTATTATTTTTTTGGTAAATTTTGGCAGGATCATACACGTAATATTATAGCTTTATCTGCAGGTACGGCAAACGGCGGATATTTTATGTTGCCTATAGCTGCAGCACTTTTCGATGATTATACATTAAGTATTTACATGATGGCGGTGATAGGAGTTAATATTTATGAATGTTCCGTCGGCTTTTATATTTGTATGCGAAGTTTTGCTAATACCACCGATAGTATATTAAAAATAGTAAAATTACCAATTTTAAACGCTTTTTTCTTGGGATGTTTATTTAGTTTTTGCGGTTTTACTTTACCGGATTTTTTAGATGATTTTATATATAATATGAAAGGTTCTTTTTCAATACTCGGTATGGTGATGGTGGGTCTTGCTCTTTCGTCTCTACAAAAATTTGAAGTCGATATAAAATTTACTTTTGCTACTTTTGCCGCTAAATTTCTATTCTATCCTTTGGGAGTAGGGTTATTTATCATGTTTGATCATTTTGTAACAAAATGGTATAACAATGATTACTATAATGCCCTAAAACTACTTTCTACGGCACCACTCGCAGCAAATACTATAGTTATAGCGAATTTACAGAAATTTTATCCTGAGAAAGTTGCAGCTACCGTGTTTTT
>NZ_CM000770.1:977706-989247 GCF_000160735.1 Rickettsia endosymbiont of Ixodes scapularis | reverse complement strand
GGATACGTTATTCTTTTTTAAAAGACTAAATATTAAAAAACCTATTTGGCTTGGTACTTCAATGGGAGGTATTATAGGCATGATACTTGCCAGTAAATATAAAAATATTTTTAAAGCCTTAATATTAAATGATATAGGGGCATTTATTGATGCTGCTCCTTTAATTAAAATTGGAGGCTATGCTAAAAAAACGGTACTTTTAGATGATTTGGCTAGTGCAAAAGAACATTTAAAACTTATTTATGCCCAAATAGGTATTAAAGATGAAGAAGATTGGGATTATTTAACAAAATATAGCGTAATTTCTACATTTGGCGGAAAATATAAAATTAATTATGATCCTGCTATAACAAAAGGAATGAAAAATGCTAGTAACCAAGAAGATGTTAAACTATGGTCCGTATGGAATAAAATAAAATGTAGAATATTAGTAATTCATGGGATGAAATCTCAAATTTTAACAAAATCTACTGTTAAAAAGATGAAAGAAACAAAAACTTTTGATCTTTATGAAATAAAATATGCCGGTCATGCTCCTTCTCTAATGAACCCTGAAGAAATTAACTATGTCAAATCTTGGTTAGAGAAGAAGTCTTAGGTGTCATTTGTTCATTGTCATCCCGCGACTTGATCGCGGGATCCAGTTAAAAATACTAATAATTTAGTATTTTTTATTGTTTTTATGGATCCCGTGGTCAAGCCACGGGGTGACAGCAAAAAATTTGGATTCCTGCTTTCGCAGGAATGATATAGGAATCATTTAAATTAATAAATAATAATTATGAAAATTACTACTAAAGTACTAATAATAGGTTCAGGACCTGCGGGCTTAAGTGCCGCTATTTATACGGTTAGAGCGGCTCTAAAACCAATATTAATTAATGGTATGCAGCCAGGCGGGCAGCTTACAATTACCACCGATGTTGAGAATTATCCTGGATTTGCGGAAACGGTGCAAGGACCTTGGCTTATGGAGCAGATGTCTATGCAGGCTAAAAATGTCGGTACAGAAATTGTTAGTGATTACGTAGAAAAGGTAGATTTATCAAAAAGGCCTTTTAAAGTATTTACAGGATCAGGAAATGAGTATGAAGCAGAAAGTATAATCATTTGTACCGGTGCAGAAGCAAAATGGCTTGGTATAGCTTCAGAGCAGGAATTTCGTGGTTTTGGTGTTTCGGCATGTGCTACTTGCGATGGTTTCTTTTTTAAGAATCAAGAAATAGTGGTAGTAGGGGGAGGAAATAGTGCAGTAGAAGAAGCTTTATACTTAACCAATCATGCTAGTAAAGTTACTATAGTGCATAGAAGAGATAGTTTTAGAGCTGAGAAAATATTACAGGATCGATTATTTAAAAACCCTAAAATATCGGTAATTTGGGATCATGTAGTAGATGAGATTGTAGGTAGCGATAAACCAAAATCCGTTACCGGAGTTAAAATTCAAAATGTTCACACCAAAGAGATTAGTTTAGTGAATTGTAGTGGTGTATTTATAGCTATCGGGCATGCACCGAATACGGGGCTATTTACCGGACAAATTGCAATGGATAACGATAATTATATCATCACGAAGTCAGGTACGACTAAAACTAGCGTAGAAGGGGTTTTTGCTGCCGGTGACGTTCAGGATAAAATTTATAGACAAGCAGTAACTGCTGCAGGTAGTGGCTGTATGGCGGCTCTTGAAGCAGAGAAATTTTTGAATAAATAATAAATTTCGGGTTTGTCAGATTTTTTGTGTAAGTACGATTTCTCCATTTGCCCAATTTTGTAAATTAGTATCACAAAGTATAGCAAATTGATTTAAAGCCATGGCCCAATTCTTAATAGGCATTGTCCATTTTTTAGAAGCATTTGTCAATGCTAAAAAGATTATTTTCTGAATCGATTTATCATCTGGAAATACCCCCTTATTTTTTATAATTTTACGAATTTGACGGTTAGTTGATTCAATAGCATTAGTAGTGTAAATCGCCTTTCTAATGTCTTCCGGAAAGCTAAAGAACGGAGCTATTCCAGACCAATTTCTCTGCCATATATCAAAAATAACTGGATATTTTTCATCCCATTTTTTAGCAAAATTTTGTAATTCTCTTAATCCCTCTGCTTCATTTATTGCAGAATAAACTGCCTTTAAATCAGCTGTTACCAATTTTAAATCTTTATATGATACGTATTTTACAGAGTTTCTTACCATATGAACAATACACAGTTGTACTGTGGTTTTTGGGAAAATGCTATTTATTGCTTCTGGAAAACCTTTAAGACCATCAACACACGCAACATATATTTGTTCTACACCACGATTCTTCAGTTCTGTTACTACTTGCATCCAAAATTTAGATCCTTCATTCTTGCCTATCCAAATACCTAATAGTTCCTTCTTGCCTTCTATATTCACGCCAATAGCTAGATAAACTGCTTTATTTATTATTATATGATTGTCTCTTGCCTTAACATGAATACAATCTACATTATAGGATATACACTATCAAGTGCTCTATTCTGCCACGCAGTAACTTCCTCTAAAATGCCATCAGTTACCTTTGATATTAACTCAGATGATACTTTGGTGGCATATAGTTCTTCTAAGTGCCCTTGTATTTCTCGAATAGTCATTCCCCTAGCATATAAAGATATTACTTTATCATCAAATCCTTCAAATCTCCTTACTCCTTTTGGAATTAGTTGAGGTTCAAATTCTCCTTCCCGATCCCTTGGCACTTCTACTATCAATTTACGACCCTCGGAATCTATTAGAGTCTTTTCATAATTGCCATTACGTCTATTATCTGACTCCTTGGTATTCTTAGAATGCTTCTCATAACCTATATGAGATTCCATTTCTTTTTCTAAAATCTTATTTACTATCTGCTTTTTAATTTCCTGAAATATTCCTTCTTTGCCAAATATCTCAGATGGATCACTTTGTGATAGTATTTCTGATACTACTTTTTCTATAGTCGGATTTGATACTTTACTCTTATTCTTCATATTAGCCTCATGTAAGTTGTTTTAATGTCCCCCTTCGGGGATAAGAAATCCCTCGCCTTCAGGCGAAGGGAAGATATAATGAAATTGCTTTAGCAATGAATTTATATCAAGAAACATGAGAAGTTATAGAAAGAATAGTCATAGTCAGTATGATTTAAAAGTACATCTTATATGGATACCAAAATATAGGAAGAGAGTGTTGATAGGCAAAGTAGCGGAAAGGGCTAGAGATTTACTAAGGCAGATTTGTATGGAACATGAAGTATATATAATTTCAGGGAAAATATCATGTGATCACGTGCATATGTTTATCTCATATAAATCACAAATATCTCTTAGCAAGTTAGTACAGTATTTAAAAGGTAGTAGCTCAAGAATTTTATTGCAAGAATTTGCTCATTTAAGAAAACAATTTTGGGGCAATCATTTGTGGGCTAGGGGCTATATGGCGGTCAGTTCAGGTAATATAACTGATGAAATGATACAGCACTATATTGATGAACAGGAAGGTGAACCTGTGAATGATGATCGATTTCTAATCGATTCCACTTTATAACCCCTCAGCTTATAGCTGAGGGTTCTTTAGTTAATTTTATTCTTAACTATTTTTATAACTTACACAAACTTTCTGACACCCCCTAAATTTCCTAAAAAAAGACATAATCATATAAAAATTTATTAATTTTTTTTGTATTGAAAGTTATAGCAATATAATCTTTCTTTCTAATTTTATAAAATAGAGAGGAATTATACCTATCCAGCACTTAACTTCAGAGAAAAAATGGGAAATTTTTTTTAAAGCTATAGGAGCAGAGATAGGAGTTACAAAGGTAACTGATAATAAAGTTGACTTAGAACATTTTCGTACATTATTAGCATCCCCTGATGAATTAAAGAAGAATGTGATACATGCTTTATTTAAGGATAATAAGGAGAATATAGTAGAATCTGAACTATATAATGCGGATTCATTGCGAGCGACTGAAAGGAACATGGCAATCTAGAAAAAATTAAAAAAATGCTAAATATTAGCATTTTTAACTGGATTGCTTCGTCAATTACTTCGTAATTTTCCTCGCAATGACGATTTTAGTATCCACCCAATAATGCCATGAGAAATATATGAACTTACTTAAAAACATTACGGGAAAGAATTATATAAACGGTGAATTTATAGAGTTCGGGAAGCAAATATCCGTTATTAATCCTTCGACCGTAAAAGAAATTGCTACAGTTCCGAATTTGGGATTATCTGAGATTAATTCAGCAATTAATAATACGGTGACTAGTTTTTCTTCATGGTCACAAAGTTCATTTGAAGAAAGAATAGCGATTCTTAGAAAATGGTATAATTTAGTAATCGAAAATATTGATGAGCTAAGTCATATATTAACGCTAGAACAGGGTAAAGTACTTGCCGAATCAAAGAAAGAAATTCTATACGGAGCCTCTTTTATTGATTGGTATACATATGCTATACATAATATTCATTCAACTATCAAACCCGGTAATAGTAAAACTCATAAAATTGTTACGCAATATGAGCCGGTTGGACCTTCTGCGGCTATAACTCCTTGGAATTTTCCAAATGCAATGATTACTCGCAAGGTAGTACCTGCAATAGCTGCGGGTTGCAGCGTTATATTAAAACCGTCAAGCCTTGCGCCTTTATCGGCTTTAGTGCTTGCAAAATTGGCAAGCGATGCCGGGTTGCCTGCCGGAGTATTTAACGTAATTACCGGTGATTCGGATATTATAGGTAAGGCTTTTTGTGAAGATTTTAGGCTTCGTAAATTATCATTTACCGGTTCTACAAATGTCGGTAAAATTCTATATCAAAATTCAGCTAATACTATAAAACGTTTATCTTTAGAACTTGGCGGTAATGCTCCTTTCATTATAACTGCAGATAATAGACATCTTTTCAAACCAGCTTATAGAGAGGAATTTAAAGGAGACACGGAACGCAGTACCGCAGCGTACGCTTTGGTACGTGAGGATACGAGTACCGGATCGACGTCTAAATTACCTCTAGAAGCTGGTTTGAAAAGATGTCTAATGATTTGGAAAAAGTGGCAAGTGATTTAGTAATCGCTAAAACTAGAAATAGCGGGCAGTCTTGTACTTCACCTAATAGGATATTTATAGAAGAATCTATATATGAAAAATTTATAGAAATTCTAAAAGCTAAATTTACTAAGCTTAAAGCTGGGGACGGATTTGATAAGACATCAGATGTAGGTCCATTAATTAATCACGTTGCTATAGAAAAAATACAAAAGCTACTCATTGATGCACAAAATAAAGGAGCTAAATTAATTTGTGGCGGTAAAGCTGTTGATAATTTTATTGAGCCTACTATTATTATTGACTGTTTGGATAATATGGATATCTTTAGAACAGAAATATTTGGCCCGGTAGTTGCTTGTTATAAATTTAAAGATTTGGATGAAATAATAGAACGTGCCAATAATACAGAATACGGCTTGCAAGGATATGTATATTCAAATAATATATCCGTGGCACAAATGATAGCCGGTAAGCTTGATTTTGGTATGGTATCGATTAACGACCCGTTACCTGCAAATGCAAAAGTACCTTTTGCAGGACGTAAAGCTTCAGGTTTTGGAGTTGAAGGCTCATTTGAAGGGATATTTGAATATCTAAATACGAAATATATAAATTTACAGAATTAAGAATGCCCTAATGGTTCCTTTTATGTCATTCCTGCGAAAGCAGGAATCTAGTAAAGAATATAAAAAATTATTTTATATGCTTATTTTATAAAATATATAATTCTTTGTAGCAGTATTAAGATTATTTTTTCTGGATTCCCGCTTTCGCGGGAATGACATAGAAAATATAATAATCTAAGTAATAAATAGTAAAAATTATGCCGGTTCTTGTAGATAATATTGAAGTACAAATTGAAAAAATTTATGAAGTATTTGATTTAATAGATAATGAAGGAGCTGATCCTTTGCTTATAGGCAGTATCTGATTGTTTTGCTGGACTATTAGATCAATATAAAGAATCGTTATCAATTGAATATGTTTATCCTTTGATGCAACTAATTAAAAGGTTTGAAGAGAAAAATACTATAATACCCAAAATGCTTAATAATGCTTTAAGCAATATTAATCTTTGAAGATGGATGTAAATCTGAAGAATCAGACTAATAGAAGATATAATTAATAATTTAAATACCCTTGACATGTTAGGAGTACATGCATAGTAATCTTCCAAAAATCTCAATAGTTTTACCGGTTTATAATAGAGAGAAGCTATTACCTTTTGCTATTGAGAGCTGCCTTAATCAAAGCTTTAAAGATTTTGAGCTTATTATTATTGATGATTGCTCAAAAGATAATAGTGTTATAGTAGCTAGGAAATATGCAGAGCAGGATTCACGTATTAAGGTAATAGTAAATGAGACCAATAAAAGATTACCGGCAAGTCTTAATATTGCTTTTATAGAGGCTAAGGGGGAGTATTTTACTTGGACTTCAGATGATAATCTTTTCCATGAAAATGCTTTAGAAAAAATGGTTAAGACACTTGATAATTCACCTGAGATAGGGCTTGTATATACTGATTATACTTTAATCGATGAGCAAGGTAGTATAGGTGCAAGACTTTATCAAGAACCGCCTGAGTTTTTACCGATTAGAGATTGCGTCGGTGCATGTTTCTTATATAGAGTTGATTTAGCAAGGCAGGTAGGTGGATATAATGAAAATATACAGTTAGTGGATGATTATGAATATTGGCTTCGTTTTGGACTTGTTACGAAATTTGCTCATATACCGGAATCTTTATATTTCTACCGAGTACATGATCAAAGCTTAACAATAGAGCGTAAAGTAGAAGCAAAACAGGCAAAAAGAGCTTTGAAAGAATTATTTAAAGATAAATATATTATTCCTGCTGAGATTAAACCTATAAATGATTTATATAATTGGTTTATTGAAGATAGAAATTTAATCTCTTATTTTAGGTTATTTAAAATAATTATTTGTAGTCCGATAATTACTATTTCTTATATTATTAAAAATCTGAGAAGAATTAGGTGATATTTTAGAACAGTGTCGGCATTGTTGCATGGATCGAAAAATACGCTCGGTGTTATACCGTGACTTGACCACGGTATCCAGAAAACAACTTAAAATACTAACAATTTTAGTATTTTAAACTGGATCCCGCGATCAAGTCGCGGGATGACAGTGGTGGAATTGATCCATGCAACAAGGCCAACAGTGTCACCTAGTTCCTTGATCACGGGGTCTAGTCTTTTTAAATTTTTTTATGGATCCCGTGGTCAAGCCACGGTATGACAGGTACAATGCAAAATCAAGATTTCATACATACATTAAATCCAGAGCAACAAAAAGCAGTTCTTCACACTGAAGGACCGCTTTTATTGCTTGCAGGTGCAGGGACAGGTAAAACAAAGGTACTTACCTCAAGAATAGCTAATATTATTCACCAAAATTTAGCCTCACCTCAAAATATTCTAGCCGTTACTTTTACTAATAAAGCTGCTAAAGAAATGGCTGAAAGAGTTAATAGTCTAATTAATTGCTATGGTCTTAATATAGGCACTTTCCACTCAATGGCAGCTAGGATATTACGTGACCAGATTGAGCATTTAAATCTTGGTTTAAATAATAGATTTACTATTATTAGTCATGATGATCAATTAAAACTAGTTAAAGATATAGTAAAGCTAAAAGATATTGATACTAAAAAATATGCTCCTAAATTAATACATATCATAATTTCGAGATGGAAAGATCAAGGATTATTACCAAGTAAACTATCAGCATCAGATACTAATTTACCGCTGCAGCGGGTGGCAAAACTTGTATACGAAGAATATCAGAAAAATTTACTTATTTCTAATGTTTTAGATTTTGGAGATTTGCTACTTTATAATAATGAGCTTTTTATTAAAAATCCCAAAATACTAAGATATTACCAAGAAAAATATCGATATATTTTAATCGATGAATATCAAGACACTAACGTTGTCCAGTATTTATGGGCAAGAATGCTCGCAAGTTTATATAAAAATATCTGCTGTGTAGGGGATGATGATCAATCTATCTATGGTTGGCGAGGAGCAGAAGTCGGGAATATATTACGTTTTGAAAAAGATTTTGCAGGTGCAACAATTATTAAATTAGAGCAGAATTATAGATCAACTTTGCCAATACTTGCTGCTGCTTCCAATGTTATCAATAATAATAAGAACCGTCACGGTAAAACGTTATGGACGGATAGGGAAAGCGGTGAAAAGATAAAAATTATTTCTTGTTGGAGTGATAAAGAAGAAGCAAGATATATAGCCGGCGAAATAGATAAGTTAGTGAGAGAAGACCGATATAATGCAGGTAATATCGCTATATTAGTGCGGGCAGGTTTCCAAACTAGAAGTTTTGAGGAGGCTTTTATAAATAGTGCTATACCTTATAAAATTATAGGCGGTTTGCGGTTCTATGAACGTATGGAAATAAGAGACGTGCTTGCTTATATCCGTATATCTTTGAATCAAAATGACAATCTAGCACTTGAGCGTATTATAAATGTGCCGAAAAGGGCAATAGGTGCAGCTAGCTTAAATAAAATTAGAGTTTATGCACTTGAGCGAAATATTTCTAATTTCGCAGCCATTAAAGAAATGCTAGAAATAGGTGAGATTAAAGCAAAATCATATGATTCTCTAAAAGATTTGGTTACTAAAATCGATAATTGGTACGAAAGATTTAGTATAGATGCTCCAATAAACGTGGTTAAAGCAATACTTGATGATTCCAGTTATCTTGAAATGCTTCAAGAAGAAAAAACCGAAGAAGCATTAGGTAGAATCGAAAATATTAACGAAATGCTTAGAGCTATTGCCGAATTTAACGATATTCATGATTTTATCGAACATTCAAGCTTAGTTATGGAAAATGAAGTGCTTGAAACCAATTACGGTGGCTCTGTTACTATAATGACACTGCACGCAGCTAAAGGGCTTGAGTTTGACGTAGTGTTTTTACCGGGATGGGAAGAGGGGGTATTTCCGTCTCAAAGATCTCTAGACGAAGACGGTGAAAAAGGCTTAGAAGAAGAACGCCGAATTGCTTATGTCGGCATTACGAGAGCCAAAAAAGACCTATACATTACCCATGCGGAAAACCGAAAAATATTTTATGAAATAGTCCGCTCTTACCCTTCAAGGTTCATAACCGAAATCCCTGATGAAATTACGATCAGGACCTCTTCTATGAAAAAATACACTTCTTTTTATAAGTTTTAATTAATTTTCATTCATGAATTTTAAAATGGTTTGCATTCTTTAACTAATTATTATCTAATTTAATTAATACGCGAGTTTCGTATTAAGATGCCTAAATTATGGTTAATGAATATGCTATAATGCTTATCCTTTCAAGGTTTGTAAGAGGTATGACAAGTTTTACAATTTAATAGTTATAATCAAAAAAGACAATTTACTAAAAATTTATGCAGTTTTAAGTACATTTTATAACAAAAACAATATTACTAATATCCTCGTAACCCAGTTACTATCAGCTATTCAGTTCCTCTATTAATACGAAACTCGCGTTAATTAAAAATCTCTTTGATGATGAATTCATATTTGCTTCAGATAATAATTCTTAAAACAATCATAAGATGACTGCCAGTAGCCTATTATAATTGTTATTACCTCACTTCTGTTCAGTCGACTTTTAGGACCAGATTTGTTGTTATAATTAGTAATTGAATTTGTATGCTTGTCTAATTCTTGAAAAAAATCATCGACGTAACAAAATATTTCTGTAAAATCCATTATCATAGGTTATTGCTCTTAAAGTTTTTTCAATAACCTATAAACTTTTTTCTAATACTATAAATACCATATTTTAATTAGCAATTTGTATTTTGTACTCACTTTATAACAAAAACAGTATTATCAAGATCCCCGTAACCCAGTTACTATCAGCTATTCAGCGACTTTTTGAATACGAAACTCGCGTTATGTAGTTATAGTGTCCACTATTTACAGGTAATGTATAAATCTGACCATGATACATGACTAAAGCAGGCCAAAGAGGGTTTTGAGAAACTACGGGAGGATTTGGTACAGTTAATTTACATATTTTACCTTCAAGATTATAATTAATTCCTAGATAAGCATTATCTTTTGCCTCCATCTTATCGCCGTTAGGACCGCTAAGAACAAACTTAAAATCAAAAGACCAGCCAGGGATTATTTTATCAGGAAGAGAAAGAGATCTATATTCTATAATTATTATTGGATAATGTTTATTTAATCTAAATTTTATATGTGTTTTTATTGTTTCTTCACGTATTTCACCGTAACATTTATTATGTTCATTCCTGATTTCAGTAGTTTTATAAGGTTTATGATTATTTGAATAAGTTGTAGTATACTGCTCGTAAATGAAGGGTTACAAAGATAGGAGAGATGTTTATGCTAAAGATATCATGCATCACATTGAGAACAAATATGGTGTGACATATACGATAACGGGAGTAACAAAATTACTATACAAACTGGGATTTGTGTACAAGAAGCCGAAAGTAGTAGCGGCTAAACTGGATTTTGACAAGCAAGAATTATTTAAGTTAAACTACAGTTTACTAAAAGGGAATCTTAGAGATAAGGAAGCCATATATTTTATGGATGGTGTTCATCCTCAGTATCAAGCAAGGGCAAGGTGTGGTTGGATAAGAAAGAACCAAAATAAGACCTTACCGACATTCAGTGGCTGGAGAAGAAAGCACATGATTGGTGCTATTAACCTAGCTGATTTACAGTTAGTAAGGACAGAGAACCCCAAAATAAATGGGGAGCAGATAGTTAATTTTCTACAAAGGTTGGAAGAGGAGAATAGTGACAAGGAAAGAATATATTTAATCTGTGACAATGCTAGTTACCACAAATCCAAGAAAGTTAAGGAATACCTAGTAAATAGTAACATAGAGCTAGTATTTTTGCCACCATATAGTCCAAATCTTAACCCAATTGAGAGATTATGGAAGTTTATGCACAGTATTACAAGGGTCTGTCAGATTTTTTGTGTAAGTACGATTTCTCCATTTGCCCAATTTTGTAAATTAGTATCACAAAGTATAGCAAATTGATTTAAAGCCATGGCCCAATTCTTAATAGGCATTGTCCATTTTTTAGAAGCATTTGTCAATGCTAAAAAGATTATTTTCTGAATCGATTTATCATCTGGAAATACCCCCTTATTTTTTATAATTTTACGAATTTGACGGTTAGTTGATTCAATAGCATTAGTAGTGTAAATCGCCTTTCTAATGTCTTCCGGAAAGCTAAAGAACGGAGCTATTCCAGACCAATTTCTCTGCCATATATCAAAAATAACTGGATATTTTTCATCCCATTTTTTAGCAAAATTTTGTAATTCTCTTAATCCCTCTGCTTCATTTATTGCAGAATAAACTGCCTTTAAATCAGCTGTTACCAATTTTAAATCTTTATATGATACGTATTTTACAGAGTT
>NZ_CM000770.1:971655-973706 GCF_000160735.1 Rickettsia endosymbiont of Ixodes scapularis | reverse complement strand
TGCATAAACTATTTGATAGTAATGTTTCTCTTGATTCATTAATATACTCCGGATAAATGAAGAGTTATTTTGCATTGCTAAATAAAGATAGATATCGTTATTGCGAGCGAGCATTGTTGCGTGTGTCAGTTTTTCCAGTGTCATCCCGCGACTTGATCGCGGGATCCAGTTTAAAATACTAAGATTATTAGAATGACTTAGCTTTTTCAAACCATCAATATTTATTTAGCAATGCCATTATTTAATTATGATAGCTGATAATATATTCTGATTATAAGGTTCTCGCAAATGATATAAGTATCTTTTACTTGGATATTTTAACGGATTTGTGTAAGTATCTTCAGCAATATTTTTTATATCTTTGACGCCTGCTTCTTTAAGTTTTAACTCTACAAAAGCCGGTAAATCAAACATATAATGATTTTCTTTTATAGAGTTTATAAAAAACTGTTTATTGTTAATATCCTTACTTAAGAAAGCTTTATAATATTCATCATCAACTTCATATGAACTTTGAGCTATAGCAGGACCTATCACTGCTATTAAATTCTTTGCTCCTTTTTCTGTCATTTTAGTAACTATATTACTAATAATATTATTTATACTTCCTTTCCAACCTGCATGTGCCGCTCCGATTATTTTACCGTCGCCGCTTGCAAGTAATACCGGTACACAATCTGCCGATTGTACCGCTAATACTAAATTTTTCTTAGTTGTAATGCTTCCATCTGCCTCAGGTACGGCAATTATGAACTCATCAGTATTAACAATTTGATTGCCATGTACTTGGTTTAAAATTAAAATATCTTGTGCTTTAAAATAAGTAGTAATAGATTTTTTGTTTTCAACTATTTCTGTTTCATTTATAGAGTTATTTTTTTTTATATATCTATGACTAGAATTATTGAATGTTTTATCAAAAATTTTATAATAAACTGATCCGTTTATTAATCCTTCCATGAAAATACCCCATATTAATTATAATAGTTTTATTAATACTTTATCTGGTCGTTTACAAAAAAATAAACAGCTGGAAAAAATAATAGCACAATTTCATCAAGACTATAACCTAATCCCTATTATCGGCGTAGAAATAGAGTTTTATTTAAGCCACAATATTGATATAGCTAAATTTGAAATACTTTCAAGAAAATACTTAGCTAGATTTAAAATTTCTAAAATAAAAAAAGAAAAAGGCAATAACCAATTTGAAATAGATCTCCCTCCTTCTGTAAACTTAATACAATATATAAAAAATATATTAGAGATTAAAACTATTTTAAAAAAAATGGCACAGCAGTTAAACGGTTATATAGATTTTTCTCCTAAGCCGTTTTTGGATGATTATGGTAATAGTATGCATTTTCATATTAATTTTAATTCCGATTTCAATGATTATTATATAATTTTAGCAGCACAAGGGCTATGTCACTATATGTTAGACACCCTACTTGCTTTTATGCCGACTACTCTAGATTATTCACGGATAAATAAAAAATTTATGGCTCCTACACATATATCGTACGGTGGAAATAATAGAAGCGTAGCCGTAAGAATTCCAAATTCTTTTCCAAAACGTTTAGAACATCGCTTATCTTCCCCCGAAACCGATCCGTATATAGCAATTTTTACTATTTTAAAATCAATATTATTGGCTTTAAAATCTCCAAATTCGCTCCAAAAAATAGAAAAAATTTATGGGAACGCTTTCGATCCGCAATATAATTTAACTCCATTACCTACATCATCTCAGGATAGCTTTATGTTATTTAAACCGGAGTTTTTTAAATAATTTGTATTTTGTTCACAAAACCTAAAAACTAAAAAACAATTGTTTTTTTACAACTAAAAACCCGAATTCTGGATTAAAAGAGGTAGGAATGGAAGTATTTACAAGGGATAGAAGATATTCTATATAAGTTTTTAGCAAAAAAACAAGAATATCCCCTTGAAGAAAGATATTACCGCATTATTTTATTTTGTCGATGATTTTTGTAAAGTTGCTGAATATTGGATTAGTCGGTCTTTTTTACCAATTAGCAATAAAAACC
>NZ_CM000770.1:965809-969655 GCF_000160735.1 Rickettsia endosymbiont of Ixodes scapularis | reverse complement strand
AGACAATTTACTAAAAATTTATGCAGTTTAAGTACATTTTATAACAAAAACAATATTACTAATATCCTCGTAACCCAGTTTCTATCAGCTATTCAGTTCCTCTATTAATACGAAACTCGCGTTATTTAGAATTAAGTTTAAAGGAATTGCTAAATGAAAGTTGGAAAGAAGAAAGATAAACTAAGCTGTTTTGTCTTTTATTGTAGTCATGGATTTTACTACCTCGGATAAGCCGCTTTGAGTAGCTGACACAATTTAATATATGATATTTTGACTATTAACAAATCTCTATTTATTTATCGGTGTTTCTACCAAAGCATGCTTAAGTATTTGATCAATATTTGACACAGATATAATTTCTAGGCTTTCTTTTATATTCGGCGGTATATCTTTTAAGTCTTTAACATTCTCCTCAGGAATCAACACAGTTTTAATACCTCCCCTACTTGCAGCAAGTAACTTCTCTTTAAGACCACCGATAGGTAAAACATTTCCTCTTAAAGTAATTTCGCCTGTTATTGCCACGGTGCGGTGTACGGGTATTTTAGTCATCAACGAAACAATAGTCGTAAACAAAGCACAGCCGGCAGACGGTCCATCTTTTGGAATAGCTCCGGCCGGTACGTGAATATGAATATCAAAATCTTTATAATTGTCATATTTTAATCCAAAATTTGTTGCTCTGCTTCTAAAACAACTATAGGCAGCCATTGCCGATTCTTTCATAACATCACCGAGTTTTCCGGTGGTCTTTATTTCACCTTTCCCTGGAAATGCTAAAGCTTCTATAGTTAAAAGCTCCCCGCCTACTTCGGTGTAAGCAAGTCCCGTAGTACTTCCTATTTGATCTTCTTTCTCGGCAAGCCCGAAATTATATTTCTTAGCCCCTAAAAATTCTTCAAGATTATTACTATCTATGGCAATATGCTTAACACTTTTATCTGCTAAAATTTGCTTTAATGCCTTTCTAGTTAATGCCCCTATTTCACGTTCTAAAGCTCTTACGCCTGATTCCTTGGTATAATATCTAATTAAATCCAAAATTGCCGTCTCGGATATAGTAATTTCATCTTTCTTAATTTTATGCATTTTAAATTGTTTCGGCACTAAATAATTTTTGGCGATTTGGAGCTTTTCTTCCTCTACATAACCGGAAATATATATTTTTTCCATTCTATCACTTAAAGCTCTAGGTAAATCATGAGAGTTAGCAGTAGCAATAAATATTACATTTGATAGATCATATTCTACTTCTAAATAATGATCAACAAAGTGACTATTCTGCTCAGGGTCTAATACCTCAAGTAAAGCGGATATCGGATCACCTCTAAAATCAGAACTAATTTTATCGATTTCATCAAGTAGCATTACAGGGTTACTAGTCTTAACTTTCTTAAGTTGACCTAAAATTTTACCGGGCATTGATCCAAGGTAAGTTTTTCTATGCCCTCTGATTTCTGCTTCGTCTCTAACACCGCCGAGAGCAAATTTAGTGTATTTTCTACCCATTCCTTCGGCAATAGATTTTACAAGTGAAGTTTTACCGACCCCTGGCGGACCGATTAAACATAATATAGGTCCTCTAATTTTACTTGAACGCTGTAATACCGCTAAATATTCTATAATTCGTTCTTTAACTTTTTCGAGTCCAAAATGATCACGATTTAAAATTTTCTCGGCTTGGTTAATATCTATTTTACTATTATCATGCTTACCCCAAGGCAAACTTAGCAAAGTCTCAAGATAATTACGCGTCACTCCCGACTCTGCCGACATTTGATTCATACTACGGAGTTTTTTAAGCTCTGATTCTGCTTTCTCTTTAGCTTCTTTAGATAATTTTAAACTTTTAATTTTTTTCTCGATATCGGCAAGTTCCGATTTATCTTCATCAAGCTCCTTTTGAATAGCTTTCATTTGTTCGTGCAGATAATAATCACGCTGCGTTTTTTCGATTTGCTTTCTTACTCTTTGCTGCAATGCCTGCTCGGTTTCTGAATTTACTGTATTGGAAGTAAGCGTACTAATAACCGTAGTGATACGCTTAAAAGGACTAGTTTCTTCTAATAAATGCTGCTTGACCTCAAGTGAAGTTATCAGATGTGAAGCTAATATATTTATAATATTTATGAAATTAGTGCTATTACTTATTTCTTTATTGATAGTTTCAATAATTTCCGCATTAACTTTCTTATCATTAATCACATATTTACTAAATAGTTGTACTGCATTATCCACTAATGAACGCATGTTATTAACGTCAAATATTTCTTCATCCGGAATAATTTCGTAATTTGCTTCAAAAGCTTCTGCGCCTTTGATATTGCTTAGCTTTACTCTTGCTACTGCTTCTATTAAGATTTTTGCCTTATTATTAGGCAGTTTCACTATTTGGATAATCTTAGCAAGTATAGCTGTGTTATAAAGTTCATGTTTACTAGGGTTTTCTTGATCAAATTTTTTCTGTAAAGTTACTAAAATATATTTATTATTATCTTCCTCGGAAATGGTAGTATGAGAAAGTGCTTGCAGCGATTTTTGCCTACCCACAAAAATAGGAGCGATTACTCCTGGGAATACTACCATATCTCTCAGTGCCATTAATGGGAGGGATTTTTTATTCATCAATTAATACCTTTTAAAATTTCTAATTATTAACTATATAATATAGTATCAATCTGATTTCAAGCTACCATTATTAATTATATTTATGAATTTATTACCACAACCTCCTCAAAATGTAGCAGCCGCACATAATAGAATAAAACAATATCTACATTTAACTCCGATCGTTCACTCTGAAAGCTTAAATAAGATGCTCGGTCATGAGATTTTTTTTAAGGTTGAATCATTACAAAAAACCGGTGCATTTAAAGTTAGAGGAGTGTTAAATCATTTATTAGAATTAAAAGAGCAAGGGAAATTACCTGATAAAATAGTCGGTTATAGTACGGGTAACCATGGGATTGGTCTTGCTTATGCAAGTAAATTATTCGGTATTAAAACAAGGATTTATTTACCGTTAAATACTTCAAAAGTAAAACAGCAAGCAGCTCTTTATTACGGAGGTGAAGTTATATATACAGATACTCGACAAGAAGCGGAAGAAAAAGCAAAAGAAGATGAAAAGCAAGGATTTTACTATATGCATCCTTCCGATAGTGATTCTACAATAGCAGGAGCAGGCACGTTATGCTATGAAGCATTACAGCAGCTAGGCTTTAGTCCTAATGCTATTTTTGCCTCTTGCGGCGGCGGCGGTTTAATTTCTGGCTCATATCTTGCCAAGGAATTAATATCACCGACAAGCTTGTTAATAGGTTCAGAACCTTTAAATGCCAATGATGCTTATTTATCTGTTAAAGATAATAAAATATATAGATTTAATTATGCTCCGAATACTATTGCGGACGGTCTTAAAACCTTGAACGTATCGGCTCGTACATTTGAATATCTGAAAAAGCTAGATCATTTTTATTTAGCAGAAGAATATGAAATATATTACTGGACGGCGTGGCTTACTCATTTACTTAAAGTTATATGCGAGCCGTCAAGTAGTATAAATATGGTTTCAGTAATAAATTTTTTAAAAACACAATCCAAACCTCAAAAACTACTAGTACTAATCTCAGGCGGTAATATCGCCCCTATTCTTTATAACGAGCTATGGAAAGAGGAGTATTTAAGCATCTCACCTAAATCTTTATGTTCTGATTTCATTCCTGCGAGGCATTGTTGCATGGATACCGAGTCGTCATTGCGAGGAGCGAAGCGGCGCGCAAATCTAGAAAAAATAATTAAAAAAAATTCTGATTTACAGAATTTTTTACTGGATTGCCACGCTCC
>NZ_CM000770.1:960653-965709 GCF_000160735.1 Rickettsia endosymbiont of Ixodes scapularis | reverse complement strand
CTCGCAATGACGACTCGGTATCCATGCAACAATGCCTCGCAGGAATGACATAGAAGCAATGTAACAAAGCCTCCTCACAATGATGAAGTTATATTAAAATTTAACCCCTTCTTCGTACTGCTTCTTGATTTTTAGTAGAAGTATTAGGAGTAGTTTGCGGGGGTTTTATATTAGAGCTTCTTAGTTTTATTAAATCTTCAAATATGGTTTTATCAAATGCTATTGGATTGATTTTTCTTAATTCTGCTAAATTAAAATTATTAACTTGTTGCGGTTGAACTATAATAGGCTCACCCGTAACAGGAATTAAATTTTTAAATTTAGGATTAGTTGCTGCTTTATCTTTATTTTCATTTAAAAATTTTGTTAGACCTTCAGCAATTTCAGGATTTGTTAAAGCGTTTGAAAAGATTTTATCATTAATTGTCTTCACTACATATCCATCACTCAGAGTAATATATTTATCTACAACTTTTCCTAATCTTTCTTCCAAATAGTTTCTACCTGTAAATATCTGCTTAAATTTTCCCCATAAAGAAGTGCCTCTATCATTAATATCTTTTAATTCAGTGGCTATTTTAGTACTATTTTCAGTTAGATAAGTAGAATCTAACTTATTTAATGTCCCCCTTCGGGGATAAGAAATCCCTCGCCTTCAGGCGAAGGGAAGATATAATGAAATTGCTTTAGCAATGAATTTATATCAAGAAACATGAGAAGTTATAGAAAGAATAGTCATAGTCAGTATGATTTAAAAGTACATCTTATATGGATACCAAAATATAGGAAGAGAGTATTGATAGGCAAAGTAGCGGAAAGGGCTAGAGATTTACTAAGGCAGATTTGTATGGAACATGAAGTATATATAATTTCAGGGAAAATATCATGTGATCACGTGCATATGTTTATCTCATATAAATCACAAATATCTCTTAGCAAGTTAGTACAGTATTTAAAAGGTAGTAGCTCAAGAATTTTATTGCAAGAATTTGCTCATTTAAGAAAACAATTTTGGGGCAATCATTTGTGGGCTAGGGGCTATATGGCGGTCAGTTCAGGTAATATAACTGATGAAATGATACAGCACTATATTGATGAACAGGAAGGTGAACCTGTGAATGATGATCGATTTCTAATCGATTCCACTTTATAACCCCTCAGCTTATAGCTGAGGGTTCTTTAGTTCCCTTATTATTATTTCAGGATTCTTTATGCCTGATGAGTTAGTAAGTATAATAGTTTGTTCTAATTGCTTACTAATTTTATTATTTTTTTCTAATCTATTACTAATCTGCTGCACCATATTAGTGGCTGCCTTTTGTAATTCCTTAAATTCCGCTTGAGATAATTGATTTACTCTTGGGATAAACTGCTTACTATCTTTATTAAATTTCTGGTTTTTATCTCCTTGAATAATAAATTTTTCATATTTCTCAAGTTTTTCCGGAGTGTTTTTAGGATCTTGTTTTAAGATTTCTATAGCTTTATCTTTTACAGCCTGTGCATATTGCTCTTTAGGTATAGAATTTCCGCTTACGGCTATTAATGCTTCTTTAGTTGCTCTTATAGGATTGGCAAAGATTTCTTCTTCATCTTCTATACCCATAAATGATAATTCATCAAAAGGTCCTCCTTTATTTAGAGAAAGTACAAAACCCTTAAGTGCTGCTTCAGCCCTTGCGACATCAAACTTTAGCTTATCTGCTGCACTAGGTATTAGTTTTGTATCTTGTCCTAAATTGATATGCAGATTATCTACTAATTTTTGTATATCTTTATTTTCTACAACTTCACTAATAATTTTACTGGCAAGTACTTCAAGCGTACTAGTGATATATTCTTCAGATTGTAAATATTGTTGAATAGGATTGGGAGTAACAATATTTTTATTCAAAGTATCTAATCTACTATCTACGTTTTTTATATCAACTATTTTACCTTTTACTGCAGCCGATATCTCAGTTACTTAATCGTTTTTTTTAATTTTTTCAATAGTATCATCTATATTAGTTATAATCTCTGCCATATAATACTCATTATTAAGTTATTTGATATAATGAACTAAATTATCAAACTTCTTAAAAATTTGCAACTATATTATCATATAAATCACTACTTACTATGCCCTGACTGTTGCCTACTCTCTCTACTTTATATTAAGGTTTTCAACATGAGATATAGGGGTTGATATAGAAGACTTATAGCTTTGGGTTGCTACTTGTTTTAGCTCTTTTACTGTTACAATATTGTTTCCTTTATTTGGTGCTTGTTTTTCTCTTTGTAGTTCTTCCGACAAATTTTTCATATCTATATACAAACTATTACTTTTTTCAAAGTTAGCGACTGCTTTATCTATATTTTTTTGAGCATAATCTGTACCGGTAATAGCACTTACTATTCTTTGTCATAGCTTAGGTTTGGCTACTCTTTGTAATTCTAATGCTATACTTTCTCCCCATCCGTGTTCCGTTAAATATCCAGGATTTAGCTCTGCCAATACTCTTTTAGCACCGTTAACAAGTGCAGGATTGCTGCTCTCGAGTAATGGAGCAAAATTTGCAATAATGCTACTATAGCATAGGCAATTAAGATAGTGATATTAATAAAAGGATATGGTAAAGTAATTAGAAAATAGTTATGCCAAGTCCATATTCATATGATTTAAGAAAGGGAGTGATTCAATATATTGAGTCAGGGAAAAGAATAATAGAAGCAAGTCAAGTATTTAATATCAGCCGTAAAGTAATATATGATTGGAAGAAATTAAAGAAAGAAACAGGAGATGTTCAATTAAAAACTGGCTATCAAAAAGGGCATAGTCATAAAATAACAGATATGGAAGGATTTAAAAAATTTTTGGAATCTAATAAAGATAAAAGCAGTCGAGAGCTAGCCATCTTGTATCCTAGTAAAGTGTCAGCAAGAACTATAATAAACATGATTAGAAAAGTTGGTTACAGCTATAAAAAAACTTTTCTTCATCCCAAAAGAAATCATAAATTAAGAAATGAGTTTATAGAAAAGATAACCACCATAGACAAAGATAAACTAGTGTTTTTGGATGAATCAGGAATAGAAGATAATGCGTGTCGAGAACATGGCTGGAGCCCAAAAGGAGAAAGATGTTATGGTGAAAAAGTTTATCAGCACAAACACAGAATTAGTATGATTGCTGGCCTATTTAATAGCAATATTGTAGCACCTCTAATATTTGAAGGCAATTGTAATAAAGCTATTTTTGAGACGTATGTCAAGGATATACTCATTAAAGAATTAAGGGCAGGACAAGTCGTAGTAATGGATAATATTAATTTTCATAAAAACTCTAAGGTAAAAGAATTAATTGAATCGGTAGGGGCAAGTATTTTATTCCTTCCTACTTACAGTCCTGACCTTAATCCTATAGAACATTATTGGTTTAAAATTAAACATCAAATTAGAAAAGATACTAGTAACTTTACATATTTTTTTGATGCTGCTTATCACGTATTACAAAAAGTAACTACCTTACCTGCTTAAGCTATATTCGGAGATCGTGGTTATATTTCGCAACAATTATTTCTACAACTTTTAGAGCAAGGAATTTTTATGGTAACTAGGGTAAAGAAAAATATGAAAAATAAACTTATGTCTATGTTGGATAAAATATTATTGCTTAAAAAAGCATTAATAGAATCTGTGTTTAGTAAAATTAAACTATTGGGGAAGTTTGAGCATTCAAGGCATAGATCAGTTACAAATGCCTTTGTGCATATGGTTGCAGCACTGATAAATTATCAAATGTCTGATAATAAACCTTCTATTACATCTCTCTTGATATGCTAAATCCTATGCTATATTAATTCGAAACTCGCGTTAATTACTTTACCATATCCTTTTATTAATATCACTATCTTAATTGCCTATGCTATACCTTGTTCTTTCATTTCTTCCAGGTTTTCTTGAATTGCTGAAAAAGCCTGCATATCTTGATTGACTAATTTATTAAATTTATCGATATTTTCTTTTGGTTCTAATTTATTTATATCTATTATACGCGAGTATGTAATAGAAGGTTTATTATCAGACATTTGATAATTTATCAGTGCTGCAACCATATGCACAAAGGCATTTGTAACTGATCTATGCCTTGAATGCTCAAACTTCCCCAATAGTTTAATTTTACTAAACACAGATTCTATTAATGCTCTTTTAAGCAATAATATTTTATCCAACATCTTACTACATGACAATTTTTAGAGATATAAGGACTAAGGGATTGAATTTTGCTGATAATTCATGATGATAACAGGGAAAGAACTTGGTTTACATATGAAAGATCATTCCGCCCCTCTAGTCGAATTATTACAAAAACATATTTCGCTTAATTTATCAAGAGCAAAATGTTTAGGATTATTTATCATTTCAATGCTTAACAGCAGGACAGTAAACATGTCATTGTTATGCAATAGAATGCCGTCTGGGATTAAAGCAGCTTCATGGTATAGAAGGATGCAAAGATTTATCTCTGAAATCTCAATATCATGGAGAGTATTACCTGTTATGTTAGTCATGATGACTGGGTTTGAGCAGGAGCAAAAATGGGTATTGTGTTTAGATAGAACGAATTGGAAATTTGGTAAACGACATATAAATATTTTATATTTAGCTGTCAGTTTTCATGGTATAGCGATCCCCCTTTTTGGAATTTTCTAAGTGATAAAAAGTGTGGTAACTCTGATTATATTGAGCGTATTGATCTGATGGAGTGTTTTTTAGAAGTTTTTGACAAAAACCGCATTGAAGCATTAACCGCTGATAGAGAATTTATAGGTAAGGAATGGCTCTCTTGGCTTAGAACAAATCAAATAAGATACGTTTTTCGAGTTAGAGAAAATAGACAATATATCAGTAATGCAAGGGGAAAAATGGTTAAAATACAAGAGTTATTTCGCCCTCTAGCCATAGGATCGCATGTGAGTTTGTCACAACGTAGAATTGGTACAAAAGGTAAAATATTTAATGTAGTAGGGATCAGAAATAAGAAGAGTGAACTTGCAGTCTTAATACATAGTGA
>NZ_CM000770.1:959014-960553 GCF_000160735.1 Rickettsia endosymbiont of Ixodes scapularis | reverse complement strand
TTACGCGAGTTTCGAATTAATATAGCATAGGATTTAGCATATCAAGAGAGATGTAATAGAAGGTTTATTATCAGACATTTGATAATTTATCAGTGCTGCAACCATATGCACAAAGGCATTTGTAACTGATCTATGCCTTGAATGCTCAAACTTCCCCAATAGTTTAATTTTACTAAACACAGATTCTATTAATGCTTTTTTAAGCAATAATATTTTATCCAACATAGACATGTAGTAAGATTTTTCATATTTTTCTTTACCCTAGTTACCATAAAAATTCCTTGCTCTAAAAGTTGTAGAAATAATTGTTGCGAAATATAACCACGATCTCCGAATACTTTACCAAAAAGATTTTTGATTATCAGTTCCAGCTGTTTTCTATCATCCTTATTGCCAGGGCTAAAAGATGCTTTAACTATACCACCGGCTCTATTAATTATTAGATGTAGTTTAAGTCCATAGAACCAACCTTTTGTTGTCTTACTGCTTGCTGCTATGCCGGCGAACACTTTATTCATTGAAATACGGTATCTCTTACATACCTCTATACTACTTGAATCTACAAAAGAGAGTCCGTCACACTGATCCAAAATAGAATTGAATATTAGTACTAATAGTGGTAAATGTGGACCTATTATTTTTATAAATTGACTATAACTTATTAATTGAAAATCTCTTTGATGATGAATTCATATTTGCTTCAGACAATAATTCTTAAAACAATCATAAGATGACTGCCAGTAGCCTATTATAATTGTTATTACCTCACTTCTGTTCAGTCGACTTTTAGGACCAGATTTGTTGTTATACGCGAGTTTCGTATTAATAGAGGAACTGAATAGCTGATAGTAACTGGGTTACGAGGATATTAGTAATATTGTTTTTGTTATAAAATGTACTTAAAACTGCATAAATTTTTAGTAAATTGTCTTTTTTGACTATAACTATTAAATTGTAAAACTTGTCACACCTCTTACAAACCTTGAAAGGATAAGCATTATAGCATATTTATTAACCATAATTTAGGCATCTTAATACGAAACTCGCGTTTTTTGGATGACAAATTGCTAAAGATGTTGCATCAATATAAGAGACTCCGGTAGGTTGAGATTGATACATATACCATTCAAGCAATAAAACTAAATATGTATTTAGGTACATTATATTGATCTTTATCACATAGATGACTACCTGTAGCTCTTGAATTATTTATAAAATCTAAACGATAAAATAAGCTATTTTCAGGAGCAATAAAATATTTTGTAATATTACTATTCTTAAAAATATATCTATATTCTTTATTAGCGTGGATTTGATAATCGTAGTCGTTATAGTGAATTTGCAATTCCTCTTTATAGATTAATTCATTTAAACTTTCAGATAGGAAATATGCTACCCCTTCGCCGTAACCATGATTATCTATAATTCTGTTAATCCGGTATTTTCCGGATAATCTTGAAAAAATTTCTTTTACTGAATCATTTTTTAAGGGCATTTGGTATATACCTATGTCATTCCTGCGACGTTTTGGCTTTGTTG
>NZ_CM000770.1:957171-958914 GCF_000160735.1 Rickettsia endosymbiont of Ixodes scapularis | reverse complement strand
CTTTCGCGGGAATGACATCGAGTCGGTTTTTCGAGCCATGCAACAAAGCCAGCTTGACCACGGTATGACATTTAGTTCTGCAATATTTTCATCAGCAAATTAATCTCTTCACTTAGTTCTATATCGTTTTTCAGCAATTCTTCTACTTTCTTAATAGCATGCATAACCGTTGTGTGGTCTTTTTTACCGAATTTTTTACCGATATCTGCAAGGCTTTTCGGCGTTAATGCTTTACTAAGATACATAGCTATTTGACGCGGTCTTGCAACTTCTCGTAATCTTCGAGAAGAAGACATATCGGATAATTTAATATTATAACGACTAGCTACTTTTTTCTGAATATCTTCAACAGTAATTATTCTTTCATTAGAACGTAATAAATCTCTTAAAATATTTTGTGTATTTTCGAGTGTAATTTCTTTTAAAGTAAAATTAGAATGAGCTATCACTTTATTTAAAGCTCCTTCAAGTTCTCTAACGTTTGAAACGATTTTAGATGCTAAAAAATCAATTACGTCTTTCGGTATTTTAACGTTCATCTGCTCAATCTTAGATTCTAGAATACCGAGTCGTAGCTCATAAGTAGTACTATGAACGTCGGCAACTAAGCCCCATCCAAGACGAGATTTTATCCGATCTTCAATATTATCTAAATCTGAAGGCGACCTATCACAAGAAATAACCATTTGACGGTTATTATCAATCAATGTATTAAAAGTATGGAAAAATTCTTCCTGCGTACTATCTTTACCGCAAATAAATTGAATGTCATCAATCATTAATACGTCAACCGAGCGGAATTTCTCTTTAAACGAGATTACTTCTTTATTACGCAGAGCTTTAACAAACTGATACATAAACTTCTCTGCCGACATGTATATAACTTTGCGGCTTGGGTTATTCTGCTTGATATACCAACCAATTGCATGCATTAAATGAGTTTTACCAAGCCCTACGCCGCCATATAGAAAAAGCGGATTAGACTCAGAAACCGCACCTGATGATTCCGCAACTGCTCTTGCTGCTGCATAAGCTAGCTCATTTGGGGCTCCAACCACAAAATTATCGAAAGTAAAACGTACGTCAAGGGTTGAAAAGATATTTTCCGAATTAAGTTCACTGCTGCCAATATCGGCAAAAGTCTTAGTAGGTAATTCTATAACTGTTTGGGTTGTTCCAGGTAACTCTTTAGTAATTATTTCAATCGACTTAATGGTATTATTATAATGTTGAAATAGTTGCAATATGATCATAGAGTACTTGGATTTTATCCAATCTCTAACAAAGTTAGTAGGGGCACAAAGAATAACGGTATTTAATGAAGATTCTATAAAATTGACTTTACTAAACCAGCTATTATATAGAGTTTCACCGTAATGATTGTAAAGATCTTGAGCCACGTGACTCCAGACATTTACATAATTATCACCTTGATCCGTTAAAATTATTTGATTAGTACTCACTTAAAACTGCCACGGTAAGTTATTTTGTTTCCAACCTTTGTCTTGATTATTTCCTTCAAAGCCGTCACTAATATTATAACAATTTTTATAACCTATATTAGTTATAAAATTTGCTGCGATAAATGACCTATATCCTGAACGGCACAGAAAAAATATTAACAAACTTCTTGCATAACTTGCTTCTAAGGGTAATTTGTACGTCAATCCGGTACTCGCATCCTCACGTACTAAAGTGTACGCTGCGGTGCTGTGTTCCGTGTTTCCTTCAAATTTCTCCTTA
>NZ_CM000770.1:948421-956671 GCF_000160735.1 Rickettsia endosymbiont of Ixodes scapularis | reverse complement strand
ATATCATAAGCTTTTGTAGAACAGATATTTTGAACCGACATATTTACGCTTTCTTGCTGTTATTGATAATAAAAGTTAATAGAATTTTACCCATGTAGAATGGTATTTATTAGAGTGCTTAATTATTAAAGCATTTTAAAATGATCTTGGTATCTGATAATTTTAATAATATTATTATAAAAAAAATTTTGCAAGATGTTATAGATGAATAAATTAAATAAAAACTCTTTACAAAAGAAACTTTTTTACCGTAGTAAAAATCGCGGTTGCAGAGAAATGGATTATATACTCGGTAGCTTTGCCGAAAAGTACCTATCCTTAATGGATGAAAAAAAACTTGGAAGCTATTCTTTAATACTTGATCAAAATGATAATGATCTTTATAATTGGATTAATAATAAATCTTCTGCTCCTTCTTATCTAGATGCCGAAATAATTGATAAATTACGCAAAATAGCAAAAATATAAACTCCTGTAGAATATTACAACAAAAATTTCCGGCGGCTGCCTTACTACATGACAATTTTTCATTTTATCATCTTTGGATATTGGAATATCAAGGACAACAGCTGTATCCAACGTACTAATTGAGTAGAAATATTATACAAGATATTAACCAATGTATCTAATCCAACACGAAATATACTATTTTGCCTATAACCATGTTTTTTAATAACTATTGGTTTATCTAAAACTATAATCTCTCCAGTTTGATAAGCTAGGCAAAATGCAATAGACAATATTTGCATCAATGTATCTAATCGTAAATCATTAGTAATATGAGTTGCTTCACAGTTGAATCCTGCTGATTTAAAAGCTTTGAACATTGTTTCAATTTGCCATCTTTGAGCATATATCTCAGCAGGATTTTTGATCTCATCACTATGTATTAAGACTGCAAGTTCACTCTTCTTATTTCTGATCCCTACTACATTAAATATTTCACCTTTTGTACCAATTCTACGTTGTGACAAACTCACATGCGATCCTATGGCTAGAGGGCGAAATAACTCTTGTATTTTAACCATTTTTCCCCTTGCATTACTGATATATTGTCTATTTTCTCTAACTCGAAAAACGTATCTTATTTGATTTGTTCTAAGCCAAGAGAGCCATTCCTTACCTATAAATTCTCTATCAGCGGTTAATGCTTCAATGCGGTTTTTGTCAAAAACTTCTAAAAAACACTCCATCAGATCAATACGCTCAATATAATCAGAGTTACCACACTTTTTATCACTTAGAAAATTCCAAAAAGGGGGATCGCTATACCATGAAAACTGACAGCTAAATATAAAATATTTATATGTCGTTTACCAAATTTCCCTTACTACATGACAATTTTTAGAGATGTAAGGACTAAAGGATTGAATTTTGCTGATAATTCATGATGATAACGGGGAAAGAACTTGGTTTACATATGAAAGATCATTCCGCCCCTCTAGTCGAATTATTACAAAAACATATTTCGCTTAATTTATCAAGAGCAAAATGTTTAGGATTATTTATCATTTCAATGCTTAACAGCAGGACAGTAAACATGTCATTGTTATGCAATAGAATGCCGTCTGGGATTAAAGCAGCTTCATGGTATAGAAGGATGCAAAGATTTATCTCTGAAATCTCAATATCATGGAGAGTATTACCTGTTATGTTAGTCATGATGACTGGGTTTGAGCAGGAGCAAAAATGGGTATTGTGTTTAGATAGAACGAATTGGAAATTTGGTAAACGACATATAAATATTTTATATTTAGCTGTCAGTTTTCATGGTATAGCGATCCCCCTTTTTGGAATTTTCTAAGTGATAAAAAGTGTGGTAACTCTGATTATATTGAGCGTATTGATCTGATGGAGTGTTTTTTAGAAGTTTTTGACAAAAACCGCATTGAAGCATTAACCGCTGATAGAGAATTTATAGGTAAGGAATGGCTCTCTTGGCTTAGAACAAATCAAATAAGATACGTTTTTCGAGTTAGAGAAAATAGACAATATATCAGTAATGCAAGGGGAAAAATGGTTAAAATACAAGAGTTATTTCGCCCTCTAGCCATAGGATCGCATGTGAGTTTGTCACAACGTAGAATTGGTACAAAAGGTGAAATATTTAATGTAGTAGGGATCAGAAATAAGAAGAGTGAACTTGCAGTCTTAATACATAGTGATGAGATCAAAAATCCTGCTGAGATATATGCTCAAAGATGGCAAATTGAAACAATGTTCAAAGCTTTTAAATCAGCAGGATTCAACTGTGAAGCAACTCATATTACTAATGATTTACGATTAGATACTTTGTCAAAACAAGCCATTTTAGAATTTGAACATAGTTATAACGATTTTTATTCGGCAAGGTCAGAGGCAAATAAACTTAAATTTAATAGTTTCTATCCCACCCTTTCACCGACTAGCTTATATTTTACCGCTTCTGAAATAACGGAATTACTGGAACAAAAAAATAATAGACATCTTTCCAAACCAGCTTATAGAGAGGAATTTAAAGGAGACACGGAACACAGCACCGCAGCGTACAAAAGCGTACGTGAGGATGCGAGTACCGGTTCGACGTCTAAATTACCTCTAGAAGCGAAGTTTAGAAAGATGTCTATTATATTAATTAGTTATGAAAATTCCGAGCAGGCTAGCTTAATGTCCCCCTTCGGGGATAAGAAATCCCTCGCCTTCAGGCGAAGGGAAGATATAATGAAATTGCTTTAGCAATGAATTTATATCAAGAAACATGAGAAGTTATAGAAAGAATAGTCATAGTCAGTATGATTTAAAAGTACATCTTATATGGATACCAAAATATAGGAAGAGAGTATTGATAGGCAAAGTAGCGGAAAGGGCTAGAGATTTACTAAGGCAGATTTGTATGGAACATGAAGTATATATAATTTCAGGGAAAATATCATGTGATCACGTGCATATGTTTATCTCATATAAATCACAAATATCTCTTAGCAAGTTAGTACAGTATTTAAAAGGTAGTAGCTCAAGAATTTTATTGCAAGAATTTGCTCATTTAAGAAAACAATTTTGGGGCAATCATTTGTGGGCTAGGGGCTATATGGCGGTCAGTTCAGGTAATATAACTGATGAAATGATACAGCACTATATTGATGAACAGGAAGGTGAACCTGTGAATGATGATCGATTTCTAATCGATTCCACTTTATAACCCCTCAGCTTATAGCTGAGGGTTCTTTAGTTGAAAATATTAGTTCTGCAAGTTTTATAGAAAAGAAAACGGTTTCCGATAAATTATTTGAGATTATTAAAGCTCATTCTTCTAAAAAAACCGTAATAGGTGCAGCTTCTTTAAGCGGTCTTGAGAGAGTTAAAAGTATCACCCAAAATTATGAATATAAATATAATGAGATAAATAAATTAGATGAGGCTAAGGCTTCAGTAATAAATGTCAGGATAATTCCTTTAAATCAAAGCTTTTATACGAAAGAATATTTATTTATTACCGCTAGCGAATTATTAGAAGAAAAACCTAGTTCTATAAACACTAACAAAAAGCTTAAAAATATCTTGCTGGAGCTTGATAATTTAGCTGAAGGTGAGTTTGCAGTACACAAAGATCATGGAATAGGGCGGTTTTTAAGGCTGGAAGCTTTAGAAATCAAAGGTAAACTGCATGATTTTTTAAAGACTCTATATGCCGGTAATGATAAATTATATATACCCGTTGAAAATATAGAGGTAATAAAAAAATACGGCAATGATAATGCAGAGCTTGATAAGCTTGGCAGCGTCTCATGGCAAAGAAGTAAGGCGAAACTTAAAAACCGTATAAAAAAGATAGCACTGCATTTAATACAAATAGCAGCTAAAAGGAAACTTAATAGCAGTGCTCCCGTTGAATTTGACCTTGAAGAATATGATAATTTTTGTGCTAATTTTCACTTTCAGTGAAACGGAAGACCAGTTAACCGCTATAAACGATATTAAAGAAGATCTAAGAAACGGTATGTTAATGGATAGGTTAATATGCGGTGATGTCGGGTTTGGTAAAACAGAGGTAGTAATGCGTGTCGTCTTTATGGTAGCAAAATCTCTAAATGAACATTTACCTCAAGTAGCCGTAGTTGTACCGACAACTATTTTATGTAGTCAACATTTTTCAAGGTTCATAGAAAGGTTTAAGGGTTTTGGTTTAAATATCAAGCAATTATCTAGCGTTGTTAGTTCTAAAGAAGCAAAGATTATAAGATCGGAATTTGAAAGCGGTAAAATAAATATAATAATAGGCACTCATTCTTTATTACATAAAAATATAAAATTCTTTAATTTGAAATTGTTAATAATCGATGAAGAACAACATTTCGGTATCGGTCAAAAAGAATTTCTTAAATCGCTAAAATCCTCTTCCCATGTACTTGCAATGTCGGCAACACTGATTCCTCGAACGCTGCAAATGTCAATGACCGGTTTAAAAGAACTTAGCATTATTGCAACGCCGCCTCTAAACAGGCTGGAAGTTCGTACATCGGTTATGCCGTTTGATCCCGTTATTATCAGAGATGCATTATTACGCGAACATTTTAGAGGTGGAAGAAGCTTTTATGTAGTTCCAAGAATTAAAGATATAGAGGATATCGAAAAACAATTAAAACAAATCCTGCCGGAATTAAGCTATAAAATAGCTCACGGAAAAATGACTCCGAGTAAAATTGATAAGGTTATGAGCGAGTTTTATGCCGGCAAATTCGATATACTAGTCTCAACTACTATTATAGAATCAGGAATTGATATAGCCGAGGCAAATACCATGATCATACATAAGGCCGATATGCTGGGTCTTAGTCAGCTATATCAATTGCGTGGTCGAATAGGTCCGAGGTAAAATGCGGGGCTATGCCTATCTAACGGTAGAAAGTCATAAAAAGATGACATCGCAGTCCTTAAGACGCTTAGAGATAATACAAAATAGTTGTGCTTTAGGCTCAGGTTTTACTATTGCAAGCCATGATATGGATTTACGGGGCTTCGGTAATTTGATAGGTGAAGAACAATCAGGACAAATTAAAGAAGTGGGTACAGAACTCTATCAAGAAATGCTGGAAGAACAAATAGCTATCTTTAAAGATGAACCGGTTGTTTCAGAACAACCCTTTATCCCGACTATTAATTTGGGATTATCCGTCTTTATTCCGGATAATTATGTATCCGATTCGGCTCTTAAACTTAGGCTATATAGAAGAATGGGTAATTTAAGCAATGAGATAGAAGTAGAGAAATTTAAAGATGAGATGATTGATAGATTCGGCTCACTACCGATTGAATTTAATAATTTACTTGATATTGTAAAAATAAAGCTATTATGCTTTAAGTTAAATATTGAGAATTTAGATTCAGGAGATAACGGGTTTGTGATTAAATTTTATAAAAATGCCGATATGACTGATAAAATTTTAAAATTTGTTAGTGCTTACTCTAATCAGGCACAAATCAAGCCGGACAATAAATTAGTATTTATCAGGAAATTAGTAGATAAAAATATAATTGTTGAGGCAAATCAACTACTTTAGAATTTAATAGAAATTTAAGTGTCATTGCGAAGAGAGGCAAAGCCTACTGTGTCATACCGTGGCTTGACCACGGTATGACACCTAATGTGCTTTTACTGGATTCCCGCCGTTGCTGGGATGACATTAAATATAATAATATATAAACATGCTCCCTAACCTAAAGCAATTATTTCAACAGCATAATGTAAAAGGTTTGTCGATTAATTCTAAAACCGTTAAGGATAAAGACGTCTTTTTTGCGATTAAAGGACAAAATGTTGATGGAAATGATTTTATTAAGGATGCTTTAGATCAGGCGGCAGCATTAGTAATTACGGACAATAAAAAAAATATTGTTATAGATAAAGTAATTTACGTAGAAGATGTGCAAGTAGCTTTATATGAAGCCATAGAAATATTCTATCCTAAAAAACCAAAGAATCTAACAGCCGTAACCGGTACTAATGGTAAAAGCTCGGTAGTATCCTATATAGTTCAAACATATTCATTACTTGGGAAAAAAACAGCATCTATAGGTACGATAGGGGGAGAAATATTTGGCTGCGATAATCTTATAAATGATGTACCGGAATTAACAACTTTAGACTACTTAAGCTTTAGAAAAATTGCTCATAATTTAGCTGAAAACGGTATAGAATATTTAGCTTTTGAAGCTTCTAGCCATGGTCTTGATCAAGCAAGGCTTGGGGAAATAAAAGTAAATATCGCATGTTTTACTAGCTTTAGTCAGGATCATCTAGATTATCACCATACAAAAGAAAATTATTTATTAGCCAAACTGAAATTATTTACTAGACATCTTTCCAAATTCGCTTCTAGAGAGGAATTTAAAGGAGACACGGAACGCAGAACCGCAGCGTATACAAGCGATCGCGCAGATTCGAGTACCGGATTGACGTATAAATTACCTCTAGAAGCGAAGTTTGGAAAGATGTCTACTGATCATTTATTACATAGCGGTCTTGCAATATTAAATTCTGATATAGAAGAAATAGAGTTTGTTAAAGATTATCTACATAATCATAATATTAAATTTATAACCGTTGGGAAAAAAGGTGATTTAGAAATAACTAGAATTAACAGTTCTTTAAAAGGACAAAATATTAATTTTACATTTAATAATAGAGAATATAATTTTAATACCCCGATAATTGGTAGTTTTCAGGCTAGTAATTTATTAATTGCTGCTCTTAGTGTTCATTATACCGGATTTGATTTTAATAAAATCATCGAAATTCTAACGCAAGTTAAACCGGTAAAAGGCAGAATGGAGCGAATAGACAACACTAATATTTTCGTTGATTATTCCCATACTCCGGATGCTCTTGAAAAAGCTTTAACGGAGCTGAAAAATATTAAATTACGTGATAGTAAGCTAAGTGTGGTTTTTGGCTGCGGCGGTAATCGTGATAAGACAAAAAGAAGTATTATGGGGCAAATAGCCGCAAAACTTGCCGATACCATCATAATTACAGATGATAATCCACGCAATGAAAACCCAAAGCTTATTAGAACTGAAATCATAAGCGGTATAGATAAAGCAGATTATACAGAAATAGCAAATAGAGAAGAGGCTATTAAATACGGTATAAATAATTTAAAACAAGATGATATCTTATTAATTGCCGGCAAAGGTCATGAAAATTACCAAATTATAGGCGATAAGAAATTACCTTTTGATGATGCTGAGGTTGTAAGGAAGTGTATAAAAGCCTGTCATCCCGTAGCTTGACCGGCGTTGTTGCATGGATCGAAAAAAGCACACATTGTCATACCGGGGCTTGTCCCCGGTATCCAGAAATTTAATAATATAATGAACAATATTATGTATATACCTCTAGTAAATGAAACATTGCTTATAGTGAGATAATATGCTAATAAGTAATCATGGAATATAAAAAATTATCAATAATAGAAAAGCAAGAATTAAAGAGTCGTCATAAGCAGGAGAGAGACGGTAGGATCAGAGGATCAAAGCTGTTCTTATGTATGATGATGGCTATAGTATTGGTGAGATATCAAAAGTGTTAATACTGAGTGATGAAGGGATAAGGAACCATTTAATAGATTATCATAATGATCAGAAGCTGAAGCCGGAAAATGGTGGTAGTTGTAGTAAACTTACTAGAAATCAAGAAGAAGAATTAATAGAGCACCTTGAAACTAATAATTATGTGTATGCTAGAGATATAGGTTTGTATATAGAAAATCAATATGGAGTAATCTATACATTAGCTGGTGTAATAAAGTTATTACACAGATTAGGTTTTAGTTATAAAAAACCTAAGTTAATTCCTGGAAAAATAGATTTAGATAAACAAGAGGAATTTAAGCTTCAATATAGTTTGTTAAGAAATAATTTAGCAAGTGATGAGTGTATTTATTTTATGGATAGTGTTCATCCACAATATCAAACTAGGGCTCGATTTGGTTGGATTAGAAAGAATGCAGTAAAAACATTACCAAGCTTTAGTGGATGGAAACGTAAGCATATTATAGGTGCAATTAATCTAAAAAGTCTAAATGTAGTAACAACTGATAATCCTAAGGTTAATGGCGATTATATCATTGAATTTTTAAAGAAATTGGAAGAAAATAATCAAGATAAAAGTAAGATTTATCTGATATGTGATAATGCGGGATATCGTAGGTCAAAAAAGGTTAGAGAATATCTACAAAATAGTAAAATAGAGCTAGTCTTTTTGCCACCGTA
>NZ_CM000770.1:946646-947921 GCF_000160735.1 Rickettsia endosymbiont of Ixodes scapularis | reverse complement strand
ACTTCAAATATTATAAAACGTATTTATGAGCATAAGCATAAATATCAAAGGATTTCTTCTAAGTATAACATAAATAAATTAGTTTATTTGAGCAATATGACAATATTATAGCTGCAATTAATCGTGAAAAGTTATTAAAAGAATATAAAAGACAGTGGAAATTAAATTTAATTGAGTCTCAAAATCCAGAATGGCATGATTTATATGAAAAAATTATTTTATAATTTTTTTACTGGATCCTGTGGACAAGCCACGGGATGATACGGAATGCTTTTTAAAGTCCATACAGCAACACATAAGTAACAAAAACACATGATTTGGAATTCTGAAACTTTAAATAAAGCACTAGGTATAACAATCTCTAATTTTATAAATTGTAATGAAGTACAATTTAACTCCCAAGACGTTAAAAAAGGTGACTTATTTATAGCACTTCAAGGTAATAGAGACGGTCACGATTATGTTCTAGATGCAATAGATAAAGGAGCAGTAGCCGTAATCGTTAGCAAGCAAATAGATATAGCAGATAAAGATAAAATTATCTTAGTTGAGGATTGTTTTGAAGCTCTACAAAAAATGGCTTTATATAAACGAGAGAATTCAAAAGCTAAATTCATCGCTATCACCGGTAGCGTCGGTAAAACTTCTACCAAAGAAGCTTTAAAAACACTACTAACTGAGGCTAACTATAAATCATTAGACCTCTTATATAACGAAGCTAATAAAGAGGAATTTGAAGGAAACACGGAACGCAGCACCGCAGCGTATACTTTAGTACGTGAGGATGTGAGTACCGGATTGACGTACAAATTACCTTTAGAAGCAAGTTATATAAGAGGTCTAATTTTTGCTAGCCGAGGTAACTTCAATAATCACTTGGGATTACTTATTAATCTTGCATCAATGGCTGATGATACGGAATATGCTATTTTTGAGCTTGGCATGAACCATAAAGGCGAGATAAGAGAGCTGGTTCAAATACTAAAGCCGAATATTGCTATGATTACTAATATTTCGGAGGCTCATTTAGAATTTTTTAACTCGTTTGAAGAGATAGCAGAAGCTAAATGTGAGATTTTTGAAAATTTTAGCAAAAATGATATTGCCGTTATTAATGCCGATACTAATTGCTATAACAAAATATTATCGATATTAAAAAAACTTTCTATCACCGATATACATAGCTTCGGTAGATCATCTAAAACTTCAGCAGAATTAGTTTTATATGAGAATCTAGGAGAGCAAGTCTACTTAAAGTATAAGATAAATAATAAA
>NZ_CM000770.1:939896-946146 GCF_000160735.1 Rickettsia endosymbiont of Ixodes scapularis | reverse complement strand
CCTTTAATGTCACCCGTGACTTGATCACGGGGTCTAGTGAAAAGATGGATTACCGTGGTCAAGCCACGGTATGACATCGAGTATGTTTTTCTAGCCACACAATAATGCCTTAAATATACTTTTTAATTTAAATCTACAAATGTTATACAATCTTTTACTTCCTCATATCCATAATTCACATATAGCTAATTTATTTCACTATATTACTTTTCGTAGCGGGCTTGCTATTACTATAACTCTAAGCCTTAGCTTTATAACAGGTCCGATATTAATAAAATTTCTGCGATCTCTTCAAAAAAACGGTCAGCCTATACGTTCGGACGGACCTGAATCGCATCAAACAAAAGCAGGTACTCCGACAATGGGGGGCATTATGATTATTTTTTCTAGTTGTCTTTCTACTTTATTACTTGCTGATTTAACTAATAAATATATTTGGATTACGTTATTTGGTTTTATTAGTTTCGGTATTATAGGATTTATGGATGATTATGCTAAGGTAACTAAAAATAACCATTACGGGGTAAGAGGAAAAAGTAAACTTTTGCTGCAAGGAATTATTAGCTTAATCATATGTGTTTTACTAGAATATACCGATAAAAATCCAAGTCATTTACTTAACGTACCGTTTTTTAAAAATTTAAGTTTGGATCTTGGTTATTTTTATATAGTTTTTGCTATATTTGTTATAGTTGGCTCTTCTAATGCCGTGAATCTAACGGATGGGCTTGATGGTCTTGCTACCGTTCCTATTGCTTTTACTGCCGGTTCTTTTGCTTTAATAAGTTATTTAGTAGGAAATCTAATTTACTCGAACTACTTACAGCTAACCTATATACCGAATACCGGAGAGTTAACGGTGTTATGTGCGGGATTAGTCGGTAGCTGCCTTGGATTTTTATGGTTTAATGCACAACCGGCAGAAGTTTTTATGGGCGATACTGGTAGTCTAAGTCTTGGCGGTGTGCTTGGTATTATTAGCATCATTACTAAGCATGAAATAGTTTTAGCTATAGTCGGCGGCTTGTTTGTTATTGAAACGGCATCCGTAATTTTACAGGTATATTACTTTAAAGCTACTAAAGGAAAAAGAATATTTAGAATGGCACCGCTTCATCATCATTTTGAAAAATACGGCTGGGCAGAATCAAAAGTCGTAATAAGATTTTGGATTATTTCAGTCATATTTGCTCTTATAGGCTTATCATCCTTAAAATTACGTTAACTATACTCGTTTAATTTGAAAAATTAGCACAAAGTCTTATAAGCTCAATGATACTCACATATTATTATACTCTGCGTTCCTTGACTTATAGACTCCTTGCTCTTTTTCAAATTAAACTTCGTCTATCTACTTTTTATTTATCAAAAATACATTAACTTTCTCTTTGCTTTTGTACAAGAAATTTACTATAATGCCGACATTAATTTATAGTAGGTGTATGGCGTGGCTAAAGAAATAGATATAAATAAATTATTAGCACAAGAAAATAATGCTTTAAATACTATATTAGGCCAAGTAAACGAATTATGCGAACAAAATAAGAAGTTGCAAGATTTAATTGAAATACAAAATGAAACTAAAGAACTAGAAAAAGAACATAACAGATCGCTGCCTTGGTTTAAAAGATTTGTAAAAACAGTTTCTAATGTAAAGTATATTTTTATAAAAAGTGAAGAACAGTTAACAAATGAAGCAATAAAGTATAATAATAAAATATTAAAAGATATTGATAATAAGATATATAATATAGCGGAAAAATCTGCACCTTTAAAGCAAGAATTACAAGAAGAAATCGAAAAAAATTTTAAGGATTTAACAAAGAAAGATTTATCTAAAGATCAAAGAGAAAGATTATCGGAAGTATTTTTTAGTTATAAGAGGAAGCCTGAAAGATTCTCAACTCTACATATGACAAATCCCTTACAATGCATTAATGCTGAAGGACTAGAGAAACAATATAATTCTTTAAATGCTACAAAACAAAACATCCAAAATTTAATATCCGAAAATTCTAATATCAAAGAACTTAAAGAAATACAAAAACAGGTTGCTGAAATTAGGGAAGAAATATCTTATACATTTTTTGAAAAGTTAAATAATATTTGGCAAAATGTTAAAAATGTTTTTGTAAATAATAATGAGCAGGTTTTAGCAAAAAACAAAGAAAGTAATACTAGAACAATTAGAAAGATTGATGAACAATTATATAAAACGAAGCATAAATTTGAGGAATTAATTGAAAATAAAGAAAGAAATATTAATGATATAATTGCAAAGTTATCTGACAATGAGGAGTTACAAAAGATAGTAAGTAATCTTACAAATCACATGACTTCAAAAAAAGAACCAATATTAGTAAATTCGTCCCTAGCTAAACCTTTGGAAAATAATGTAACACCGCCTCCGCCTTTACCGGAAAATAACATTCCGCCACCGCCGCCTATGCCTACTATGGCTCCGGTTCAGACTGAGACATTATCTAAGCCTGTAGGAGCTACTACGGTTAAAAAACCGGAAAATCAACCACGTCCTTCTATAGATACTTCTGATTTAATGAGAGAAATAGCAGGACCAAAAAATCTAAGAAAAGTTGAAAAAACGGATGTTAAGGCACAAGATTCTAGAGATTTATTGCTGCAGTCCATAAGAGGTGAACACAAACTAAATAAACCTCAATTCTGGATTAGATAATTTTTAGATATAGCTGGTTTGTTAGATTTCATACAGTAAGCAACAAGAGTAGATAAGATATGGACGAAGGCATTCCAAATTGATCTATGTCTTGTATGTTCAAGTTCAAAAACCCCTTTAGTACACTAAAAACTGTTTCAATAATTGAGCGTTTGCGTAGTAAAATTTTTTCAATTAATGGTATAAGTTTATTCTTCATGTTCTTCTTTATCCCAGTTACCAACTTGATCTCTCTGACGTATAGTTCATCAAAAAGTTCTTGTTTTATATAGCATTTATCCCCAAACAACAATCCAGTAATACGTTTGGTTATTTCTGGCACTGGCACTCTATCATCTATGTTGCCAGGCGTTAGTTTTAAACCTTGAATCTCTCCAAGTTCATTAATATACGCGAGTTTCGTATTAAGATGCCTAAATTATGGTTAATGAATATGCTATAATGCTTATCCTTTCAAGGTTTGTAAGAGGTGTGACAAGTTTTACAATTTAATAGTTATAGTCAAAAAAGACAATTTACTAAAAATTTATGCAGTTTTAAGTACATTTAATAACAAAAACAATATTACTAATATCCTCGTAACCCAGTTACTATCAGCTATTCAGTTCCTCTATTAATACGAAACTCGCGTGATAGCAATAATAAAAACATATTACACCATATGTTACTTGGTAACCATAAAGGAAAAGGAGCAATAGCACTACTAGATTTTTTAGAGAGTAAATTAAATTCAGAAGATAAGTCAAGTTTCTCAAAATTGCTAAATGACTCAGATATAAATGGTCAAACAATATTACATTTTGCAACTGCTCTTGCAAGTACCATAGGTTACATTAAAATAGTTGAGTGGCTTATTGGGAAAATGACCCATGAGGTTATAAATGCTGGCGATAACAATGGAAATACAGCATTATATACTGCCGTTAAGGGAGGCAATGCTCAAATAATTAAGTTACTTATTAAAAAAGTAACTTATGATACTAACACAAATAAAGTTACTTCATATTTAGATTTGATATATTCTATAGGAAACAAAACACCTGTAGAACTATACGATGATAATGGAATAGTAAAACAGGAATTTTCTCAAATATTAAAACAGGCATTTGCGCTTCTAATGGAACCTAAAGTAATAAAGGAATCATATGATTTTGAGGGAATAATATACCTAGTACATTCGAAAGTAAATGAACTTGAACAGTCTGGAGTAAAGGGACTAATTGATAATAAATTACAAGAATTACAACATATACAAAAAGAAGTAGCTCATCAAGAACTTTCTCTCCCCCCTGACCCCACACTAGGAGAAAGCCATAATTCTACATCAGATGAAGTTAAAGATATGGGTGGTAGTTCTAGTTTACCCGCACAGCTTTAATCGAATAACAGGGCTTAAATACAGCCTGAATTAAGGGGAGTCTAAATAGTACTTTTACTTTGCTATTGGCTAAAGAAAAATATAAAAATTATTAGCGGGTCTGTCAGATTTTTTGTGTAAGTACGATTTCTCCATTTGCCCAATTTTGTAAATTAGTATCACAAAGTATAGCAAATTGATTTAAATCCATGGCCCAATTCTTAATAGGCATTGTCCATTTTTTAGAAGCATTTGTCAATGCTAAAAAGATTATTTTCTGAATCGATTTATCATCTGGAAATACGGGGGCGTCAGAAAGTTTGTGTAAGTTATAAAAATAGTTAAGAATAAAATTAATGTCCCCCTTCGGGGATAAGAAATCCCTCGCCTTCAGGCGAAGGGAAGATATAATGAAATTGCTTTAGCAATGAATTTATATCAAGAAACATGAGAAGTTATAGAAAGAATAGTCATAGTCAGTATGATTTAAAAGTACATCTTATATGGATACCAAAATATAGGAAGAGAGCATTGATAGGCAAAGTAGCGGAAAGGGCTAGAGATTTACTAAGGCAGATTTGTATGGAACATGAAGTATATATAATTTCAGGGAAAATATCATGTGATCACGTGCATATGTTTATCTCATATAAATCACAAATATCTCTTAGCAAGTTAGTACAGTATTTAAAAGGTAGTAGCTCAAGAATTTTATTGCAAGAATTTGCTCATTTAAGAAAACAATTTTGGGGCAATCATTTGTGGGCTAGGGGCTATATGGCGGTCAGTTCAGGTAATATAACTGATGAAATGATACAGCGCTATATTGATGAACAGGAAGGTGAACCTGTGAATGATGATCGATTTCTAATCGATTCCACTTTATAACCCCTCAGCTTATAGCTGAGGGTTCTTTAGTTAAAACAACTTACATGAGGCTAATATGAAGAATAAGAGTAAAGTATCAAATCCGACTATAGAAAAAGTAGTATCAGAAATACTATCACAAAGTGATCCATCTGAGATATTTGGCAAAGAAGGAATATTTCAGGAAATTAAAAAGCAGATAGTAAATAAGATTTTAGAAAAAGAAATGGAATCTCATATAGGTTATGAGAAGCATTCTAAGAATACCAAGGAGTCAGATAATAGACGTAATGGCAATTATGAAAAGACTCTAATAGATTCCGAGGGTCGTAAATTGATAGTAGAAGTGCCAAGGGATCGGGAAGGAGAATTTGAACCTCAACTAATTCCAAAAGGAGTAAGGAGATTTGAAGGATTTGATGATAAAGTAATATCTTTATATGCTAGGGGAATGACTATTCGAGAAATACAAGGGCACTTAGAAGAACTATATGCCACCAAAGTATCATCTGAGTTAATATCAAAGGTAACTGATGGCATTTTAGAGGAAGTTACTGCGTGGCAGAATAGAGCACTTGATAGTGTATATCCTATAATGTAGATTGTATTCATGTTAAGGCAAGAGACAATCATATAATAATAAATAAAGCAGTTTATCTAGCTATTGGCGTGAATATAGAAGGCAAGAAGGAACTATTAGGTATTTGGATAGGCAAGAATGAAGGATCTAAATTTTGGATGCAAGTAGTAACAGAACTGAAGAATCGTGGTGTAGAACAAATATATGTTGCGTGTGTTGATGGTCTTAAAGGTTTTCCAGAAGCAATAAATAGCATTTTCCCAAAAACCACAGTACAACTGTGTATTGTTCATATGGTAAGAAACTCTGTAAAATACGTATCATATAAAGATTTAAAATTGGTAACAGCTGATTTAAAGGCAGTTTATTCTGCAATAAATGAAGCAGAGGGATTAAGAGAATTACAAAATTTTGCTAAAAAATGGGATGAAAAATATCCAGTTATTTTTGATATATGGCAGAGAAATTGGTCTGGAATAGCTCCGTTCTTTAGCTTTCCGGAAGACATTAGAAAGGCGATTTACACTACTAATGCTATTGAATCAACTAACCGTCAAATTCGTAAAATTATAAAAAATAAGGGGGTATTTCCAGATGATAAATCGATTCAGAAAATAATCTTTTTAGCATTGACAAATGCTTCTAAAAAATGGACAATGCCTATTAAGAATTGGGCCATGGCTTTAAATCAATTTGCTATACTTTGTGATACTAATTTACAAAATTGGGCAAATGGAGAAATCGTACTTAC
>NZ_CM000770.1:936207-939396 GCF_000160735.1 Rickettsia endosymbiont of Ixodes scapularis | reverse complement strand
AGAATACCTATTTCTTTCCCTTCTTGTTGCCAATGTTGTGCTAAACTTCTCATAAGCCTTGTTCCTATTTCTGGATTTAACTTTGTTGATAATAAATTCTCTAGTTTTATTTTATCAGCTTGCTCTATCTTCGTCAATGTATAATATAATATCATTTCTAAATAATCATATCCTATAGTTATTTTGGTTAATTCCGGCAGTATATCTGATATTTCTTGCCATCTCTTTAATAACTCCCTATCATGTATATGCTTGAGAAAAAATTCTAATATCCCTGACCATATCCTTTGTTTAAACTCTTCATCAGGAATTTCATGGACATTCACTAACTGGTAATCATTAATCCATAATTCTTTTGCTAATTTGTTATTGGCAAATAAATCCCACAAATTCCTTGAAACATTGTATTTCGCCTGACTATTGTAAAATATCATTGGGTATACCAATGGTAAAGTCTTAGCTTTAGGATTTTGTATTAAATATCGCTCACAAATATTAATCATATATTTAAATAGCCTAAAAGCCATAAAATGATCTGCTTTTGATTGATGCTCGACAAGCAAAAATAAATATCCATCTTGTTTATCAAATTTGCATGAGAATAAAACATCAGAGATAGAATCTTTTAAAGAGCTTTCTACAAAAGTGGTGTTTTCCATTGCTAAACTAGGAAAATCTATTAAACTTTTAATATTTGGGGGCAAATGTGCATTAAAGAACTCATGGGCGACTAGAGGATTCTCGAGTGCCTTACGAAATATCTTATCATGCTTAGCTTTCTTCGTGCCTTTATCTGGATCACCAAGCAGGTTTCCTTGTTCACTCATATATTTACATTTTTTAAACTTGATAAATATTATTACACTATACTCTAAACTCTTATTCCTTGACTAAGCTTTACCTCAGATACTTGCTTTACTGCACTTTTTATTTCTTTAGCTATTTCTGAGCTTGGACTTATATACTGCATTACTTGTTTATCCCTTCCTATAGTATTTAAGTAATCTTCAGGAACGAGATGACTTTTGCCTTGAAAATCATGTACTACTATATCACAAAATCTTTTATCACCAAGATTATAATTAGGATCAAATTTATTCTGCATAATTTGTAAATCTTTCTTTATCTTCTGCTCTATTGCTGCTATGCAAATCTTGTTACTGTAGAGCATACAAGAATCTATACCTTTTTCTCTGTAGATTTGTATTGCGGTATTGATATTTTCTTCTGTGCCAAACTTTGCTAGAGCTGTTATTTGCTGTTGCTGCAAATTATTTAGTTCGTTATTATCGTTATTTGCAAATTTTGAAAATAGTAATTCTATAGACTGAAATTGTGATTTTCTATTATCATTTGTTTTCAATGATGATTTAAGTTCTATTGCATTGCTAGCTGCTGTTAATTTTATTATTTCAGGCTCTATAAGCTTGTCTATAGATTCTACCCCTTGGGATTTTAACATATCGTTAAAATCGCCTTTTTCTGGTGGTCGTATTATTGCTACCGTCGCTCCTTGCCTAATTAATTCTTCCTGAGCCTTAATTACAGTATTAACTGATACTGCGTCTTTGCCATCATTATCGGCAGCAATTATTATTCTTTCTCCTTTGATAGGCTCATAGTTCCTAATGTTACTTACACCTAAACTACAAAGAATTTTGCCCTTAATACCAGCTTCTGCAATGCTTAAAGCTGTCTCTACCCCTTCTGCTATAATCGTTATATTACTAACTGAATTATTGCCATCTTTACTGCTTTGTACGTTCTGCTGTTCGTTATTTTTATTAATCTCAACAAAAGAACCTCTGATTCTACCAAATGAACGTTTATTAACCTCAATATTAGCTTTATTATTTGTGTCTTTGTTTAAATAAATTGATTGTCCACCAGTAATATTACCATCTTTATTTCTAGCAAAAGCAATTAATGCAGGATAATATTGTTTGCTATTACTATCCCACATCATATTGGTTCTAAGATCGTTACTTAATTGATATCCTGTTAATATTTTTTCAATTCCACGATGTTCTGATAAATATCTTGTTGCTACATTATTAGGCATAGAATATTTTATAGAATCTGATTTTTCATATAATATTTCTGCCCTCTTAATTTTTGCCATTTCAGATTCTTGCTCTGTTTGAGTCTTAATTTGCCGCTTTTTGTTTGTTGATAAATTTACTGCTAGAGCTTCATCTACTTTGGTTGATATACTAACCATATCTTGTAAATATTTCTTAGCTTCTACAAAATCACAATTTTTTTCTCGTTGTACTAAAGTAAATAAATCTCCTCCCTCTTCTTTACTAAAATCATACCATATGCCAACTTTACTGCCATTTTATCTTCATCGCTATCTTACCATCTTTCTCCCAGCGGAGTAACTGGCTATTTGATAAATGCTTATTTGGACTACCTAGTAAATTTCTTCCTATTTCTTCTGCTTTAAATGATAATCTTTGCTTTAATTCTACTGCTTCTTGTTTATTAATAGCATTATAATCTATTTTTTTCTTTGCCATAATATCCTCTTGTAACTTGATACTTATTGTTGTATCCTGTTTATTACAATTCTTGAGGTTATAAGAAGAGCGTGTCCGCTCTTCTTGGACTTTATGGCTTGTGGCAAGATTTGTGCTAGTACTTCCTAGGATCTCTGCTACTTTAGCAGGTGGCTCTAACTTCACTCTTAAGTGGTAATAGTTATCATTACTATGTAATCTATCCTTAATATCTTCTACTACCCCTTTAAACCAATTACCTACTTTATCTATAATATTAGGACTCTTATTTTCTTGATCTTGAATCGCTACTAATTCTTCTAAAGTTTTAAAATTAATGCTAGATAGCCTATTATCTATTTTGTTGAGGTGTGATATTAAACTTGCTATATTTCTTGGACTGGCCTTATTATAGTAGAGTTTTACCTCTTCTATGTGCCTCGGCATCGCTACATAAGAATTTCTGCTATTTCCTGCTAAATTATGTAATACATAGACATCTTTAATTGAGGCTCCTTGTGCTGTATACACTGTAGAAGCATAGCCATGGTTAAAGCTTACATCTTGAGGATTAAATTCTATTTCTTTCCCGCTATCTGTTTTAGCAACAAACTTATCGTTACTGACTAGAGTTATCGTTGCGAATTCACCATTTTCTATTTGTAAATCTTTATTTGTACTTTTAAAC
>NZ_CM000770.1:932241-934707 GCF_000160735.1 Rickettsia endosymbiont of Ixodes scapularis | reverse complement strand
TCTAGTCGAATTATTACAAAACATATTTCGCTTAATTTATCAAGAGCAAAATGTTTAGGATTATTTATCATTTCAATGCTTAACAGCAGGACAGTAAACATGTCATTGTTATGCAATAGAATGCCGTCTGGGATTAAAGCAGCTTCATGGTATAGAAGGATGCAAAGATTTATCTCTGAAATCTCAATATCATGGAGAGTATTACCTGTTATGTTAGTCATGATGACTGGGTTTGAGCAGGAGCAAAAATGGGTATTGTGTTTAGATAGAACGAATTGGAAATTTGGTAAACGACATATAAATATTTTATATTTAGCTGTCAGTTTTCATGGTATAGCGATCCCCCTTTTTGGAATTTTCTAAGTGATAAAAAGTGTGGTAACTCTGATTATATTGAGCGTATTGATCTGATGGAGTGTTTTTTAGAAGTTTTTGACAAAAACCGCATTGAAGCATTAACCGCTGATAGAGAATTTATAGGTAAGGAATGGCTCTCTTGGCTTAGAACAAATCAAATAAGATACGTTTTTCGAGTTAGAGAAAATAGACAATATATCAGTAATGCAAGGGGAAAAATGGTTAAAATACAAGAGTTATTTCGCCCTCTAGCCATAGGATCGCATGTGAGTTTGTCACAACGTAGAATTGGTACAAAAGGTGAAATATTTAATGTAGTAGGGATCAGAAATAAGAAGAGTGAACTTGCAGTCTTAATACATAGTGATGAGATCAAAAATCCTGCTGAGATAAAAGCAGGCTAAGAAAGTACTGGAGGAGATTAAGATTAGACTAAAAGAGTGTGGTCTTGAACTACACCCAGAAAAGACAAAAATAGTGTATTGTAAAGATGATGATCGAGGAGGCTCTTATGAGTATGAAAGCTTTGATTTTCTTGGCTATACATTTAGACCACGATTATCAATGAATAAATATGGTAAAACTTTTGTTAACTTTTCACCTGCAATTAGTAAGCAAGCTGCAAACCGTATCAGAAAGGAGATAAGGAGTTGGAGAATACATCTGCGAAGTGATAAAACTATTACTGACCTAGCGAGGATGTTTAATGCACATGTACAAGGATGGGTAAATTATTATGGACGATATTATAAATCGGCTATGTATCCATTTTTACGTAATATGGAGCGTTTTCTAACACGTTGGGTAATGAGGAAATACAAAAGATTCCAAGGTTATAAGAAACGAGCAAGGAATTGGTTAGGGTGTGTGCGAAAGCGTGAACCTAGACTATTTGTTCATTGGAGGTTAGGCCTTGGATCAAGGTTTGGATAATGGGAGCGGTGTAAGCTGAGAGGTTTACGCACCGTTCTGCGAGAGACTGAAGGGGAGGTTCCTTCGGTCTACTCACCTTATAGTTTGTGCAAAATCTGAAAGCTCTTGTATTAAAGCAAAGAAGATAATTAACGATTGGTTAAATATTAGAGGATTAACATTATCAGAGGAAAAGACCAAGATACTCCATATTAAGGAAGGGTTTGACTTTCTGGGATTTAATATCCGTCAATATAATACCAAGAGTACAAGAAGAGGTGTAACACTACTAGTTAAACCATCCAAAGATACTATAAAATCATTCAAAAAGCGAATGAAGATAGAATGGAAAAGAAGTTTTTCATGGGCAATTGATAAAGTAATTGACAATCTTAATCCTAGCATAATGGGATGGTGCAGTTATTTTAACAAAGTTATCTCTAAGAGAACTTTTACTCAACTAGATCGATGGATGTGGATGCGACAAGCAAGATTTGTTTGTCGAAGACATCCTAAAAAACGCGAGTTTCGTATTCAAAAAGTCGCTGAATAGCTGATAGTAACTGGGTTACGGGGATCTTAATAATACTGTTTTTGTTATAAAGTGAGTACAAAATACAAATTGCTAATTAAAATATGGTATTTATAGTATTAGAAAAAAGTTTATAGGTTATTGAAAAAACTTTAAGAGCAATAACCTATGATAATGGATTTTACAGAAATATTTTGTTACGTCGATGATTTTTTCAAGAATTAGACAAGCATACAAATTCAATTACTAACCATAACAACAAATCTGGTCCTAAAAGTCGACTGAACAGAAGTGAGGTAATAACAATTATAATAGGCTACTGGCAGTCATCTTATGATTGTTTTAAGAATTATTATCTGAAGCAAATATGAATTCATCATCAAAGAGATTTTCAATTAGTAAGCTATAGTCAATTTATAAAAATAATAGGTCCACATTTACCACTATTAGTACTAATATTCAATTCTATTTTGGATCAGTGTGACGGACTCTCTTTTGTAGATTCAAGTAATATAGAGGTATGTAAGAGATACCGTATTTCAATGAATAAAGTGTTCGCCGGCATAGCAGCAAGCAGTAAGACAACAAAAGGTTGGTTCTATGGACTTAAACTACATCTAATAATTAATAGAGCCGGTGGTATAGTTAAAGCATCTTTTTAGCCC
>NZ_CM000770.1:928483-930741 GCF_000160735.1 Rickettsia endosymbiont of Ixodes scapularis | reverse complement strand
TGAAGCGAAGCAGAATAATACCGAAGATGAAAAACAAAATTATCTATTGCAGCTAAGCAAACAATTAAATCCTGATTCAGTATGGTACAGGGCACGGAAATTTCTTATTGAACGTTATAACCAATATATTGATTGTGGGGTATTAAGTAAATTAGTAGTGGTAGAGGAAGATATAGTCAACCAAAAGGTAATCCTTAAATCAACAACGGCTTTTAATGATTATTATGTTAGGAATCGTCATATGCAAGATCTAGAAGAATCTTTTAAGACGCAAGATTATTGCTTTGAATTAATCAAGTTTGAATATAACTAAGCTATTGTGGTAATTGATAATTTGTAATAACTACTTCATCAGATATTTTATTGTGCTCGGGCATGGAATATTTAACCTTAATAATACTAATATTAAAATTTTTGTATAAGTTTCTAATAAAGGGAGTATTACTATTAGAAATCATTATTTTAATATTTTTATCATTAAGTTCTGTAGCAAAATCTTTAAGTCTCGTTTGTTCATTCTCATCAAAAGGTAATCTAGTATAAAACTTCTCACCTGATTTATGATAAGGAGGATCAAAATAAACAAAATCATTTTTTTGTGGTTCAATGAAAGAAAAATCTATAGCACAAATAGATGTGCCCGATAAAAGCTGACTACACTGTTTTAATCTAAAGGCAAGATCAGATTTACTATAATTCCTACCAGAGAAAGTTTGAGCTGGCTTTCCATCAATATTAATTCGGTAAATGCCTTTAAATGAATATCTATTAAGATAGATAAACCTTGCAGTAATTTTTGCTGGGTCATTACTGTCATTATTACTTCTAACTTGGTAATAATGCTCTTTAGAATGTTTTTCTTTATGAGAGTCTAATAGTTTACTGACCTGCTCTGGATTCTTCTTTATTGTGTTATAGGACGTTACTAGCTCTAGATTAATATCAGATAAATAGCATTGTTTAAATTTATCTCTAACTTGAAAAAATAAAGCTCCACCACCAAGAAATGGTTCATAGTAGTTGTTTAATTTTGCAGGAATAAATTTAATTAATTGATCAACTAATTATAATATAAAGTAGGCTTAAATGCCAGCAAAATACTATATTCAAAAGAATTTCTGATGTTTTTTGTAGCATAATTAATGCTACTTTGGATTTAGATGTAATAGATAAAGAGTTGAGCTAATAAACAATAGTAATTTAGCTGTGTCTCATTTGTGCAGCTGTTTGCCTAATTGTATAAAAATCTGTCAAAAAGCTTTTAAATCCTTTGTACTTCAAAGAATTGTAGTGATATCTGTCCTTGTTAAGAGCGGCCGTAGTGCAACTCTGGTTCAGAGGTTAAATTCAAGACTTCAATATTCTAACACTTTAACCTCTGAGCTGTTTTCTGAACTTTAACAGCAAGGAGATGCTATGACAATTAATAATCAAAATCAACCAAAAGATAATCATAATATTACTAATCTTACTAAAACAAATTGGAATCTTCAATTATCTCCTATATCTGTCACATTAATACCATCTCAGCAAGAAGAAAATATCATTAACTCGACGATCACAAATTATACTGATATTATTAAATATAAATTAGAATTACAAGAAGCAAATAATAAATTGAAAGAATCTGAGTTATTTAAAAGAGATGTGGTTCAAAATATGGTACATGGATTAAAGATTCCATGTAATGGGATTTTTTCATTAGTAACAGCTCTTTATGAAATAGAAGATAATCCTGAAAAAAAGGATTATTTAGCTAGTGTGGTAAATTGTGCTGCAGAATTACTGGATTATTATAACAATATACTTAGTTATTTACAGAATAATTCTGGATTACCTCCTATAATTTTAAATAAGTTTGATCCAAAACAGTTGGTAAATAAAATTATTGATAAAGCGATGCCAATAGCTCAACGTAAGGGATTAAATTTATCTTGTAATTTTCAGTATGATTTAACAAATGCTATAATTAGTGATACTTATCGAATAGGGGCAATATTAGAGCAGTTAATAGATAATGCTATTAAATTTACTAAAGAAGGCAGAGTTGTGGTAACAGTGAACATGTTTACTATTAGTCCAGCCGTTTCAGAATTAGAACAACAACACAGAGAAATGGTATGCCAATTTATGGTGCATGATAGTGGTATTGGTCTGTCTAAAGAAATCAGGCAACATCTTCATGAAAAGATTGATAAATTTGATGTTGCTATGCAATATCATGGACTTGGATCAGGATTAAGTTTTGTAAAACGTCT
>NZ_CM000770.1:923617-926483 GCF_000160735.1 Rickettsia endosymbiont of Ixodes scapularis | reverse complement strand
TTTACAGTTAATAATTTTAATACTAAAATTATGGCAATAGGATGATATAATTTTTTTAAACTTATTTCATGGTGGTTAAACATGACTAAAAGAAAATTGGATTGTGTAATCAAGGAGAGTATACAAATTAATACAATAAATAAGAAAAGTAAACTAGTAGATGATTCTGAAAAATATTCAACTAATCGGGACTCTAATAATATGTTAACTAATACAGAACTCTATTCCAATAAAAATATTAAGTTGGTATTGTTACATCATATGCAAGATAAAGTAATAGATGTAGATATCTTTGATTATGATGTTAATAAGGAAAAAGAAGAGCAATGGAATAAACAACAAAAAAAATTAATAAAGAAATTAAAATTTGATCTCTATAAATTTGAATCATCACAATTAACAGAAAAATTTTATATACTTGGACAAAAAGATAATAATGCTATTATTACAGCAGCTTCTATTATTAGATTCTTTACACAAGATGGTGGACAACAGGCAATTAAAATAATTGCTTTAATAGACTATGGCTGTGTATTTGAGCTTTTTAGCCAACTTAATGAAGATAGTATGTTTAATGACATAGATATAAATATATTATCCAAAAGAAGAAGTGGAACATTAATAAAAAGTGAAGGAATAGATATTGGTAAGTTTATAGAAGTAATTAAGCTAAGAATCAATAATATTGATAATCCAATAAATATAGATGAGGATATTAAAAAAGTCATTGAAGTACCAAGTAGTAACTATAAAATTGCTCACCAAGAAATTGTAGATAAGTATAAAATTGAGTTTCAAAATAATGAAGGGAAAGGTAATTATAGTAGTGCAGAAGATGAAATATTAGATATAATAGATCACATAAAAGATACTATCGAGCACGAAGAAATAATATGTAAAGTAGTAGAACAGCTAATTACTAGAGCTGTTAAAAAAAGCGAAAAAGGAGAAAAAAACTTATCTTGGGATATAAGTGTAATAGATAATGAGGGAAGGACACGTAATAACAAGGAAGTAAAATTAAATGATAGGGAAGCTATTGAAATATTTGCAAAAGCAGTAGAAAAATGGGATTTAGAATTATTTAAAGAAGCTAAAGATAAGTCCAAAGATTTTGCAAAGTTAGTAGATTATTTTAATGAAGAAATAAAAAATAAGTTTTGGGTACATTTTTATAATAATATTTATTATCAAGGCCGTTTTACAGAAGAACTAAATATTGCTAAATTACTTAGCACTAAGATAGAATATAATAATTATATACAAAAAATTTCCGATGGATATGCATTCTTAATAAGCAACATACCAAGTATTTGGGATAAGTTAAAGCAAGAACAGTTGTGTAGCATTAATCAGTTATCTAAGAGTGACAAGATATCTAAAGATTTAATAGCAATAATAGAAGGAAAGATAAATCCAGTACAAGCTCAGCAGAATAATAATATTAATGATGATGCGGCCAGCAATAATATACAAAACATTAATATATACAACAAAGCAGACAATAATTGTGTTAATAATGAGGATCAAGCAGACTTACTGGTAGGTAATTTTGTTGTACCTACTGTTCACTTTCATCATCAAGAGAATATTGAATTAGATTTAATAGGTAATATTGAATAATTAACGAAAACAAGGAAATATTATGCCACAAGCTGCACAACCTCTAGCACCACAAGATGAAAAATTAGTACAGAATATTAATGGTTATTTTTTAACTCAAGATGAACGTAGTAAAACTGAGTTTTTACGAGGCATTAATGGTTGGTTGCAAGATAATGCATTACAGAAATATCAAAAACATGATAAAATATCAGCAACTTATTTAGCACATATATTAAAGACACATAAGAAATCTATATTTGATCGCGATATTGTGCAGAAGTGTTTGAAGAAATGGTTGAAGAAGGAAGCCGAAGCAATTTTAGATTTTTTTAGAAGTGAAGAAGATACTCAAGATTTATATGATGAGTTTATAAAGTACAAAGATAAATATTATCCTGAGCACAGTACTCAGGCAATAAGAGAACTAAATAGTAAAATGAATGAGGCTTTAGGTTATTTAGGAGTTGCTTCTATTGATAAAAATTTATTAATAACTCAACAAGAGATATTACCGCTTATTAGAGAAAAAAGGTTAGATACAATAAAAGAATACTTAAAAGATATAGGTAAAAGTACCAGAATAAATACCAATATAACAAAAGATAAGGTAAAAGATTTATTTAAAGATAGTGTATTAGCAGAGCATATACAATCTTATATTAAGGTAACTAGCCAAAATAATCCTGAAGCAAATGATGACAGAGTAGTGGATCCCGATTTTGATGAGAATGATCATAATAATTTTGATAGAACAGATGAAACATATAAAACTTTTTTAAAGGACATTAAGAGTGTACAGAGTAGATATGACAATCTAAATAAGCAAGATGCTCGGGCAATAGATAAGGCATTATGGGTACTTGCTTCAACTGATAAACAAAGAGATAAAATATTTGAAGAATTAAAGGAATATCGTACTGATAAACTTAAAATAAACTTATCTGTAATAGAGGAAAAGAATAAATTTACAATTCAGGTAAGTAAGTTAGAAAGAATTACTAGTGGTAATGAAAATAATCATGTTGTACCAGTATCTGTATTTTTAAAATCTTTAAAATATAGCCTAAGTAACCAAGAATTTAATAATATTAAAGAAATATTTGGTAAATTATGTTACTTTTATGGAAGGGATTATGAAAAAAGTGTAATTTATGAGTTTTTAAGGGATAAGATAGTTAACACCAGAAGTATTTCTAATACTGATTTAAGATTATTACTAGAAGATAGTATAATCCCTTTTATATATTCTCATTGGAATGAA
>NZ_CM000770.1:919118-923417 GCF_000160735.1 Rickettsia endosymbiont of Ixodes scapularis | reverse complement strand
GTTGATAGAAACACAGGAATCACTTGGTATAAGTTTAATCAATCAGTGGAAAAGAGACTGGAAAGAGTATGTAAAAGATAATCCTGATATATCGATAGATTGGCGTTCTAGTGAAGGTATATCATCTTTGGGTGGGTTTTTCTCCTAGTTTAGATCAAAGGTTATTATCTCCCAGGAGATCAGATAGTGATTCTAGCATGGATACAGATACAGAACTACAAAAGCTTTATAACAAAGAGAATATTAAAAAGATATTATCTACAGGATCAAATGATAAACTGATCAATATAGATATTGTGGAATATAATCCAAATGATGAGATACCAAAAGAGCAACATATTGAACAACTAAAACAAGAACAACAAACTAGGTTAATTAAGAAGTTAAAACAAGATCTGATAGAATTACAATCTTCACAAATTACTGAAAAATTTTATGTGATTGGAGTAAAAAGCGATACTCAAAAAGTAATTTCTACTTCTATAATAAAAATTTTTTTAGAAAAAAATATATCCATTATAAAAATATTTCCTTTATTAAACTATCAATATTCACAACAATTGTTTTCAAAACTAAATCTTGATCCTCTATCTGAGGATGTAGATGTAAATATATGTTCTAAGGTGCAATGTGGGACTTTTTTAATAAAAGCACAAGAATTAGATATTAGCAAGTTTATTGAAGTAGCAAGATTAAGAATTCAACACATAGATAACCAAGTAAATACTATACAAGGGGAAATAGATTCTATTTTAGAAAGGTCTGTTCAGAGTTTAGAAGATGAACATAAGTCAATAGTAGCAGGAGAAAGCAGTGATAGGAACGTGGAATCTGGGCAAGATGGTAGTAGAGTTAGAGTAAGTATTGGAGAGCAAGCTGGTACGAGTGGTATATTAAAGAGGAAAGGAATAGATGGTGGTGATTCACCTATAAAAAAAGTAAAGTTTAATCTAGAAAATCTAGAGGAACATAGAGATAATATAAATTTGCAAGCATCTGGCTCTGGTTGTTCTACTCGTACTTCTAGTAAGAAACGTCTTAAACGTGATCTATGTCAAGAAGAAGAAACTAAAGAGATATTTCCATATGAACCATTGGAAGAAAATGTCGCAGAATCTTCTAAATTCAGTGCAAGACTATATTCACAAATAGCATATCTTGTAGCTTCAGAGCATCCAGAACCTACTAATCCAAACATCAAGCCGGACAATGTTCTTACTTATGCACTAAATATAGGAGATATAATTAGTGAAGGAGAAATAAACCATAGTTTACGAGAACAGGAATTATTACAAACTCATTATCAGGAAGCACAAGACTTCTGTAATACATACCCTAAAGATACGATATTAGATTTAGTAGGAGCAGAAATTGATTTATCAAGTCGTGCTTGGTTATTTGATAATAGTAAACATTCCTTATTAGTATCATATGATGGCAATCGCTATCAGATACATAGTCCAGATTTGAACTATAGGCAAAGCTTTCAAACCAAAGAAGGAGTAAGTTTTTCGGATATAGAATTATATGCTGAAGCATTTTTTAAATGGTGTAGTAATAGTATAGAATATGATTTGTTTACTTTAAAACAAAATGTACCAGAGGAAATTACCAATAAGATAAAGCAAACTAAATTCTGGAATCCTGATCAAGTTGTTTCTGATTTAGTATTACTTGATAAAGGATCTTTCTCAAACATAAAGGGAATACCAGCAAAAGTGGTAAGAGAGTTATTCTTTTTAGATGGTAAAGTACCGGAGCTTATGGCATTGCATGAGGATTTTTTTATTAAATACTCTGGAAGAATTTCTATTAGAATGGAAGAATTACATAATGTCTTGTCCTCTTTAGATCCGCAAGCACGTAAATCTTTAGTTAATTTAGTAAAACAACATAACTTCCAGGTAGATACTGCATATATTAATAATATGCCTGAAAGTACAAAAAGTGTACTATATTCTTATCATAACGAGGTTAGTAACAAGTTAAAAGCATCAGAATCTATTAATATTAAAGATTTATCTGATTTATCTTGGCAAGTTCTTGCAAAAGAAATGACAAAAAATCCAGAAATTTCATCTGAATTAAAAGAATCATCACTAAAAAATGTGAAAGAGCTTTATTCTATTGCCTCAAAACGTGCTCATGAACTTGGGATAACTAGTCAAACATTATTTTTCTTGCCTGATATCATTAGATCAATGAATACTGGTAATTTTGAAGGATTGCAAAAAACTAGTGAAATGATGTTAGGAGATATGGCTTTTAATAAGATGTATGATTCACTAATAAGTAAATTGGGATCAGTATTACCTAAAAGTAGAATAACATTACTTAAAAAATTACCAATAACAAGTCCTATATTTAAGATATTAACAATTCATTCAATTATAGAATTACATAAGCAATTAAATAACTTGCCTGCTGATTCAGAAGAAGCCGGTATTATCAAACATCAATTAGGAGAGCAATATTTTACCATAGGATTAATGGTTGCAGAGCTATTTGGATTAGAACTAGGTCCATTATGGGTAGGATTGATGGCAGAACAATTAGTTTATGGAGCAATAGCCTTACGTAAGCAGTATCACTTAGATATTTCATTTGGTGAAGCGTTCTTAATGAATTTAGGATTTGAGCAAGATAAGTTACAATCAATACTTACAGAAAGACAATTAGTGGATCTTAACCTATCTTTAGTCGATAGATTGAGTACTCAAATAAATACTAGTTATGGTTTAGTAATAATAAAAGTACCTAAAATGTTATATGATGTACCTCAGGTAGGAAATACTGTGATTGAGTTTAAACCTCAAAATAGTCGTTTCTGTATGGAGGATAATGTCTTTTTAGAAAAGAACTCTGGTTATAAGAGAATTTCTTCTGTAATTAGTGATGAACAAAACAACAATTGTGTTGACACTGCTGCATTACAAATATCTGGTGATGGTCTTGCAGTACTATATGGTAACAATAATAGTACCGAGCAACAATCTATTTATGTTAATTTTGATCCTAATGAAGGAGATATGAAATTACATTTTACTAAAGAAGGATTAAGTAGGTTAGATAAGTTAAATAATCATCAACAAAATAATACTAATGCTACTAGTCCATATGTGGTTACTGCTCAAATATATCATAAACCTTATCCAGATCAGATTGGATTATTTGATAATAAAAATCATAATTTTATATTAAATGATGATAGCAAACGTGTAGTTAGTAACTATTACCTAGATGGTACTAGCTCTTTTGGATTAGAAGATAATTCTATCTCTATAAGTATAAAGTTTTTAAATAGCAAGCTCTTTAAAGGATATAACGCTTATATAAGCGGTAATACAAGTGATATGCAAGTAAGAAGCATCTATTCAGATGATATCACCAGTCATATTGTTTTAAAAAATAAAGATTACTTAAAGCTTAACTTAGAACATCTTCTTATAAATGGGAAATTAACTATAGATATTCCAAATATAGAAATATTATATGCCAAAGGTGCTACAATGCTACAACATAATCACCTTCGTAATAATGATATAATAGAAGTAAGTCCTAATGTACTAACATTTAAGATATTATTAGAAGCACCTAGTATTAGCAGAATTGATATTAAGAATAAAAATGCTTCTGACGTTATTATCAATATGCAGCATCTTAATAACAAGGCTTTTACATTATCTATACAAGGCATACACACTGAGTATAAATCATATTATAGTTTTATAGTAGATGATTTACAATCTGTATTAGATGAAATGACCTTTACTAGTAGAGGTTTTCCTCGGTATTTTATTTTTGTTTGTAGTAGTAGAGGATCCGTGCAAGGATGGTGTGAGATTAATAATAATCCTAAAAAAAATATCATATCCATAAAAGGGAAAATAGATGAAAGAGATGGCATACTAACCATCGAAGATAAGAAGTCTATCTTAGAGATTGTTAAAAATACAAATAAGCTACCTCAAGATAATAAGCATATTGAGGTAATAAATTATGATAATGTAGTAGCATTAGAAAATAGTTTAAAATTTGAGAAGGTTTTAAAACATGCTAATTATAATATCAGTGCTTATTATAACTACATTAATAAAAATGATTTATTAGGAAATTGGCATACCATAGAATTTTTTGACACTAATAGTAATTGTACTATACTACATCATTTTAAGCATGATAATAATATACAAATTAATGAAGTTAATTATCTAATAAAGGAAAATAAAATTTATGCTCTGCCACAAGATAACATTGATGGGTAACAATTTACTTAGGAATTATGCTGAAAAACCAGGT
>NZ_CM000770.1:915541-918918 GCF_000160735.1 Rickettsia endosymbiont of Ixodes scapularis | reverse complement strand
GTCAAGAACATTCAACATCATTAATGAATCAAAATCAAATAAGATTCATTACTATTGAACGTAATATATCGATCTCCAGTGGTAATAATCTAGAACAATTACAAGTGATTTCTACAACATATGATAAAAAAATAAATGAGAACCCTTATCATATAAATAATAATGATCTTACAATTAGTCGATATGGTAATAATTCATCTATACATAAAGTTATGCTATCTAATGAACTTGGTACACAGTACATAAATATTATACTAAATACTAGCTGTAATACATTTAGTGCATATTGTTTTACCAGCCAATATGAATTTAATTGCCTAAACACACCTATTGAAATAAAAGATAATACTAATTCTACTAGTATTAGATTCAATCAGTATAATTATATCAAGACATTGTCCTCTCAAAAACTAGAAGTACAATGTAATGATAATATAGTGTCAACTATATACTTAAAAACACAACAAGATTTGGTACTAGAAAATCTTTTAATAAAGGGTAAATTAATAGTAGATGCTAAAAATGTAACTATATTAGATGCAATAAACGTTGGTGATGGTAGTAGTTTTATAACAGTAGAAGATAATACAAAAGATTTTAAAATAACATTAAAAGGACGTATTCACATTACTAAAAACTATGGTACTAATTATAGAGAATCTATTATAAGAACTAATCCTGGGGAAATAGAAAATGATATACAATTAATATATGAATATACCGAAAAGAATAATACAAGAATCTATACTGTAATGCTTGAACATATTAATGAAAGATTTTTTCAAGATATACAAATAGAAGATATTAAGAAATTACAACAATTAATTCATTTTGAAACATCTAAAACAAAATATGACTGGTATAATAGTGATAATGATATTAAAAGTGTTTTAAGGATTAAAGTTAAATTACCTAATAGCAAGATAGGCACATTGTTAATTAATGGTACTACATATATTTTAAATATATATAATCAAGATGAAGAGTTAGTATTACAAGAGATTAAATATCAGGGTTTACAAAATTGTTCCCCTAATACTGAAGGTTTAGTATTTAAAAATAAATTGCTCAATTGTACAGAATCTTATTTTTGTTATTACAACTTTTCTCCATTATCGAATATTGAACAAGAACAATATCTGAATTTAAATGATGTAAGTATATTTTGGTCACAAGATAATAATCATAAAGTCTTAGTGCATTATCCTCATTGTTATTTTATGGACGAATCAAAAAATTCTAAGAACTTAGAACATAAAAATGTTAAGCGAGAAACTAGTAATATATTATGGAATTCTGGCAAAAAATTATCTAATTTAGTAAATTTTAACTTACTACCAGGAGCAGATGCTGCTACTCTTGACAAGAGTAAATCCTTTAATGATATTTATAAACTAATAAAACAATTTAATAATAATCCATCTGATACTCAAATAAAGAAACAAAATCATGAAACTGAAGCAGAAAATAATAATATAGATAACAATGAAAATTATAATCTATATTATAATGATATAGATAACAGTAAGTCATCTTTGTCAGATTATCTTTTAATAGATGATCCTGGTAATGACCAAGGAAATTTACAAACTGTAATAAATTCTATAGATATACCTAGTAATCTGTCGTTATTAACATTATTAATAGGGCAGTTTTTTGGTACCAATAAGGCTTTATCTAATAATCCTTATATATCTCCTGAACAAGAAAAAAATAGATATATAAATGAGTTAAACAAAACAGTAAAAAGTGCAATATCAGAAATGGAGACAAAATATGGTAAAAGACATATAACTAATGAGGAATTAGAAGATATTTTACCAAGTTTAGATATATTATTTAATGACCAAGAAGAGTTAAATTATAACAATTATTCTACATCTATTCTTGGCAAAATAACTGGAAATATGTAATCATATATATGATTGTTTGGATATGAAGCAAACTAAAGAACCCTCAGCTATAAGCTGAGGGGTTATAAAGTGGAATCGATTAGAAATCGATCATCATTCACAGGTTCACCTTCCTGTTCATCAATATAGTGCTGTATCATTTCATCAGTTATATTACCTGAACTGACCGCCATATAGCCCCTAGCCCACAAATGATTGCCCCAAAATTGTTTTCTTAAATGAGCAAATTCTTGCAATAAAATTCTTGAGCTACTACCTTTTAAATACTGTACTAACTTGCTAAGAGATATTTGTGATTTATATGAGATAAACATATGCACGTGATCACATGATATTTTCCCTGAAATTATATATACTTCATGTTCCATACAAATCTGCCTTAGTAAATCTTCTAGCCCCTTTCCCGCTACTTTGCCTATCAATACTCTCTTCCCTATATTTTGGTATCCCATATAAGATGTACTTTTTAAATCATACTGACTATGACTATTTCTTTTCTATAACTTCTCATGTTTTCTTGATATAAATTCATTGCTAAAGCAATTTCATTATATCTTCCCTTCGCCTGAAGGCGAGGGATTTCTTATCCCCGAAGGGGGACATTAATAAACATTGTTGTTATGCAAGATTTAGAAAATTGGCAAGGTGAGTTTGAGATATGTATTTATGCTAAAAAGTTATTAGATAAAATAACTTATTTAAATAGTGTAGTCAAAACTTCAGCAGTAGATATTGTAGAGATTAAAAAAGCAATCTACTATGCTAGAAAATATCATGGCACGCAGATGCGTCAATCAGGAGAGCCGTTTTACTCACATCCGATAGAAGTGGCTTACATGATATCAGATTACTTATTTAGAACTGATATAATAATAACAAGCATCTACACGATACTATAGAAGATACTGAACTAACTAAAAGAAAAAATAGCCGAAGAATTTGGGGAGAAAGTAGCAAATCAAATAATGGATTTAACAAGAATTAAGGAAGACAGTATCAAGATTAGTGCCGCTGAAATGGTAGAATTACTATATACAGAGAACAAATATGATATACTATTAATAAAGTTATTTGATAGACTGCATAATATACAGACAATAGGTGCTAAATCTCCTGAAAAAATTAAGAAAATTATAAATGAAAGGGGGTGTCAGAAAGTTTGTGTAAGTTATAAAAATAGTTAAGAATAAAATTAATTAAAACAACTTACATGAGGCTAATATGAAGAATAAGAGTAAAGTATCAAATCCGACTATAGAAAAAGTAGTATCAGAAATACTATCACAAAGTGATCCATCTGAGATATTTGGCAAAGAAGGAATATTTCAGGAAATTAAAAAGCAGATAGTAAATAAGATTTTAGAAAAAGAAATGGAATCTCATATAGGTTATGAGAAGCATTCTAAGAATACCAAGGAGTCAGATAATAGACGTAATGGCAATTATGAAAAGACTCTAATAGAT
>NZ_CM000770.1:909567-910541 GCF_000160735.1 Rickettsia endosymbiont of Ixodes scapularis | reverse complement strand
CATTTACCACTATTAGTACTATAATCAATTCTATTTTGGATCAGTGTGACGGACTCTCTTTTGTAGATTCCAAGTAGTATAGAGGTATGTAAGAGATACCGTATTTCAATGAATAAAGTGTTCGCCGGCATAGCAGCAAGCAGTAAGACAACAAAAGGTTGGTTCTATGGACTTAAACTACATCTAATAATTAATAGAGCCGGTGGTATAGTTAAAGCATCTTTTAGCCCTGGCAATAAGGATGATAGAAAACAGCTGGAACTGATAATCAAAAATCTTTTTGGTAAAGTATTCGGAGATCGTGGTTATATTTCGCAACAATTATTTCTACAACTTTTAGAGCAAGGAATTTTTATGGTAACTAGGGTAAAGAAAAATATGAAAAATAAACTTATGTCTATGTTGGATAAAATATTATTGCTTAAAAAAGCATTAATAGAATCTGTGTTTAGTAAAATTAAACTATTGGGGAAGTTTGAGCATTCAAGGCATAGATCAGTTATAAATGCCTTTGTGCATATGGTTGCAGCACTGATAAATTATCAAATGTCTGATAATAAACCTTCTATTACATCTCTCTTGATATGCTAAATCCTATGCTATATTAATTCGAAACTCGCGTATGCTACTTCTAAAGGATGTGAGTAATAGAATTCTCCTGTTTCTCGCTTTTGCTTGCCATGATATTTTTTAGCAAAATATATTGCTTTTTTAATTTTATTAAGATCAACTTTGTTCTTAGAAATCTTACTTGTGAATAGGAGCTTAGWTAATAGTCTTTTGCTGTATCGGCAATTTGATAGATCGTTCATTTTTACTTTTCCTAGATCAAGATCTATACCTTTAGGTAAATTTAGCTTTGCTATAATAGGACCTATAGYTTTTTGATGATTTTCTTGATTTCTTGCCATCTATCTATCCCTAATATTATTTAAGTGTAGTAAGAATCATAGCAATAATCAAGAAAATCATAC
>NZ_CM000770.1:885587-904567 GCF_000160735.1 Rickettsia endosymbiont of Ixodes scapularis | reverse complement strand
TCGTCATTGCGAGCGACTGAAGGAGCGTGGCAATCTCAGGATTTTGGCACGAGATTGCTTCGTCAATTGCTATGCAATTTCCTCGCAATGACGGAAAAACCGATCCATGCAACAATGCCAGTTCGCAATGACAATAAAGACACAAGTTAATAATTTAACTCCTACCTGTTAAAAACGCTTGACTATGTTATATTCCTATAATATCCTATAATTTTCCATTAAATCCCAAATTAACCCAAATTATACCAATGAATGTATTTTTATCTAAGTATGTAAATGGTGTTGATAAAAAGAGTAGGGTGTCGGTGCCGGCGAATTACCGTGCGGTACTAGGGAAAGAATTATTTAATGGTGTGATTGCTTATCCGTCGATTAGGAATAATTGTATTGAAGCATGCGGTATTTCGCATATCGAGAAATTAAGGCAGATGATAGAGACGCTTGATCCTTATTCCGAGGAGCGTGATGCCTTTGAGACTATGATATTCGGGGAAGCAGTGCAGCTTTCCTTTGATGGTGAGGGAAGAGTTATATTGCCGCAATCTTTAATGAAGCATGCAGGAATCGAAGAGCAAGCATGTTTTGTAGGTAAAGGGGTAATTTTTGAGATTTGGCAGCCGCAGAATTTTGAGAAATATTTAAATTCCGCTCAAAAAATTGCTCATGAAAAGCGTTTAACTCTAAGGAATGCTCATTAATGATACAATCTCATGTGTCTGTAATGCTAAATGAAATGTTAGAGGCCTTAAGCCCAAAAGACGGTGAGTCTTATTTAGATTGTACGTTTGGAGCAGGAGGATATAGCAAAGCAATATTAGAAAGCTATGACTGTTATATCACAGCTTTGGATCGTGATCCGAACGTGATTAAAAGAGCCGAAGAAATTAAACAAAATTACGGTGAGAGGTTTGATTTTATAGAAACGAATTTTGCGGATAGCTTTACAAAACTTAAGAAAAAAAAATTTGATGGGATAGTGCTGGATTTAGGCGTTTCATCAATGCAGTTAGATATAGCAGATAGAGGATTTTCGTTTTTGCATGACGGACCGCTTGATATGCGTATGAGTGGGCAGGGACTTAATGCCGAGGAGTTTGTAAATACGGCAGAGGAAAAAGAGCTAGCTGACGTAATTTACAAATACGGAGATGAGAGCTTTTCACGAAGAATTGCTAGGAGAATCGTAGAATATAGAAAAACGGCGAGAATTGATAGCACGGACAAGTTAGCCGAGATTGTTAGAAATAGTATAGGATTTAGAAAAGGCAAAATTGATCCTGCCACTAAAACCTTTCAAGCCATTAGGATTTATATAAACGATGAGCTTGGGGAGTTAGAGAGGTTTTTAGCGAATGTAAAAAATATATTAAAGAAAGACGGACGTTTAGTTGTGGTGTCTTTTCACTCTTTAGAAGACAGGATAGTTAAGAATTTCTTTAAAGAAAATTCGGAAAAGCCGGTAGCAAGGTCAAAATATGCTAAAGACGATATGGCAATTGATCCAGATAAATGGCTTAAGATTATTACTAACAAAGCTCTAGCACCGTCAGATAAAGAAGTAGGGTTAAATATTAGAGCGAGATCGGCAAAACTTCGAGCAGCAAAAGCGATATATGAGTAATTAATTATGAGTATAAGAAAGTTTCACTATTTAACATTATTGATAACAATTATAGCAATATGTAGTTTGTTCAGCATAAAGGAGCGAGTCTCAACTCTTGATTATCAATTAAGTAGCGTTGTAAAACAGATAAATAGTGAGAATAATAATATTCATATTTTAAAAGCAGAGCAAGCTTATCTACTTTTGCCGGCTAGATTGGAAAAACTTGCGGCAGCTTATTTAAAATTAGAAACAGTTAAATCTTATCAAATGATAAAAGATCCGTTAGGGCCAAATATCGATCAAAATATTAAATTTAATCATAATATTAGTATTTCAAAGAGTAGTAAATGGCGTTACAAAAGAATTACGAATAATAAGTATATACAGACTGTTTCGAGTAGGACGAAGCCTTAAACGTCATTGCAAGCGGACATTGTTGCGTGGACCGGTAAAACCCACTGTGTCACCTCGTGGCTTGACCACGGGGGCCATAAAAACAATAAAAAATACTAATAATTTTAGTATTTTTAACTGGATCCCGTGGTCAAGCCATGGATGACAGAGTAAAATTGATCCACGCAACAATGCCTCCTCTCATGACGGGATCGCTACCCACTTAAAACACCATAAATAACATATGAAACAAATTTTGGAAAAATGGAAACCTGCAATTAAAAGTCTGATAATTTGGAATGTTTGTAGTAAAAATACAAAATCCGATTATTAATGGTTATTTGTGGCTTTTCTTTCTTTTTTGTACTTTATCTTACCGGTTAATAATCGTTGCTACAAATGTTTACGATAAAAACCAAAATTCTTTTAAAAAAAATCATCAATTTAGAAAAGAAATAGTTGATCGAAACGGTAATTTATTAGCAGTTAACCTACCTTCAGCATCATTATTTGCTAATCCACAAATAGTACTTGATCCTGAAACTTCCGTAAAAAAGCTAGCAGAAATTCTACCTGATATTAATAAGGCTAAATTACTTGCAGAACTTAAGTCAAATAAAAGCTTTATATGGGTAAAAAGAGATTTATTACCTAGTCAGCAAGAAAAGATAACTAGCCTTGGGTTACTTGGTTTTGAATTTGAAGAAGAGCAGAAACGAATTTATACATTTTCTAATTTATTGTCGCATGTTGTCGGTTATGTAGGTAGAGATTCGGTAGGGCTTAGTGGCTTAGAACTCGCTTACGATAAATATTTAACTAATTCTGATTATGAATTAAACGAACCAAAGAATCGGAAAGAACCACTTCAATTATCTATTGATATCAGATTACAAAGTATTTTAAGTGAAGAGATTGATAAAACTTTAAAGCAATTTAAGGCTATAGGAGCAGTAGGTATTATTGCCGATCCAAATAACGGCGAGATTTTAGCATTAGTAAATAAGCCTGATTTCGATCCTCATCATCCGAGTTTAGCAAAACCGGAAGAGTTGTTTAATATAGCAAGTCTCGGCATTTACGAAATGGGTTCGGTATTTAAGGCATTAACTATGGCAGTCGGTTTTGATACCGGTGCAATAAATATGAATGATGCTTATGATATAAGCTATATGAAAGTAGGAGGATTCCAGCTTAAGGATTATACGCCAAGGCAAGGGTGGCATAGTGTACCTGAGATTTTTCTATATTCTTCAAATATTGGCACAAGTCAAATTATGCTTGAAATCGGTAAAAGCAATTTTAAAAAATATCTAAAAAAATTAGGTTTATTAGATCAGTTACAAATAGAATTACCTGAACGAGGTACTCCGTTATTTCCTTCCGAGAAAAGATGGAATGAGTTAACTAGTGTTACTATGTCATACGGCTACGGCATTTCGATTAGTCCTTTGCATTTTGTTAGAGCAATGTTACCGGTTGTTAACGGCGGTATTTTATATGATCTTACTTTATTAAAAAGAAAAGATGAAAAAGTAATAGGTACAAAAGTTTTTAGTGAAAATACCTCTACCCAAATGAAGAAATTATTTAGATCGGTAGTAAAAGAAGGTAACGGTAAAAGAGCAGAGGTCAAAGGCTATCTTATCGGTGGTAAGACCGGTACGGCAGAAAAACTTTCACAAGGTGCAGGGGGTAAAAAGAAATATCTAAAAAATAGTAGAGCTTCATCGTTTTTAGGAGTGCTACCTGCATCTAACCCGCAATATGTTATTTTTATTAGATTTGATGAACCAAAGCCCACTAAAGAAAGCTTTGGCTTTGCAACGGCGAGCTGGACGGCTGCCCCTACTGCCGGTAGAGTGTTTGAACGTATGATATCTTTATATGGTTTAGAGCCGATAGAACAAAGTGAAGAGGAAAATTAAAAATATTACTTAATAACTATAGATTTCGTCATTGCGAGCAGGCATTGTTGCGTGGATCGAAAAACGCATTCGGTGTCATACCGTGGTCAAGCCACGGTATCCAAAAAACAATAAAAAATACTAAAATCATTAGTATTTTTTAACTGGATCCCCGCTTTCGCGGGAATGACATAAAACGGTCTGTACAACAAAGCCTAATTTTCCTCACAATGATAAGTATATAAGCTAAAAAGGAGGTTTTTATGTCAAAAAATAAAAATATAACAAATAAACCTAATATACCTAATCCCACGGCTTAAGTCTTTTGATCCTATGATAACAAGAAATAATATTATATCAAAACAGCCATTTTTCTCCACCACAAGTATGTAATCCTAGTTGTTGTGAGTTATTGTAGAGTCAATATTCATTTTTTAAAACTGTACAAAATAGAAAATTAATGTCCCCCTTCGGGGATAAGAAATCCCTCGCCTTCAGGCGAAGGGAAGATATAATGAAATTGCTTTAGCAATGAATTTATATCAAGAAACATGAGAAGTTATAGAAAGAATAGTCATAGTCAGTATGATTTAAAAGTACATCTTATATGGATACCAAAATATAGGAAGAGAGTATTGATAGGCAAAGTAGCGGAAAGGGCTAGAGATTTACTAAGGCAGATTTGTATGGAACATGAAGTATATATAATTTCAGGGAAAATATCATGTGATCACGTGCATATGTTTATCTCATATAAATCACAAATATCTCTTAGCAAGTTAGTACAGTATTTAAAAGGTAGTAGCTCAAGAATTTTATTGCAAGAATTTGCTCATTTAAGAAAACAATTTTGGGGCAATCATTTGTGGGCTAGGGGCTATATGGCGGTCAGTTCAGGTAATATAACTGATGAAATGATACAGCACTATATTGATGAACAGGAAGGTGAACCTGTGAATGATGATCGATTTCTAATCGATTCCACTTTATAACCCCTCAGCTTATAGCTGAGGGTTCTTTAGTTTATATTTTGTATACGGTTGATATGGTTATTGGGTGGATACCAAATCGTCATTGCGAGAAAGTATTGTTGCATGTGTCAATTTCACCTCTGTCATCCCGTGGCTTGACCACGGGATCCAGTTAAAAATACTAAAATTATTAGTATTTTTTATTGTTTTTATGGACCCCGTGGTCAAGCGAACTAGGTGACACAGTGGGTTTTACCGGTCCACGCAACAATGCCTTGCGAGAGGAGCCATAGGCGACGCAGCAATCTCATGAAATAATAACAAACTCCTGAGATTGCTTCGTCAATTACTTTGTAAGTTCCTCGCAATGACGAAAAAACTGATCCATATAACAACTACAAACAAAACACTATTTATGTTAAAGATAAAACAGGAAATATATAAAAATAGCTTACAAATAATATTGAAATTGCTGTTTGCTTTATTATGTTTTTTTATAATATTATTTCCGTTGGTGAGTTATAAAATAAATATTCAAAGCAGAATTTTCCCAGCGATGGAAATTATATTTATTTATTATTTTATGTCGTTATATTCCTTAAATATTTTTAGCATATTTTCCCTCGGTCTATTGATAGATCAAGTAAGCGGTATGCCTATCGGTACAAATTCGTTAGTTTTTTTGTCGGCATATATAATATATAAACTCTCTTCAAAATTTTTTATAGCTAAAAACTATTTGATAAATTTTGTTGTTTTTTGTGTTTATTGTTTATTTATATTGAATTTTAAATATTTACTAGTAACAATCAAGAAGCTAGAAGCAGACGGATATTTAATAATTTTCTTTCAATTTTTAACAACTATATTTTCTTATAATATAATTCGTCTTATACTTGACTCTCCTATGAATTACTTTAAAAAGTATGCTAAATAAAAAAATACTACATGGTGAGTTAATTTCACGAAGGGCCTTTATAATCGGATTAGGTAAACTCGGATTTTTATCACTGCTTGGAATAAGAATGTTTTATTTACAGCTTATTAAAAGTGAAGAATATAAGACTTTATCAGATAAGAATCGTATTAATTTTGTTGTACTTTCTCCTAGTAGAGGAATAATTTACGATTTAGACGGCAATATTTTAGCTACTAATAACCCATGTTATCAGCTAGTAATAGATAGGAGCATTAATAATAATTATAGGGACGAATTAGAAATAATTAGTAATATTTTAAATTTATCTCCGGAAAAATATAATTATATTAAGCAAAAAATTAAAAAATCTAGTCGCCACACTCCTTTAATAATACTTGATCAGCTTGATTGGCAGCAAGTATCGATGATTGAAGAACAAAAGCATAAACTGGCTTCGATATTTATTGATATAGGATATTTAAGGTTTTATCCTTTTTCAAGCACTACTTCTCATTTAATCGGTTATCTCGGTCAGATAAATGAGCAAGAGAAGCAAGAGTTAAATATACATAGTTTAAGTGATTTTAATATCGGTAAATCCGGTATTGAAAAATATTACGATAACAAGTTACGAGGAGAATTCGGTTATAAAAAAGTTGAAGTAAATGCTTACGGTAAGCAGGTAAGAGAAATAGCAGGAACCCCTACTAAATCAGGCGAAGATATGCATTTAAATATCGATGCGTCTCTTCAGGAAAATATACAGCAATATTTAAATCCTAAAGGTTCTTCGGCAATAGTTATGGATACTAGAACTGGAAACATACTAATTTGTGCTTCCACACCGGGTTTTGAATCAAATAATTTCAGTAAATTATCGGAAAATTATTGGCAAAGTTTAATGAGCGATCCTTATAAGCCTTTAATTAATAAGGTAATACAAAGCTCGTATCCCCCAGGTTCGGTTTTTAAAATAATTACCGTACTTGCAGCCCTTGAAGTAGGCATTAATCCTAATAAAACCGTTTTTTGTGACGGTAGCTCTGCTCTTGGTACTAATAGCTTTAGATGTTGGAATCATAGCGGACACGGGACGGTAGATATGATGTCTGCTTTAAAGCATTCTTGTAATATTTATATGTATGAATTAGCAAGAATAGTAGGTCCAGATAAATTCTTGAAGTTGCAAGAGAATTTGGCCTCGGCTCAAAACCGGTATTGATTTAGCTCCTGAAAGTAGTGGGTTTGTACCGTCAAAAGAGTGGAAAAAGAAAAAATTAAAGCTTCCTTGGTCAATAGGGGATAGTTTTAATCTAGCAATCGGACAGGGATTTCTAGGGGTGACACCAATGCAGCTTGCAAGGTTTATTACGGCTATTGCAAGTAACGGCAAGCTATACACTCCTAGAATATTAAAAAATGATCCGGAATTTTATAATGTCAATATTAAGCCCGAAAATATCAAAATAATACAAGAAAGCTTGTATAATACCGTTAATGTTGCGGGAGGTACGGCGTATTATAATAGAATTTTAGGCGAAAATAGGCAGCTCGCCGGTAAAACTGGTACTTCCCAAGTACAAGGTAAACTAAATGCTAAAGATGATTTAAGCCGTGATTCTATAGCTTGGGGAAGACGTAATCATGCCTTGTTCTTAGGCTTTGCTCCTTATCACGATCCTCGTTATTCCGTCACCGTCTTTGTTGATCATGGCGGAGGGGGTAGTAAAGCCGCCGCTCCAATAGCTAAAAAAATCATGTCGGATGTGCTGGATAAGTATTTATAGCTTTTTCAGTATTATGTGTCGTGATGTGTTATCAATTAAATATAGGTCAAAAGATGGCAAGACTTAATTTAAGTATTCCGGACGAACTAAATAATAGTTTAGCATGGTCAGCAAAAAACTTAGACAGATCAAAAGGGTAATATACCTCTAGTAAATGAAACATTGCTTATAGTGAGATAATATGCTAATAAGTAATCATGGAATATAAAAAATTATCAATAATAGAAAAGCAAGAATTAAAGAGTCGTCATAAGCAGGAGAGAGACGGTAGGATCAGAGGATCAAAGCTGTTCTTATGTATGATGATGGCTATAGTATTGGTGAGATATCAAAAGTGTTAATACTGAGTGATGAAGGGATAAGGAACCATTTAATAGATTATCATAATGATCAGAAGCTGAAGCCGGAAAATGGTGGTAGTTGTAGTAAACTTACTAGAAATCAAGAAGAAGAATTAATAGAGCACCTTGAAACTAATAATTATGTGTATGCTAGAGATATAGGTTTGTATATAGAAAATCAATATGGAGTAATCTATACATTAGCTGGTGTAATAAAGTTATTACACAGATTAGGTTTTAGTTATAAAAAACCTAAGTTAATTCCTGGAAAAATAGATTTAGATAAACAAGAGGAATTTAAGCTTCAATATAGTTTGTTAAGAAATAATTTAGCAAGTGATGAGTGTATTTATTTTATGGATAGTGTTCATCCACAATATCAAACTAGGGCTCGATTTGGTTGGATTAGAAAGAATGCAGTAAAAACATTACCAAGCTTTAGTGGATGGAAACGTAAGCATATTATAGGTGCAATTAATCTAAAAAGTCTAAATGTAGTAACAACTGATAATCCTAAGGTTAATGGCGATTATATCATTGAATTTTTAAAGAAATTGGAAGAAAATAATCAAGATAAAAGTAAGATTTATCTGATATGTGATAATGCGGGATATCGTAGGTCAAAAAAGGTTAGAGAATATCTACAAAATAGTAAAATAGAGCTAGTCTTTTTGCCACCGTATAGTCCCAATCTGAATCCCATTGAACGACTGTGGAAATTTATGCATTCTATTATAAGTAACAATAAATTTTATGCAAATTTTGAAACATTTACTGATTCTATAAGGTTATTTTTTGAGAATATTCTTACTACATGACAATTTTTAGAGATGTAAGGACTAAAGGATTGAATTTTGCTGATAATTCATGATGATAACAGGGAAAGAACTTGGTTTACATATGAAAGATCATTCCGCCCCTCTAGTCGAATTATTACAAAAACATATTTCGCTTAATTTATCAAGAGCAAAATGTTTAGGATTATTTATCATTTCAATGCTTAACAGCAGGACAGTAAACATGTCATTGTTATGCAATAGAATGCCGTCTGGGATTAAAGCAGCTTCATGGTATAGAAGGATGCAAAGATTTATCTCTGAAATCTCAATATCATGGAGAGTATTACCTGTTATGTTAGTCATGATGACTGGGTTTGAGCAGGAGCAAAAATGGGTATTGTGTTTAGATAGAACGAATTGGAAATTTGGTAAACGACATATAAATATTTTATATTTAGCTGTCAGTTTTCATGGTATAGCGATCCCCCTTTTTGGAATTTTCTAAGTGATAAAAAGTGTGGTAACTCTGATTATATTGAGCGTATTGATCTGATGGAGTGTTTTTTAGAAGTTTTTGACAAAAACCGCATTGAAGCATTAACCGCTGATAGAGAATTTATAGGTAAGGAATGGCTCTCTTGGCTTAGAACAAATCAAATAAGATACGTTTTTCGAGTTAGAGAAAATGGACAATATATCAGTAATGCAAGGGGAAAAATGGTTAAAATACAAGAGTTATTTCGCCCTCTAGCCATAGGATCGCATGTGAGTTTGTCACAACGTAGAATTGGTACAAAAGGTGAAATATTTAATGTAGTAGGGATCAGAAATAAGAAGAGTGAACTTGCAGTCTTAATACATAGTGATGAGATCAAAAATCCTGCTGAGATATATGCTCAAAGATGGCAAATTGAAACAATGTTCAAAGCTTTTAAATCAGCAGGATTCAACTGTGAAGCAACTAGGCAGATTTGTATGGAACATGAAGTATATATAATTTCAGGGAAAATATCATGTGATCACGTGCATATGTTTATCTCATATAAATCACAAATATCTCTTAGCAAGTTAGTACAGTATTTAAAAGGTAGTAGCTCAAGAATTTTATTGCAAGAATTTGCTCATTTAAGAAAACAATTTTGGGGCAATCATTTGTGGGCTAGGGGCTATATGGCGGTCAGTTCAGGTAATATAACTGATGAAATGATACAGCGCTATATTGATGAACAGGAAGGTGAACCTGTGAATGATGATCGATTTCTAATCGATTCCACTTTATAACCCCTCAGCTTATAGCTGAGGGTTGTTTAGTTAGCAATTTGTATTTTGTACTCACTTTATAACAAAAACAGTATTATTAAGATCCCCGTAACCCAGTTACTATCAGCTATTCAGCGACTTTTTGAATACGAAACTCACGTTAAAAGCTTTGATTTTTGAATATCCGCTTTGTTGTTCTTCTTGTAAAAAATAATCTTTATAATCCTTATAATCTTTTGGAAGATTTAATATAAATCTAGAATATTGTTCTAGCTGAAAGTTTGTTAACCAAGTAAATATAGAATATAAATTTTCTCTATGGTTCGAAGAAAAAATAACCGCAACTTCTGATTGCTTTGTATCTACTCCTATCTCTCTTTCAATAACGTCATTAGATAATATAACTAACTCTTTATTAAAATGTTCTTTATTATTCTTTGCTTGAATCATTACATCAAACATGTCAATATCTAGGTCCTTTAAGGTAAATAATTGTTTGTATTTATTAAGCCATGGGCCAAAAGCTATAGATTCAAGTTTTTTAAAATATTCAATTAATTTCATATACAACCGTAGATTAAATTTAATAGCAGCAAAAATTGAGATAAGTCGAGAGATATTAAATTAATAATTTAAAAAGTATTTGTCACTCCGTGACTTGATCACGGGGTCTAACTTAAAATACTAATAGTTATTAGTATTTTAAATTGTTTTCCTAGATACCGTGGTCAAGCCACGGTATGACACTGAATTGATCACTAAAAATTTTTCACATAACCTAATGACAAAAGTAAAATATGAATATATTATTTAATTTTAGAATAATTAAATAATATACATTCAATGAGTGCAGATACTAATATTAGCGATAGCTTAGAAATTGTTACGCAAGATCATTTATCGATTTTTTCTTTAATAAGTTCATCCGACATTATCGGTAAGTCGGTTATGTTGATGCTTCTTATTGCCTCGATTTGGTCGTGGGCTATTATTTGGGATAAAATATTTAAGCTAGCACAAGTACAGCGAAGAATGAAGAACTTTGAAAATGTGTTTTGGTCCGGTGGAGTATTGGAGCAATTATATGAAAGCATAAAGAGGTCGGTTAATAATCCGCTAGCTTTAATATTCGTATCCGCTATGGATGAGTGTAAGAGTTTAAGTATTAAAGGGCTTTCTGATGCATTAAAAAATAACCATAAAGAGCGTATCACAAATTCAATGTATCTAGCTCAAAATAGAGAAGTCGAAAAGCTTGAGAAGAATTTAAGCTTCTTGGCAACCGTCGGGTCAAGTGCTCCTTTCGTGGGTTTATTCGGTACCGTTTGGGGGATTATGCACAGCTTCCAATCGATTGCTAATTCAAAAAATACTTCTCTTGCCGTAGTAGCTCCCGGAATTGCCGAGGCGTTACTTGCAACTGCGATAGGCTTATTTGCAGCTATTCCGGCAGTAATTTTTTATAATTATCTGATTTCCCGTATTACTCTTATCAATAATAAGATTGAAGATTTTATTAGTGAGTTAAATTCTATACTTTCTAAGGCAATTGATCAGGAGAAAATGTAATGGCTATAAAGCTTGCCGGAAGTAATAGAAAAACTAAAAGAGCGGTAGTTAGCGAAATTAACGTTACGCCGCTTGTTGACGTGATGCTTGTGCTATTAATTATTTTTATGATTACTTCTCCAATGCTTGTTTCAGGGGTAAATGTGGATTTGCCAGAGACAAATTCAAGCCCGATTTCAGGGCAGGATGAGCCTTTGGTTGTTACTATCAATAATAAAGGCGAAATTTTCTTACTTGAAACTCCAATAGAAAGAACGCATTTAACCGACAAGCTTGCAAATATCACTAAAGAAAAAAAGGATGCTAGAATTTTTGTAAGAGGCGATAGAAATGTTTCTTATGGGCAGGTAGTAAAGATAGTTGCCGAAATTCATGCTGCTGGCTTTTCTCGTGTAGCTCTTATTTCAAATATTAAAAATAATGAAAAGTAATCAAAATAAGGATAATTTTACGGTTTTCCTTACCTTCTCTGTTGTTCTGCACTTACTTCTTTTATATTTTTTTCTATTCAGTATGCCGTCACTTTTTGAAAAATTACCGGAAGAGCAAACTATAACTTTTGAAATGTTACCTGTTAGCGATAAATCAAATATTATCACTCAGACAAAGCAAAAAGAAGCCCCCATAGAAAACGAAGACGCTAAAAAATCTGAGCAGAGTAAGCCAAAAGAAGAAGAACCGCAAGATTTGCCTAAAGAAGAAAAAGCAAAAGAGCCTGAGGCTAAAACAATAGAAGAAAAGCCTAAAATAGAAGAGAAAAAACCTATAGAAGAACCAAAGCCTGAAGAAGCGAAAGAAGCGTTGCCTGAGAAAAAAGAAGAAGTAAAGGAAGAAAAACCTAAAGAAGAGGAAAAAAAACAAGCAGAAGAGAAGAAGCCCGAAGAAAAGAAAGAGGGAAAGAAACCGGCTGAGAAACCTAAAGAGGTGAAGAAAAAAGAGCCTAAAACCTATGAGCTTGATTCTTTGCTGAAGAATTTAGAACAATCTTCGGAAGGGAATAATGTAAAATCCAATAAGCATCAAAGGTCAAAAAAAGCTGATAATGCAAAAGAAGCTAAAGGGGTTTATACGGATGGGCTGCTTCTTTCCGATAGTGAAACATCTTTAATAAAAAGACAAATTGAAAGACATTGGAGTAATGTACCGGCAGGGGTTAGAGGTAATAATAAGGTAAAAGTTATTATTAGCATTACACTAGATAAAGCAGGTAATGTTGAACAGGCAAAGGTTAAAGAAAAAATCTGTCCTAATATTCCGGCTAGCGTTTGTGAAGCTTTAGCGGATAATGCAATTAGAGCAGTATGGCAGGCAAGCCCTATCGAAAACATTGATCCTGCTCGTTTTAACCATTGGAAAGAGATTAATTTTAGCTTTGATCCGAGTAAATTGTAGGTTGGGCATTGCCTGTGTGGATACCACCCCGTCATTGCGAGCAGTCGTAGACTGCGTGGCAGTCTCATGAAATAATAACAAACTCCTGAGATTGCTTCGTCAATTGCTATGCAATTTCCTCGCAATGACTATTTTCGAGCCACGTAGGCAAGCCTTTCGCAGGAATGACATTAAGAACCATGCAATAATTTAAAAATATTATTCATCATGTTCGTGGTGATCACCGATTAATTCAAACCCCATATCTTTTCACTCATTATCAAAACAACAATAGCAGCAATAACCTATCAAGAATAATAAAGTTGCTTCCATTAAAAGTAGAGTCAAAGCAGCACTACTAGAGCTTGTTAGCTCATATTCTGAAGGTAATAAATCCGTAGGGATGTCTTTGTTCATAAAACTTAGTTACTATGTTTACTATTTATAAATAAAAAAACTCTATAACTTTGTCTATTAAAATTCTTACTACATGACAATTTTTCATTTTATCATCTTTGGATATTGGAATATCAAGGACAACAGCTGTATCCAACGTACTAATTGAGTAGAAATATTATACAAGATATTAACCAATGTATCTAATCCAACACGAAATATACTATTTTGCCTATAACCATGTTTTTTAATAACTATTGGTTTATCTAAAACTATAATCTCTCCAGTTTGATAAGCTAGGCAAAATGCAATAGACAATATTTGCATCAATGTATCTAATCGTAAATCATTAGTAATATGAGTTGCTTCACAGTTGAATCCTGCTGATTTAAAAGCTTTGAACATTGTTTCAATTTGCCATCTTTGAGCATATATCTCAGCAGGATTTTTGATCTCATCACTATGTATTAAGACTGCAAGTTCACTCTTCTTATTTCTGATCCCTACTACATTAAATATTTCACCTTTTGTACCAATTCTACGTTGTGACAAACTCACATGCGATCCTATGGCTAGAGGGCGAAATAACTCTTGTATTTTAACCATTTTTCCCCTTGCATTACTGATATATTGTCTATTTTCTCTAACTCGAAAAACGTATCTTATTTGATTTGTTCTAAGCCAAGAGAGCCATTCCTTACCTATAAATTCTCTATCAGCGGTTAATGCTTCAATGCGGTTTTTGTCAAAAACTTCTAAAAAACACTCCATCAGATCAATACGCTCAATATAATCAGAGTTACCACACTTTTTATCACTTAGAAAATTCCAAAAAGGGGGATCGCTATACCATGAAAACTGACAGCTAAATATAAAATATTTATATGTCGTTTACCAAATTTCCAATTCGTTCTATCTAAACACAATACCCATTTTTGCTCCTGCTCAAACCCAGTCATCATGACTAACATAACAGGTAATACTCTCCATGATATTGAGATTTCAGAGATAAATCTTTGCATCCTTCTATACCATGAAGCTGCTTTAATCCCAGACGGCATTCTATTGCATAACAATGACATGTTTACTGTCCTGCTGTTAAGCATTGAAATGATAAATAATCCTAAACATTTTGCTCTTGATAAATTAAGCGAAATATGTTTTTGTAATAATTCGACTAGAGGGGCGGAATGATCTTTCATATGTAAACCAAGTTCTTTCCCCGTTATCATCATGAATTATCAGCAAAATTCAATCCTTTAGTCCTTACATCTCTAAAAATTGTCATGTAGTAAGATTAAAATTAGATTTATTTCACAAAGTTTTAAGAGCAGGATAAGTAAATAACGCGAGTTTCGTATTAATAGAGGAACTGAATAGCTGATAGTAACTGGGTTACGAGGATATTAGTAATATTGTTTTTGTTATAAAATGTACTTAAAACTGCATAAATTTTTAGTAAATTGTCTTTTTTGACTATAACTATTAAATTGTAAAACTTGTCACACCTCTTACAAACCTTGAAAGGATAAGCATTATAGCATATTCATTAACCATAATTTAGGCATCTTAATACGAAACTCGCGTTAAATAACAATAAATGGCATAGATTTAGACCAAAATGGACTATCATAGAGCATAGCCTGTTTATAATATGCATAACCATAGAAAAAACCGCATATAGTGCTTAAAGCTATATATATTAGCCCGCCTTGAAAATTGTGTTGACCCCAAATATTAAAGATGCTATAATAATAGTTAAAATTTGCTGTTTCGGTAAAAGATTTTTGTGATGTTTTATAAAAACCCTTGAAAGAATACTTCCTCAACCATACAAACAAGAAAGAAATTATTAATTGCCCATATCGGTAATATGCTTGGTATTTTACGTAACCGCTTATTAAAGATAGAACCATAATAATTATTATACACAGTAATAAAGATAGTAATGTGTATTTTATAGTGCCGCTACTCTCTTGTTTTTCTAAAGACATCTTTCCCAACTTCGCTTCTAGAGGTAAATTTAGACGTCGAACCGGTACTCGCATCCTCGCGTATGTCTATATACGCTGCGGTGCTGCGTTCCGTGTCTTCTTTAAATTCCTCTCTATAAGCTGGTTTAGAAAGATGTCTAATATATAAATCACTGATAGAGAAAATTATTAAAGCCGGCATTACCTTATCAAAATTTAGATACATAGAAAACGGTATGGATAATTCCGATAACTGTACTTTATTAATAGCAAGTATATTAAAAAATCCCGGAACTTTATGAAAAGCAAATAAAGTAAAACAAAGGGAGATTAATATAAATAATAAGGTTTTTAGTACTTTATAAAAGATAATCATAAGAGAACCAATAAAATAATATATAGAATTAGGAGATTTTATGAAAGATATAAAATATTGGGAAAAAAATTTTGAAAGCTGTAAATATTCAGATAAATTAATCGAAAGGCTTTTATTTTTAAATACCCAAGTAAAACAACCTATCGATATTAGAGAAGTTAAAAAAGGTATTTATTATGCTCGTAAATATCATGGTGAGCAAATGCGTCAATCGGGTGACCCTTATTATTCTCATCCAATCGCAGTAACAATTATGGTAGCGGAATTTGTAGCAAAAGAAGTGCCTAAACTCTTTACTTTTAGAATGCTACAAGCTGCATTACTTCATGACACTATTGAAGATACTGAACTTACTGAAGAAATGATTAGCAACATTTTTGATGAAGAAGTAGCAATGCATGTAGAAGGTCTAACTAGAATTAAACCTTGTGGAAAAATAAGTGGCGAGAAAAGTCTTGTTTTATTAATTAAACAAAAAAGATACGATACTGCTCTTATAAAACTTTTTGATAGAATACATAATTTACAAACTTTAGAAGCAAAATCGCCTGAAAAAGCTCATAAAATAATTAAAGAGACATTAAAAAGCTTTTTAGTGTTAAGTGAAATACTTGAAATACCTTTAGTTTCAGAGGTTATATATGCTGAATGTTATAAAAATAATTTAAAGTTTAATATAAATTCTACTTTTAATAAAATTATAAAGTTCAATTCTTTTCCATTCTCTCAAAATAAGTTACTCCCATGAAGAAAGTTATACCTACCGGAATGAAAATTAAAAATAATCCCCAATATCCTAGATAATTGGTAATATAAACTAAACCAAATGACGTTATAATATAAGTAAATAATTTTGCTATTGCACTTAGCATACTAGTATATGTAAATCTCTTAAAAACCGGAAAATATTTATAAAATATAGGAGATGCCGGTACGTGATCAAATACGAATAATGCAGCTAAACATTGAAAAATAAAAATATATAAAGGAATAGGGTTATAATTTAACATTATAGGAAAAAAAATGAGAGAGGTAAAAAATAGATATAATTTTACCTTTAGGATTTTTAAAGGATGAATTTTATAGCTAATAAATGCAAGACCGATAATACCGAGTAAATCTATTATAGATACCCAAAAATTTTGATTTATAATTTGATTCGGAGTAAATCCGCATTCTCTTTTTAATATATCACCGCAATATATATACACAAAATAAAAACACGGTGGTCTAGCACACTGGATAAAGAAATACCAAATAGAAGTGGCGTTTGGAACTTTTTGATCTAGAATATCTTTGTCAATTTCTTCAAGCATAATATTATTTTCTTGAAGTCTTAGTTTTAATTTGTTTCTTTTATTTGAAAATGCATCTGCTTCTTTTAAACTAGTCCTTGCAATAGTACCTACAAAAGCGATAGTTGCGCCAACGAAAAAGGCTATACGCCAACTTGATTCATGGTGATAAATATTTTGATTAGTAAAAATTGATGCAATACCTAGTGCTACCGTCGTGCCTACGGCAGAAAATACGGTTATAATTGCTACTAATGGATATTGTATAGGAGGAGATGAATTTTCGGTTAAATACAGCTCTGCACCTCGTGCTTCTGCAGTTGCCGACATACCTTGAATTATACGACATATAGTAAGAACCCAAGAGGCTGTTATACCTATCTGTGCATATGTTGGCATGCTGCCTATAATCACACAAGTAATAGCCATTAATAGGGTAGTTAAAACAACTACAATCTTACGGCCAAAATGATCGCCTATATACCCAAATATTAATGCTCCTATAGGTCTTAGCAAATAGGTAGAACAGAAAGAAAAGGCAGTAAGCAACGAAAAAGTGAAAGAATCATATTCCGGAAAAAATAAATTATTTAAAAGCACCGCCATATGCACATAAAGCATAAGGTCAAAATACTCTAGAAATGTACCTATAGAAAGTAACCCGACAGCTTGTTTTTGTTCTTTATTTAAACTTCTTTGTTCTTTTTCGTAGCCTAACATAACCTTATATATATAGTTAGATTACAAATAAGTAATACTTTTTTGGTTTAAAGTCAATAAAAAATTAATAATTTTTAATAAATATTGTTACAAAATATCTAGGTTCCGTAAAGTTATCTAACCTAAAATTTTCAAATTATCTATTTTTCTCTGAAAGCTTTAAATGCAGTATCAGTAACGGGATCAAGTAAATATCTAAGTAGTGTTCTAGTACCTGTTACGATTTGTACCTCAGCTTGCATACCGGGGTGTAATTCAAGATTTTTAACTTTAGCAACTTTGTTAAATTCATCCATATCGATTTCAACTCTTGCAACATAATAATTATCTTGCTGTTGTCCCGGATGCTGTCTTTCATCTTGTACTATATCGGGAGATATGCTTACTACTTTACCAGTAAATGTTGGAGTTGTTCTTGATTTAAATGCACTGAAACGTATTTTTACAACTAATCCCTCATGTACTGAGTCAATGTTTTTTTGAGATACCTTTGCTTCTATTATTAATGGGTCATTAATTGGCGAAATTTCCATAATAGGTTGTCCGTGACTTATAACACCGCCTATTGTATGATATTTTAAATTATTAACTATACCGTCAACAGGTGATCTGATTATCACACGATTAAGCGAATCCGTCAGGGAATTATATTTTTCTTTAAGAGATGCTGTTTGTACTTGAGCTTCACGAAGCTCGGTTAAAGTCCGTTCAGTGTATTTATTTTGTTGATTTATAATTTTAATTTGAGTTTCGGTAATAGCATGGCGTATTCCTGCTATTTCGGCTTCAGTTGTTGCAACATCGCTTTTTGAAGCGGCAACTTTTGCCTCTTGGTCTAATAAGGCTGCTTTTTGTACAAAGCCTTTTTCTTTTAACGTTCTTAAAGCTTTTAAACGGTCTTGATAAACTTCAGCAGTCTTGGAGGCGGCAACTTTTTTTGCTTCTAAACCTTCAATTTTTTTCTCAAGTTGAGCAATATTTTGATGTAATGCATCTTTCTCTGAGTTATATACTTCTTTTCTAGATCTAAATAAATTTTCCTGTGTATGAATTATTTTAGCTACTTCCGGTAAATTTATATCCTGCATTAGAAAATCAGAGAATTCGATTTGTTCTAAATTATCACGTTCGGCAATTAAACGATTTTCAGTTGCTAAAAAATTACGGTACTGACCAAGAATATTTTCATGTTCGCTTTTTATTCTAGTTTCTTCAAGTTCTATTAATTTATCGCCTTCTTTGACTTTATCACCTTGCTTAACATAAATAGCATTGATTATTCCGCCTTCATGATGTTGAATCGTTTTTTTATTTGTG
>NZ_CM000770.1:867249-885487 GCF_000160735.1 Rickettsia endosymbiont of Ixodes scapularis | reverse complement strand
ATACCGACAGCTACAGCACCGCTATCAAGCGGAGCAAGAGCCGACCATAATCCGCCTATTAATACTAAAAAGATAATAACATAAATACCGAAAAGTATAGGTGATCTTGCAGCTTGGGCTACGTTATTGCGATCTTTATCGGTTTTCTTGGTAATAAAATTAACAAACCTATCAAGTTTTACTAATAAGAATTCTATAGCATGAGAGATTTTCTTTAATGTAGTGTTTATTAAAGCTTTACGTTTAGAACTCTGACCTTTAAGGTTTAACGCATCTTCTCTTAAGGACAATAATTGTTTTAATTGTTCCGGAGTAATTTGAGGTTTATTGTGTTTTAAAGTCCTGCATAATATTTAATCATTATTCTCCTCTGTCATCCCGTTATTTATTCACGGGATCCAAGAAATTATTAGTATTTTAAGTTGTTTCTGGATACTGTGGCGGGGCCACGGTATGACAATTAAACTTATTTTGATATGACACTTTAGTTATTAATATGAATTGTACCGCTTTTTAAAGTTTTAAAGTGTTTTTGAATCTCTTCTTCCGTTCCCGTAAACTGCAACGGCTCCATCCTGTAATATTAGAATTTTATCAACAACGGATAATACGGATGGTCTATGTGAAATTACAAGAACTGCTATTCCTTTAAGTTTTGCTTGTTTTAAGGCACTTGCAAGGGCAACTTCACCTGCTTCATCTAAATTAGCATTAGGCTCATCTAAAATGATGAGTTTTGGATTACCGTAAAAAGCTCTAGCAAGTCCGACACGTTGTCTTTGACCACCTGATAGATTAGAGCCTGCAGGACCGATATCAGAATCATAACCATCAGGGAATCTTAATATCATTTCATGAGCTCCGGCTATTTTAGCTGCTTCAATAACTTTTTGTGGATCGGCATCTTCTTCCATTCTAGCTATATTTTGTTTAATACTACCGCTAAAAAGTTCTATTCCTTGAGGAAGATAGCCGACATGTCTACCGAAATCTTCTCTATTCCAACGATAAATTTCAGCACTATCTAAACGTACGGAACCTGATGATTCTTTCCATACCCCGACTATGATTTTAGCTAAAGTTGATTTTCCTGTAGCTGAAGGACCGATAATTGCTAAAACTTCGCCCGGTTGTACTGCAAAACTAACACCTTTTAAGATATATTCCGGTACGGGAGGTTGCGGTAAATATTTCGGTATAGGGTGAGCATAATAAATATTTTCAACAGTAAGATGACCATCAACGTTCGGAATTGGCATCGCTTCGTCTCTAGAAGAATAAGTGTTAAATAAATTATTAATGTTTTTGTATGATTTAATAGCACCGCTCATACTTTTCCATAAATCAATAGCATTATCGAAAGGAGCAAGAGCTCTACCGACTATGATAGAACTCATAATCATATTACCGGGAGTCATATCTGCACTATGAGATTTTACAACAATGTAAGCACCGACTCCGGTAACAGCCATTTGCATTATATTACGAATAAACCTTGAAAAGTTAGAAATAACACCGTTACGATAGCTAGCAACCGATTGCTTATCAAGTGCTAATATGTTAAATTTATGCCAATTTTTTGTAATATTCTTCATCATTCCCATTGCTTCAATTGCTTCTGCATTTCTGTTTGCAATATCGGCTTGTGTCATACCTTTTATCGAAAATTCGGTAGCTTCACCGAGCGTTTTATTAGTAGCTGCAGCGTTAAAGAAAGCGGTTGAAACTATTATAATTGCACCAAAAACGGTAATAAGACCGATATATGGATGAATTGAAAAAATAACCGCAATATAGATAAGGCTCCAAGGGGCATCGAATAAGGTATTAATTCCGGTACTTGTTAGGAATGTTTTGACGGCTTGAAAATCACGTAATAATTGGCTAGAACCCATATTTGCTCGTGTTGCAGCTGCAGAAATTGAAGAAGCAAAAATTACGGGAGCTACTGTTCTATCAAGCCATTCTCCTACCTTTATAAGTGTAAAAGAACGGGCAATTTGTAATAATCCATAAACAAAATAAATATATGCGATTATTATTGATAAAAATAATAATGTTTGTAGATTACCGCTTCCAAGGACTCTATCAAGAACTTGTAGTGAGTAAAGAGGAGTAATTAACATTAGTAAGTTAATTACAAAAGCAAACCAAAAGACTATCCAAAAAGCTGTTCTACATTCGCCTAATGCTATTACTAGCGGGTTTTTTTTATTTAGATTATTATTTTTATTATCCATATTAGTTATATTATAAATAATTATTAATTAGTTCTTCAGCAATTTGGACGCTGTTTAAAGCTGCTCCTTTACGTAAGTTATCACATGTGATCCATAGATTTATCGTATTAGGTTTACTTACGTCATTTCTAATGCGGGAGACATATACGGCATCTTCGCCTACCACTTCAACGGGTGAGATATAAGCAAGGTCATTATTATTAGAAATTGTAACAATTCCATCGGCATCTTGTAATATTTCTTCGACTTCTTTGGCATCAATTTTGTCGTTAAATTCTATGTTAACCGATATAGAATGACCGATAAATACCGGTACTCTAACAGAAGTAACGCTAGCTTTAAAGTGATTACCTATAATTTTGTTTAGTTCAAAAGCAATTTTTGCTTCTTCACTTGTATAGCCATCTTTATTTAAATCACCTATATGAGGAAAAAGATTAAATGCAATCTGTTTTGGAAATTTCTTAGGATCATTCTCTCCAAAAACATATTTAGATTTTGTTTGGTCGTAGAGTTCGTCCATTCCTGCTTTACCTGCTCCTGATACTGATTGATAAGTAGATATCACTACTCTTTTAATCTTTATTTCATTATCTAGCGGTTTTAATGCTACTGCAAGCGGAATTACTATACAGTTAGGGTTAGCTATGATATTTTTAGTATTAAACTCTTTAAGTGTTGATAAATTAACCTCAGGTACAATTAACGGTACTTGATCGTCAACTCTAAAAAGTGAGGATTTGTCGATAACTACACAATTACTAGCAGTAGCTTTTGGTATAAATTCTTTTGAAACTTCTGAACCTGCACAAAAAAAAGCAATATCGATATCGTCAAAATTTAAATTTTTTAAACTATTAATTTGTAGTATTTTTTCTCCAAAGCTTACTTCCAGCCCTAGAGAGCTATCTGAAGCTATAGCATAAACTTTATTAATGTGGAAATTACGCTCAGCTAGAATGTTTAAAGTTTCACGCCCTACATTTCCTGTAGCTCCAATTACTGCAATATTGTATTTTTCAGTCATTTTTATTTATTAATCCGATGAGTTTTTCACCGCCGATAATATGGAAATGGAAATGAAAAATAGTTTGTCCCGATTTCTCGCCTTTATTAGTTATTAAACGATAACCGTCTTTATCTAAACCCGCTTCATTTGCTATATCAGAAATTTTAGCAAAAAAATGTTTTATTTCGTCTATAGAAGCTTTAGAGATAAAATCGGCATAATCTATATATTCGTTTTTAGGTATAACGATAATATGTACAGGTGCTACGGGTGCTATATCTTTAAATGCTAAAATTTGTTCGTCTTCATAAATTATTTCTGCCGAAAGATTTTTACCTATGATTTTTGCAAAAACATTTTCTTTGTTATACATCATTTTATTCCTGTTAAAAGTTTTATTGCATGGCTCGTTTATGTCATTCCTGTGTAGACACCTAATCGTCATTGCGAGCAGTCGTAGACTGCGTGGCGATCTCATGAAATAATAACAAACTCCTGAGATTGCTTCGTCAAAATTTCAATTTTTCCTCGCAATGACGGAAAAATCGATCCACGCAACAATGCCATGCGGGGATGACATCGATCCTTAAGTTGACACTCATGTGCTTTTAACTAGGAATGACATTAAGGACATTTTTCTATTCATTAAACGAGTATATTACGTTTTAGAAATTTTAATTCAGCTTCAATTCTAGAGTTGGCAATTATTATATCTTCTAGTCGGTAATTATTTCTTTTTAAATAATTTTCTCTAATATCTGAAGCAAAAAAGCCGAAGCCTAATATTAAGACTATCTTAAATATAAACTTTAACTCTTCGATATTAATCTCCGTAACGATTATACTCGCTATTACGGCAATAGCAACAACTAACCACATTTTATGGTATAATGCCCAAAATATACTTAAAAGAGTAGCTATCCATGAAAAGCCTTCTTCAATAACAATAAAATTATTATTTTTTTGTGTGGAGTTAATGTATATTGCGTATATATTCATTATTTAAGTTTAAGCCTTGAAAATTCAAGGGACAATAATTATTAATTAAATTGAATCAGTCAAGTATACCTTTGATACTTTAAAAATTGGCTACATCGTTCTACAAGAGCTGCGGTACGAACTATATTAAGTATACGTTCCGTTCCGAGGACTTTGAACTCCTAGCTCTTTTTGAAGTTGTGTCGAAGTATAATAACTCTTCATTTTATTTAGGAGTAATTCTAATACTATATAGTACTTAATTAACAACTTAATATCAATAAATTTTATATTATGTCAGATAATTTAGCCTTACATGGCACAACAATACTTTGTTTAAAAAAGAACGAAGAAATAATTATAGCAGCAGATGGACAAGTCTCGCATGGTAATACCGTACTAAAATCTACAGCACGAAAACTTCGGACTATAGCAAATAATAAAATTATTGCCGGTTTTGCGGGTTCTACGGCTGATGGTCTTGCATTATTTGAAAAACTTGAAGTAAGGATAGAGCAACATAAGCATAATCTACTTAGAAGTGCAGTTGAGCTTGCAAAAGATTGGCGTAGCGATAAATATTTGAGACGTTTGGAAGCAATGATGATTGTTGCTGATCGTAGTCATATATTAATTTTAACCGGTAACGGTGATGTCGTAGAGCCTGAAAATAATGTTGCAGCAATAGGTTCAGGCGGTTTATTTGCACTATCTGCCGCTCGCGCTCTAATGTCTTACGAGAATAATTTAACTGCTGAAGAAATTGCTTTAAAATCTATGAATATAGCTGCAGATTTGTGTGTATTTTCTAATCATAATATTATAATGGAAAAAGTTGTATGAAAGCTACTAAAACTACTTATAAAAAAGACCCTATGGGGCTTACCCCTTCTCAAATAGTTAATGAACTTAATAGGTTTATCGTAGGTCAAGAAAAGGCCAAAAAAGTCGTTGCTATTGCACTTAGAAATCGTTGTCGTCGTAAAAGACTAGAAGGTAATTTACGTAATGAAATAGTACCGAAAAATATTTTAATGATTGGTTCAACCGGTGTCGGGAAAACGGAAATAGCAAGACGCCTTGCAAAGCTGACTAATTCTCCTTTCTATAAAATAGAAGCAACTAAATTTACCGAAGTCGGATATGTAGGGCGTGATGTAGAATCAATAATTCGTGATTTAGTCGAAATAGCCGTTAATACTGAAAAAACTTTAGCAAAAACAGAAGTAGATATTAATGCCCGTGAGAAAGCGATAGAGAGAATATTAGATAGTTTAGTAGGTAAAACTTCTAGTAGTGAGACTAGAGAAAAGTTCAAAGAAAAAATTTTAAACGGTGAACTTGATGATACGGAAATTGAAATTAGTGTAGCTGATACTACACCTGTCGGCGGTGGAAGTTTTGAAATACCTGGTATGCCGGGAGCATCTATGGGCGTTCTTAATCTTGGCGATATGATTGGACGAGCCCTTGGTAGCAGTAAGACTAAAACAAAAAAAATGCTAGTTAAAGATGCTATGGCTATTATTATACCTGAGGAATCAGAAAAATTAATAGACCAAGAAAAAATTATTCAGCAAGCTATAAATTTAGCTGAAAATGACGGGATAGTTTTTATTGACGAAATTGATAAAATAGCTTCGACCGGTAGTTCCGGAGCAAAAAATGCCGAAATAAGTAGAGAGGGAGTGCAAAGAGATTTGCTACCTTTGATAGAGGGAACGACGGTTAATACTAAATATGGACCGGTTAAAACCGATCATATATTATTTATTGCTTCCGGTGCTTTCCATATTGCTAAACCTTCTGATTTATTACCGGAGTTACAAGGAAGATTACCGATGAGAGTAGAATTAAATTCGCTTACCAAAGATGATATGATTAAAATATTGCTTGAGCCTGAAACTAGTTTAATAAAGCAATATTCGGCGTTAATAGGTACTGAAGACGTGCATCTTGAATTTGCTGCTTCTGCTATTGAAAAGATAGCGGATTATGCGATCACCGTTAATTTAGAAGTCGAAGATATAGGGGCTAGAAGGCTGCATACTATACTTGAGAATTTGCTTGAGGATATAAGCTTTGAAGCTAGCGAAATGAAAGACAAAAAAATAACTATCGATGATAAATTCGTAGAAAATCAATTATCAAAAATAATAACTAATCTTGACTTAGCTAAGTTTGTTCTATAATATGCTTTTTCAACTAATAGTTAGGCTAAGATTGTTATTTTTCGTCATTGTGAGGAAATTACGTAAGTAATTAACGGAGCAATCTCAGGAGTTTGTTATTATTTCATGAGATTGCCACGCAGTCTACGACTGCTCGCAATGACGACTTTAGTATCCATGCAATAACATCTACAACCTAGCAAAATGGCATTTTAAGAAAAATTTCATGATAATTCATATAGCAAGTCTAAAGTTTAATGGAATTGATATTATTGATGTTGACGTGCAGGTACAAATATCACTGGGTATCCCTGCTTTTATTATAGTAGGGCTTGCCGATAAAACTATAGCTGAATCAAAAGAACGAGTTAAAGCAGCGTTATCTTCTATAGGGCTTGCACTACCTACTAAAAAGATTTTAATAAATTTAGCTCCGGCAGATTTAGTAAAAGAAGGAAGCCATTTTGATCTTGCGATTGCTTGTTCGATACTTACCGCTTAAAGGTTCATAAGTTTTAACTCCTCCGGAAGCTAAGCTGCAAGATGAGCCGATAAATTATCCCGATTTTAAGGATATAAAAGGTCAAAAAATTGCTAAACGAGCTTTAGAAATTGTAGCATCAGGTGGCATAACCTTTTAATGTTCGGTCCTCCCGGAACCGGTAAATCAAGGCTTGCTGCCTGTCTTCCCAGTATACTACCTAAAATGTCTACAAAAGAAATTTTAGAATGCAGCACGATTACAAGTATTGCAGGAAAATTTTTAGACGGTAAACTTACCAAAGCAAGGCCGTTCAGAACTCCGCATCATTCATGCTCACTTGCCGCTATGGTCGGCGGCGGTGTCGGAAAAAAAGTAAAGCCTGGAGAAATTACGCTAGTTCATAACGGAGTATTATTTTTAGATGAACTACCTGAATTTCCACAGCATGTTATTGATGCATTAAGACAACCTATTGAAAATGGTGAAATACTAATCTCCCGATCAAACGCTCATATAAAATATCCGGCAAATTTCCAGTTAATAGCAGCTATGAATCCTTGTAAATGTGGTTATTTAGGCGATTCTTATAAAGAATGTATGAAAGCTCCAAAATGTGCTAGAGACTATCAAATGAAAGTATCGGGACCTATTATGGATAGATTTGATTTGCATATAGAAGTATCTAGTATTAATGTTTATAATTATGACTTGATTGTAGATAACTCTAAGGAAGAATCTGAATATATAGCTGCAAGAGTCGAGAAAGTGCATTTGATTCAAGAAAAGAGATATGAGGGCTATAATATTAAAACAAATAACAAATTAGACGGGCAGTTATTAATAGATTACGCTATGCCTGCGGATGAAGGTAGAGATTTACTGAATGAAGCGGCAAATTTCGTTTATCAATGCGTGCTTATAACCGAATACTTAGAGTAGCACGCACGATTGCCGATCTTGAGAATGTTGATAAGGTCTTGAAAATTCATATTACTGAAGCTTTGAGCTATCGTAAAATGGAATTTAATAATATGTATACGAAGATCAACTTCAAAAATTGGCTACGTCGTCCTACAAGAGCTTAGGTACTCACATATTGAGTATACGCTGCATTCCTCGCCTTGTGGACTCCTTGCTCTTTTTGAAGTTGATCTTCGTATACTGTCTTCATTTTTTGCAATATATTTAAGATGATTTAAGGATAAAAGATATGAGTACTATAATAAGTTTTGATTATGCTATAAAATATTTGCTTAAGGATAAAGGTGATTACGAGATAGTTGAAGGATTTATCTCGGCAATACTTAAAGATGCCGGTTATAGTGCCGTTAAAATAAAAGCATTACTTGAGAGTAGAAGCAATAAAGAAAATTATAGTTTAAAATCTAGCGTAGCAGATGTAATTGTGGAAGATGAAGAAGGGCATAAATATATAGTAGAAATCCTATACAAATCTTTTTATGCATAAAGCTTGTTTTAATTCTAGTAGATTAATAGTTGATAGTATTTCTAAGAGCGAGGATTATTCTACTATAAAAAAATATTTCATATTAATTTATTGTATTTTCTTTTTGATAATATGAAAGTACCTTTATATCACGGTAAGACTATTTTTAGAGAAGTTGATAAAAACACCCTATGAAATTTTCTTTGGGAGATATGAGAGGTAAAATATTTGATTTATGTAATGTATTTCCAGAATATTTTGTAATATCAGTACCATTATTTAATGATGTTATAAGAGATGAATTGGATGAATGGCTATATGTAGTAAAACATTCTGAAGTTAAGAAAGATTTTAAATCACCATATATGAAGACCATATATGAAGAAAGTAGCAAAGCGTCTTGATATACTTAAGATGACTCCTAAAGAGCAAATTATTTATCGTGCCTATATGAATAAAAGCTTTAAAGAGCATGATTATATAGTTTCCGCTGAAGAAAAAGGTAGAAAACAAGGTATGGCAAAAGGAATAGAAGAAGGGAGAAAAAAAGGTAGACAAGAAGGCGAAGTTACAAAAAGTATAAAAATAGCAAAAAAGATGTTAATGAAAAAAAACTCGATAGAAGAAATACATGAGATTACTGAAGTATCTATAAAAGAAATAGAGCGATTAAAAGCAGAAATTGAGAACCTTAAAAAATAACTATATTTAATGACAAAAATTTACTTTATAGCCGGTGAGGTGTCAGGAGACTTTGTAGGTGGTCGTATAATTCAGCATTTAAAAAACAATATAGGAGTACAGCATCATTCACAAAGCTTCAGACAGGATGAATTTAAGAGTAAGTCTGCGAAAGCAGTACAAATAGTACGTGAGCATAGACTTAACTCAAAAAATTCGCCTGTATCAAGCTTTGTGAATGATGCTGTACAGTTTGTTGGTGTTGGCGGCAAATATATGGAGGAAGCTGGTAGCTTTAAAAGCTTATTTCCTATTACTTCCATAAATTTAATGGGTTTTGTAGAAATTTTGTCTCATATTTTTAAGCTTAAAAAATTAATTGATAAAACTGTGGAGGATATAATAAATAGTAAAGCTGATTTATTAATTACCATAGATTCACCAGGGTTTACTTATCGTGTGGCAAAGCGGGTAAGAAAACTTTTACCAAAGCTGAAAATGATTCATATCGTTGCGCCGTCAGTTTGGGCATATAAAGAGGGTAGAGCAGTAAAATACGCTAAAATTTATGATTGTTTATTTGCTTTACTACCGTTTGAGCCTCCATATTTTACTAAAGTCGGTCTTGATTGTAGATATATAGGTCATCCGATTATGGAGCAGGAGTTTTATAGCGATAAAATAGCTTTACGTGAAGAGTTTAAAATAGACGAGAATGAGAGAGTATTATGTGTTACTCTCGGAAGCAGAAAAGGAGAGATTCTAAAGCATTTACCGGTTTTTGTTTCTTCTATTGAAGAAATATTTAAAAGTTGTAATAATCTTAAAGTTATATTTACTCTTGTAAATCCTGCTCATGAGGCAATAATAAAACCATTTTTAGAAGATGTTAAGTTTAATTATTTATTTTCAAGTGAGAGACTTAAAACTTATGCTGTTGCGGATGTAGCTCTAGCAAAATCCGGTACTAATACTTTAGAGATAGCAGCTTCCGGTACCCCTATGATTGTAGCATATAAGGTTAATATTTTAAGTTTTCTTATCATTAGGCTATTGATAAAAATAAAATATGTTACGTTAATAAATATTATAGCCGATAAAGAAATAATTCCGGAATTTATCCAATTTAATTGCCGAGCTAGTCTTATTAGTAATAAGCTTCAAGAGTTATTATTTAATTCTAAAAAAGCTTATGAGCAGGTAATAGAAAGCCAAAAAATTTTGCAGCAATTAGGATTTAAATCAAACCGATTACAGCTAAATTCAGAAAGCTTTAGACACGATGAATTTAAAGGCAAGCTAGATAGGCGTACAAAAGTACGTGAGCACAGGCTTAGCTTGGAAAATTCGCTTGTATCGAGTGATCGAGATGACGCTGTACCTTCTTATATAGCTGCAGAAATTATTAAACAGGAGTTCTTAGAACCTAAAATAAAGTTGTTAAAAGAGAAAGATTAGTACTTGAACCGGTGGTCCACAACATTTTCCGAATTATAATAAACATTAATATTAATATAATAACAAAATATATTTCCATGTTTTTTCTTATAGTATTAATTTGTTTCATTAAAATTTCTAAATCATTGGAAATTTTTTTGTATTCCTCATTGTTATCAGAACGCATTGTTGTCAAGAAACCGGATAAGTTTCCTAACTTATTTTGTAAAGCTTTTAACCTTTCATTATGTTCTTCGTGTTTTAGATCGGTATTGTGATCTTGTATCATAATATATAATGCCCATTATAAGATCAGTATTAATGCTAGTAATATGAACTATGAATAAAGATTTATATTTTTTATTTGTAATAAAAATTCCAACTTTTCATTTTACAGGAGTATACTATTGTTATAGTAAATTGGTTTACGTTATTAATTTGTTGCTCATTAGTCATCTAATTTTAATATTTTAATTACCAAATATTAATTACCAAATATTAAAACTATTGATTTATTTAGCAAAAACTATATAATTTAAATTTAGCAAATATTTAACTTCAACCAAACTTTAAGTTAGTTTTACTATATGTTATTTTAAATGTCAAGAAAAAACCATATTTCGTGGTAATTTTTTTATCAATATTTCTAAGCCTTATAAAAATAATAGTTATTATGTTAAAAAACCTATTAAAAACTAAACTTTTTTTAGTTATAGTATCTCTAACTATATTTATTACTTTGCTAAATTTTAGTATATTTTATATTTTTGTGCCGGGTAATCTTACTCAAAATAAAACGATAATTATTGAACCTAAATTATCCGTAAATCAAATAGTTACAAAACTTTATTCTAATGAAGTAATCAAATATCCGAGAATTTTTAAGGTAATTGCTAAAATTTATTCTATAAAAAGACCTCTTAAAAGCGGTGAATATGTGTTTACTCGTAATATATCGCCTCTGCAAACTTTAAGAATATTAGCAAGCGGTAAATCTATAATACACAACATAATTGTACCGGAAGGTACGGTAGTTAGTGAGGTTATAAAGAAAATTAATGAAGAAAGTCGATTACTTGGAGAAATAAAAGGGATAATACCTGAAGGTTTTTTAATGTCCCCCTTCGGGGATAAGAAATCCCTCGCCTTCAGGCGAAGGGAAGATATAATGAAATTGCTTTAGCAATGAATTTATATCAAGAAACATGAGAAGTTATAGAAAGAATAGTCATAGTCAGTATGATTTAAAAGTACATCTTATATGGATACCAAAATATAGGAAGAGAGTATTGATAGGCAAAGTAGCGGAAAGGGCTAGAGATTTACTAAGGCAGATTTGTATGGAACATGAAGTATATATAATTTCAGGGAAAATATCATGTGATCACGTGCATATGTTTATCTCATATAAATCACAAATATCTCTTAGCAAGTTAGTACAGTATTTAAAAGGTAGTAGCTCAAGAATTTTATTGCAAGAATTTGCTCATTTAAGAAAACAATTTTGGGGCAATCATTTGTGGGCTAGGGGCTATATGGCGGTCAGTTCAGGTAATATAACTGATGAAATGATACAGCGCTATATTGATGAACAGGAAGGTGAACCTGTGAATGATGATCGATTTCTAATCGATTCCACTTTATAACCCCTCAGCTTATAGCTGAGGGTTCTTTAGTGCCTTCCACGTATTTTTTTTCTTACAGTGATCAAAAAGAGCAGATAATCGATCAAATGAGAAATTTAATGTCTGCTAATTTAGATAAAGTAATGCAAAATCTTGCACCAGATTCTCCGTTAAAAACTAGACTTGAGGTATTAAGGCTAGCTTCAATAATTGAAAAAGAAGCCGGCTCAAATGCAGAAAAACCTATTATAGCAGCAGTATTCATTAATCGTTTAAAGAAAAATATGAAGCTACAAGCTGATCCGACTACTATATATGCTTTGACTGAAGGAAAATTTAAATTAGCAAGAGCTTTAACAAAAAAAGATTTATTGCAAGAACTACCCTATAATACTTATTATATAAAAGGTTTACCACCCGGTCCGATTTCTTGTCCGTCGTTAAAATCTTTAGAAGCAGTGGTAAAACCTGCTAAGACGGATGCATTATTTTTTGTAGTTGACGTTAAAGGCGGGCATAATTTTTCTAATAATCTTAATGATCATAATAGATTTGTTGAAACTTATCGAAAAAGTTTGAAAGTACCTGAGCCGGAAATTGATCCTGAAAAACTATCTATTCGATGAACTTCAAAAATTGGCTACGTCGTCTTATAAGATCTGTGGTGCTCACGTATTAAGTATACGTTCCTCGGCTTACAGACTCCTTGCTCTTTTTGAAGTTGATCTCCGTATATTTTTATCTACTTAAGGGATGTTATCATGAATAATAGTGAATTTAGTAAAATAGCCGAGACAACAATTGCATATATAGCAGACAAGATAGAAGAGCAGGATGAAGAAGCAAGTATAGATATAGATTTACAAGGTGATATATTAATCTTGATACTGATAAAGGTATATATGTAATAAATAAACAAAGTGCTACCAAAGAAATTTGGTGTCGTCGCCGGTTAGCGGTCCTCATCATTTTTTTTATGAACAAGGCGAATGGAAAAATAGAGCAGGGCTTGAATTAATGGCTATTTTAACTGAAGAACTTAATATTAAATTTGATACTCGTTGAACTTGAAAAATTGGCTATGTCGTCTTTGTAAGACCTCGGATGCTGAACGTTTAATATACGCTCCGCTCCTCGGCTTACAGACTCCTTGTTCTTTTCCAAGTTGAACTTCGTATGGCTACTCTTCATTTTACTTCGGAATATATATGAAAAATTTTGAAACTGCTGACAGTGCTACAAAAATCTATGATTTAATAATAAAAAATGCCCCTATTGATGCATACATATTCCTTGATGTTGACGATACTATTATAACTCCTAAATCAAAAACTTTTAAGAAGCCACCTTATAATCAAATAATTGACAGAATAAGGAAAATAAAAGTAATTATGACAATTATGAGGAAATTATCAGTAATTGGCGTCTGCAGCGAAAAGTAATATTAATTGATGAAGAGTGGGTAGAAGTTATAAACAAGCTCAAAACAAAGTTTCCGGTTTACGGTCTTACACAAATGAATACGGGAGAATTCGGCAATATTCCTTCTATGCAAGATTGGCGATATAAAGAATTAAAGAGTCTAGGTATAGAATTTTCAGATAATGAAGAATTAGCAATTTATAACTCAGGACAAAAGGATGATGCTATTTGTTATAAAGGGATATTCATAACAGGTAATCATTCAAAAAGCAGTACTTTATCAAAATTTTCTGATAAGTTAAAGGCTAGCTTTATTGTATTTGTTGATGATCGTACGAAGCATGTTGAAGATGTAAGAGATTATTGTAAAAAGAATAATATAGGTTTTTTAGGTATTTTATTTGATGGGCTTAAACATTTAACAGGTGAACCTGATCCAAAACTCGCCGAATTTCAAGAATCATATTTAATAGAAAATGCTAAATGGCTTGAAGATGAAGAAGCTTATGGGTTAATGGTCAGGAATAATTTAACTTAAAAGGATCACAATAATGATTATTAATATGTCTGATAAAGAATTCAGGCGATTAGAAGCTTTTAAAGAGCAAGTATTGAAAATAGCTATTGCTGAAGGGATAGATGATTTTAAAAATAATAAAATACATGATTCTACTGGGGTGTATTCAGAAGTTTAAAAAATAAGATTGAGACCATTCCCGCATAGACATTATTGCATGGCTCGAAAAACCTACTCGATGTCATTCCCGCGAAGGCGGGAATGACATCAAAGTCATACAACAATGCCGCTTCTAGCTAAGAATAACATAAAAGAATCTAAATAACGCGAGTTTCGTATTAATAGAGGAACTGAATAGCTGATAGTAACTGGGTTACGAGGATATTAGTAATATTGTTTTTGTTATAAAATGTACTTAAAACTGCATAAATTTTTAGTAAATTGTCTTTTTTGACTATAACTATTAAATTGTAAACTTGTCACACCTCTTACAAACCTTGAAAGGATAAGGATTATAGCATATTCATTAACCATAATTTAGGCATCTTAATACGAAACTCGCGTTAAATAGGCAACGTTCTAAATAATCCTCAAAATCCATGAGTTTTGAAAATGTACTTTCTAAAAAATTTTTTGATAATACTTGTAATTCTAATTCCAAATCTAGTATCCGCAAACGCTTATCGGCAAATAAACTATAAAATAACACCTTTGTCTAACACGCCTGTTTCGGCTATCAAAGTTGAGACGGAAATAATAGGCGATATGAGCGGCGAGATTATTTTAGATTTACCCTATGCATGGGCAAATGCTACATATTACAAGCAAATCAAAAATGTTAAACTTGAATATCCAATTGGAAAATTACAATTTAGAAATCAAGACTCTAATGAAGCTATTTTAAATACGGGGAAAATTAATATTATCCGTTTAAGCTATGAAATATATCAAAAAGCCGGTAATCCTTGTGATATCCACGAAGCAATAATTAGACAAAATTTAATTCATTTACCGGGTTATAGGCTTTTTGCTACTCCCGGCGATCTAAATGGAAATGACATAGTAGAGTTTAATATTGAATGGAATAATATTCCTGATAGCTGGAAAACAATATCAGATTATGGTCTTGGTAAAAGGGTGAAATTTAAAGCTACGCCGATTGAATTATATAGTGCAGTTTATGCAGCAGGTGATTTACGTCTTTACAAAATTGTCGATCAAAAAAATCCTGTATATCTTTCGTTACATGGTCAATTTGATCTTAAAGATGAAGAAATAGCTTCTTATATAAATAAAATTATCAAGGGACAAAGAACATTTTTCCATGATAATGATTTTCCTTATTAGCTAATAAGCTTGCTCGAAGGCGATCAACCTAGACATATGTACAACGGGCTTAACTCATAGTTTTGCGTTTATTCCTCAAGGTTTAGACAAACGGGATTATATGACGTTACTTGCTCATGAACATATGCATAATTGGACAGGGAAGAAAATACGTAATAACTTAGAAGGATTAAATTATTGGTGGAGTGAAGGGTTTACCGATTATTATAGCAGGGTTTTAGCCTTACGTTCCAGTGTTATAACGCTTGAGGAATTTATAGAAGAATTTAATCAATTCTTTGAGGATTATTATTTATCACCTGTTATAAATGAATATAATAGCAAAATAAAAGATGATAACTGGAAAGATTATGCAGTAGAGAAATTACCGTATTATCGTGGATTTGTTCTTGCACTTTATTTGGACAGCCTAATTAAAGAGAATAATAAGAGTAAATCGTTGGATAATGTTATGCTTGATTTATTTAAAACCTCAAAAGAACAAGAATTTTCAAGCGATTATTTTAAAAAAATAGTTAAAAATTATGTCCCAAAAGGGATAGATAAAGAGATAAACTAAAAAATATTGACGAAAATAATAATGCTTATAAATCTGGACTTAGAAACGGGGATATAGTTATAAAATATGATTTTCCTAAATGGGGTTCTCCTGATCAGATAGTTACAATCAAAACAACTAAAGGCGAGTTTAAATTTAGACCTGAAAGTGCTAATTAAAAAGATATATATAGGTTCAAGCCTAATTTATCTAAAGAAGATAAGCTAAAAATCAAAAAGTTTTTTAACAGCTAAACATTCCTTTTATCTTAAAGTATTATTAATAATCTAATCATTTATTAATAATATCCATTGACACAACCCAACATTTGAGTTATAATTGCGTCACGATTTAATTTTAAGGGGAAAATCATGACAAAAAACTATACGGGGCCACAAACCTCAAAAAAAACATCTAGTTACTTTGATAGTGCTACAATTCATTTTCAAAATGCTACCAAAGCTGCGACAGATTTCACAATGTATAGCATAGGCAATTAAGATAGTGATATTAATAAAAGGATATGGTAAAGTAATTAGAAAATAGTTATGCCAAGTCCATATTCATATGATTTAAGAAAGGGAGTGATTCAATATATTGAGTCAGGGAAAAGAATAATAGAAGCAAGTCAAGTATTTAATATCAGCCGTAAAGTAATATATGATTGGAAGAAATTAAAGAAAGAAACAGGAGATGTTCAATTAAAAACTGGCTATCAAAAAGGGCATAGTCATAAAATAACAGATATGGAAGGATTTAAAAAATTTTTGGAATCTAATAAAGATAAAAGCAGTCGAGAGCTAGCCATCTTGTATCCTAGTAAAGTGTCAGCAAGAACTATAATAAACATGATTAGAAAAGTTGGTTACAGCTATAAAAAAACTTTTCTTCATCCCAAAAGAAATCATAAATTAAGAAATGAGTTTATAGAAAAGATAACCACCATAGACAAAGATAAACTAGTGTTTTTGGATGAATCAGGAATAGAAGATAATGCGTGTCGAGAACATGGCTGGAGCCCAAAAGGAGAAAGATGTTATGGTGAAAAAGTTTATCAGCACAAACACAGAATTAGTATGATTGCTGGCCTATTTAATAGCAATATTGTAGCACCTCTAATATTTGAAGGCAATTGTAATAAAGCTATTTTTGAGACGTATGTCAAGGATATACTCATTAAAGAATTAAGGGCAGGACAAGTCGTAGTAATGGATAATATTAATTTTCATAAAAACTCTAAGGTAAAAGAATTAATTGAATCGGTAGGGGCAAGTATTTTATTCCTTCCTACTTACAGTCCTGATCTTAATGTCCCCCTTCGGGGATAAGAAATCCCTCGCCTTCAGGCGAAGGGAAGATATAATGAAATTGCTTTAGCAATGAATTTATATCAAGAAACATGAGAAGTTATAGAAAGAATAGTCATAGTCAGTATGATTTAAAAGTACATCTTATATGGATACCAAAATATAGGAAGAGAGTATTGATAGGCAAAGTAGCGGAAAGGGCTAGAGATTTACTAAGGCAGATTTGTATGGAACATGAAGTATATATAATTTCAGGGAAAATATCATGTGATCACGTGCATATGTTTATCTCATATAAATCACAAATATCTCTTAGCAAGTTAGTACAGTATTTAAAAGGTAGTAGCTCAAGAATTTTATTGCAAGAATTTGCTCATTTAAGAAAACAATTTTGGGGCAATCATTTGTGGGCTAGGGGCTATATGGCGGTCAGTTCAGGTAATATAACTGATAAAATGATACAGCGCTATATTGATGAACAGGAAGGTGAACCTGTGAATGATGATCGATTTCTAATCGATTCCACTTTATAACCCCTCAGCTTATAGCTGAGGGTTCTTTAGTTTCGCCGTCCGATTCTATCGAATGTGTAAAAAATACAGTAAAAGCAGGACTAACTGCAGGATATGTAGCTTATGAAACTGTGGAAGGTTTAGTAGCAGAAGGTATAGTTTCTCTTATTGCCTATAATATTTACGGTGATACCGCAGAGCTTGCCGGTGTTATTAATACTAACATGATAGAGTATTATAGTTAAAATATTGTCATACTCAATCGTCATTGCGAGGAGGTATTGTTGCGTGGATCAATTCCGCCTCTGTCACCCCGTGGCTTGACCACGGGTTCAGTTAAAAATACTAGTATTTTTATTGTTTTATGGATACCGTGGTCAAGCCACGGGGTGACAAATTAATCGTTTTACTATCTCTTCTCTATCATCAAAGGTAAAACGGCTGCGATTTCTGGTCCTGATTCTCTGCTGGCTAAAGCAAGCGAAGAGGTAAAAATAACTCCGTACTTTACTGCCTGTATAAT
>NZ_CM000770.1:848277-867149 GCF_000160735.1 Rickettsia endosymbiont of Ixodes scapularis | reverse complement strand
TTACTTCATCAAAATCTAAACTTATAAGTAATTTATGATTTAATCTTTCTAAATCTTCCGGCTGATATATAGTTGGACTTTTAGAGAAACTACTTATCTCAAATTGATTTGCTAGCTTATCTATTGATTTATAAGGCAAGATTTGTGCGGATGAACCAAGTAAACTAAAAAAGCTAGCAATTGCCATAGCTTCAATTCCGATTTCTTTTCTAAGAGTTGCGATCTCAAACCCTCCCACTCGTTTAGAAATTTTCTCGTCTTTATTTATTATTAAACTCAAATGCCCAAAAACCGGCGGAATCTTATTTAATGCTTCAAACATCTGAATTTGAATAGCGGTATTGCTAACGTGATCTTCACCCCTAATAATATGAGTAATATCATAATCAATATCGTCAATAACCGAGCATAACATATAGGTCATACTACCGTCTGCTCTTATCACTATTGGATCACTTAAAGCCTTGCCGTCATATTTAACTTCGCCTTTGATCATATCATGCCAGCTAATTGGTTCATGATTTACCAAAAATCTATAATGCGGTTTTCTTCCTTGTTCTATATATTTCTTTGCTTGCTCTTCAGTTAGATTTAAGCTAGCTCGATCATAAATCGGCGGCAAACCTTTAGATAATTGAAATTTATGCTTTAATTCTAGCTCTTCAGGAGTCTCATAGCAGGCATATAATCTTTTTTTGTTTAGTAATAGATTTTTGATTTCATCATATCTATTTAAACGGCTTAATTGGTTGAACGTTTGACCCCAATTAATATTTAAAAATTTTAGATCTTCCTCGATAGCGTCTTTATATTCCTGTTTACTACGCTCTAAATCCGTATCGTCAAATCTTAAAATAAACTGTCCGTTATGCTTCTTTGCATATAGCCAGTTAAGCAGTGCTACCCTGATATTCCCGACATGTAACATACCGGTCGGTGACGGAGCAAATCGTGTTATAACTTTTGTCATAAATAAGTAATTTTATTAATTGTCATCCTACTAAAAAACTATGTCATGCCGTGGCTTGACCACGGCATGACAGGGGTGAAATTGATCCACGCAACAATGCCTCCTTGCAATGACGATTATGACATTCTTACGCCTGTTTCTTCTCTAACTTCGCTTATTGTCTTCAATTAGCTTCATTGCGTCATCTAATCTTAAATTTAGAAAATCATATTTTTTTGGCACTGAAATAAATTTACCCATATATTTTATGTAAGGACCGAATTTACCGTATCCTATCATAATTTCCTCGCCACTATCTTTAGGCACGCCGATTTTAAGCGGTAAGCTTAGAAGCTTTAATGCTATATCAAGTGTAATATCGTTTTGGTTTAGGTTAGCAGGCACGGGGCTACGTTTCGGCTTTACTTTGCCTTCTTGTTCGCCAAGTTGAATATAAGGTCCGTAAGGTCCTTTTTTCAGATATATTTCTACTCCGTCTTTATTCGTACCTAAAACTTTATTCTCATTAGGAATAGCGGAAGGCTCGCCTTCATTCTCGTTATTATCGTTACCGCTAACAATAGATTTTCTAAAAGTACATTCAGGGTAATTACTACATGCTAAAAATGCCCCGAACTTACCAAGCTTTAAGCTAAGCTCGCCTGTTTTACATGATGGACAAACTTTAGATTCTTTATTCTCACCGAACAAGTGATAATCAAGGGCTTTCTGTACATAGCTAATAATCTCGGTTATTTTCTGCTCGTTTACCGATTCAATATTATGGTTAAAACCGCTCCAAAAATTACTTAAGGCAGCTTTCCATTCAAGCTTGCCGGCTGCTATTTCGTCTAATTCATTTTCAAGTCCTGCCGTAAAATCATATTCAACGTATTTTTTGAAAAAACCGACTAAAAATACCGTTACCAAACGTCCAAGCTCTTCAGGTATAAATCGTTTTTTCTCAAGGGAAACATATTTTCGATCTTGTAAAACCGATAAAATACTAGCATAGGTCGAAGGACGACCGATCCCAAGCTCTTCAAGTTTTTTCACTAAACTTGCTTCCGAATATCTTGGAGGCGGCTCGGTAAAATGCTGATTCGGAATAACTTCTTTAGTTTTAAGTGGTTCTTGTTCTTTTAAAGGCGGCAGCATTTTATTTTCTTCTTCAGCCTCATCGTCCACACTTTCACGACAAACCTTATAAAACCCGTCAAAAGCTATAGTCGATCCGTTTGCTTTTGCCAAATATTCTTTATTTTCCGAAGCTAAATTTGCAACTACCAAATCCATTATAACATTTTCCATTTGGCAGGCTATAGTTCTTTTCCAAATTAGTTCATAAAGCTTATAGTAATCCTTTTCTAGCTTTTCTTTTAAGCTATCTGGAGTATAAGTAATATTCGTCGGTCTTATCGCCTCATGAGCTTCTTGAACATTTTTTACTTTGGATTTATAAATTCTAGGGCTAGTCGGTAAATATTTATCGCCGTAACTTTTATCGATTAACTTGCGTATATCTGCTATTGCATCATTTGATAATGTAACGCCGTCGGTTCTCATATAGGTAATAAGCCCTATAGTTTCCTTACCTATGTCAACGCCCTCATAAAGTTTTTGTGCTATTTGCATAGTCTTTTTAGCACTAAAACCTAGTTTTCTTGCTGCTTCTTGTTGTAGTGATGAAGTAATAAAAGGAGGTTGAGGCTGACGTTTTTGTTGTTTCTTTTCTATCTTATCAACATAAAAATTTTGAGATTTTAATTTTTCGGTTAAATCTTTGGCATCTTTTTCGTTAATAATTGAGAATTTTTCTAGTTTCTGATCGTTTACGTGAGTCAATTTAGCAGTAAATAGTTCGTTATTACTATTTTGCATTTTAAGGCTAATATCCCAATATTCTTCTGACTTAAAACGCTCTATTTCATCTTCTCGTTCACATATTAATCGCAGAGCCACGGACTGCACACGTCCCGCCGATTTACATCCCGGTAACTTACGCCATAAAAGAGGTGAAAGGGTAAAGCCGACTAAATAGTCTAAAGCTCTTCTTGCTTGCTGGGCATTTACTAAGTTAGTGTCAAGTTTTCTAGGGTTCTCAACGGCATGAATAATTGCTTTTTTAGTGATTTCATTAAAGGCTACCCTTTTGAAAAAATCATCGGATTTAACCTTATTTTTTTCTTTTATTACCTCTGCAACATGCCATGAGATAGATTCACCCTCACGATCAGGATCGGTTGCAAGATATACTGCATCAGCTTTTTTAGCATCTTTAACTATGGCATCTACATATTTACCGGCTTTATCGGAAATATCATATTTCATTGCAAAATTTTCATCAGGTAACACCGAGCCTTTTTTAGAAGGTAAATCTCTAATATGACCGAATGAAGCAATGACCTTAAACTCATCACCTAAATATTTATTTATCGTTTTTGCCTTTGCCGGCGATTCTACTATTACTAATTTCATCTACTTATTATAAACTAATGATATTTTATTACCGGCGTGACGCATTACTTTCCCGGCGAGTTCTAATTCTAATATTACCGTATATATGATAGGAAGCGGTAATTCTATTTCTTTTTGTAAATATTCAAAATCTATAGGTACTGCCTAATAGTTCCAATATAGCAGTACGCTCCTTTTGTGACGGTTCTTTAACATATCTCGTATTTACTGTTCCTAGCTCAACAAAATCCTTAAATAACCCATCATCTTTTTCGATAAATTTTTCATATTGCGGTAAATTAGCTACAATATCCTCCGCTGATTCCACTAAATATGCTCCTTCTCTAATCAATTTATTTGTACCTTGATATCTTGGATCTAAAGGAAAGCCGGGAACAGCAAATATTTCTCTATTTTGTTCAAGTGCAAATTTTGCAGTTATTAATGAACCGGATTTTAAGCTTGCTTCTACTACCACTACTCCTAAGGCTAGTCCCGATATTATCCTATTACGCTGTGGAAAATGTTTTCCAAGCGGCGTAGAGCCGATAGGTAACTCAGCTAATATTAAACCTTCTTCTGCTAAATTTTCAAATAGTTTTTTATTTCCCGGTGGAATATATATGATCAATACCTCCGGCAATGACTCCGATGGTTCGAGAAACTGCTGCTTGATGTACGCTGCTATCTATTCCTCGTGCTAACCCTGAAACGGTTATATAACTTTCTTTTACTAAATCATTTGCAATTTTATGAGCAAAGCTTCTTCCGTTTGCAGAAGCGTTTCTTGCACCTACTATTGCAACGTATTTATTATGATTTAATAACTCTATATTACCTTTATAGCTTAATATTGACGGTGGATCATAAATTTCAAGTAACAATTTTGAATATTCCGGAGATTTATATGTGATGATCTTAGCATTATCTTTTTCGAGAAGTTCTAACTCTTTTTCAGCATCGCTTTTACTAAAAATTTTAATTGGTTTTGACTTTCTGCCTCGCAAATGAAAAATCCGGAGCGTTATCTATAGCAGTTGCTGCATCACCGAATAATTTAATTAAACTAAAGAAAGTTTTAGGACCGATATTTTCACTCCTAATAAGACGTAAAATATTAATTGTTTCAATATTATTTAGGGTTATTTGATATGAGTTAGTGTCATCCCGCAACTTGATCGCAGGATCTCAGGACACAGCCTGTGATACAAGATCCCGTGGTCAAGCCACGGGATGACATAAATAAGAGCAACTACAGCTTCTCGGCATGTGAGCTTAAATAATGTGCTATACCCTCATGTGATGGGGTAATTGCTTCCTCGCCTTTATGCCAGCCGGCAGGACAAACTTCGCCGTGTTTTTGATGATGAGTTAAAGCATCGATTACTTTTAATGTATAATTAATGTCACGACCGATAGATAAGTCGTTAACTAACATGTGACGTACTATGAAATCCTTATCAATTAAAAAAGCTCCACGCAAAGCAACACCGTCTTCATTAAGTACGTTATATTTTGAAGAAATATCCTTTTTTATATCGGAAACCATTGGGAATTGTACTTGTCCAAGTCCGCCTTTATTATGCGGAGTATTTTTCCAAGCTAAATGGCTAAAATGAGAATCAACGCTAACAGCTACTACTTTAGTACGTCTTTCGGTAAATTCACCAAGCTTATTGTGAAATGCTATAATTTCCGATGGACAAACAAAAGTAAAATCTAGGGGATAAAAAAATAACACTATATTATCCCCCGCAGCATAATCGCTAAGTTTAAACTTATCGTCTATATTATTATTAGGCATAATAGCTTTAGCTGTAAAATCCGGAGCAGTTTTGCCGACAAATACTGACATATTCATAACCTTTTATTAATTAATAATCTGATATGATATATAAAACTAATTATTATTACAATATTAAATTGCTACTTATCTATTTTTTTTCCGAAGAAGCTTTTAATTGGTTAAATATAGTTAATGCTCCGGTTACAAAACTACTCGGTTCTGAAAGGTTTGCGGGTAAAATTACAGTGTTGGTATCTTTAGCCAAATTACCGAATGCACTAATATACTGCTCAGCTATTTTAAGAGCTACCGCCTCACTTCCTCCCGTTTTTTGTACGGCAGCTGCGACAATCTCAATACTATTTGCTGTAGCGGTAGCGACTAAGCCTATTGCTTCAGCTTCACCTTTTGCTCTGTTAACTTGATCCGTATAAGAAGCTTCTGAATTCAGTACAATTTGTGCTTTTTCACCTTCTGCATGGTTAATTTTTGCTTGTCTATTACCTTCCGACTCTAGAATTTGAGCTCTTTTTTGACGCTCTGCTGCTACCTGCAATTCCATAGCTTTAAGTATAGTTTGCGGAGGTTGAATATCTTTAATTTCATAACGCATACATTGTATACCCCAATTTATAGCAGCCTGATTAATAGCTGCTACAATTGCTACGTTTAAAGTTTCGCGCTCTTCAAAAGTTCTATCTAAAGGGAGTTTACCGATTTCCGAACGCATAGTAGTTTGAGCAAGCTGTGTTATGGCATAGTAAGGATTATTAACACCATAAGATGCTGCCATTGGATCAATGATTTTAACATATAAAACGCCATCAATAGATAATGTTACGTTATCATTTGAAATAGCTGTTTGAGCGGTAACGTCTATTGCTTCTTCTTTTAAAGTATGTTTGTATGCTACTCTTTGAATGACAGGGATTAGTAAATTTAAGCCAGGCTGCAGTACCTTATCGAATTTTCCCAATTTTTCTACTACCCATGCTTGTTGTTGCGGTACAACTTTAACCATTTGTATTATAACTAAAATCGCTATAATACTGAAAATTAATAATGCATATTCCATAATTCAATACTTTTTTTATTTCCACTCTATATTATTTTTAATTATAAAAAAAGGATTAAAGTTAAACGGTACTTAAATTATATATTTTTTTATCAATAAAATGGGTTTTAATTACTTTGAGTAAAGAAAGAATGCTTGAATATTCTTCAAGTTGTTCATTTACATTTTTTATCTCATTTAAAGCACTATTAAAATCTTTCTGTAATAAATAAGTTTCAGCAGCTTTATTTTGTTCTAGTGTTTTAAGTAAAATATTTTGTAAAAATCTATAATAATAGTCGTCTAGTTTAGGTATATCAGACATAATAATAAATTATATAATTATTGAGATCTTAATGTCCCCCTTCGGGGATAAGAAATCCCTCGCCTTCAGGCGAAGGGAAGATATAATGAAATTGCTTTAGCAATGAATTTATATCAAGAAACATGAGAAGTTATAGAAAGAATCTTACTACATGACAATTTTTCATTTTATCATCTTTGGATATTGGAATATCAAGGACAACAGCTGTATCCAACGTACTAATTGAGTAGAAATATTATACAAGATATTAACCAATGTATCTAATCCAACACGAAATATACTATTTTGCCTATAACCATGTTTTTTAATAACTATTGGTTTATCTAAAACTATAATCTCTCCAGTTTGATAAGCTAGGCAAAATGCAATAGACAATATTTGCATCAATGTATCTAATCGTAAATCATTAGTAATATGAGTTGCTTCACAGTTGAATCCTGCTGATTTAAAAGCTTTGAACATTGTTTCAATTTGCCATCTTTGAGCATATATCTCAGCAGGATTTTTGATCTCATCACTATGTATTAAGACTGCAAGTTCACTCTTCTTATTTCTGATCCCTACTACATTAAATATTTCACCTTTTGTACCAATTCTACGTTGTGACAAACTCACATGCGATCCTATGGCTAGAGGGCGAAATAACTCTTGTATTTTAACCATTTTTCCCCTTGCATTACTGATATATTGTCTATTTTCTCTAACTCGAAAAACGTATCTTATTTGATTTGTTCTAAGCCAAGAGAGCCATTCCTTACCTATAAATTCTCTATCAGCGGTTAATGCTTCAATGCGGTTTTTGTCAAAAACTTCTAAAAAACACTCCATCAGATCAATACGCTCAATATAATCAGAGTTACCACACTTTTTATCACTTAGAAAATTCCAAAAAGGGGGATCGCTATACCATGAAAACTGACAGCTAAATATAAAATATTTATATGTCGTTTACCAAATTTCCAATTCGTTCTATCTAAACACAATACCCATTTTTGCTCCTGCTCAAACCCAGTCATCATGACTAACATAACAGGTAATACTCTCCATGATATTGAGATTTCAGAGATAAATCTTTGCATCCTTCTATACCATGAAGCTGCTTTAATCCCAGACGGCATTCTATTGCATAACAATGACATGTTTACTGTCCTGCTGTTAAGCATTGAAATGATAAATAATCCTAAACATTTTGCTCTTGATAAATTAAGCGAAATATGTTTTTGTAATAATTCGACTAGAGGGGCGGAATGATCTTTCATATGTAAACCAAGTTCTTTCCCCGTTATCATCATGAATTATCAGCAAAATTCAATCCTTTAGTCCTTACATCTCTAAAAATTGTCATGTAGTAAGAGAAAGAATAGTCATAGTCAGTATGATTTAAAAGTACATCTTATATGGATACCAAAATATAGGAAGAGAGTATTGATAGGCAAAGTAGCGGAAAGGGCTAGAGATTTACTAAGGCAGATTTGTATGGAACATGAAGTATATATAATTTCAGGGAAAATATCATGTGATCACGTGCATATGTTTATCTCATATAAATCACAAATATCTCTTAGCAAGTTAGTACAGTATTTAAAAGGTAGTAGCTCAAGAATTTTATTGCAAGAATTTGCTCATTTAAGAAAACAATTTTGGGGCAATCATTTGTGGGCTAGGGGCTATATGGCGGTCAGTTCAGGTAATATAACTGATGAAATGATACAGCACTATATTGATGAACAGGAAGGTGAACCTGTGAATGATGATCGATTTCTAATCGATTCCACTTTATAACCCCTCAGCTTATAGCTGAGGGTTCTTTAGTTTATATATTAATTTTTAATAATTCAATAATTTTTAACTAGATTTACATATACTTAAGTCTTTATCTACTATGTCGGAATCTATATTTAAACAGTCAAGGATTGAGTGAAATACATAATCATGGCTAATTTCGGTATTAGCATAATTTTTAATTGAAGATATTGAGTCAGGATATTTTGCTTTAAAATCGTCCGATACCCAAACTATAAGAGGTACGGTTATTTGTTCTGCAAGTAGTGGACCACCGTGACCGTAATAACCATTTTCTCCTAGCGATTCGCCGTGATCGGATACATATAATAAAAATGCATTTTTATCTTTAAGCAAATCTATTAAATTAGATAAAAAAAATCGGTGTATAAAATTGAATTATCATAACTGTTAACTAAAGCAAGCTTATCGCAATCACTTGCATCCCCCTTAACCTTAATAGGGCAGGTAGGGGTAAAATACTCAAACTCTTTTGGATATCTTGCGTTATAGTTCCAGTGACTTCCTGAGGTGTGAACTACTAAAAATTGTTTCTCTGAATTTGTTATTATTTCTTTTATAAAAGGCAATATTTTTTTATCATAATCATTTAAAGAGAATAGGGCAGAGCCGCCCGGTACTATAGTAAAATTAACGTCGTTATATATATTACTGAGGTCAAAATTTGCAAAACTCCTCATTAAAGTTTGAGTACCGATCCAGGTAGTATTAAATCCAAGATTTGTTAAAATTGATAAAAAGCTGTTCTCTTGTCTAGTATTTTCAATTTGACTTGCAGGATAACGTGAAAGTAATGACGGTACGGAAAGATAGGTAAGGTTAGAAGAAGATTTAGCTTTGAAAGAAATTAGGTTTTGAGTAGTCTTTAAGTAAGGGGTCGTATCTCTTTCATAACCGTTAATACCGAAATGATCAAATCTCGCTGATTCTCCTATAACTAAAACACCGATAATATCTTTATCTGACTTATCTATAAAGTTATATTGTTTGCTAATATCTATACATGCATAATTTTTATCACCGAAATTTCCAGTAAAATTAAGGTAGCTATTATGTAAATACTGAATGGGAAAATGATTTTTTAGTATCTTAAATGAAGGAGTAATAATATTATATACAAAAATAAGTAAGCAAGCGGCAGATAATAGTTTTGTTACGAATGATTTAGAATTTTCGGCGGCAAAAGATTTGAGAGTATAAAAACAAGTAAAAAGACAAAAAATTATCCATATTATTAACTTAATGCTGGTTAATTCATAAACTTCGTTTAAATCCGTTGAGAAAAAACTACCTATTACTTGTTTAGTAGGATTGATTTTGAAGAAATAAATGTAATAACTAGCAATAGCGGATGTTATAAATAAAAACCCCACGCCGATTTTTAACACTAATCTATGTACGCTAAGACCAAAAAATGCTATAAAAGAAAATATATAAATATAACAAAAATCTTTTGATAACTCTAATATCCCTCTAAAGATCGTTGCTTTATAATAATCAAATTTATAAATCAATATTGCGGTATTAAATAACAAACAATAAATAAAGGCTAAAATCGCCGATAATTTAATTAATTTGATATCTATGTGTTTTTGAATAGTTTTTAGCATATATAATAATTAATAAAGTAATTTTTATAACTATCATGATCATAAAAAATCTTCAAGAATTTTATCGGCTTTTAATACCAAATGCTCCGCTTATCGCTATTGATTACGGAAGCAAAAAATTAGGAATCGCATTATCTAATCAAGAACGTAGTATTGCTATGCCCTTAAATACTATAACCGAGATAAATAAAAAAATTGTTATTACTTCCTTGCTTAATATCATCGAAAAATATAAAGTTTGTGGCGTGGTAATAGGTCTACCGATTGATATGAGCGGAGCAGTAACGGAGCAAACAAATATAGTGATGAAATTTGCTGAAGAGCTAGCAGAATCTATAAACTTGCCTATACCTGTATATTTACAAGATGAAAGACTAACTACAAAAGCTGCAAATAATTTCCTTAAATCATTCGGCGTGAAAAGAAAAGACCGTAATAATAACGATGATGCAGTAGCTGCTAGTATGATTCTTGAAACCGTGCTTGATTCTATAAAAAAACTTTAGATTATCATTAATTGAATATAGTCATTGCGAGCGACTGTAAGGAGAGTGGCAATCCAGAAAATAATAAAAAAATTCTGTAAATCAGAATTTTTAACTGGATTGCTTCGTCAATTACTTTGTAATCTTCCTCGCAATGACGTAAACTTTTTAAATTATCCCCCTTTTTAAGTAATGCCTTTCTAGCTTTTTAAAAACCTTATTGTAAAGATATATTATTTATGATAAAATCGATCCGGTAAAAATAAATAAGATATATCATGAAAATATTAATTCTAGGTGTTACCGGTATGCTAGGTAATAGCATATTCAGGTTTTTAAGTAGTGATAAAAAATTTGACATTTTTGCGACAGCCCGAAATAATTCCGCTCGTTCTTATTTTTCTAAGGATTTATCCGATAAATTAATTACAAATGTAGATGTTGAGAACCATGATTCGTTAGTTGAGGTATTTAATAAAGCAAAACCCGATATAGTAATAAATTGTATAGGGCTTGTAAAACAACTAGCTGATGCAAACGATCCGTTAAAAACATTGCCGATAAATAGTTTGTTACCGCATAGGCTAGCTAATTTATGTAAATTAGCTAATTCAAGGTTAATCCATATTAGTACGGATTGTGTATTTTCAGGAAAAAAAGGTAATTATAAGGAAAGCGATTTTCCTGATTGTTATGACCTTTACGGTCGTTCTAAGTTTCTTGGTGAGGTAGATTATCCTCATGCTATCACTTTGCGTACTTCAATTATAGGTCATGAGCTGGCAGGCAATAGAAGCTTAATAAATTGGTTTTTAAGTGCAGAAGGGCAAGTGAAAGGTTTTGAGAAAGCTATTTATTCAGGATTCCCGACTGTAGAGCTTGCAAGAATAATAAGGGATTTTGTGTTACCTAATAAAGAGCTGCATGGGCTTTATCATGTTGCATCAAAACCGATTAACAAGTTAGAATTATTAAAATTAGTAGCGGAAATATATAATAAAGAAATCGATATTATTCCGTCAGATGAGCTTGTAATAGATCGATCACTAGATGCTACTCGTTTTAACGAGGTAACGGGGTATACGCCTCCTGAATGGCGTGAGTTTGTAAAGCGTATGTGTGAGTTTGGGTAGTAAGGCCTTCATTGCGAATATAGGTTTGTCCACTCTTGTCATCCCGTGGCTTGACCACGGGATGACTACCTTAGAGTGTTTCTCGATTTACGCAATGACAGAATAAATAATAACAAAATAGGTATTTATATATAATGTTTGTAGATAAAACTTTAATGATTACAGGAGGCACCGGTTCGTTTGGTAATGCGGTGCTTTCTCGTTTTCTTAAATCCGATATTATTAATGATATTAAAGAAATTAGAATTTTCAGTAGAGATGAAAAAAAGCAAGAAGATATGCGTATTGCTTTAAATAATCCGAAACTTAAATTCTATATCGGGGACGTACGCAATTATAAAAGTATTGATGAGGCAATGCACGGTGTAGATTATGTATTCCATGCCGCTGCTTTAAAGCAAGTTCCGACTTGCGAATTTTATCCTATGGAAGCAATAAATACTAATGTCTTAGGGGCTGAAAGTGTTTTAAGTGCAGCCATTAATAATAAAGTTGCAAAAGTTATAGTACTGAGTACCGATAAGGCTGTATATCCAATTAATGCAATGGGATTATCTAAAGCGTTAATGGAAAAGTTAGCAGTAGCAAAAGCTCGTATGCGTAGCCAGGGTGAGACCGTGCTTTGTGTCACTAGATACGGTAATGTTATGGCTTCCCGTGGTTCAGTAATTCCTCTTTTTATCAATCAAATTAAGCAGGATAAAGACCTTACCATCACTGAACCTTCAATGACACGTTTTTTAATGTCGCTTGTAGATTCCGTAGATTTAGTTTTATATGCGTTTGAGCATGGACGTCAAGGCGATATTTTTGTACAAAAAGCTCCGGCAAGTACAATCGAGGTACTTGCAAGAGCGTTACAAGAAATATTCGGTAGCAAAAATGAAATACGCTTTATTGGTACACGTCACGGAGAGAAGCATTATGAATCGTTAGTATCATCGGAAGAAATGGCAAAAGCTGATGATTTAGGTGCTTATTACCGTATTCCTATGGATGGACGTGATCTTAATTATGCCAAATATTTTGTTGAGGGTGAAAAGAAAGTAGCTCTTTTAGAGGATTACAATTCTCATAATACAAAACGTTTAAATTTGGAAGAAGTAAAAGAGCTGCTACTAAATCTTGATTATGTGCAAGAGGAGCTAAAAAATGCTTAAAGTAATGACGATTGTCGGTACCCGTCCTGAACTTATTAAACTATGCTGTGTGATTTCCGAGTTTGATAAATATACTAATCACATCCTAGTTCACACCGGTCAAAATTATGCATATGAATTAAATCAGGTTTTTTTTGATGATATGGGAATTAGAAAACCGGATTATTTCTTAGAAGTAGCGGCAGATAATACGGCAAAATCTATAGGGCTTATTATTGAAAAAGTTGATGAAATACTTGAGAAAGAAAAGCCCGATGCCGTTTTATTTTACGGTGATACTAACTCTTGTTTATCGGCAATTGCCGCTAAACGCCATAAAATTCCGATCTTTCATATGGAAGCAGGAAATCGTTGTTTTGATCAGCGTGTACCTGAAGAAATAAACCGTAAAATCATTGATCATATTAGCGACGTTAACATTACGTTAACCGAGCATGCAAGACGTTATTTAATCGCTGAGGGACTACCTGCTGAGCTTATTTTTAAATCAGGTTCGCATATGCCTGAGGTCCTTGATCGCTTTATGCCTAAAATATTAAAGTCTGATATTTTAGATAAATTATCATTAACCGCTAAGCAATATTTTTTAATTAGTTCACATCGTGAAGAAAATGTCGATGTCAAAAATAATCTGAAAGAATTATTAAGTAGTTTACAAACGCTTATTAAAGAGTATAATTCCCCCGTAATCTTCTCAGCACACCCAAGGACTAAAAAAAGGCTTGAGGATTTAGAGGGATTTAAGGAGCTTGGTGATAAAATAAGGTTTTTACCGGCTTTTGGTTTTACGGATTACATCAAACTTCAGATGAATGCTTTTTGTATTTTATCCGATAGCGGTACTATCACCGAAGAAGCATCAATACTTAATTTACCTGCTTTAAATATTAGAGAAGCACATGAACGTCCTGAAGGTATGGACGCCGGCACGCTTATTATGTCAGGTTTTAAGGCTGAGCGGGTGCTGCAATCGGTAAAAGCTATTACGGAAGAACACGAGAATAATAAAAATACGCAAGATATTGTACCGGATTATGCTGAAGCAGGTCTTGTATCAAAGAAAATATTGCGTATAGTTTTAAGTTATGTAGATTATGTTAATCGCACAGTGTGGTTTAAAAAGTAATCCTATTCATTATTACCATATCAAAAACATGAAATTCTTTAAATTAATAAAACTTAACACTTTATTTTTAAGTGTTTTTTTACTAATAACTCTTATATCTTCTTTTTGCTATTCCAACGAAAATTCTTATAAAAGAATAGTTTTCCTTGTTAGTACAGAGACATTCGGCGGCAAAGGCGTATACGCAATGTATAATGAGATGAAAAAAATAGGTCATGATGTCAAAATTGTAATAGTACCTCATCCTCATCCTAATATTCAAGGAGGAATAGATACCGGGTTTATTAGTAAATTTGATACACAAGATGTGATATATCCATGCGGTAAGTATGCTTCTTATTCAAATGTTAATACAAAATGTGAAATTTCTGAACTAAAAAATTATCAGCCGGATTTTATCTTTACGCAAAACCCTTACGAAAATTTCCAAGGCTATATATAAGAACCTTTTACGGCTGCTAATTTGTATAAGAGCTTTAGAGGAACTAAAACAAAAATTATGTATATAGTCTATGGTCCGCATATCTTTCATCAAAAAAATATTGATGATGATAAGTTATCAAGTTTCATAGAGACGGTATTTGTTGATTCAGAAAGTACAAAGGATATCTTTATTAGTAATTATAAATTTCCTAAGGATAGAGTTATTGTTTCAGGTTATCAACCATACTATGAAGTAAGAAATTATAATATTAAAGAAAAACCAAACTCGGAAACCATTTTATGGCTTCCTAGATGGGAATTATCATTTAAAAATAGAGATTTATATGAAGGAGGTTCTACTTTCTTAAATTATCACTATTTTTTCTATAATTATGCATTACAACATCCTAATATTCATTTTATTATAAGACCGCATGTTACACTATTTACCTATGCGGTCGGTAAAAATTACTTAAGCCAAAGTGATATGGATAATATATTAAGTAGATTTAATTCTTTAAAGAATGTTACTGTTTCTGCACATGCATTCAGGTCGTTACTAGATGATATAATGATGTCAGATATTGTAATAAGTGACGGTACTTCATCTCTTGCTGAAGTAGTAGTTGCCGATAAGCCTATAATTTACTTAAGTAATGGTTGGAATAATGAATTTAATAGCAATGCTCTATCTAAAGAATTAAAAAAATATATGTATTTTGCTTATGAGCCGCAAGATATTATTAACTATACAGAATTTATTAAGCAAAATCATTATTTGCCTTATCATGAAAATAGTAGCGGCAGAAATCAATTTAAAAAGATGCTTGATCCTGTAGAAAACCCTGCTGCATTTATCGCCGAATATTTATTAAAATAATAATAGTTTAAATAATTTATGTTAGAAGAAATTTATAATGACGGAGAAAGATTAATTCCTGGAGAAACTCATGATATTTTAGAGGTAATTCGTCATAAAAGTAGCTATAAGATTTTTAAAAAAATTATAGAAGTCGATATACTTAATAGCCCATTAATGCTAAATCAAAAAATAAAAATTTTAGATATAGGTTGTGGAACAGGACACGGAACTTTCATGCTTAGCGATATATTAGGAGTAGAAATTACAACAATAGATATCAGTAAAGAATCTATAATTTATGCTGAACAAAATTATGGAGCATCTAATATAAAATATATTAAATCTGATTTAGTTAGTTTTATTAAAAAGGCAGAAGAATATGATTATATTGTATCAAGACATGCACTTGAGCATATTAAAGATGGGTTAAATCTGGTGCTTAATCTTAAATATAAAAAACGATTAATAGTAAATGTACCTTTTAATGAACCGGAAGGGAATATATATCATTTAGTTAATTGGATTACTGAAAAAGACTTTGAATCATATCAGAACCAAGAATTTTTATATGAAGGATTAGATGGCGTAACTAACGACACGCATTCTGAAAAAAATCCTCCTAATTCTATAATCTGTATATCCAGTAACTCAGATTTAAAGCCTATAAAACAATTATTTAACTATCCAATCTCAGCTTGGAACCCGGAATTTTTAGAAAAGTTAGGTTTGCAATTCCAAGATATATTAAAACAATTGCTGCAAACTAGGGATGCATTTAAAAATAGCGAAGAGAAAAACTTAAACTATGAAAGTAAATTAAATAATACTGTAACAGAGCTAAATAATGCTTTAGAAGAAATAAAAATTCTTAAAAAGAAACTAATTATTAGTGAAGAAGAAAAATCTATTTTTTTAAAGCTCTATAGAAAATTTAAACAATAAAACTAACATTTTATAAATTATTTTTAAAAGTTATGACAACTAGAAAAGATAAACCTCTAAATATTTATCATACTTTAGTTTCCATTATTATACCTGTCTATAATGGAGCTAATTATATGAAAGAAGCTATAAATAGTGCTTTAGCACAAACTTACAAAAATATTGAAATTATTGTTGTTAATGATGGTTCAAAAGATAATGGAGAGACAGAACGCGTAGCATTATCATACGGTGATAAAATACGCTATTTTCATAAAGAAAACGGTGGCTGCGGTTCGGCTTTAAATTATGGTATAAAAAACATGAAAGGGGAGTATTTTTCATGGCTTAGCCATGATGATATATATTATCCTAATAAAATCGAGCATCAAGTTAACATATTAAATAAATTAGATAATAAAGATACTATCATTTATGGCGGTTATGAATTAATTGATGAAAAAGGAACCTCTCTACGTTATATTAAACCGGATAGTGTGCTACATATAAATAAACTTAATATTTCTTTATTACCTTTATTACGAGGATTAATACATGGTTGTTCGTTATTAATTCCTGCTAAATATTTTCATGAAGTCGGTATATTTAATGAAGCTTTACTGACAACGCAAGATTATGATTTATGGTTTAAAATTTTCCGTGTTGCTCCTATTCATTTTGATGAGTCTATCCTAATTAAATCTCGTTTTCATTCAGAGCAAGGTAGTAAAAAAATATCAAATCATAACGAAGAATGTAATGTATTATGGTCATCGTTTCTTCGTGAGTTAACAGAAGAAGAAATGATTAAAATGGAAGGTTCTTCTTATTTATTTTTAACTCGTACAGCTAATTTTTTATCAAATAATACTCCATATAATAAAGCCTGTGATTTAGCAAATACTATGGCTAAGCAAGTACTACATGATACTAAAATTAGTGTTATTATACCGGTATATAATAGAATAAATTGGGCAATTGAAGCTATAGAAAGTGTACTTATTCAAACACACAAAAATTTTGAGATACTTATAATAGATGATGGATCGACTGATGATATATCAGAATTAACTTCAATATGCAAAAAAGATAAAAGAATAAAATATTTTCATAAAAAAAATGAAGGACCTGCTGCTGCACGTAACTTAGGTATTAAAAATGCTATAGGAAAATATATTGCTTTCCTTGATTCGGACGATTTATTTTATGGGGATAAAATAGAAATCCAATTAAAGTTTATGGAAGAAAATAATTTTATATTTTCTCATACTTCATATAAAAAAATAAATGAAAAAGGGAAATATATAGAATCTGTTCATTCCGGGTTTTTTAGTGGAAATGTTTTTCCTCAAGTCATACAAACTTGTCCAATAGCAATGCCGACAGTTATGGGAACTTTGACGTTATTCCAAGAAAATTTATTCCCTGAAAATATAAGAAGCGGTGAAGATTGTTGTTTATGGATATCTATTGCTAGTAAAAACTCAATAGGCGGTATAGACAAAGAATTGTCTAAAGTACGAATTAGCGGTGGTACTAATACGTTTATGGACCCAAATAAATATTCAGTAGGTTTAATAAATATTACTTCTTATGTTCTTAATGATTCTTATTTAAATAAATTTAGTCCGTTTACTATTAATTTGTTATTAGCAGCTGTTACACAATTAAGATTACTAGAAAATAAAAATGAAGACTATAAAAAAAGTAATATTTTTTTTTTCAAAAATAACTATGTAATTCAAAAAATACGAACCTATTGCTTTGTGACAAAAATTTTGATTTTATTAACTATTACTTCTATAAGGCAAGAAGGAATACGTGCAACAATCTCTAGAATACAGAGATGGTTTAGAAAGCATATATAAATAACTATTCCTCAAGTATCTTAACTTTTGAGCCGTCGCTGATTTTAATCATACCTTCGGTAACGACTAAGTCACCTTCTTTAATATCGTCAGAGGTAATTTCAATTAAACCTTCTGTACGTGTACCGATTTTTACATATAATTGTTTTACTGTATCACCGTCTATTTTATAGATAAAGTTACTTTGATTATTTCGTTGAATACAACTTTCGGGGACGGTTAGATTTTTATGGGGATTAAGTATAAGCATCACATCTACAAAGCTTTCAACCCGAATTCTGGATTAAAAGAGGTAGGAATGGAAGTATTTACAAGGGATAGAAGATATTCTATATAAGTTTTTAGCAAAAAAACAAGAATATCCCCTTGAAGAAAGATATTACCGCATTATTTTATTTTGTCGATGATTTTTGTAAAGTTGCTGAATATTGGATTAGTCGGTCTTTTTTACCAATTAGCAATAAAAAACCTACAAGAGAGTCTAAGATAAGCCATTCTGAGCTATTAACAATAGTACTTTTATATCATCAATCACCTTGTAAAAACTTTAAATATTTTTATATGTCCTATCTACAATTATATAAATCTGAATTTGTAACTCTTCCATCATATACTCGTTTTATAGCTTTAAAACCCAGAATTCTAACGTATTTAGTTTTATTGCTTGAATGGTATATGTATCAATCTCAACCTACCGGAGTCTCTTATATTGATGCAACATCTTTAGCAATTTGTCATCCAAAAAGAGTATCTCGCAATAAGGTGTTTGCTGGTATTGCTGCATTAGGCAAAACAACAAAAGGTTGGTTCTTTGGTTTTAAATTACATTTATTGATTAATGAACTTGGAGAGATTCAAGGTTTAAAACTAACGCCTGGCAACATAGATGATAGAGTGCCAGTGCCAGAAA
>NZ_CM000770.1:570275-848177 GCF_000160735.1 Rickettsia endosymbiont of Ixodes scapularis | reverse complement strand
TTATTGAAACAGTTTTTAGTGTACTAAAGGGGTTTTGAACTGAACATACAAGACATAGATCAATTTGGAATGCCTTCGTCCATATCTTATCTACTCTTGTTGCTTACTGTATGAAATCTAACAAACCAGCTATATCTAAAAATTATCTAATCCAGAATTGAGGTTATTATGCAGGATTCTTGCACCCATAGGTAAAATAATTTTAGCTGTTAAAGTACCGTTATCTGATAAGTAATGCGATACTGCTCCGATTGTGCTTTTAATTTTTCCTACAATTAAAACTTCAGTATCGACTCCAACTTTTCCGCTTAAAGACTCCGGCAATTCAATAAAAATACTTTGTGAGTTTTCTGTTCCGGTAATGCTAAAAAGATAATCGCCTATTTTTACTTCATCGCCAACCATAGACTTAATTAAACCTATTTTACCGGAGTAGGGTGCAGTAATTATCATGTCGTTGTATGTTTTAGAGCTTTGGAATAATTAAATTTTGTATCTTCAAGTTCGCTTTTTGACCTTTTATATTCCTCGTTGCTTACAAATTTTTTAGCAAATAAAGCTTCTTTTCTATTATAATCTTCTTGTTTTGTATTTAATAAAGCTGCTGCTCTAGATTTAGTAGTTTCTGCTATGTTTTTATCTATAACCACAATATATCCCCTTTTTTACTATTTCTCCTTGATGCAACTACTCTGGTGGCATTAGCATAATAATCACGGCTATTATCATTCTGGCATTGCCCTACAATATTAAATATGTCGTAAAGCTTGGCAATTTGTACTTTAGTTGCTTTTACTCCTGTAATTTTTCCTTCTTCCTTTTTACTTGCCATAGTAGAAAGTGAGATAAGTAAGGTAAAAGGAACAATAAGTTTTGCAGGCATAATATTATACTCTAAGGTGAATAAGTGTTATTCTAGTAGTTTGTCCACGGCATCTAGGGAAGGTAACTAAAAGCGTATGTTGTTGTAACATTTTTAGCTGGATWCCGTGGACAAGCCACGGTATGACAAAGTGTGCTTTTTAAGCTCCTCATCTGTTAACCATTTATATTCTTTTTCTAGAATTTCAAATCTGATTTTTTCTAATTGTTCATCAAGATCAGGTTCAGGAACGATAGCAGAACCCATAAATTCAAATCCTTGATAGTTAATTTTAAGTTTCTTACAAGTTTCTTGTAATGATAATAAATTTTCTTCTATATTATCAATAAATATTATTGATTGCGGATAATAATTTGTTTTGCGTAATACATATTCAAGTACGCTTCCTTTATCATATTCTGCGGTGTAAATTATGCCGTCTTTTAATGTAGGTTCACCGCAGCCGGCATTAAAATCTTCTATTATTATCTCATCTTCTAAAGGTGAAAATTCTTGAAAAATTACCTTTAATTCAGTGAGTTCACGAATTCTCCATTCGATCATATCTTCAATTACGCCGAATTTACCGGTAGGAAGTTTAGTAAGACCCATTGCTGGTATATTTTTTTCTTTAAGTAGAGCAAATATTGTTAATATATCTTGATTAACAAATCTAGCTTTTCTATCTTTAAGAACGATGCTAAGTAATGATTCACATTCTTTTCTAGTAAGTCTTTTTTCAATGCTCTTCATTAATTCTTTTCTATAATCATGTGTTAACCTAGATTCATCACTATCCATTACAATTACTTCATCTACATCAAAAAGCACCAAGTTAGTATTATCGGCTTGTTTTACCGCTTCTATAACTTCTTTAAAATTGTGAACTTTATTTATTTTGCTATACATATTTATTATTTATTTAATATTAGAGAGGCTAATTACTTCTTCTAAGGAATTTGTCATTACCTTTAAATCTTCTTCTCTAGACAAATTATGGTGACCGTCTTTAATTAGCTTCATTACTATTTGTTTACTCGTTATTTTTTCTAATAATTTTACTGAAACATTATAAGGCACGTCTTCATCTAACATCCCATGGATTATATGTAGCGGTGTATTTATATCAATCTGTTTCTTTGTCAATAATAAATGTTTTTTTGCATCTTCTATCAGTTTATAGCTTATAGGATATTTATGCTCACAATTTTTACCGCTTACTTCTAGTATTCCTTCTTTTTGCATCTTATTTTGATCATTTAGAGATATATTTTGCCAAATATTTTCAGTAAAATCTGGAGCAGGGGCTACACACACAAGCCCTTTTATTTTATCAGGAAATCTTAAAGCCGCAAGAAGTGCTAGCCATCCTCCCATGCTCGAACCTACTAATATCGCCTCTTTATCAATTAATTTATCTAAAATTAGTGATACTCCTTCTAACCAATCACTAATTGTTTGATCCTCAAATTGTCCTGATGCGTTTCCATGACCGAAATTATCAAAAACAATAAAATTATAATTGTTTTTTTTACAATAATCTATTAAATAGATAGCCTTAGTTGATTTCATACTAGACATCAAGCCGTGTAAAAAAATTACAGATGGAATATTTGTATTAATTATTCTATAATTATCATAGACAATAAATTTGTCTTGTGTTTTATTATAAAGCTTGTGCATTTTAAATAATTATTTTAATAGATTGAGATTTAATGCCTTCATTAAAGTCAAGTAAACGATACAATAAATATACTATTTTGCAAGTAGTTCCTGCTCTAGTTTCGGGAGGGGTTGAAAGAGGTACTATAGAAGTTGCAAAATATCTTAAAATTCTCGGTCATACTCCTATCATAATTTCAGCAGGCGGTACTTTAGTTAAAGAGTTAGATAAGGAAGATATATTACATATTAAAATGAATAGTAGCAGTAAAAATCCTTTTGTAATTCTGAATAATGCAAAATTGATAGCAGAAATAATCAAAAAATATAATGTTGATATAGTTCATACAAGATCAAGGGCACCGGCATGGAGTTCATATCTAGCAACAAAATGGACTAATGCTAAATTTCTGACTACTTTTCATGGGGTTTATAATATTCCGAATAGTTTTAAAAAATATTATAATAGCATAATGCTAAAAGGCGAGAAAGTTATTGCCGTATCTAATTTTGTAAAACAACATTTGCTTGAAAACTATAAAATTGATGAAGATAAAATAGTAGTAATTGAACGTGGAGTAAATTGTGATTATTTTAATCCGGCAAATTTAACACCCGAAAAACTTAAAAAATGTCGTGATAAATATGATGCACCGAGCAACGTGCCGATAATATTAATGCCTTCTAGAATGACAAGCTGGAAAGGGCATCTTGTTTTAGTAGAAGCATTAAGTAAGTTAAAACATAGAGATTTTTATTGTTTAATGGTCGGTGATATATCTAGACATCCCAATTTTACTAATAGAGTAAAAGAGCTTATAGCTACTCTAAAACTTCAAAATAAAATTCAAATTTTCGGTAATGATTCGGATATAATAAACCTATATGGGATTTCCAATATTATCGTTTCTGCCTCAATCGAGCCTGAAGCTTTCGGTCGTACTATTATAGAAGGGCAGGCGATGGAGAAGCTTGTTATTGCAACTAATATCGGCGGTGCAGTAGAAACGATAAATAATAATATAACCGGTTTCCACGTAGAACCAAATAATGCCGAAGCGTTAGCACAGAAAATCGATTATTGTTTCTCAATTTTAGGTACTGATACTGCTAAGAAAATCCAAGAAGCGGCAAGACATACGGTAATTAATAATTTCTCTTTTGATCTGATGCTAAGAAAAAACCTTGAAGTCTATAAAGAAATCTTAAAAAACTTCCATAACTAAAGAACCCTCAGCTATAAGCTGAGGGGTTATAAAGTGGAATCGATTAGAAATCGATCATCATTCACAGGTTCACCTTCCTGTTCATCAATATAGTGCTGTATCATTTCATCAGTTATATTACCTGAACTGACCGCCATATAGCCCCTAGCCCACAAATGATTGCCCCAAAATTGTTTTCTTAAATGAGCAAATTCTTGCAATAAAATTCTTGAGCTACTACCTTTTAAATACTGTACTAACTTGCTAAGAGATATTTGTGATTTATATGAGATAAACATATGCACGTGATCACATGATATTTTCCCTGAAATTATATATACTTCATGTTCCATACAAATCTGCCTTAGTAAATCTCTAGCCCTTTCCGCTACTTTGCCTATCAATACTCTCTTCCTATATTTTGGTATCCATATAAGATGTACTTTTAAATCATACTGACTATGACTATTCTTTCTATAACTTCTCATGTTTCTTGATATAAATTCATTGCTAAAGCAATTTCATTATATCTTCCCTTCGCCTGAAGGCGAGGGATTTCTTATCCCCGAAGGGGGACATTAAGATTTTATTATAATCGCTATTAGTTAGTAGTGTGGTTTATGTCATTCCCGTGTGGCATTGTTGCGTAGACGCCTAATCGTCATTGCGAACGACTGCAAGGAGCGTGGCAATCCAAAAAAAATAACAAAAAAAATTCTATAAATCAGAATTTTACTGGATTGTTTCGTCAATTACTTACGTAATTTCCTCGCAATAACGGAAAAAACGCTCTACGCAACAATGCCTTCCAGCAACGGCGGGAAGGAAGAAAAAACATATATAAAAAACTAGATTACTCTTCATTTACTCGAAATATATAGGGATAGGGTTGAATAGAATGACTATTCTCCTAATAATTCTATTCCGGCATACAAATCTTCAAGATTTATATACTGGTCATAAAAATTATTATAGTCATGAATTTACCGTTATGATGTACTACAAGCATTAAAGTTTCCGGTAAAAATTCTTTTAAAGCTTGTTGTACATTTTCTATAGATGTTTTATCAAGATTGGCAAACACCTCGTCTAAAATTAATATTTTAGGGTTTGAAATTATAGCTTTAATGATTCCAATTTTTTTCTTTTGACCGCCACTTGGTGCATTTATTACATCATAATTTTTATTAAAAATTATGGCATTATATGTTCTTAAAAAGAATACGCAAGTAGAAACAATTATTATATACCTTTGATACTTCAAGATTTGGTACGTCAAATTTCGGGATTCGCCTGTGCTCACATACTATTGTACGCTGTGCAGGCTCACCGCTTATTTGACTTCCAACTTTTGAAGTATCAAAGGTATATATGGGGCATTGTTTATTAAAAATAGATATAGTCATTGCGAGCGGGCGTTGTTGCGTGTATCGAAAAAAGCACTCAGTGTCATATCGTGGCTTGACCATGGTATCCATAAAAACAACTAAAAATACTAATAATGTTAGTATTTTTAACTGGATTCCCGCTTTCGCGGGAATGACATTACGAACATTCTTAGTGGGCTTAATTTGTAAAGACAGTATTATGTATTAACGAGAATATAACTCGATTACTAAATGAACTTCTGCTTCAAAAGGATATGGAACATCAGAAAGAGCAGGAACTCTTAAATATTTACCGGTTAATGAAGGTACATCAAATGATAAATAGCCCGGTGTTGTTTGACCTTGTTTTGAAACGGATTCTTGGATAAGCGATATTTGTTTTACGGATTCTTTAACTTCTATAACATCACCTTCCTTTAGTCGTATGCTTGCTATATCGGCTTTCTTACCGTTTAATTTAATATGTCCGTGTGAAACTAACTGTCTTGCAGCAAAAATAGTTGGAGCTATGTTCATTCTATAAACAACAGTATCAAGTCTGCTTTCAAGTAACCCAATGAAGTTTTCACCGGTATTACCTTTCATTTTTTGAGCAAGTACAAAAATATTCCTAAATTGTTTTTCAGTGACACGACCGTAGTGGCATTTTAATCTTTGCTTAGCTTTTAAATGTAAACCATAATCTGAAGTTTTAATCATGGTATTCTGCCCATGCTGCCCGGGACGATAATTTCGTGTATTGAAAGCATCCTTGCTATCACCCCATAGACTTACCCCAAGTCTTCTACTAGCCTTATATTTAGAACGAACAATTTTTGTCACTGATAATATCCTTAACTTTTATTTGAATTACAGCGTCATTCAAAAAGCTTGATACAAGCGAATTTTCTGACATTTGCCTTTGCTCACGTACTTTTTGTACGCTCCGCAGGCTCAGTCGTCAATTCATCTTGTCTAAAGCTTTTTGAATCTAGCTTTGTAAAAAAATATATACATTTCTTACATCAAAGTCAATCATTGATTTTTAACCTAAAACTTTTTATACTTAAATAAAAAAATCGTATGAGTTCTTTGATAAAATCAATAAATTTAGGTAAAATAAATTACTCTCAGAGTACAGTTAAAGACTATATATTATTAATGAAACCACGTGTGATGTCGCTTGTGATTTTTACGGGTTTTGTAGGTATGTGGCTTGCTCCTTATTCCGTGCATCCTTTTATTGCCGGTATTGCAGTTGTTTGCATAGCTCTTGGTGCAGGTAGTGCAGGGGCAATTAATATGTGGTACGATAGAGATATCGATAGCTTAATGAAACGCACTCAAAAAAGACCTATAGTCAGAGGTGCTGTAGAACCTGATGAAGCTTTATCTTTTGGTTTGATAACGGGATTTTTTGCAGTATTTTTTATGGCTTTATGTGTTAATCTACTTGCATCCTTTTTACTGCTATTCACTATTTTTTATTATATCTGTATTTATACTATTTGGTTAAAGCGTCGTTCTATACAAAATATTGTTATTGGCGGAGTATCGGGAGCATTACCTCCTGTGATAGGTTATGCAGCGGTAAGCAATACTATATCTCTAGAGTCGATTATATTATTTTTGATTATTTTTATTTGGACACCGCCGCATTCATGGGCTCTTGCTTTATTCTGTAACGAAGATTATAAAAACTGTAAAGTACCGATGATGCCTGCAGTAAAAGGGAATTTATATACTAAAAAACAAATTCTAATTTACAGTATTCTTTTATTTATTGTTTCGCTAATGCCTTTTTTTATCGGAATGAATAATTTTATATATTTAATAATTTCCGGTATTCTTGGGTTAGTATTTCTATATTATTCCGGTTCTTTATTCTATGACACCCCTGATAACAAACAAGCTAAACGATTTTTTGCCTATTCGATATTTTACTTGTTTTTTATATTTTTACTTTTGTACTCAACTAACACTATATCCCCTATCAGTTGAGAGATAATAGTGTTGGGTTACTTTTATGGGAGATAAAATTGAAACCCAACGTGAAGAAACATATCATAAGTTTATTTTCATGCAAGTGATTTTTTATTTATAACTGTAATTTTCAAATTTTATGCTTTTGTTTCGTAATTTTGATAAGTAGGAAGAGTTAGAAGATATATTGGATTTGATTCCATGGGATCAATCTGTTATGCAATACATTCCATCGTTGGATTAAATTACTCTTAATACCGGCTTTATAACGTACAGCCTTGCTTCCGTATTCACTTACTTTATTTTCCTGTATGTTTGGTTGCCAAATTAAAGCTTCACTCTCTAATCTATTTGAGGCAATATTTCTTTCATGCTGCTTGTCGTTATGTGTTAAAAATATGCATTCCGCTTTTATAAACGGTTTATATTGGTTATTTATGTATTGATCTAAATCTTCAAATAACTTTGCATATTCGGTGAGCCAGCCTTCATAAGCAATAATAGGAGAAAAGTTTAGATGAACTTCGTAACCTGCTTCAATAAAAATATTCACTGCTTTTATTCTCTCAATAATCGGACTCATTTTTGGCTCTAATATCTCGCTTATCCTTGCCGGTATCAAACTAAATCTAATCCTTATTTAGCCTTCAGGATTAAAATTAAGCAGTTTAGGATTAACATATTTAACGCGAGTTTCGTATTCAAAAAGTCGCTGAATAGCTGATAGTAACTGGGTTACGGGGATCTTGATAATACTGTTTTTGTTATAAAGTGAGTACAAAATACAAATTGCTAATTAAAATATGGTATTTATAGTATTAGAAAAAAGTTTATAGGTTATTGAAAAAACTTTAAGAGCAATAACCTATGATAATGGATTTTACAGAAATATTTTGTTACGTCGATGATTTTTTTCAAGAATTAGACAAGCATACAAATTCAATTACTAACCATAACAACAAATCTGGTCCTAAAAGTCGACTGAACAGAAGTGAGGTAATAACAATTATAATAGGCTACTGGCAGTCATCTTATGATTGTTTTAAGAATTATTATCTGAAGCAAATATGAATTCATCATCAAAGAGATTTTCAATTAGTAAGCTATAGTCAATTTATAAAAATAATAGGTCCACATTTACCACTATTAGTACTAATATTCAATTCTATTTTGGATCAGTGTGACGGACTCTCTTTTGTAGATTCAAGTAATATAGAGGTATGTAAGAGATACCGTATTTCAATGAATAAAGTGTTCGCCGGCATAGCAGCAAGCAGTAAGACAACAAAAGGTTGGTTCTATGGACTTAAACTACATCTAATAATTAATAGAGCCGGTGGTATAGTTAAAGCATCTTTTAGCCCTGGCAATAAGGATGATAGAAAACAGCTGGAACTGATAATCAAAAATCTTTTTGGTAAAGTATTCGGAGATCGTGGTTATATTTCGCAACAATTATTTCTACAACTTTTAGAGCAAGGAATTTTTATGGTAACTAGGGTAAAGAAAAATATGAAAAATAAACTTATGTCTATGTTGGATAAAATATTATTGCTTAAAAAAGCATTAATAGAATCTGTGTTTAGTAAAATTAAACTATTGGGGAAGTTTGAGCATTCAAGGCATAGATCAGTTACAAATGCCTTTGTGCATATGGTTGCAGCACTGATAAATTATCAAATGTCTGATAATAAACCTTCTATTACATCTCTCTTGATATGCTAAATCCTATGCTATATTAATTCAAAACTCGCGTTAGTTAATAATTTATAACTACAATTTCGATGTAAGTAAATAAATCTGAAGTTTGTGAAGCTAAGTAAGTATTTTAAATAAACTTTAATTTAAAATCGTATGATTAAAAAAATAGTACAAAATACGAAAACTTTGCTGGTATAGCTTAAGCAGGTAAGGTAGTTACTTTTTGTAATACGTGATAAACAGCATCAAAAAAATATGTAAAGTTACTAGTATCTTTTCTAATTTGATGTTTAATTTTAAACCAATAATGTTCTATAGGATTAAGGTCAGGACTGTAAGTAGGAAGGAATAAAATACTTGCCCCTACCGATTCAATTAATTCTTTTACCTTAACGCGAGTTTCGTATTAATAGAGGAACTGAATAGCTGATAGTAACTGGGTTACGAGGATATTAGTAATATTGTTTTTGTTATAAAATGTACTTAAAACTGCATAAATTTTTAGTAAATTGTCTTTTTTGACTATAACTATTAAATTGTAAACTTGTCACACCTCTTACAAACCTTGAAAGGATAAGGATTATAGCATATTCATTAACCATAATTTAGGCATCTTAATACGAAACTCGCGTTAATTACAAATATATCATAAGTTATGGAAAAACCAAGCTATCTAAATTTTGATAATAAAAATTATAAATGGAAAAATGATATTGATTATCGTAAATGCCTGGAAAGTTATAGAGTAGGTAAAGGTGAGCAAGGAGTATTAATTTGTCAACCATATAAAAATGAAATTTTGCCTTATTGGAAGTTTAAAACTCCTAAAATTGCTAAAGAAAGTAGTGAAAAAATATATGAAATATTTTTAAAATACTTAGAGGATAATGATTTTGTTGGAGCTGATATGGCTCGTAAATATTTGCAGATGGGTTTTACTAAAAGTAGACGTTATGCTAATTATAAAGATGGGGAAAAATATGACAAAGAAAATGATTATAAGAAATTAGAAAGAGGAGGGGGATCCAAAAAAAGTGAAAAGTGCCTATATATTTTTCAAAAAATGGTAAGAGGCAGAAGATAATAAGAAATATAAAAAGATGAAAATAGAATGGAAAAAACAATATGGGTAAATATTAGCTTTACCAAGTTAGTTTTTTTATATTATAGTAGATTAATAGAGGATAGATTATGACTAAAGATGAAATTGCGGAGCTGTTTAAAAAATGTCTTGCTCTTCATAACAGATATCAATATCAAGAGGAAAAAGACAATTTACGAAAATTCGTTGAAACTGATCCTGAAGAACTTTCAAATTTTATTGAAACTTATAATAAAACAAGAATAAAAAATCATTATATGAAGACCTTATTATTTTATTAAAAAAGCAAATTATGATGAAGAAGAAGCAAAAATTACTGAAGCAATTCAAGATTCCCCTAAAAACATACCTAATTTGGTATTAGATATTGAGGAAACAAAGGATGTGTATCCATTAGGTTTGGCACAGGAATAACTGTATCAAAACGTGGGTATTTACGAGTTTTTCACTGTCATCTAGTTTGCTTGCTAACTAAGTCTAGAAAAAATAACTTCAACATTGTTACTATACTATATGTTTTGCTGGATCCCGTGAATAAATCACGGGATGACACAGAGAGGAATAATAAGTCGCACAACACCCGTGACGGTCACATCAAAACAGTTTCTTTAATCCTTTTTGTAGCAGTTTGTTTACAGGATCTGCTTGTTGGTTTTCCTGCGGAGGGCTGCTTTGTTCCTCTGCATTTATATCTTTTTTCTTTCTAAGACCTAAAGCATCTTTAATAATATTTTCAGGTTTCTTCTCTCCGCTTTTTAAGTCTTTAATAACGCTATTAAATACGTTTTTAACTAAATATGTTTGAAGGGCTTGAACGTCTAATTTATGCTGCGGATTATTTATGAATCCGTATAATTTAACGGCTATAGGTGGTAAATCCCCAATAGTAACGCTTGCACTAATATCCATCATATATTGTGGTAAGTTAATTTGACCGCTTGCATTTGCTTTGGCAGGTGAAGCATCTAAACTACATTCATTTAAATTAAGCTTGCCATTCGCTATATTTCCGCTGCCAATTAATTTTTTGAAAGATGTGGATCCGCCTCTAAAGGAGCTGTTAATAAGTCGCAATACTCCTTCGGTATTTTTAACATTATTTACCGTATCTGCAATTCGGTTTAAATCAAATCCGCTTATTTTCCCGTTATCACTATTTACGTTAAATTGTCCATTTAGATTATTAACATATGTATAAACGCTATTACCGTGAGAAGTAAGATCCTCTTTAAAGCTTAGTCGTCCATCGGTAATTTTTATTTTACCGGATTGTGGAGTTAAATTTTTGAGATAGGCATTTTTTAAATCGATTTTGATTGAAGCATTTTGATCTTTTCCTGAACTCACATAACCGGTGCTACTTAGTTCGCCACCGTAAATGCTTGCATTAACTGAAGTAATATTCAGCATGCCGCCGGTGATATTTAATTTTGCTTTTAAATTATTTATGATTAATGAGCCGTTAGTTAATTTATCAATATTTGCGGATAGTTGCCCTTCAATTTCATTTAAAAATCCTAAGTTAATAGGATTGTTTGACCAAGGAGAATTATTTTTAGCTGTAGGTGTATTTTGAGTAGTAGGGGTACTAGTTTTACTTGGATTAGCAGTAGAGTTATTGCTTGAAGTAATTTTCTCTAAATTAACTAACGGGCTATATAAGTTAAGGTTAAAATTTGGCTTCTGAGCGGCTAAATTAATATCTCCTTTAATAGATATATTAGTATTAAAAGCGGATATTTTATTATTAATATGGAAAGTATCTTTAATTTTTTGTACTTCCCCGTTTAACTGCAGCACCCCAATCTTACTTAAATTACTTACTCCCATAAGAGACATAAACGACTCAAAATTATTAATTTTTAGATTGTGAGAAATAGTTATATCTTGTGCTAAATTTTTAAGCTCAATATCTCCTATTAGATTACTATTTGCCGCCGATAAATTAATATTTTGCAGCTTTATTGCTTGGGAGTTATAAATTACATTAGAAGTAGCATTCAGTTTTTGGTTAATAATAGGAGGTAATTTATCAGTCTTTAGTTTTAGAGCATCAAGTATAGGTTTTAAACTATCAGCTTGTAGCATAATATTTGTCTTATCTAAATTAGAGTTAATCTCGGTTATAATGTTACCAGGATTGATAATAATATTTGATTTTAGGTTATTACGTTCTATATCATAATTTGCATTTGCTAGTAATTCTATATTTGGATAATTAAGTCTAGCATCTTTGATAGCTATATTTTTACTATCGGCAGTAATTGCCGTAGTTAGCTCATAGTCATTTTGTAAGTCAGCAGGCATACCTAAAGTTTTAGTATTGCCTTTAATATTTGCGTTACCTATAAAAGAATTATTTTCACTATCAAACTTTCCTTCGATTTTAATTTTTTCACCAGCAAGATTAATATTGGCACTTAACGGAATTATTTTTCCGATTTCTTCAATATTCCCCTCTATATTAATCTACTGTTCTAAAGCCTTTAAAGCTAAAGTAAAGTCTATAGGACCTTTAAGGCTTTTAATTTTAGTATCTAAATTAATATCGTTAAATATTTTCTCACTATTTTTTTCTATATATATTACTTTGCCGTCTATAATTTTAAAATGACTAATCAAAATAGGAAGTTCTAATTCACTATTAGCATTAGTAGATTCTGTAGAACTAACGTTATTTTCTTTAGGGTTATTATTAGATGTAACGAATTGCCAATTTTTTTGTCCGTTATTCAAGATTTCTAGATTTATAGTTGGTTTTTGCAGTTCTATAGAAGCTACTTCAATTGCTCCTCTAAAAAGAGGAAAAAGCCTTAATGACGCTTTAGCACTTTCAACGGAAACTAGATGAGGTTCTTTTGTGCCGTCTATGGATGATAATTTAATTTCTGATAGTGATACTGCCGGATTTGGTAATAAAGATAATTTTATATCGCCGTTAATAGTTAAATCTCTATTTGTAGCCTCTTTGACTTTGTCTATTATTACTCCTTTATAATTATTTAAAGGAATAAAGAAAGGAATAACAATTAATAACAATATTATACTTATAAATATAATAAGTGAGTATTTTAAAGTTTTAGGCATAGAGCTTAACCTTCTATTTATATATATATTGATTATAGTATTTAAGGATTAATTGTCAAATTCATATAATTTACTCAATTAAAGATTAAAATAATTATATTACTATATTATGGGACCATATGGTAAAGTAGGAGGATATTATCCATATGCTAAAAAAGCTTTTGAAGGTAATATTAATTATGATCCTAAAAAAGGCTTTGCTATTAGTGAAGAGTTTATGCTAAGAAATGAGATAGATCATTATAAAATAACTGCTGCACAAAGAAAATTATTTGGAGAGCTATATAAAAGCGGTAGACCAAACACTTTACAAGAGCATACACGTATAGCAGTTGAAGCTTTAAAAGCGGGTGGAGCAACAGAGCAACAAGCGCGAGATATTGTAGCTAAAGCTTTACAACAGTTAAGGAAAGATAAGGTATTGGCACCTACTAATATTCCTTGGTATAATAAAAATAAAAACTAATAAAAGGTAAAAATATGAGTAAAAAACAAAAACTATTAGATAAATTTGGAAGTGTATATATAGATTTTGTACGTGATGGTGTGCTAGCACAAATGCTTGGCATTTTAAATAATACAACTAAAGCAAATAAAATTTTAGCTCAAAAAGTTAATGAGATATCAAATGAAAGTAAAGAAATCATAGAAATAATTGTACAAGAAATCTTGGATAGATGCCTCCACTATACTTTATTTATGCTACAAGAGTATGAAGATGAAATGGCATTAATTATGTATGACGAAGATCATAATCAATACTCCTTAGCTGAAATTAGCGATGGTTTATGCGGAGAATTATATAGTGAAGATGGTTGGATAGCAAAATATTCTAAATACCCCAATTGGAAGACGATAGAAAAATAATCATTTAAAGCTGATTAAGAAAAAGTAAACCAGTAAAAGTATCAAGTATATCAGAAGAAGTGGTAATTAATTCTCAAGGTTCTATTAATGTCGAGATTGAAGCTGGTAAGAAGCCTGCATGGCTGAGTATGCTTGAGGCAAGACAGGGCGGGCAGAATGTAAATATAAATGAGATATAAGGCGATAACTGGGAGAAGAAAGTGCGTCAGTTAACGACGCAAGGGCAGGTGCTGATAACAACAGCAGTTACGGCAGCAACAACTGGTGCAGGTAGCACTATTGGAGCCGGAGCAGTAAGCAGTGCGATAGCAACGGGGATCAGTGGTTTTGCATCTAACTTAGCGGTAAATACGATCAATAGCGGCAGTAATGTAAGCAAGGGACTTAAGTCTGCAACGACTAAGGAAAGTTTAAGATCGCTCGGTAAGAATATGCTAGCAGCCGGTGTTACAACCGGAATAATGAACGGAACCGGTTTTGGAAATGTAAATTCAGCGTTAATGTACGCAATATGGCAATTGCCGAGCAAACAGGTAACCCTTACATAGCGGCACTTGCGGGCGGAATGGGTGAGGCGTTAAGCGGTCTTACTTCTTCCCCGGGTCATGAGTTCTCCAGCATAGGTCCAAGCAGCACTGGCTTATCTAACTGGAACGATACTATAGTTGCTGCTACTACCATGCTTGTTGGCACCTCCGCCGCTGATATGCAAATGGCAACCGCAGTCTCATCATCTGTTGTTAGGAGTATAATGATATATCACACATCAAGAGCATCTAGTGTATTTATAGTATCATACATCAATAATATTTATGTCTAAAAAGCTTAAGCATTCTATGTCATTCCCGCGAAAGCGGGAATGACATAGAATTAGTTAATATTGGTATTAATTATATAGAATTAATTTTATGCTATACTTTGACCAAAATTAGTCAAAATGATATAATAGAAATAGAAAAAATACTTAAATCACGCGAGTTTCGTATTAATAGAGGAACTGAATAGCTGATAGTAACTGGGTTACGAGGATATTAGTAATATTGTTTTTGTTATAAAATGTACTTAAAACTGCATAAATTTTTAGTAAATTGTCTTTTTTGACTATAACTATTAAATTGTAAAACTTGTCACACCTCTTACAAAGCTTGAAAGGATAAGCATTATAGCATATTCATTAACCATAATTTAGGCATCTTAATATGAAACTCGCGTTTAAATCACATTTGAACCCTGAAGAAGGAGAACAAATTATGGGAAGTATAGTGGAACATTGGCTGCAAGAAGGTAGACAAGAAGGTATAGCATAGGCAATTAAGATAGTGATATTAATAAAAGGATATGGTAAAGTAATTAGAAAATAGTTATGCCAAGTCCATATTCATATGATTTAAGAAAGGGAGTGATTCAATATATTGAGTCAGGGAAAAGAATAATAGAAGCAAGTCAAGTATTTAATATCAGCCGTAAAGTAATATATGATTGGAAGAAATTAAAGAAAGAAACAGGAGATGTTCAATTAAAAACTGGCTATCAAAAAGGGCATAGTCATAAAATAACAGATATGGAAGGATTTAAAAAATTTTTGGAATCTAATAAAGATAAAAGCAGTCGAGAGCTAGCCATCTTGTATCCTAGTAAAGTGTCAGCAAGAACTATAATAAACATGATTAGAAAAGTTGGTTACAGCTATAAAAAAACTTTTCTTCATCCCAAAAGAAATCATAAATTAAGAAATGAGTTTATAGAAAAGATAACCACCATAGACAAAGATAAACTAGTGTTTTTGGATGAATCAGGAATAGAAGATAATGCGTGTCGAGAACATGGCTGGAGCCCAAAAGGAGAAAGATGTTATGGTGAAAAAGTTTATCAGCACAAACACAGAATTAGTATGATTGCTGGCCTATTTAATAGCAATATTGTAGCACCTCTAATATTTGAAGGCAATTGTAATAAAGCTATTTTTGAGACGTATGTCAAGGATATACTCATTAAAGAATTAAGGGCAGGACAAGTCGTAGTAATGGATAATATTAATGTCCCCCTTCGGGGATAAGAAATCCCTCGCCTTCAGGCGAAGGGAAGATATAATGAAATTGCTTTAGCAATGAATTTATATCAAGAAACATGAGAAGTTATAGAAAGAATAGTCATAGTCAGTATGATTTAAAAGTACATCTTATATGGATACCAAAATATAGGAAGAGAGTATTGATAGGCAAAGTAGCGGAAAGGGCTAGAGATTTACTAAGGCAGATTTGTATGGAACATGAAGTATATATAATTTCAGGGAAAATATCATGTGATCATGTGCATATGTTTATCTCATATAAATCACAAATATCTCTTAGCAAGTTAGTACAGTATTTAAAAGGTAGTAGCTCAAGAATTTTATTGCAAGAATTTGCTCATTTAAGAAAACAATTTTGGGGCAATCATTTGTGGGCTAGGGGCTATATGGCGGTCAGTTCAGGTAATATAACTGATGAAATGATACAGCACTATATTGATGAACAGGAAGGTGAACCTGTGAATGATGATCGATTTCTAATCGATTCCACTTTATAACCCCTCAGCTTATAGCTGAGGGTTCTTTAGTTTTCATAAAAACTCTAAGGTAAAAGAATTAATTGAATCGGTAGGGGCAAGTATTTTATTCCTTCCTACTTACAGTCCTGACCTTAATCCTATAGAACATTATTGGTTTAAAATTAAACATCAAATTAGAAAAGATACTAGTAACTTTACATATTTTTTTGATGCTGCTTATCACATATTACAAAAAGTAACTACCTTACCTGCTTAAGCTATATGTATATAGGTGAAATGAAATTAGCAGAGATGGCAAAAAAATGTTAAGGAAAAATAAGCCTTTAGACGAAATTATTGAATTTACCGGTTTTACAAAAAAAGAAATTGAAGAATTACAAAAACAACTCCAAAAATAGGAGATTTAAAAACTACGGTAAATTATTCAAGCTTCTCTTTGATAATTTAAAATCACATAATCTTTAGTTATAACAGGAAAAAATTCTTTATTGAAAGGTAATAATTCGGTTGTTTGATCTGAAAATTCTATTTCAATTATGTCACTGGCACCAAAGTTAAGAATATTTTTAATTTTGCCTATTTCTTTATGATCTTGGTCTAATATCGGTAAATGATTTAAATCCGCTATATAAAATTCATCTTCTTCTAGCTCCGGTAAACTTGCTCTTAAGCAAAATATTTTATAACCTTTTAAATTTTCAGCTTCATTTCGAGTAGCTATATCATTAAATGTACAAATTAATTCTCCTTTGGCATTTTGGCTAATTAGCTTAATATGTATATTTTCTCCTGACTCATTTACTAAATTTCTTTCAAGTATTTTTGTAGCAGGGTCGGTAAAAGATTTTAAAATTACATGACCTTTAATTCCGTGACATGATTTTATTACACCGACTAAAATTAAATTTTCTAAAGAATTCATTAATTTGCCTTTAAATTTTGGTAATTATATATAATAATATATTTAAAAACTTTTTTATAGACATGATAAAAAAAATAGCTGCCGGCATCATAATTTGTTTCTCATTATTATTATTTATAATTTTTGGTACATTATCGTTTGTTAACTATAATTCGGTTACTAATAATTTTACCAGTCATTTAGGAATTGCGAAAGAAAATATCAGAAAAATAAAGATGAATAAATTTCCTTTGCCCTATTTAGTTATTGAGACGATAAGAGAAGAAGGAAAGTTAGATTTAGAGCAGATTAAAATTCATTTTTCATTATGGTCGCTTATAAAATTTAATCCTAAAATTAATAAAATAGATATATTAGATGCTAAATTTTATTCAAATTCTAATGTATTAAATATTTATAATCATGAAGAGTTAATAAAGAATTTCTTTAAATATAAATTACAAAATATAAATCTAAATGTTACTAATCTAAGTATTATTAATAAACAAGATTATTCTATTTTAAATTTTAATAATTATATATTTAAAAAAGAAAATGCTTTATCGTCTAATTACATATTTAAAACTACAAGTAACTATATAGGTAAAATTTCAGGTTCAATTAATAAACGTGACGATACAGTAGATTTTAGTCTTAATATTGATAATAATGATTATGGTTTTAAGTTATTGCAAATTTACAAAGATTCTAAGCTTACTAGCGGTAGCGGTGAATATCAGATTAAAAATTTAGCATCGGTAATGTATAATATATTACCGGATTTAAACCATCTTTTTAATAAATTTAATCAAAATGAGGCAGTAAACGTTAAATTTAATATTTCAAATAATGAAGATGAAATAGAGCTAAAAGACATAGTAATAGCATCGTCTTTTATTACCGGTAATGGATTTGTTAACATTGCTAAAAATGATAATATTACTACTAATGTGAAACTAAATTTTTCTAAAATAGATTTAAGTTCGTTAATTTCTCCAAATGCAGGGGTAACATTTAATACTTCTTCTTCAAATATTAGATTTATTTTTGCCGATAAATTACTTAAAGCAGATGTGGCAATTAACGAAATAATTTTAAGTAATAATGAAACACTAGAAAAAATAGTTTTTTCTTCTAACTTATCAAAGGGTACTTTAAAGATAAATGAATTTTCAGGTAATATTAAGTCAGGTGGGGAATTTAAGCTTACAGGTAATGTAACACAGAATGCAGTTAGAAGTATGTTCGATGGACAGCTATATTTAAAGCACAACGATATAAATTCGTTACTGAATATTTTAGGATTTAACGACGTTACTATTAAAGAAGCTATTCCTTTTATCTTGTCATCGGATTTAAAACTCACTTTAATAGATTTATTTTTTAAAAATTTATTACTCAAAACAGATAATTTAAATTTATCAGGAAATTTTTCTAGTAAATTTATTGCTCAAACACCTCGTTTAGATGCTACGCTTAATATATCTTCGCTTGACTTAAGCAGTAGAACGTATCCAATAATTTCGCCGCTTATCGAATTTACAAAAAATTTAACTAAAGATATGAAAACTTTAGATTATCCAAGCAAATTTATTCCTATTAGAACAATAGGATATTTAGCTAATTTAGATATTTTAATAGATAGCGTTAAATATAACGATCATATATTTGACAAAATGAATTTGCTTGCTAAAATTGTACCGGCTAATATAAAAATTAGTAATTTAGATTTTAAAACTGCTAACAGCTATTTATCAACTAGCTGGAACTTGGATGCATCGAGTGTATTACCGTCTTTGACCATAGAAATTAAGGACGGTAATCTTACTACTGATTTATTATCACCGGCAGGAATGCTTAATTTAAGAAATAAATTAATAAATGATTATAGTCTAGATAAAACTACATTGCAATTTTACGGGACATTATCAACATTATCACAAAATGATTTAATATTGAAAAATGTTAAATTTTATGTAGCAAATAATAATAATCTATTACAATTTAATAATATTGAAGCAGAATTATTAGGCGGTAAGCTTCGAGGTAGCGGCAATATTTTATTAGAACCTTATTCTATAAATTTCGTATATGCTTTAAATACAATAGATTTAAACAAAGTTTCGGCTCTTATGAAAATATTTACTGCAAGTAGCGAAAAAGTAAGTATAAGCGGTAGTTTAGGGACTAACGGTAACACTCTTCAAAGCCAGCTATATAACCTTACTACAAAATCACAGTTTGCTATAAACAATATAGATGTTAATAATTTTGCAATTGATTCTTTTATAGAAAAAATTAATACAGCTGATTATAAGGTACAAAATTTAGATAAAGATATAAATAGTGCTATAACCACAGGACAAGAAAATATTAGAGGCATAAGCGGTGATATTGAACTACAAAAAGGTATTGCCCTTTTAAAGAAAGTAAAATTTGCAACACAATATAGTAGTGGTGCGGCCTCTTTTGCAGTTAATATATATAATTTTGATATGGATGCATCGAGTATTTTATCATTTTATGTACCGGCAAGGCTTGTTAAGTTAAATACCTCAAATACGAGTTCCGATAAAGATAGTTTGGCACATCTTAATATAAAAATGCAAGGGAGTATTTTTGCTCCTAAGAAAACTTTTGATAGTAGTGAGCTAAAAAAATTACTTATACCACAAACAACTGAAGACAAAACTACTACAGATAACCATTAAAAAATAAAAATAAATGACTAATACTAAAACTTTAGAAGAAAATATTAGCTTTGAAGAAGCTTTAAAAGAGCTTGAGGAAATTGTTAAAAAAATAGATAACGGACAAGAGAGTCTAGAGACGGCAGTTAATAGCTTTGAAAGAGGTATTTTACTTAAGAATCATTGTGAGAAAAAACTAAAAGAAGCTCGGTTAAAAATTGAAAAAATTACTAAACTTGCTGATTCTACGGTGGTCTTAGAAGAGACGGAAGTGTAGTGTTGACATAAAGCATACATTGTACTAATATCATAAGATGACAAAGAAATGTAATTATAGCTTTTCTGCTGAAAAAAATTATAAGTTAATAAGTGAGCGAAAGGTAAGTTTTAAAGAAATAATATCAGTTATAGAAAGTAATTGTTTATTGGATATAATAGAACATCCAAATCCTGATAAATATTCAGAAATGTATATAGTTAAATTTAATGAATACGCCTATTTAGTTCCTTTTATTACTGAAGTTGATGGAACAGTTTTTTTAAAGACTATTATCCCAAGTTGAAAAGCTACTCAGAAATATCTAAAAATAGGAAAAAGTAATGAGAAATAAAGAGAATATATCAAATATAATACTAGATGCTGAAGAAAAAGCATTGCTAGAGTCTTTTGAAAATGATGAATGGCAAAGAATTAAAAATTTTGAACAAGAGAAACATATAGCACAAGTAGCAGCAGCTAATTATTTAAAAAAAGATACTCGAATAAATATTCGTATTTCTAGTAGTGATTTAATGAGAATAAAACAAAAAGCTGCTTATGAGGGATTACCTTATCAAACTCTTATTTCTAGTATATTACATAAATATTCAGCAGGACATAGTTAATAATACCTATGGTTAATCATATAATTGACTTTATCTATACCGTTCCTAATATTGTTTTGATGAGTTTTTGTGCGGGATGTTTATATTTAACAAAATACATTATTCCTAATAATTTTCTTACTACATGACAATTTTTAGAGATGTAAGGACTAAAGGATTGAATTTTGCTGATAATTCATGATGATAACAGGGAAAGAACTTGGTTTACATATGAAAGATCATTCCGCCCCTCTAGTCGAATTATTACAAAAACATATTTCGCTTAATTTATCAAGAGCAAAATGTTTAGGATTATTTATCATTTCAATGCTTAACAGCAGGACAGTAAACATGTCATTGTTATGCAATAGAATGCCGTCTGGGATTAAAGCAGCTTCATGGTATAGAAGGATGCAAAGATTTATCTCTGAAATCTCAATATCATGGAGAGTATTACCTGTTATGTTAGTCATGATGACTGGGTTTGAGCAGGAGCAAAAATGGTTATTGTGTTTAGATAGAACGAATTGGAAATTTGCTTACTACATGACAATTTTTCATTTTATCATCTTTGGATATTGGAATATCAAGGACAACAGCTGTATCCAACGTACTAATTGAGTAGAAATATTATACAAGATATTAACCAATGTATCTAATCCAACACGAAATATACTATTTTGCCTATAACCATGTTTTTTAATAACTATTGGTTTATCTAAAACTATAATCTCTCCAGTTTGATAAGCTAGGCAAAATGCAATAGACAATATTTGCATCAATGTATCTAATCGTAAATCATTAGTAATATGAGTTGCTTCACAGTTGAATCCTGCTGATTTAAAAGCTTTGAACATTGTTTCAATTTGCCATCTTTGAGCATATATCTCAGCAGGATTTTTGATCTCATCACTATGTATTAAGACTGCAAGTTCACTCTTCTTATTTCTGATCCCTACTACATTAAATATTTCACCTTTTGTACCAATTCTACGTTGTGACAAACTCACATGCGATCCTATGGCTAGAGGGCGAAATAACTCTTGTATTTTAACCATTTTTCCCCTTGCATTACTGATATATTGTCTATTTTCTCTAACTCGAAAAACGTATCTTATTTGATTTGTTCTAAGCCAAGAGAGCCATTCCTTACCTATAAATTCTCTATCAGCGGTTAATGCTTCAATGCGGTTTTTGTCAAAAACTTCTAAAAAACACTCCATCAGATCAATACGCTCAATATAATCAGAGTTACCACACTTTTTATCACTTAGAAAATTCCAAAAAGGGGGATCGCTATACCATGAAAACTGACAGCTAAATATAAAATATTTATATGTCGTTTACCAAATTTCCAATTCGTTCTATCTAAACACAATACCCATTTTTGCTCCTGCTCAAACCCAGTCATCATGACTAACATAACAGGTAATACTCTCCATGATATTGAGATTTCAGAGATAAATCTTTGCATCCTTCTATACCATGAAGCTGCTTTAATCCCAGACGGCATTCTATTGCATAACAATGACATGTTTACTGTCCTGCTGTTAAGCATTGAAATGATAAATAATCCTAAACATTTTGCTCTTGATAAATTAAGCGAAATATGTTTTTGTAATAATTCGACTAGAGGGGCGGAATGATCTTTCATATGTAAACCAAGTTCTTTCCCCGTTATCATCATGAATTATCAGCAAAATTCAATCCTTTAGTCCTTACATCTCTAAAAATTGTCATGTAGTAAGATTGCTTCCAAAAATTATGATAAAATTTATTATTAGTTGTAATAGGGGGTGTCAGAAAGTTTGTGTAAGTTATAAAAATAGTTAAGAATAAAATTAATTAAAACAACTTACATGAGGCTAATATGAAGAATAAGAGTAAAGTATCAAATCCGACTATAGAAAAAGTAGTATCAGAAATACTATCACAAAGTGATCCATCTGAGATATTTGGCAAAGAAGGAATATTTCAGGAAATTAAAAAGCAGATAGTAAATAAGATTTTAGAAAAAGAAATGGAATCTCATATAGGTTATGAGAAGCATTCTAAGAATACCAAGGAGTCAGATAATAGACGTAATGGCAATTATGAAAAGACTCTAATAGATTCCGAGGGTCGTAAATTGATAGTAGAAGTGCCAAGGGATCGGGAAGGAGAATTTGAACCTCAACTAATTCCAAAAGGAGTAAGGAGATTTGAAGGATTTGATGATAAAGTAATATCTTTATATGCTAGGGGAATGACTATTCGAGAAATACAAGGGCACTTAGAAGAACTATATGCCACCAAAGTATCATCTGAGTTAATATCAAAGGTAACTGATGGCATTTTAGAGGAAGTTACTGCGTGGCAGAATAGAGCACTTGATAGTGTATATCCTATAATGTAGATTGTATTCATGTTAAGGCAAGAGACAATCATATAATAATAAATAAAGCAGTTTATCTAGCTATTGGCGTGAATATAGAAGGCAAGAAGGAACTATTAGGTATTTGGATAGGCAAGAATGAAGGATCTAAATTTTGGATGCAAGTAGTAACAGAACTGAAGAATCGTGGTGTAGAACAAATATATGTTGCGTGTGTTGATGGTCTTAAAGGTTTTCCAGAAGCAATAAATAGCATTTTCCCAAAAACCACAGTACAACTGTGTATTGTTCATATGGTAAGAAACTCTGTAAAATACGTATCATATAAAGATTTAAAATTGGTAACAGCTGATTTAAAGGCAGTTTATTCTGCAATAAATGAAGCAGAGGGATTAAGAGAATTACAAAATTTTGCTAAAAAATGGGATGAAAAATATCCAGTTATTTTTGATATATGGCAGAGAAATTGGTCTGGAATAGCTCCGTTCTTTAGCTTTCCGGAAGACATTAGAAAGGCGATTTACACTACTAATGCTATTGAATCAACTAACCGTCAAATTCATAAAATTATAAAAAATAAGGGGGTATTTCCAGATGATAAATCGATTCAGAAAATAATCTTTTTAGCATTGACAAATGCTTCTAAAAAATGGACAATGCCTATTAAGAATTGGGCCATGGCTTTAAATCAATTTGCTATACTTTGTGATACTAATTTACAAAATTGGGCAAATGGAGAAATCGTACTTACACAAAAAATCTGACAGACCCCGATTTACTAAAAATTTATGCAGTTTTAAGTACATTTTATAACAAAAACAATATTACTAATATCCTCGTAACCCAGTTACTATCAGCTATTCAGTTCCTCTATTAATACGAAACTCGCGTTACATAAGATTTCGGTTGGTTTAGTTTGTATCACTTCATCATCAATGCTTTTTTTATTATTTATATTAGACAAACCTTTTCGAGGTCCTTTCGCCGTAAATCAATATGACCTTATTAAGGCTGTACATTATATTGAGAGATTAAATTAGTGATATCTGTAACAACATAACGCCATAATTTATCCGTGCCTTTGGTAATACCGATGCGGGTAGTAGTAGAGTAGGGGAGTTTTAAACCAATATCACTGACAAAAAATTCGTTGTTATTTATAAGATTGCATTTATTATGAGAAATATTAATTCCTAAATATTTGCATAATTTACCCGGACCGTTGAGGTATAGATTTTCAGGTGAAATAACATGTACGCCTCTTATTAAGGTCGCAGCAGGGAAGCCTTCAGCTTCAGTTACGAAATTTAAACAATAATACATTCCGTAAATTAAATAGACATAGCTAAAGCCTGCAGGACCAAACATTATATCCGTTCTTTTAGTCCGCCCTTTTGCTGCATGGCAAGCAGGATCATCCTGTCCTATATAGCTTTCAGTTTCAGTAATGATAGCTGTCTTACCTTGGAAATAAAGAGCTTTACCGATTAACTCAGTGCTTACTAGGTTAGTATCTCTTGCAAAAAATTCACGAGGTAAAGGATTTAAATTCATTTCACTATAGTATTTATATTTATGACCCTAGCAAAGCATATCGATTTCATTCCTGCGAAAGCAGGAATCCAGAAAAAGCGAAATTATTTGAGCTTTTAATTCTAAAATTTAGTGTGTTTATACCTTTTAGTGGCTGGATTCCCGCTTTCGCAGGAATGAAATCGAACTTCTGTATCATGCAATAAAACCCCATTATAAAACGGTTGGCATTTGATGATTCTTTTAAAGGTAAGCAATAAGCCTTTAAGTGTGCCGTGTGTTGTTATAGCTTCTTTTGCATATTCTGAACAAGTGGGACGAAATCGGCAATTATTGCCAAGTAGCGGGGAAATGAAATATTGATAAAACTTTATTATTAATAAGAGTATTTTACTCATTTTGCAGCTTATCTATAATAGTTTCCATTTTTTCTTGAGTTAGATCTTCATAATAATCATCATTGATTTGTATGACCGGAGCGTTAACGCATGCTCCTAAACATTCTATCTCGCTTAAAGTAAATTTTTGATCTTCAGTAGTTTCTTTGAGTTTTACACCTAATTTCTTTTCGCAAATTTTCATTATATGATCACTACCACGCAGCCAGCAAGGAGTAGTAGTACATACTTGAATATGATATTTACCGACGGGCTTTAAGTTAAACATAGTATAAAATGTTGCAACTTCATAAGCCCGCATATAAGGCATTTCTAACATATTTGCGACACATTCGATAGCAGGCACGGGCAGCCAACCGCCATTTTGACGTTGTGCTAGATCAAGCAGCGGAAGTATTGCACTTCTTTTACCTTTCGGCGGATATTTCTTTATAATCTCTTCTGCTAGATTTAAATTTTTCTTATCAAATATAAAATTTGTGTTCATATACCTCTTATATTATTCCTGTGTGGATCGATTCCCCCGCTGTCATCCCGCGACTTGATCGCGGGATCTAGTTAAAAAATACTAGTATTTTTATTGTTTTTCTGGATACCGTGGTCAAGCCACGGTATGACAAATTTGGCATTTTTCGATCCATGCAACAATGCCTGCTCGCAATGACGACCTATCTATCTATCTCACCAAATACTATATCAAGCGTGGCTATAATAGTAATAACATCTGCCATTAAATGACCTTTAGACATAAAATCTAGTCCTTGCAAATGAGCAAAGCCTGGGGCTTTAATTCGGCATCTATAAGGTCTGTTATTGCCGGTTGAATATAAATATACTCCGAACTCGCCTTTAGGAGCTTCTACTGCTTTGTAGGTCTCGCCGGCTGGTACGTCATATCCTTCCGTATAGAGCTTAAAATGATGAATCATTGCTTCCATAGATTCTTTCATTTTAGCTCTTGTCGGTGGTGTTAATTTAGGATCATCGGTTTTAACTGCACCTTTCGGCATTTTTTCTATACATTGCTTGATTATCTTAACAGATTCATACATTTCAAGCATACGAACGAAATATCTGTCGTAACAATCACCGTTTTTGCCGATTGGTACTTTAAAGTCCATTTCATCGTAAACGTCATAAGGGTTTGACTTGCGTAAATCCCAAGCTATACCCGAACCTCTAAGCATCGGTCCTGAAAACCCCCAGTTCATTGCCTCTTTTTGAGACACAACGCCGATATCTACTAAACGTTGTTTCCATAATCTATTTTCATTTAGTAGACTTTCAATATCGTGAAGTTTAGGAGGAAACTGCTCTATGAACTTATCTATATCCTCAAGTAAACCATCGGGTAAATCTTCTACAACTCCGCCGGGTCTGAAGTAGTTTGAATGCATACGAGAGCCGGAAACACGCTCGTAAAATTCCATGATCTTTTCTCGCTCTTCAAAAAGCCATAATAGAGGAGTAGTAGCACCGATATCTAAAGCTTGGCTGCTGATATTTAAAGTATGGTTAAGAATTCTTGTTAGCTCTGAAAATAGCACCCTGATAAACTGAGCTCTTCGTGGGATTTCGCATTCTAATAATGACTCGACAGCTAAAGCAAATGCATGTTCCTGGCACATTGGCGAAACATAATCAAGGCGATCAAAATAAGGTATAGCCTGCAAATATGTTTTATGCTCAATAAGTTTTTCCGTACCACGATGAAGTAATCCAATATGAGGATCGGCGTTATTTACTACTTCTCCGTCCATCTTAAGTATTAACCTTAAAACTCCGTGAGTTGCCGGATGCTGCGGACCAAGATTTAGAGTTATAGTTTTAGTGTTGTTAGTCATAGTATCCGTCATTGCGAGGAGCCGTAGGCGACGCGGCAATCCAGTTAAATAATTTCATCATACAAATCTTTCCAATTTACATTCATTTGCTCAATTAAATTAAGCTTTTTTGCTCTTGAGCCTGATTTAATTTGTGTTCATATATACGTTTGATAAGATTAGAAGTTACTCCTAAGTAAATAGTACCGTTTCGTTTATTAGCAATAATATATACAGTCGGTTGTTTCATAATTTTTACTGGATTGCCACGCTCCTTACAGTCGCTCGCAATGACGACTTGGTATCCTTCTCGCAATGACGTTGTTACTTCCCAGCTTTCTCATCCCCAGGCAATATGTAAGTCGGGCTGTGCCAGTGAGAGCTAAAATCAAACTCACGATATTCTATGTCTAAATCGACCGGTTCATAAGCTACTTTCTTTAGCTTCTCATCATATTTAACTTGCGTATAACCGGTTAACGGGAAATCTTTACGTAATGGATGCCCCTCAAATTCATAATCGGTTAGTATTCGTCTTTTATCATCATTGCCATCAAAATTTATCCCGTACATATCGTAAACTTCACGCTCATACCAACAAGCGGCACTAAATATATTCATTGCCGAAGGTATAGTTTCTTTTTCAGATATATCTACTTTTATTATTAAACGCTTATTTAATTTTAAGCTTAGTAAATTATATACTACTTCAAATCTTTTATCTCTTTCAGGAAAATCAGAGCCGAATAAATCCGTAAGTACAGTAAAACGTAATTCTTCCGATTCTTTTAAAGCTTTTAAAAACGGTAATAAAAAATTCGGCGCAATTTTATAAGCTAAATAATTCTTAACTGTGACCGGAGTTATTAAAATGCTAGATTTAGCTACAAGTTTTTCAATGAGTTTGTCTAGCGTCATACTTAAAACCTGTAGTGCGTTTAATTTTTTTCTGTAGCTGCATAAGCCCGTAAATTAATGTTTCGGCAGTAGGAGGGCAGCCAGGGACATATATGTCAACCGGTACGATTCTATCACAGCCACGCACTACCGAATAGGAAAAGTGGTAATAGCCGCCGCCGTTAGCACAGCTACCCATTGAAAGCACCCATTTAGGCTCAGCCATCTGATCATATACTTTACGTAGAGCCGGTGCCATTTTATTAGTAAGCGTTCCTGCGACTATCATAAGGTCGGACTGCCTTGGACTTGGTCTAAATAACATACCGAAGCGATCCATATCATATCTGCTTGCTGCTGCCTGCATCATCTCAACAGCACAACAAGCAAGCCCAAAAGTCATAGGCCATAAGGAATTAGTTCTCGCCCAGCCTATAACGTCATCAACTTTAGTGAGTAAGAATCCTCTATTAGAAAGCTCATGGTTTAATAATTCGTCTTCTTGATAAAAGTTATTATGCATGTTTATTCTTAATAAATTAAATACAGTAAATATAGTCATTCCGTACACGTCAATCCCGTAGCTTGTCCAGCTTTGTTGCATGGATCGGTTTTTTCGTCATTGCGAGKARAAACTGTAAGTTTTGACGAAGCAATCWCAGGAGKTTCTCATTATTTCATGAGAWTGCCACGYTCSTTACAGWCRCTCGCAATGACGAAAAAACCKATCCATGCAACAAAGCTGGACAAGCTACGGGATGACCCCAAGTATTTTTATTACCAGTCTAAAGCTCCTTTCTTCCATTCATATATGAACCCGATAGTAAGTACGAATAAGAAAAATATCATTGAGAAAAAGCCTATTTTACCTATTGTATTAAGGCTAATAGCCCAAGGCACTAAAAATGCGATTTCAAGGTCAAAGATAATAAATAAAATAGCAACTAAGTAAAAACGTATGTCAAATTTTGACCTTGTATCACTAAAAGGTTCAAAACCACATTCATAAGGCTCTAGCTTATCTTTATTATATTTCTTTGTCGATAATAGGTTAGGTAGAATCATTATTAAACCGGAAACCAATACCGCAATACCGAAAAATATAGCAATCGGTAGGTATTCTTGTAAAAGCTCTGAGTTTTGTAGCATATGTTTTTTATTATGTAATTTCTGTGTCATACCATAGAAAATGTCATCCCGCGACTTGATCACGGGATCCAGACTTTTTAAATTTTTTTCTGGACCCCGTGGTCAAGCCACGGGGTGACACAGTGGGTTTTACCGGTCCACGCAATGACGTAGGTTTAATGATACTTATTTCTATATTTACCTCAAATAGCATCAATTATCAACGACAATATCAGGTTTAACTAGTAACTTCATTAAAACTAGTACCCAAATACTGCTTGATATCCACCATATTTGCCAAATATTATATGAAATCATGCCGATAATGTAGTAATTTGTAAAACATGCATAAGAAGCTGACCTAAAATTATTATTCTTTATTTTATCAATTTGTTTTAAGTATTTATAGGTTAAGCTTAAAAATAATATTAAACCTATTATACCGAGTTCAAGAGTAATTTGTAATATATTATTATGAGGATGAAGCGGCAAAGGATGCCATTTTTCACCTTTATAATTGATCATTTCACTATCATTGACTTCGATATATTTAGAAGAAGCAAAGCCATAGCCTAAAATCGTCTTTTCGATGATTTTGTTTGCAGCGAAATGCAAAATAAATAAACGATGAGCAGCTGAAGGCTGAGTAGTTAAATATTTTTCAGATAAATATTGCGGTTCTATTTGTTTAGCTATAACGGGGAATAGTAATGAGCCGGTAATTAAACTTATTGCAATTAATTTGAAAAATATCGGCTTTATAAGTCTTGCTAAAATAAATATTACTCCTCCTATACCGAAACCTAAAAAACTTGCTAAACTATCGGAAATACTTAATAAATAAAGCACTAATATATATAGCATTAATGCATGTCTTCTTTTACTAGACCTCTTCGGAAACTCTACTTCTATAGGTAATTTGTACGTCGATCCGGTACTTGAGTCCTCACGTACATTTGAGTACGCTGCGGTTCTGCGTTCCGTGTCTCCTCCAAATTCCTCTCTATAAGCGAGTTTCCGAAGAGGTCTACCGTTAGAGAGTAAAATTATAATCGCTACCCAAGCAGTAATTGAAAGTAAAGCACAGCCCCGATCTAACATATATAAGCCAAAACTAGCTTTGAATATTCTTGTTAAAAAACCATGAGAAGAATATTCGATGAAGAATAATATTATTGCTGTGAGAATCCCGAATATTAAGGCTTTTTTAAGCTGTAAGCGATTTTGAAAAGGAGCAGAATTACTAACGATAAATCCAAGGAATAAGAGTATGGAAACTTGAGTAAAAGTAGCTAAGCTATTAATAGGATTAATTGCGAATGAACAAGATATAAAGCACCAAGCGGTGAATAATAGTTCGGTTTTTATGTCATCCCCACACTTTATGATGTCATTCCCGCGAAAGCGGGGATCCATTTTATTTTTTCTAGATTCCTGCTTTCGCAGGAATGACATAGACATTTGTGGGAGGGTATTCCGTACAACAATACTTAGCAAAAAAATTGTAACAGTAGCTGCAGCTGATAAGCCCGCAAGCATCCCAAGGCTTGGAATTAAAAATATTAAACTTGAAATTAAATATTGCATCTAAAAACAATCTTTAGCAAAAATTTCATAGATTGGGTGTTCAAACGTTGAAAGTGAAATGCTTGAAGAAATCATCCATCCTTGAAAGAGTAAATTAGGATCTTCGTCTATTTTATATTCTGTTATGGTCATCAACAAATAATTATCTTCATTATACGGATCAAGATTTTTTATACATTTATGTAATTTGATTTTTATATTACCGAAATATTTTTCTTCCCCGACTTTAAAATCTATCTCTTCAGAAGTAGCGGTAATTTTATTTAATGCAATAATTTTACCGTTTGTGTAATTCTTAAATTCAGAACTATTATTAATATTATCGTTTGGATTTAAAATAGGATGATTTTCATCAAGAGGGATAAATACATCATTTTCAATATCCTCGGTTGTAGTAACCGACTCTAAATTTTCTGCGAATATAGGAAAATTAATGCATATAGTAATGATAAAAATAATTTTTAGTAATTTCATAAATAAACATATTATTTTTCAAAATTATATATTATAGGGGATTAATGGCAATGATAATTTATGATATATGTCATACCGTGGCTTGACCACGGTATCCAGTTTTTTTAATTATTTTTTGGACCCCGTGGTCAAGCCACGGGGTGACAGTAAGTCACAGTATGATATAATAACATGCTCCACTCTAAAGAACTCTTAAATTCTATTTTACGGCAGGATTTTACAGTTTTATAATTAAGGTATTTAATACTATTAATCCCGGAGCAGAGTATTACCCAAGTAAACATATAAGAATAATTACCGATTATTTAAATGCCGTGCAAAGCGGTGATATTAATCGTTTAATAATTAATATACCGCCAAGGAGTTTAAAGTCTATTTGTGTTAGCGTTGCTTGGCCTGCTTATTTACTTGGGGCCAAGTCCCACCAAAAGAATTATGGCTGCCAGCTATTCTCAAATACTTAGCATTAAACACTCACTAGATTGTCGGTTTATTTTAAATTCCGATTGGTATAAGGAACTTTTTCCAAGTACTATCCTTAGTAAAACTCATAATCAAAAAGTAAATTTTTAACGACAGCTAACGGCTTTAGATTTGCAACATCGGTTGGAGGATCGGCAACAGGCGAGGGCGGTGATATCTTAATTATCGATGATCCTCATAATCCTACGCAAATTCATTCTTATAAAATACGTAAGAAAGTTATAGATTGGTTTGAGCAAACTTTTGTTAGCAGACTAAATAATCGTAATAAGGGAGCGATAGTTTTAGTTATGCAGCGTCTTCATACGGATGATTTATCCGGTTATCTACTTAATAATAGCAATTCATGGAATCATTTAAAAATTCCGGCGATTAGTATTCAAGATTATTCTTTTAAATTAATGAATAAAGAATATCAATATCTTAGTGGTGAAGTATTAGACAGCTATAAAGAGCCTCCTGATTGCTTAGCAAAGTTAGAGCAGGAAATAGGTAGCTATAATTATAATGCTCAATATTTGCAAGAACCTATAGCTATAGGGTCGTCGCTACTTAATATGGAGGAAGATATTAGCTTTTATGAAAATTTACCTTCAAGATTTGGTTATTTTGTACAAAGCTGGGATACGGCAATTAAGATTTCCGAAGATTCCGATTATAGTGTTTGCACTATACCTCTAGTAAATGAAACATTGCTTATAGTGAGATAATATGCTAATAAGTAATCATGGAATATAAAAAATTATCAATAATAGAAAAGCAAGAATTAAAGAGTCGTCATAAGCAGGAGAGAGACGGTAGGATCAGAGGATCAAAGCTGTTCTTATGTATGATGATGGCTATAGTATTGGTGAGATATCAAAAGTGTTAATACTGAGTGATGAAGGGATAAGGAACCATTTAATAGATTATCATAATGATCAGAAGCTGAAGCCGGAAAATGGTGGTAGTTGTAGTAAACTTACTAGAAATCAAGAAGAAGAATTAATAGAGCACCTTGAAACTAATAATTATGTGTATGCTAGAGATATAGGTTTGTATATAGAAAATCAATATGGAGTAATCTATACATTAGCTGGTGTAATAAAGTTATTACACAGATTAGGTTTTAGTTATAAAAAACCTAAGTTAATTCCTGGAAAAATAGATTTAGATAAACAAGAGGAATTTAAGCTTCAATATAGTTTGTTAAGAAATAATTTAGCAAGTGATGAGTGTATTTATTTTATGGATAGTGTTCATCCACAATATCAAACTAGGGCTCGATTTGGTTGGATTAGAAAGAATGCAGTAAAAACATTACCAAGCTTTAGTGGATGGAAACGTAAGCATATTATAGGTGCAATTAATCTAAAAAGTCTAAATGTAGTAACAACTGATAATCCTAAGGTTAATGGCGATTATATCATTGAATTTTTAAAGAAATTGGAAGAAAATAATCAAGATAAAAGTAAGATTTATCTGATATGTGATAATGCGGGATATCGTAGGTCAAAAAAGGTTAGAGAATATCTACAAAATAGTAAAATAGAGCTAGTCTTTTTGCCACCGTATAGTCCCAATCTGAATCCCATTGAACGACTGTGGAAATTTATGCATTCTATTATAAGTAACAATAAATTTTATGCAAATTTTGAAACATTTACTGATTCTATAAGGTTATTTTTTGAGAATATTGAAAAATATAGAAATAAAATTTCTTCATTGGTAAATGACAATTTCCAAACTATTGTTCCTAATCACTTTAACAACTCTTCATGTTAAAGAAGTATATATGAGGGGATTCTTGAGCAGAAATATTATCTAGTATCATTAGTACGGAAAAAAATTAATTATCCTGAGCTTAAGAATTTGACGGAAAAATTAGCTAGAGAATATCAGCCAAAATTTATATTAATCTTTATATTAATCGAAGATAAAGCAAGCGGTCAACAATTGATTCAAGATATAGGATTTTTAGGCGATAATATTAGAGTGATCGGGATTAAGCCAAGATTTGATAAAGTTACAAGATTCGCCTCGGTAGTTCCTTTATTTCAATCAGCTAGTGTTCTAATATCCAAACAATCAAGCATAATTTTAAAGGAATTATTGAATTTTTTCCATATTAAAAATGACGATATAGTAGATTCAGTTAGCCAGTTCTTGAATTTTATGAAGGATAAATCGTTTAAATATCCTGCAAGGATTAGGACTTTAATATAAAAATAGTTGCTTTTTTGTATGGATGTTGGTAGTATTACAGTGGTTTAGTAGTGGCTTTAAAAACGTCATTGCGAGGAAAGGCAAAGCCTTGACGTGGCAATCTCAGAAATTTTGTGCTACTTCATGAGATTGCCACGCTCCTTACAGTCACTCGCAATGACGATGGACATCATAAAAACAACCAAGGCTGGGTAGCAAAGTGGTAATGCCGTGGACTGCAAATCCTCTATTCGTCGGTTCGATTCCGACCCTGGCCTCCAATATAGAAATTAAAACATCTTATGGAATTTATTTCGCAATTCCTAGAAATGCTTTTAGCCGAGAGAGCATTGTCAAAAAATTCCATACTTAGCTATAAGCGTGACTTATTCGATTTTCAAAATTATCTTGCTAAACAAAAATTATCAGAATTAAATATTACCACAGAGAATGTTAGAGATTGGATTGAGTATCTAGCAACTAATGATTTGCAAGCACGCTCAATCAACAGAAAAATCTCAACTATAAAAAGTTATTATGAATTTTTAATTAGCGAAAACCATATCGCTTTTAATCCGGTTCTTAACGTAGATTTGCCCAAATATCAAAATAAACTTCCCGAAATATTATCTATAGATCAAATTAAATCGTTACTTGAACATTGCTCTCAAGATAATTCTCCTGAAGGTATCCGGCTTAATGCTATGATTCATTTGCTTTATGCTAGCGGTCTTAGAGTCTCGGAGCTTGTTAGTCTTAAGCTTGCTGATATTCTGACTAATAAAACGTCTAAAGGAGAAGTAAGAAAAATATTTTCGGTACTTGGTAAAGGTAATAAAGAAAGAGTCATAGTAATAAATGAACAGGCAGTTATCAGTATTGCTAAATATCTTGCAATTAGAGATGTTTTTGTGAATAAAGCTAAACCAAAAAATCTAATTTATTTATTTCCCTCATCAGCTTTAGCGGGTTATATGACTAGGCAAAATTTTGCTATTCTGTTAAAATCTGCTGCCCTTTATGCAGGACTTAACCCTGAGCATATTTCTCCGCATATATTACGTCACAGTTTTGCAAGTCATTTGCTTGAGGGCGGAGCAGACTTAAGAGTAATTCAAGAGCTACTCGGTCACGCTGATATATCCACTACCCAAATATATACTCATCTTCAAACTAATCATCTAAAAAAAGCATTATTGCATCACCCCCTTAATAAAAATTAATTTATCTTAATCTTTTATAAAGTGCTTGTTAATATTTTTTAACTAAATATAATACGCCTTTTTAATTTAAGGAATAAATTATATGAAGCTAAAAGAAATTATGATCTCTTGTATTAGTAAACCTAGAGAAATTGAAAAAAAATATCCTAGATTAGATCAAAAGAAAGAAGCAGGATTCAATGTTTGTTCCGGGTTAGGATACAAAAATCAAGAAGTAGAATTTAGCAACTATTATGAGTTAGTTAAAAAAACTCAACAAGGAGAAATAACTTTAGAAGTTCTAGAAAATTTAAGGAAATTAAAAGTAGATGATAAAAAATCTTTTCTAGCAGATGTGAAAGATATTATATCTAACAATAGGTTACATGAACTTAATGGAAAAATAATAGAACATGCTTTAGATTTAGTTGATTCTAAAGATTCAGCTTTTTTACTCCGTAGGACAAAAGAGGATGGTATATTTCGAGATCTAATATATTTAGAAGCAAAAGAAAACAAGTTTACTGTAGAAATTGATAGAAAAGGAACTTTGAAAATTAACTTTCCTAGCGGGGTACTTGAGCTTTACAAGCTATTAATTGATAATTTTTATTTGAAAAAATTTGAAGAAGAGGAATTACAGAAAAAATTATATAAAGAATTATTACCTGATTTCAAAATTCCTTTTGAAAAACTAATTGAAGAAGAGGAATTACAGAAAAAATTATATAAAGAATTATTACCTGATTTCAAAATTCCTTTTGAAAAACTAAATTTTTTTGATGGTTTTATTGGATGCTTAAAAGAATTTTATATTAAAAATAGTTTAGCACGAAGCATAATGAGTTTATTTGTAAGTAGAAATATTAAAGAACATGCTGTATGTGAAGGATTACTTGAATTAGATACATTTAAAAAATTATTTGAGGAAAAAATGTCATTATACGGAACTTCTACTGATTCTAAATTATTAGTGGTTGATTATGTATTAAATGATGTAAAAGATGTTTATATTAGCAATTTAGCATCTTCAAATATTTTAGATTTAGTAATGCATAGTCAGTCAAATAGTGAGATAGTAGAATCAATAGAAATTCTAGGAAATAGTGAAAGTCCAGTATGACTTTCTAGATACTGTCTTAAAGTTTTGATTATAAATATAGTAAAAACATCTAGAAATTAATTTAATTTAATCTATCATTAATATTTAAATAATTATAAGTTAGATTAATATTAAATATGGCTACAAAAAATAAAAAAGAAACAGTGAATACTGAAACAAAAAATTTAGCAAATTTAGTTATCAAAGAAATAGGTAACGAAAATTTTGATTTTGGTGTTTTGCAAAAGATGCAGCAGGCTTTTAGTACTGTAAGTAAGCAAAAACAAAGGGAAGCTTTTATAAGTTTTTTAGATAAAAAGCTTATAAAAGAGCAATTACATAAACTCAATCAAGCAATAATGGAAAATGCAAATGAATTAATGCCGGATAATGATCCTAATTTTGTTTGTCGTACTCCTAATAATAAAGTTTTTCAAGAAATATTATTATTGGAAGCAAAACGCTCAGGTATGAAAGCAAAATTTAATGATAAAGGAGAATTACAATCTCTTGATGTAAAAGATATAACACAGGAAATATTAGATCACTATTGTATTTTACAAGAAAAATTTTATCCTAAAAGAGATTCTAAAGATTTGATAGATAGTAGAATAGCTCAAAGTATTAATGTCCCCCTTCGGGGATAAGAAATCCCTCGCCTTCAGGCGAAGGGAAGATATAATGAAATTGCTTTAGCAATGAATTTATATCAAGAAACATGAGAAGTTATAGAAAGAATAGTCATAGTCAGTATGATAAAAGTACATCTTATATGGATACCAAAATATAGGAAGAGAGTATTGATAGGCAAAGTAGCGGAAAGGGCTAGAGATTTACTAAGGCAGATTTGTATGGAACATGAAGTATATATAATTTCAGGGAAAATATCATGTGATCACGTGCATATGTTTATCTCATATAAATCACAAATATCTCTTAGCAAGTTAGTACAGTATTTAAAAGGTAGTAGCTCAAGAATTTTATTGCAAGAATTTGCTCATTTAAGAAAACAATTTTGGGGCAATCATTTGTGGGCTAGGGGCTATATGGCGGTCAGTTCAGGTAATATAACTGATGAAATGATACAGCGCTATATTGATGAACAGGAAGGTGAACCTGTGAATGATGATCGATTTCTAATCGATTCCACTTTATAACCCCTCAGCTTATAGCTGAGGGTTCTTTAGTTTTTTATTATATGCTCCACTTTTCCGAGAATCAGATATATATACAAAATTAGGTTTAAAATCTGCTGAGATAGAGCAAGAAATACAAGATCCTAACGTAAGTATGTTAAACAATTAGTAGATGCTAAAATAGGAACCAATATACATTTTAATACCAAAGAAAATTTAGAAAATAAAGCAAATGAAAGAAAAGAGACTAAGATATCTTCAATAATTGAAAAAGCAATAACAACACTCGAGAAAGACAAAAAGGTAAGTATTGAAGATAAGAGACAAGGAGAAATAAAAAGGCATTTATCTAAATCCTTAGAAGGAGCTTCTGATTATATATTAACATTCAAAAAAAATGATTTAGTAGATGTAATATATCAAGGATTAGATAAAAGACAAACTTGGTGGTCAAAGATTGTTAATTATATAGGTACAAAATCATATTCCATTTCTAAAGAAAATCTTGAGAAAATAGGAAAAATAATAAATAGTGAAATTAAAAACTCTCATACTCCTTTAAAGATAGAAGTACAAGAACAGTTAAAACAAATCTAAAAAGAGTTAAATAGATTAAATAATCCGGCATTGCCGTCAGAGGCTAAAAAGGTTCAGGCAAAATCTAAAAAACTGCCTGTTCCTCCAAAACCTGGACACCTCAAAAAAAGAAATCACGAATTATAATGATTTTGTTGTGTGGCTCAGTTTTTTCGTCATTGCGAGGAAAAATTGAGAATTTTGACGAAGCAATCCAGTAAAAAATTCTGATTTTACAGAATTTTTTATTATTTTTCTGGATTGCCACGCTCCTTTCAGTCGCTTGCAATGACGATTCGGTGTCCACACAAGCAAGCCTTTCGCAGGAATGACATCAATCCCTACAATAATTTATTACTTCCCATAATATTATAACCGCAATCTACATAATGAATTTCACCGGTAACACCTTTAGATAAATTACTAAATAAATATACTGCTGCTCCTCCTACATCTTCTTGGGTAGTATTACGTTTTAACGGTGCGGTTGCAGCGTGAGATTTAAGCATAGTACTAAAATCACCTATTGCACTAGATGCTAAAGTTTTGATAGGTCCTGCCGAAATAGCATTTACTCTAATATTATTTTCTCCCAAATCGTTTGCTAGATATTTTACACTAGCCTCAAGTGCAGCTTTAGAAATCGCCATTACATTATAATTAGGTATAACTTTTTCAGCACCGTAGTAAGTTAACGTCACAATGCTTCCGCCGTCATGCATTAAGGCTTCTGCGGATCTTGAGAGTTCTAAAAGAGAGTAACATGATATATGTAAGGAATTATGAAAATTTTCTAAGCTAGTATCAACATAACGTCCTTTTAATTCATTTTTATCGGCAAAAGCCATACCGTGAAGTAAGAAATCGAAACTACCCCATTTCTCTTTTATATCATCAAATAAATTACTAATTGATTTTGGATTTGTAACATCAAGTTCGCTAACAAAATTACAACCTATTTCCTCAGCAAGCGGTTTAACTCGTTTTTCTAGTACTTCCGATTGATAAGTAAACCATAGTTCGGCACCGTGCTTTTTAGCAAGTTGTGCAATCGCCCACGATATTGACATATTATTTGCAATACCTGTAATTAAGCCTTTTTTTCCTTGTAGTAATCCTGTAGTCATTTATTTACTCATTATATTAAAACTTGCTGAAATGATAGCATTATGTATTATTTTGTAAACAAATAATCGATAAAAATGTATAAACCTAAAATCATATGTTTACTGCTAGGTATGTTAAGCGGTTTAGTTTTTGCTCCGACTTTCTTTATACCGGCATTATTAACGTTATCTTACTTATGTTATATAGTTCAAAAATCCGAAAATTGGCAAGAAGCCGCAAAATTTGGTTATTTATTCGGTTTTGGGCATTTTTTAAGTGGAATATATTGGATAAGTATCGGTGTTAGCGTTTATATTGCAGATTTTTGGTGGGCAATTCCTTTTGCGTTATTTGGACTACCTATAGTTTTAGCTTTCTCTATATCGGCAAGTTGCACGCTTAGTTTTTTCGCTAAAAATAATAAATATTACCAATTTATATTCTGTTTATGTTGGGTATTATTTGAGTGGATACGTTCGTGGATTTTTACCGGTCTTCCTTGGAATTTGATCGGTTATGCTTTTTCATTTTCAGATATTTTAATACAGTCTTTAAGTATAATAGGGATATATGGACTTAGTTTTATAGTTATATATATTGCCACTTTCGCTTATCCTTTATTTAGCAAGCAATTTACTCAGTTAAAAATATTACTAGCTAGTTCAGTTCTAGTATTAACCGTAATTGTCATTTACGGAGCAGTAAGGCTAAGTAATAACCATGCAAATTTTACCGATATAAAAGTGCGATTAGTGCAGCCTTCGATCCCTCAAACCGAAAAATGGAATGAAGAAGAATTTTGGCATAATTTAATGCTATATATTAATTTATCGGAAAATTCGGAACCTACCGATTTAATTATTTGGTCTGAAGCAGCATTAGTAGTACCTGATGATATACCGCAAGTTAAATCAGAATTATTAAAAATGCTAAATTCTACAAATGCTATTTTGATAACAGGAGGAATTTCGGATAATAAAAAACAAGGTGATGAATTTGAACTTTACTCAGCTATGTATGCTCTTGATAAAAATGATCATAAATTATTTGAATACCATAAATCACATTTAGTACCTTTCGGTGAGTATATGCCTCTTAAAAAGATACTACCGTTTAAAAAATTAACTCACGGTTTAATTGATTATAAAGAAGGAGACGGAGGGCTTGTTTATCTTGAAAAATATAATCTTAAAATTAAACCTTTAATTTGCTATGAATCTATTTTTCCTGATTTTGTACGGACGAATAATGAAATAGCCGATGTAATAATTAATATTACAAATGATGCATGGTATGGTAAATCAAGCGGTCCACATCAGCATTTTCATATTAGTAGAAGTAGAGCCGTAGAGAACGGTTTACCTATGATTAGAGTAGCGAATAACGGTATTTCAGCTATAGTAGATCCTTTTGGCAGAACAATAAAAAAACTAAATCTAAATGAAATAAATTATACCCAAGGTTTAATTCCTAAAAAACTAACCTCTCCTACTATATTCTCGCAATTCGGTAATTTTACTATTCTATTACTCATCGTTTTTATACTTTTAATTAATTATTTATTAGCCTTGATTCTTGATAACTAAAGGGTTTTAGTATTATTATATTAAATTTTTAATAAAGTTGCTTGATTAAATATAAAGTAATATATATACTACATTTAAAGTTGAATAGACTTTATAATAATTAATTTTTAATAATTAAAGCTTATTGTTAAAATGAATGATTCAATAAAACATCCGGACAAACTCGCAAGTGAACGTTTAAAAGAACGACGTCTTGCTGTAGGTATTAGCCAAAAAGAATTAGGGCAAGCTTTAGACATTAGTGCTCTCCAAGTTAAAAAATATGAAGAAGGTTTAAGTAGGTTATATGTTTTTGCAAAAGTTTTAAATACGTCTTTAAAGTATTTCTTTAATAGTTCTGAAGAAGAAAAGTTAAAAACTGACGATGAAAATACTTCTAATAATAAAATTGAATATCTATTCAAAGAAATAGAAAGTGATTTTTTAAATAATATTGCTGAAGAAGAAGGGCAATATGAAAATGACATCTCTTTTGATTATAAAGAATTATCAAGGACTATGGAAAGAGAACTTTTATCGTTAACTAGAGCATTTACTAGAGTACAAAATCCAAATATTAGAAAAATAATAATTGAACTTGTCAGATCAGTATCTATACCTTGTGAATAATATTAAATTTTCATTGACTTAGCATTACTAAAGTATTAATTTTTGTTAAGGTTTAGTAAATTCTGAACCATTAACAATTATTAAATATATTGGAGGAAGTTTATGAGTAATAAGTAAGGCTATAGAAAATAACGGTATTAGTAATACAAATAGTCCAAACGGTAAATATATGGCTCCAAGACCGGAAGGAGTAAAACCTACCTGTGTAGTAATTACTTATTCTGTAAGCAAGGATATTAAAGCTGCTCGTGAAGTATTGGATGAGCGAGGTGCAAGTGTTCATTACATAATTGATAAGGATGGAACTCAAAAAGAATATCATAATGATTTAACAGATCAAGCTTTTTATGCGGGCAAGAGTAGTTGGAAAGGAGAAGTAGGTGTTAATAAGTTTGGTATTGGGGTCATGCTTATTAATGATGCAAAAAGCGATTTTCCTAAAGAGCAAATAGGGAAATTAAAAAGCTTTTTTACAGATTTAGCAGAAAGATATCCAGATTTAGATTTAAAACATGATTTAGTTGGTCTTGGTGAAGTAACTGTAAACCGAGAAGAAAATGCTCATATAGCTCCTGGATCAAAATTTCCTTGGAAAGAATTAGCGGAAGCGGGTTTTGGTAGATATTTTGAGACTACGCAAGAGCAAAAGAGTAAATTATTATTAAGTCCTGATAGTACTGGAGAAAAAGTTAATACTTTACAAGGAAATTTAAAAGAATATGGCTATGGAGTAGAATCCACAAGTACATTTGATCAATTTACTCAGCAAGCAGTTAGAGTATTTAATGATCGTTATGGTACCGGTTTAACAGGTGAAGAGCCGCCCGTAAGCTGGACTGAAGCAGGTCAAGATGTTCTATCGCAATTACTAGGGCAAACGGTATTAGAACAAACAGAAAATGCAAAGTTTAAGAAATGAATTTCTTTTTCATTTTGCAAGCCTTGCTGCATAAGTACTGAATCGTCATTAAGAGGATGAATTGCTTGTTTAGGTCATTCCTGCGTGGATCGATTCCACCCCTGTCATCCCGCGACTTGATCGCGGGATCCAGTTTAAAATACTAAAAGTTTAGTATTTTAAGTTACTTTATGGATACTATGGTCAAGCCACAGTATGACAACCAAATGCATTTTTCGATCCACGCAACAATGTCATGCGGGGATGACATCGAGTAGGTTTTTCGAGTCGTGCAACAACTTTATGCAATAATAACTTTTCGCAAAGGTGGTAATGACATCGGAGTATAGGCTATCTTAAGCAATTCTTTTAGGCAATACTATTTATTGGTTATTGACATAATCTTAAAATGGTGCTAAACATTAAAAATTTAGAGGCTATCTGTAAATAAGTTTTAATTGGTAATTAAAACTTATTTACAGATAGCCTCTAAGGTAGAGCTTTCTTGACTATTTAGCTTCTAGTCAAAGAAAGATAAGTTTTTTATCTTTACTTTATATTTCTACAGTTAAAAATATTTATGATACCTTTAAAGGTTAATAGTTTAATACAGAATTGGCGTTGGCGTAGATAATTTTTTGCGTTTATATGTTTGCTATATGCAAATTTAGATTTTGATTATTAAATTATAACTTCTAGTCAATTGATTTGAACTCTGTGCTTCGTTGTTAGTCGGCTCGCCTATTATTATAGGCTTCGGTCCTCACGCCTATCACAAAATTCAACTGAATTGACTATATATAATAGGATATTAAAATGTTTATCTCTAATAAAAAATTTTTTTCTTTTCTTTTTGTTTTATTCATCACAGCTGCAGTTTATGCGGATCAAAAAAAGTAGCAGTCATTGTTCCACTTGAACATGCTGCAATGACTGAGATTATATCAGGAATTTAAAGAGTCGCTAAAAGATATAGATGCAGAAATTATAGTTAAAAATGCTCATGCTGATTCTAATATTTTACTTGCCATTATAAAGCAAATAAAAGATCAGGATATTGATGTAATAATTCCAATAGGCACGACAGCCAGCCAAACTGTTATTTCTCATATAACAAATAAACCTATTGTTTGTGCTGCTGCTATGATTAATAGCAAAAACCTACCTTTAGTTATCGGTGTTAACGATGAGATAAAAATCACCGACACCATTAGTAAATTACCTTTTTTATAGAATATCACTTTAATTTATAGCAGTAGCGAGAAAGTTATACCTGAAGTAGAAATGTTAAAATTATATACTGGAAACAATAATATTTCTCTGCACACGCTAATGATACAAAATTTAAATGATATGCCGGTCGCTGTAAAAAATGTTCCTGAAAATACGCAGAGTTTTATAATTTTGAAAGATCATTTAATAGTTAGCGGAATTAATATTTTAAACGCGAGTTTCGTATTCAAAAAGTCGCTGAATAGCTGATAGTAACTGGGTTACGGGGATCTTAATAATACTGTTTTTGTTATAAAGTGAGTACAAAATACAAATTGCTAACTAAAGAACCCTCAGCTATAAGCTGAGGGGTTATAAAGTGGAATCGATTAGAAATCGATCATCATTCACAGGTTCACCTTCCTGTTCATCAATATAGTGCTGTATCATTTCATCAGTTATATTACCTGAACTGACCGCCATATAGCCCCTAGCCCACAAATGATTGCCCCAAAATTGTTTTCTTAAATGAGCAAATTCTTGCAATAAAATTCTTGAGCTACTACCTTTTAAATACTGTACTAACTTGCTAAGAGATATTTGTGATTTATATGAGATAAACATATGCACGTGATCACATGATATTTTCCCTGAAATTATATATACTTCATGTTCCATACAAATCTGCCTTAGTAAATCTCTAGCCCTTTCCGCTACTTTGCCTATCAATACTCTCTTCCTATATTTTGGTATCCATATAAGATGTACTTTTAAATCATACTGACTATGACTATTCTTTCTATAACTTCTCATGTTTCTTGATATAAATTCATTGCTAAAGCAATTTCATTATATCTTCCCTTCGCCTGAAGGCGAGGGATTTCTTATCCCCGAAGGGGGACATTAAATGATATGCCGGTCGCTGTAAAAAATGTTCCTGAAAATACGCAGAGTTTTATAATTTTGAAAGATCATTTAATAGTTAGCGGAATTAATATTTTAAACGCGAGTTTCGTATTCAAAAAGTCGCTGAATAGCTGATAGTAACTGGGTTACGGGGATCTTAATAATACTGTTTTTGTTATAAAGTGAGTACAAAATACAAATTGCTAACTAAAGAACCCTCAGCTATAAGCTGAGGGGTTATAAAGTGGAATCGATTAGAAATCGATCATCATTCACAGGTTCACCTTCCTGTTCATCAATATAGTGCTGTATCATTTCATCAGTTATATTACCTGAACTGACCGCCATATAGCCCCTAGCCCACAAATGATTGCCCCAAAATTGTTTTCTTAAATGAGCAAATTCTTGCAATAAAATTCTTGAGCTACTACCTTTTAAATACTGTACTAACTTGCTAAGAGATATTTGTGATTTATATGAGATAAACATATGCACGTGATCACATGATATTTTCCCTGAAATTATATATACTTCATGTTCCATACAAATCTGCCTTAGTAAATCTCTAGCCCTTTCCGCTACTTTGCCTATCAATACTCTCTTCCTATATTTTGGTATCCATATAAGATGTACTTTTAAATCATACTGACTATGACTATTCTTTCTATAACTTCTCATGTTTCTTGATATAAATTCATTGCTAAAGCAATTTCATTATATCTTCCCTTCGCCTGAAGGCGAGGGATTTCTTATCCCCGAAGGGGGACATTAAAATATGGTATTTATAGTATTAGAAAAAAGTTTATAGGTTATTGAAAAAACTTTAAGAGCAATAACCTATGATAATGGATTTTACAGAAATATTTTGTTACGTCGATGATTTTTTTCAAGAATTAGACAAGCATACAAATTCAATTACTAACCATAACAACAAATCTGGTCCTAAAAGTCGACTGAACAGAAGTGAGGTAATAACAATTATAATAGGCTACTGGCAGTCATCTTATGATTGTTTTAAGAATTATTGTCTGAAGCAAATATGAATTCATCATCAAAGAGATTTTCAATTAGTAAGCTATAGTCAATTTATAAAAATAATAGGTCCACATTTACCACTATTAGTACTAATATTCAATTCTATTTTGGATCAGTGTGACGGACTCTCTTTTGTAGATTCAAGTAGTATAGAGGTATGTAAGAGATACCGTATTTCAATGAATAAAGTGTTCGCCGGCATAGCAGCAAGCAGTAAGACAACAAAAGGTTGGTTCTATGGACTTAAACTACATCTAATAATTAATAGAGCCGGTGGTATAGTTAAAGCATCTTTTAGCCCTGGCAATAAGGATGATAGAAAACAGCTGGAACTGATAATCAAAAATCTTTTTGGTAAAGTATTCGGAGATCGTGGTTATATTTCGCAACAATTATTTCTACAACTTTTAGAGCAAGGAATTTTTATGGTAACTAGGGTAAAGAAAAATATGAAAAATAAACTTATGTCTATGTTGGATAAAATATTATTGCTTAAAAAAGCATTAATAGAATCTGTGTTTAGTAAAATTAAACTATTGGGGAAGTTTGAGCATTCAAGGCATAGATCAGTTATAAATGCCTTTGTGCATATGGTTGCAGCACTGATAAATTATCAAATGTCTGATAATAAACCTTCTATTACATCTCTCTTGATATGCTAAATCCTATGCTATATTAATTCGAAACTCGCGTTATATTAGATCTCGAAAATTGGTTAGTGCCTTTAAAATAATCAATTGCCTTATTATATCTGCAGTTATAATTTTATTGAAAGGTAAGCTCGGTTTATTTCTTCGAGCTTTTGGTTTTAATAAAGATTTATTGATTAATTTAGGAAAACCTGCCGAGCTTTATCGCACTATCGGTCTTAACATAAGTAATTGCTTGGCTGCTTTAACGGGTACTTTATCTGCACAAATAAACGGTTTTGCCTATATTAATATGGGTTTTGGGGTGGCACTAGTCGGTATCGGTGCGATTGTTATAGGGCATCATATTTTAATCCATGCTAATAATTTTAATGCGTTTAAAGAGATATTTTCCTGTTTTATAGGTATATTATTTTACTTTATTGCTCTGAGCGTGTTGCTTCGGATTGGCATTGATCCCATAAACCTTAAACTTATATTAGGGATAGTATTGTTTATTTCGTTGAGTACGGTGAGTAAGAAGTAGGGTATAGTACTCTATGATTTTTATTGTATGTTATTCCCGCGTAGGCGGGAATCCAGAAAATGACTGTCACCCCGTGGCTTGACCATGGGGTCCAGTTAAAAATACTAAATTTTAGTATTTTTAAGTTGTATTTTTGGATACCGCGATCAAGTCGCGGTATGACAATGGAGGATTCCCGCATATGCGAGAATGACATAAACCCAATGCATGTAACAACCCCATGTTGAGCTAGGAATGTTTTTAAAACTAAGTTTTTTTGGGATAAAACCAAACGAGGAGTAAACAGATTAGAAGACCGATATTTAAGAGTAGATTATACTCTGTCATGGAAATACCCAGGATTTTGATAGCGGGTTTAGTGCAGGAAGTGATTGGCTGCGAGTAGAACATTTGTTTGATATGCTGGATGGATAAACCTTTCGGGATACGGATCATTGATGAACAAAGAGCACTTGGTTGTACTATGCCTCTTTCTACGAAGCTATGATATGTTGATAATATGCAAGAGCTAAGGATAGTTAGGAGAATGAATATTAAAGTATATTTGCTTAATTGTCTGATGATTAAAGCAGTTAAGCAAATTTTGATTAGCGTTAAATAGGGGAACCTTTCGTAAACGCATAAAGGGCAGGGGGTGTAATGGAATATATATTCAGCAATATAAGCGGTAGCAAGTGCTATTATAGAAATTGCAATTAGCCCTAAATGTAGAACTTTATAGCTATCTTTTGTGATGTAATTTATAATAGTATTAAATAGCATGGGCTTTTTATTCTTAATGTCATTGCGAGCGACTGTAAGGGGCGTGGCAATCTCAGGAAGTTTGACGAGATTGCCACGTCGCTTCGCTTCTCGCAAGGCATTGTTGCGTGGATCAGTTTTTCCAGTGTCATCCACGACTTGATCGCGGGATCCAGTTAAAAATACTAAAATTATTAGTATTTTTTATTGTTTTTATGGACCCCATGGTCAAGCTACGGGGTGACACAGTGGGTTTTACCGGTCCACGCAACAATGCCTCCTCGCAATGACGCTAGTTTATGCTCAAAATCGTAAAAAATTCAAGTGATATTTTACAAATAAATAAATTTAGTATATTGTCACTGATTATTAATTAAAGTGCAAGAAAAATAAATGTCAGAAATTTGGGAAGATGCAATTAAGTCAAATGCTTTGCCTTTTGTCGAGGCTAAGAAGATATTAGACAGCTTAAACGGTAAAACTCCTGAAAAAGGTTATGTATTATTTGAAACGGGTTACGGTCCTTCAGGTTTACCTCATATCGGTACTTTTGGTGAGAATGCTCGTATGGTGATGGTGCAGAAAGCGTTTGAGCAATTATCCGATATTCCGACTAAGCTAATTTGCTTTTCCGATGATATGGACGGGCTTCGTAAAGTGCCAAGTAATATCCCCAACCCTGAAATGGTAGCACAGTATATGGATATGCCGCTTACCTTTATCCCTGATCCGTTCAAGGAATGTGAAAGTTATGGGCATTATATGAATGCAAAGCTTCGCTCATTTCTTGATAAATTCGGCTTTAAGTATGAGTTTTATAGCAGTACTGAAAGTTATAAAGCGGGTATGTTTGATGAGATGCTACTAAAGGTGCTTGAGAAATATGATGAGATAATGGAGCTGATGCTACCGACTTTTAGAGAAGAGCGAAAGGCTACCTATTCACCTTTCATGCCTATATGCCCGAAAACAGGTAAGGTACTGCAAGTACCTATAGAAAAATGGGATGCTAAAGCAGGGACAGTTACGTATAAAGACGATGCCGGTAATTATATAGAAGTACCGGTAACGGGAGGGCATTGTAAATTACAGTGGAAGCCGGATTTTGGTATGCGTTGGGCTGCTCTTAAAGTCGATTATGAAATGTACGGCAAAGACCATTTGGCAAATGCTCGACTTTATTCGGAAATTTGCCGAATCCTAGGAGGAAAGCCGCCGGTGCAGCAATGTTATGAGCTATTCTTAGATGAAAACGGTGAGAAAATATCAAAATCAAAAGGTAATAGTATTAGCGTTGATGATTGGCTTAAATATGCTCCTGTTGAAAGTATGGCATTATTTATGTACCAAAATCCGACTAGAGCTAAGCGTTTGTTTTTTGATGTAATTCCTAAAAATGTTGATGAATATATTACTTTTAATCAGAAATATCATTTAGAAGAGGATAGGGCAAAGCGTTTTGCAAATCCCGTTTATCACATCCATCACGGAAATGTACCGAAAATTGAGACTTTTGGAATTACCTATTCGTTGCTTTTAAATCTTACTTCTGTGTGTAATCCTTCCGATAAATCGGTACTTTGGGGATTTATTAGCAAATATGAGCCAAAAGCAACTCCAAATACTAGTCCTTATCTTGACCACTTAGCAGAATTTGCTATAAGATATTATAATGACTTTATTAAAGCACATAAATCATATTTAGCTCCTTCTGAAAAGCATAAGGTTATTTTACGGGATATATTAGATATGTTATCTAGTATATCCGATCAAACCGAGGCTGAAGTAATTCAGAAAGCAATATATGATATAGGAATGAAAGCAGGGTATGAAAATCTGCGTGATTACTTCAAAGATTTATATCAGATATTGCTTGGGCAGAATGAAGGTCCAAGATTTGGGACTTTTATAAAGCTTTACGGTATAAAAGAAACGATGAAGTTGGTTGAAGGGAAGTTGTAACCTATATGTCATTCCTGCGAAAGCAGGAATCCATAAAATAAAACTACAAAATTAAAATGTACTGGGTATATTGGGTATATATTATGCTCTAATAAGCATGGTACTTTATATATTGGTATTACTAATAATATAATACGTCGTGCTTATGAACATAAACAAAAAATAATAAAGGGTTTTACCTCAAAAAATAATATTATAAAGCTTGTTTATACAGAAGAATTTACAAAGATTTAATTGAATAGTTCTATGGATTCCTGCTTCCGCAGGAATGACATTACATAAGCCAATTGTCATAAAACCATGAACAAATTATATTATAAAACTGGATACCGTGGTCAAGCCACGGTATGACACCGAAAACAAATGAATGAAATTTTTTGTAGTACGTTACCTATTTTTTTAATTACGCTTCTTGGTAGTATTATCAAAAATAAATGGTTAACTTCGGAAGAATTTTGGCGTGGTATTGAGAAATTATCGTATTTTGTACTATTCCCTGCCATGCTGTTTAATTACGTATCTACTGCCGACTTAAGCGTTGCATCCATAATTAAATTAGTAGTGGCTCTTATTATATCTACTATTCTTGTATCAATCGGTCTTATAATTTACCAAAAAAAATACAACATAGATAAAGTCCAATTTACTTCCATTTTTCAAGGGTCGATTCGTTATAATAGCTACATTTTTTTTGGAGTAAGTAGCCCGCTGCTTGGTCCTAGCGGGCTTTCTATTGTCGCCGTTATTTCTTCTTATATGATTATTTTTACCAATATTTTATCGGTAATGATTTTCGCTTATTATATCCCTAATAAATCCGTTACTAATACTATTAGAACTAGTTTTGTTTTAATGATGAAATTAATTGTGCGTAATCCGTTAATTATCGCAAGTTTAGTAGGATTCGTTTTTAATTACTCAAATCTTGAATTACATTTAGGGCTTAAGAAAACGTTAGATAGCCTTTCTAATGCCGCTTTAGCTATCGGTATGCTAAATGTTGGGGCAGGGCTTAATTTTACTATTAGACAAGAGCTTTTACATAATGTAATGTTTACAAGCTTTGTTAAATTAGTTGCATTTCCTCTAGTTAGTGTAGTAGTACTATGGTTAATGTCTATTGACGGATTAGATAGATCGGTAGGAATATTATATAGCTGTCTTCCATGTGCGAGTACGGCTTATGTTTTATCTCGTCAGCTTGACGGTGATCCTGATTCTATGGCGTCGATTATAACATTTACTACTTTTTTCTCGGTAGTTACTATATCAATTATTATGTATATAATGGGGTGAATTTATCACGTCATTGCGAGCGACCATATGGAGCGTGGCAATCTCAAGAATTTGCCTGAGATTGCTTCGTCGAATTACTACGTAATTCTTCTCGCAATGACGATAAATTAAAACAAATAAATAAAACAGGAATTTTTAAAATGGATGAAATGAATAAAATAAATTACGCTGAAGCACTTGAGTATCATGAAAAAGATAAGCCTGGTAAGATAGCTATTTCTGCAACAAAGTCTTTAGTTACTCAGCAAGATTTATCGCTTGCTTATTCACCGGGGGTTGCTGCTCCCTGCATTGAAATTGCTAAAAATCTAGAGGAAGTATATAAATATACGGCAAGGGGTAATTTAGTTGCGGTGATCTCTAACGGCACTGCCGTACTTGGGCTTGGTAATTTGGGAGCTGCCGCTTCAAAACCGGTGATGGAAGGCAAAGCTGTACTATTCAAAAAATTTGCCGATATTGATGCAATTGACTTGGAAGTGAATACGGAAGACCCTGAAGAATTTATTAATGCCGTGAAGTATCTCAGTTATAGTTTTGGGGGTATTAATCTTGAAGATATTAAAGCTCCAGAATGTTTTATTATAGAAGAAAAATTAAAATCTTTAATGGATATACCGGTCTTTCATGACGATCAGCATGGAACGGCGATTATTACCGCCGCAGGGTTAATAAATGCTGCGTATCTTACTAATCGCAAGCTTGAAGATTTAAAAATCGTAGTTAACGGAGCAGGTGCAGCGGCTATTGCTTGTATTGATTTATTAATTGCTCTTGGAGTCGATAAATCAAAGATTATTTTATGTGATACTAAAGGTGTTGTTTACAAAGGACGCCTAGAAGGTATGAATAAATGGAAAGAGCTATATGCAAGTGATACCAAGTTTAGAACCTTAGCGGGAAGCTTAAATAATGCTGATGTATTTATAGGGTTATCGGTAAAAGGGGCAGTAACTAAAGACATGGTGAAGGGGATGGCAAATAATCCGATTATTTTTGCTATGGCTAACCCTGATCCGGAAATTACTCCTGAAGATATAAAGCTTGTTCGAGATGATGCGATTATAGCAACAGGGCGATCTGATTATAATAATCAGATTAATAATGTTATGGGATTTCCTTATATTTTTAGAGGAACATTAGATGTAAGAGCTAAGACTATTAATACGGAAATGAAAATAGCTGCAGCAAAAGCCATTGCAGATTTAGCCCGTAGACCTGTACCGGAAGAGGTGTATAAAGCTTACTCAGGGCGTAAGATGGTTTTCGGTAATGAGTATATTATTCCTGTGCCTTTTGATCCTCGTTTAATTACTGTAGTGGCAGCGGCGGTTGCCGTTGCTGCAATAGAAAGCGGCGTTGCTAGGGTTAAAGATTTTAGTATAGGTAAATATAAGAAAGAATTAGGTAGCAGATTAAACCCTACTGCTAACTATATGAATTTCTTAGCTGAAAAAATTCATAATGCACCGCTTAAACGGATTGTTTTTGCTGAAGGTGAAGAAGAAGAAGTAATTTCTGCCGCTCTTATGATGCAAGACGAGAAATACGGCCATCCGATTATAATTGGTCGTGTTGAACGAATTGAGGCTACGTTAAAAAAGATAGGTCAAGATATTAGCTTAGACGGAATTCAAATAATGAATGCGGCCTTAAGCGATAGTTTAGAGAAATATACTGATTATTTATATAAAAGACTTCAGAGAAAAGGTTATTTATATCGTGATTGTGCAAAGCTTGTTAAAACTGATAAGAATATTTTTGCTGCTTGTATGGTAGCATGTGGTGACGGTGATGCTCTTTTAACTGGTGTTACGAAAAGTTATATCGATAGTTTAGAAGATATCATGAAAGCCATTTCACCAAAACCTAATCGTAGAATCCTTGGCTATTCAATTATGATTGCTAAAGATAATAATATTATTATTGCCGATAATTATATTACCGAATATCCAAACAGCTGGGAACTTGCACAAATAGCAACCCAAACTGCAAAAATTGCTAAAAATATGGGAATCACTCCTCGTGTTGCACTTCTTTCTTTTTCAACATTCGGTAATTCTTCTAAGGAAAAAACAGCTCGTATTCGTGAAGCAGTAAATATACTAGATAATTTTAGCAAAGACAAAGAAGAGCTGAGCGGCATGAAAGTAGATTTTGAATATGACGGAGAGATGTCGGTTAAGGTGGCTTTAGATGGTGATTTACGTAAATTATATAAATTTTGTAGATTATCAGGATCTGCAAATGTATTAATTATGCCTGGTTTAAATTCAGCTGCTATTTCTACTGAATTATTACAAGAATTTTCATCAAATAGCTTTATAGGTCCTATAACAAACGGTTTTGAAAAACCCGTTCAAATACTTCAAGCTACAGCAACAGCTAATGAAATACTAAAAATAGCAACTTTTGCTTGCGTTGAAGCTATAAAAGAGGTTTAATTACTATATCTTTAAAATCAATTAACTTGTGAGAGGTAAAGTGGCTTCGATTACAGAACTTCATAAAAATATACAAGAAATTACAAAAGATTTACGAAAACATGATCCTCAAATACCTGATACCAGTAAAAAACCGTTAGCTTCTAGAGAAAATTTTGAAGATCTAATACATTCTAATTTAGGAAAACCTGTACGAAGTAAACCGCTTTCTTTTGATGAAGAGTTAAAGAAAAAAGTTCAAAGCAGACAAGTAAAGGATTCTTCCGAGCAGCAAACAAAGATTACAGAAGAAAAAATAGATAATCATGCAAAACGTATAGAAGAATTAAAGCAAAAACAGAAAGAACTAGAAGATAGGAAAAAGGGGCTTGAAGAAAAAAAGCTAATTCTAATATTACTAGAGAAGAAAGATGGAAAATCGTTGCAGAATTAGAAGCTATTAATAATCAATTTAAGGCTATAGAAAAAGAACATAATACTATTAATAGTGCTTGTGCTTCCGAAAAAAAGTTTGATAATAAAAATAAACACTTATAGCATAGGCAATTAAGATAGTGATATTAATAAAAGGATATGGTAAAGTAATTAGAAAATAGTTATGCCAAGTCCATATTCATATGATTTAAGAAAGGGAGTGATTCAATATATTGAGTCAGGGAAAAGAATAATAGAAGCAAGTCAAGTATTTAATATCAGCCGTAAAGTAATATATGATTGGAAGAAATTAAAGAAAGAAACAGGAGATGTTCAATTAAAAACTGGCTATCAAAAAGGGCATAGTCATAAAATAACAGATATGGAAGGATTTAAAAAATTTTTGGAATCTAATAAAGATAAAAGCAGTCGAGAGCTAGCCATCTTGTATCCTAGTAAAGTGTCAGCAAGAACTATAATAAACATGATTAGAAAAGTTGGTTACAGCTATAAAAAAACTTTTCTTCATCCCAAAAGAAATCATAAACTAAAGAACCCTCAGCTATAAGCTGAGGGGTTATAAAGTGGAATCGATTAGAAATCGATCATCATTCACAGGTTCACCTTCCTGTTCATCAATATAGTGCTGTATCATTTCATCAGTTATATTACCTGAACTGACCGCCATATAGCCCCTAGCCCACAAATGATTGCCCCAAAATTGTTTTCTTAAATGAGCAAATTCTTGCAATAAAATTCTTGAGCTACTACCTTTTAAATACTGTACTAACTTGCTAAGAGATATTTGTGATTTATATGAGATAAACATATGCACGTGATCACATGATATTTTCCCTGAAATTATATATACTTCATGTTCCATACAAATCTGCCTTAGTAAATCTCTAGCCCTTTCCGCTACTTTGCCTATCAATACTCTCTTCCTATATTTTGGTATCCATATAAGATGTACTTTTAAATCATACTGACTATGACTATTCTTTCTATAACTTCTCATGTTTCTTGATATAAATTCATTGCTAAAGCAATTTCATTATATCTTCCCTTCGCCTGAAGGCGAGGGATTTCTTATCCCCGAAGGGGGACATTAAAACAACTTACATGAGGCTAATATGAAGAATAAGAGTAAAGTATCAAATCCGACTATAGAAAAAGTAGTATCAGAAATACTATCACAAAGTGATCCATCTGAGATATTTGGCAAAGAAGGAATATTTCAGGAAATTAAAAAGCAGATAGTAAATAAGATTTTAGAAAAAGAAATGGAATCTCATATAGGTTATGAGAAGCATTCTAAGAATACCAAGGAGTCAGATAATAGACGTAATGGCAATTATGAAAAGACTCTAATAGATTCCGAGGGTCGTAAATTGATAGTAGAAGTGCCAAGGGATCGGGAAGGAGAATTTGAACCTCAACTAATTCCAAAAGGAGTAAGGAGATTTGAAGGATTTGATGATAAAGTAATATCTTTATATGCTAGGGGAATGACTATTCGAGAAATACAAGGGCACTTAGAAGAACTATATGCCACCAAAGTATCATCTGAGTTAATATCAAAGGTAACTGATGGCATTTTAGAGGAAGTTACTGCGTGGCAGAATAGAGCACTTGATAGTGTATATCCTATAATGTAGATTGTATTCATGTTAAGGCAAGAGACAATCATATAATAATAAATAAAGCAGTTTATCTAGATATTGGCGTGAATATAGAAGGCAAGAAGGAACTATTAGGTATTTGGATAGGCAAGAATGAAGGATCTAAATTTTGGATGCAAGTAGTAACAGAACTGAAGAATCGTGGTGTAGAACAAATATATGTTGCGTGTGTTGATGGTCTTAAAGGTTTTCCAGAAGCAATAAATAGCATTTTCCCAAAAACCACAGTACAACTGTGTATTGTTCATATGGTAAGAAACTCTGTAAAATACGTATCATATAAAGATTTAAAATTGGTAACAGCTGATTTAAAGGCAGTTTATTCTGCAATAAATGAAGCAGAGGGATTAAGAGAATTACAAAATTTTGCTAAAAAATGGGATGAAAAATATCCAGTTATTTTTGATATATGGCAGAGAAATTGGTCTGGAATAGCTCCGTTCTTTAGCTTTCCGGAAGACATTAGAAAGGCGATTTACACTACTAATGCTATTGAATCAACTAACCGTCAAATTCGTAAAATTATAAAAAATAAGGGGGTATTTCCAGATGATAAATCGATTCAGAAAATAATCTTTTTAGCATTGACAAATGCTTCTAAAAAATGGACAATGCCTATTAAGAATTGGGCCATGGCTTTAAATCAATTTGCTATACTTTGTGATACTAATTTACAAAATTGGGCAAATGGAGAAATCGTACTTACATAAAAAATCTGACAGACCCTTTGGATTTGATAAAAAAATATAATTTACGGATGCCTATAATTTCCGAAGTGGCTTCGTGTATACTCGTTTAATGTCCCCCTTCGGGGATAAGAAATCCCTCGCCTTCAGGCGAAGGGAAGATATAATGAAATTGCTTTAGCAATGAATTTATATCAAGAAACATGAGAAGTTATAGAAAGAATAGTCATAGTCAGTATGATTTAAAAGTACATCTTATATGGATACCAAAATATAGGAAGAGAGTATTGATAGGCAAAGTAGCGGAAAGGGCTAGAGATTTACTAAGGCAGATTTGTATGGAACATGAAGTATATATAATTTCAGGGAAAATATCATGTGATCACGTGCATATGTTTATCTCATATAAATCACAAATATCTCTTAGCAAGTTAGTACAGTATTTAAAAGGTAGTAGCTCAAGAATTTTATTGCAAGAATTTGCTCATTTAAGAAAACAATTTTGGGGCAATCATTTGTGGGCTAGGGGCTATATGGCGGTCAGTTCAGGTAATATAACTGATGAAATGATACAGCACTATATTGATGAACAGGAAGGTGAACCTGTGAATGATGATCGATTTCTAATCGATGGGTCTGTCAGATTTTTTATGTAAGTACGATTTCTCCATTTGCCCAATTTTGTAAATTAGTATCACAAAGTATAGCAAATTGATTTAAAGCCATGGCCCAATTCTTAATAGGCATTGTCCATTTTTTAGAAGCATTTGTCAATGCTAAAAAGATTATTTTCTGAATCGATTTATCATCTGGAAATACCCCCTTATTTTTTATAATTTTACGAATTTGACGGTTAGTTGATTCAATAGCATTAGTAGTGTAAATCGCCTTTCTAATGTCTTCCGGAAAGCTAAAGAACGGAGCTATTCCAGACCAATTTCTCTGCCATATATCAAAAATAACTGGATATTTTTCATCCCATTTTTTAGCAAAATTTTGTAATTCTCTTAATCCCTCTGCTTCATTTATTGCAGAATAAACTGCCTTTAAATCAGCTGTTACCAATTTTAAATCTTTATATGATACGTATTTTACAGAGTTTCTTACCATATGAACAATACACAGTTGTACTGTGGTTTTTGGGAAAATGCTATTTATTGCTTCTGGAAAACCTTTAAGACCATCAACACACGCAACATATATTTGTTCTACACCACGATTCTTCAGTTCTGTTACTACTTGCATCCAAAATTTAGATCCTTCATTCTTGCCTATCCAAATACCTAATAGTTCCTTCTTGCCTTCTATATTCACGCCAATATCTAGATAAACTGCTTTATTTATTATTATATGATTGTCTCTTGCCTTAACATGAATACAATCTACATTATAGGATATACACTATCAAGTGCTCTATTCTGCCACGCAGTAACTTCCTCTAAAATGCCATCAGTTACCTTAAAGATATTACTTTATCATCAAATCCTTCAAATCTCCTTACTCCTTTTGGAATTAGTTGAGGTTCAAATTCTCCTTCCCGATCCCTTGGCACTTCTACTATCAATTTACGACCCTCGGAATCTATTAGAGTCTTTTCATAATTGCCATTACGTCTATTATCTGACTCCTTGGTATTCTTAGAATGCTTCTCATAACCTATATGAGATTCCATTTCTTTTTCTAAAATCTTATTTACTATCTGCTTTTTAATTTCCTGAAATATTCCTTCTTTGCCAAATATCTCAGATGGATCACTTTGTGATAGTATTTCTGATACTACTTTTTCTATAGTCGGATTTGATACTTTACTCTTATTCTTCATATTAGCCTCATGTAAGTTGTTTTAATTAATTTTATTCTTAACTATTTTTATAACTTACACAAACTTTCTGACACCCCCTGGTATTTTTAAAAGATTTCAATTGTTTGATAGGGTATTATACCTTATAAAGAAAAATCCTATTATAATGCCCCTTTAAATCGCTAATTTAGTATTACGAGTTTTAGAGGTAAGCTGTGTATAAAAAACTTTTTTGTTATTTCAGAATTTTTTATAAATGATTTTTCAAACAGCAGAGTAAATTTTACAAGAAATATGTTTACTCTAAAGAACTAATAAAAGCTTCATCAAGACCTGTTACACTAGAAATTAAAGAAACATTACAACCTTGAGCTAACATTTTCTTTGCTACCTCTACTGCTTTATTATATTCCCCTTCAGCTTTTCCAATTTGGATACCTTCAGCTTTTCCAATTTGGATACCTTTAGCTTCACCAACTTGTAAGCCTTCAAGAATACCTATTTCTTTCCCTTCTTGTTGCCAATGTTGTGCTAAACTTCTCATAAGCCTTGTTCCTATTTCTGGATTTAACTTTGTTGATAATAAATTCTCTAGTTTTATTTTATCAGCTTGCTCTATCTTCGTCAATGTATAATATAATATCATTTCTAAATAATCATATCCTATAGTTATTTTGGTTAATTCCGGCAGTATATCTGATATTTCTTGCCATCTCTTTAATAACTCCCTMTCATGTATATGCTTGAGAAAAAATTCTAATATCCCTGACCATATCCTTTGTTTAAACTCTTCATCAGGAATTTCATGGACATTCACTAACTGGTAATCATTAATCCATAATTCTTTTGCTAATTTGTTATTGGCAAATAAATCCCACAAATTCCTTGAAACATTGTATTTCGCCTGACTATTGTAAAATATCATTGGGTATACCAATGGTAAAGTCTTAGCTTTAGGATTTTGTATTAAATATCGCTCACAAATATTAATCATATATTTAAATAGCCTAAAAGCCATAAAATGATCTGCTTTTGATTGATGCTCGACAAGCAAAAATAAATATCCATCTTGTTTATCAAATTTGCATGAGAATAAAACATCAGAGATAGAATCTTTTAAAGAGCTTTCTACAAAAGTGGTGTTTTCCATTGCTAAACTAGGAAAATCTATTAAACTTTTAATATTTGGGGGCAAATGTGCATTAAAGAACTCATGGGCGACTAGAGGATTCTCGAGTGCCTTACGAAATATCTTATCATGCTTAGCTTTCTTCGTGCCTTTATCTGGATCACCAAGCAGGTTTCCTTGTTCACTCATATATTTACATTTTTTAAACTTGATAAATATTATTACACTATACTCTAAACTCTTATTCCTTGACTAAGCTTTACCTCAGATACTTGCTTTACTGCACTTTTTATTTCTTTAGCTATTTCTGAGCTTGGACTTATATACTGCATTACTTGTTTATCCCTTCCTATAGTATTTAAGTAATCTTCAGGAACGAGATGACTTTTGCCTTGAAAATCATGTACTACTATATCACAAAATCTTTTATCACCAAGATTATAATTAGGATCAAATTTATTCTGCATAATTTGTAAATCTTTCTTTATCTTCTGCTCTATTGCTGCTATGCAAATCTTGTTACTGTAGAGCATACAAGAATCTATACCTTTTTCTCTGTAGATTTGTATTGCGGTATTGATATTTTCTTCTGTGCCAAACTTTGCTAGAGCTGTTATTTGCTGTTGCTGCAAATTATTTAGTTCGTTATTATCGTTATTTGCAAATTTTGAAAATAGTAATTCTATAGACTGAAATTGTGATTTTCTATTATCATTTGTTTTCAATGATGATTTAAGTTCTATTGCATTGCTAGCTGCTGTTAATTTTATTATTTCAGGCTCTATAAGCTTGTCTATAGATTCTACCCCTTGGGATTTTAACATATCGTTAAAATCGCCTTTTTCTGGTGGTCGTATTATTGCTACCGTCGCTCCTTGCCTAATTAATTCTTCCTGAGCCTTAATTACAGTATTAACTGATACTGCGTCTTTGCCATCATTATCGGCAGCAATTATTATTCTTTCTCCTTTGATAGGCTCATAGTTCCTAATGTTACTTACACCTAAACTACAAAGAATTTTGCCCTTAATACCAGCTTCTGCAATGCTTAAAGCTGTCTCTACCCCTTCTGCTATAATCGTTATATTACTAACTGAATTATTGCCATCTTTACTGCTTTGTACGTTCTGCTGTTCGTTATTTTTATTAATCTCAACAAAAGAACCTCTGATTCTACCAAATGAACGTTTATTAACCTCAATATTAGCTTTATTATTTGTGTCTTTGTTTAAATAAATTGATTGTCCACCAGTAATATTACCATCTTTATTTCTAGCAAAAGCAATTAATGCAGGATAATATTGTTTGCTATTACTATCCCACATCATATTGGTTCTAAGATCGTTACTTAATTGATATCCTGTTAATATTTTTTCAATTCCACGATGTTCTGATAAATATCTTGTTGCTACATTATTAGGCATAGAATATTTTATAGAATCTGATTTTTCATATAATATTTCTGCCCTCTTAATTTTTGCCATTTCAGATTCTTGCTCTGTTTGAGTCTTAATTTGCCGCTTTTTGTTTGTTGATAAATTTACTGCTAGAGCTTCATCTACTTTGGTTGATATACTAACCATATCTTGTAAATATTTCTTAGCTTCTACAAAATCACAATTTTTTTCTCGTTGTACTAAAGTAAATAAATCTCCTCCCTCTTCTTTACTAAAATCATACCATATGCCAACTTTACTGCCATTTATCTTCATCGCTATCTTACCATCTTTCTCCCAGCGGAGTAACTGGCTATTTGATAAATGCTTATTTGGACTACCTAGTAAATTTCTTCCTATTTCTTCTGCTTTAAATGATAATCTTTGCTTTAATTCTACTGCTTCTTGTTTATTAATAGCATTATAATCTATTTTTTTCTTTGCCATAATATCCTCTTGTAACTTGATACTTATTGTTGTATCCTGTTTATTACAATTCTTGAGGTTATAAGAAGAGCGTGTCCGCTCTTCTTGGACTTTATGGCTTGTGGCAAGATTTGTGCTAGTACTTCCTAGGATCTCTGCTACTTTAGCAGGTGGCTCTAACTTCACTCTTAAGTGGTAATAGTTATCATTACTATGTAATCTATCCTTAATATCTTCTACTACCCCTTTAAACCAATTACCTACTTTATCTATAATATTAGGACTCTTATTTTCTTGATCTTGAATCGCTACTAATTCTTCTAAAGTTTTAAAATTAATGCTAGATAGCCTATTATCTATTTTGTTAAGTTGTGGTCCAAGCTCAGAAATAGGTAAAGAAATAAGAAGTGCGGTAAAGCAAGTATCTGAGATCAAGCTAAATCAAGGAATAAGAGTTTAGAGTGTAGTGTAATAATATTTTATCAAGTTAAAAAATATAAATATATGAGTGAACAAGGAAACCTGCTGGGTGATCCAGATAAGGATAAGAAGAAAGCTAAGCATGATAAGATATTTCGTAAGGCACTAGAGAATCCTCTAGTTGCCCATGAATTCTTTAATGCACATTTGCCCCCAAATATTAAAAGTTTAATAGATTTTCCTAGTTTAGCAATGGAAAATACCACTTTTGTAGAAAGCTCTTTAAAAGATTCTATCTCTGATGTTTTATTCTCATGCAAATTTGATAAACAAGACGGATACTTATTTTTGCTTGTCGAGCATCAATCAAAAGCAGATCATTTTATGGCTTTTAGGTTATTTAAATATATGATTAATATTTGTGAGCGATATTTAATACAAAATCCTAAAGCTAAGACTTTACCATTAATATACCCGATGATATTTTTCAATGGTCAGGAAAAATATAATGTTGCAAGGAATTTGTGGGATTTATTTACTAATAACAAATTAGCAAAAGAATTATGGATTAATGATTACCAGTTAGTGAACGTCCATGAAATTCCTGATGAAGAGTTTAAACAAAGGATATGGTCAGGGATATTAGAATTTTTTCTCAAACATATACATGAGAGAGAGTTGTTAAAAAGATGGCAAGAAATATCAGATATATTACCGGAATTAACCAAAATAACGATAGGTTATGATTATCTAGAAATGATATTATATTATACATTGACGAAGATAGAGCAAGCTGATAAAATAAAGCTAAAGAATTTATTATCAACAAAGTTAAATCCGGAAATAGGGACAAGGCTTATGAGAAGTTTAGCACAGCATTGGCAACAAGAAGGAAAAGAATTAGGCATTCTTGAAGGCTTACAAGTTGGTAAAGCTCAAGGTATCCAGATTGGTGAAGCTAAAGGTATCCAGATTGGAAAAGCTGAAGGAAAAGCTGAAGGGGAATATAATAAAGCAGTAGAGGTAGCAAAGAAGATGTTATCCCAAGGTTGTAATATTGCTTTAATTTCTAGTGTAACCGGTCTTGATGAAGCTTTTATTAGTTCTTTAGAGTAAACATATTTCTTGTAAAATTTACTCTGCTGTTTGAAAAATCATTTATAAAAATTCTGAAATAACAGAAAAGTTTTTTATACGCAGCTTACCTCTAAAACTTGTAATACTAAATTAGCGATTTAAAGGGGCATTATAATAGGATTTTTCTTTATAAGGTATCCCCCCCTATCAAGCAATTGAAATCTTTTAAAAATGCCATTAAAATGGTTTAATATTTTTAGATTTAAATCAAGTTTGTAAATTCATTGGCAATTTAGTAATTGGGAAATTACCCGCAAGTTTTACATAACAGGTAAGATCTGGTAGATTCATAATTTCAGAAGGCATTACTAATAATTTTCTTTTCTCTAAGCTATGCATATTTACTCCATCACGCATGGAGTTAGCACCATAAGAGAGATTCTCTTGAGTTTCAATAATTTCTTGCTCACCAAGCATTAAAGCTGATTTATGTGCTGTTTGCCAGTCACTTACCCGAAAAATAAATTTACTGCCAAATAGATCAAGCATTGAAGCTGCTCCTGCATGACCATATATCTCCTCTAATTGATGAATATTCTGCATGCCTGCAACAACGCAGCCACCATATTTCCGGCTTTCAGCTAAAGCTATAGGGAGTGAAGATATCTTTTGTAAAGCTGGCAGCTCATCAATCACAAACCACATATTACTATGAACATTATTGATATTCCTATTCATTAATGCTTTTATCGCTATGCTAATCCATGCAGCAATAAGTGGTCGAAGCATTACTCTCTGATTAGGAGTACTAGTTATAAATAACCAACCTTTGTCCGCAGTAAACCACTTTCTAATACTAAAACTACCATCAGGCTTTAAATGTTGCAGAGCTTCAATATTTTTACTAACAGTTGCTTGAATACCTGAAGATGTCTCAGGGGCACTACTGCTAATTATACCGGCTACTGCACTATTTTTAAAGATCCTAACAAATTCCTTATTATTTGCATAAAGAATAGTATTTATTAGCTTTTTGATGTCTTTACTATCCTGGTATAATCTTAATCCTTCAGCTAATACTAACTCAGCACTTTTAGCAAAAAAATCATCTAATTTTGGATTATAATTACTAAAGTTACTTGCCATATCATTATAATCCCAAATTTCATGACAATCATTCCATGGTAGCCATGCTGAACTATTCTCTTGCAAAGGATTAAGTATCTTATCACATTTTGGATCAAAAAATCTATCAGTAAAGCTACCTGTTAAATCAACAATAATTGCTCTACCACGCTCTTTTCTAATCTGAGGTAATAGCTCATTTAACATGTTAGTTTTACCACTACCCGTAGTGCCGGTAATAAGAATATGTCTCCTTTCACTATTTTTAACTAATGGCAATCCAGAAAAGCAAATATTAGCAGCTTGTTTATTTTTATAAAGCATTTTTGCTAAAATACCTGCTTCTACAAAATCTGCTCCCCTGACCTTATCTTGGATAACAGCTTTTTTACCTCGATACATAAAAAAGATGATAGCAGTAAACATACCCACAGTAAAAGTAATAATACCTTCTTGCCAAGCTGAATGCAATAAAAATTGCCTAAATTGATTGATATTATGCGAATGCGGTGTAACATGCCAAAATTTATGCACAAATTCTTCAGCATTACGGTAAACCCAAGCTTTTTGCTCTAAATAATAGAATTTAATACCTATTTGATCTATAGGATAAAAATGTACTCCTAGAGCAAGTTTTAATTGTGTGTATCGCTCTATGATAAAATAATATAGGCTTATTAAAGATAATTGCTGAGATATTCGTAATATCAGCCAAATTACAGAAAATATTAATCCAGCTATTATAGCATTAATACTGCCTTGCCCAAGCATTCTCATCTGATGAGCAAAAATTTGTGAACCACGAGTAAAATTATTTTGATTTTGGTAGCTCATAAATAAATTATTTGTGTTTTAGGTTTACACTCATGAGATCCATATTACATAACTTCAAGTTTATAAATTATTTTTGAGTATTTGTAATTTTTCTTCCAAATAATCGGCCATACTACTATTACCTAGTTTTCTTAAACCTTTAATTATTTTTTCATATTCCTCTATAAGATTAGGCCTATATTTAAGAGCCAAGTTAAAGTTCTTTGTAGCTTCTTTGTGTTTACCTAAATTAACTAAAACAATGCCTTTTTCTAAGTAACTTTCAGAATAATCCGATTGATACTTAATTGCTAAATCATAGTTTTTAATTGCTTCTTCATATTGGCCTAATTTTCTAAAAGATGCACCTTTATTACAATATGCTGCCGCATGATTTAATTTATGATTAATCGCTAAATCATAATTTTTAATAGCTTCTTCATACTTACCTAACATACTTAATGTATAGCCTTTCAAATTATATGTTGCTTCATCATCAAGCTTATATTTGATAGCCAAGTCAAAACTTTTAATTGCTTCTTGATATTTCCCTAAATGCATTAAAGACGTAGCTTTATTATAATAAGCGTTTGCATAATCAGGTTTATATTTAATGGCTAGATTACAGTTTTCTATTGCTTCCTGATACTGTCCTAAGTTTATTAAAGATATACCTTTATTGTAATATGCTTCTGGATATTTTAGATTGTAGTTTAGAGCTAGATCAACATTATTAATTGCTTCTTGATATTTACCTAAGCTATTTAATACATCTCCTTTATTGTTATATACTGCTGCAAAATTTGGTTTGTATTTTATAGCTATGTTATATAATGCAATCGCTTCTTGGTATTTTCCTAATTTTTTATATGATACTCCTTTATTATTATAGGCCTCTGCAAAATCAAACTCATATTTAATAGCTAAATCATAATTCTTTATCGCCTCTTCATATTTACCTAATTTTGCCAAAATCATTCCTTGATAATTATAAGCATCTGCGTAGTGAGGTTTATATTGAATTGCTAGATTAAAATTTTTTACTGCTTCCTTATATTTACCTAATTTATAAAATGCTCTACCAATATTGAAATATTCTTCTGCTAAGATATTTTGATCCTGAATGTGGTTTTGTTGATCTATTTGTTGTTTTGTATCAACAGGATTAGTAGAGTTTTGTGCAAAAACACTATTAAAAAATATTAATGGCAAAATAGCTATGATAGCCAATTTCTTGATATTTCGCATAAATTTATCCTCAATTATTTTTATTTTTGTAATCCAGTAATTTTATGTTTCTTTTCTTTATTGCCTTATCACTAATGCCAATATTATATGCTATTTGCTGGCCAGTTCTGACAATCGTTGATTCAGGAGTTTTATTAAATTCATCTTGAATTTTCATCTTCTTATCTTTTACTTTATCAGATAACTGCTCAAGAAGCTTTACTTTTTCTAATTCATTATTATCTACACTTTGAATAAGCATTTGTTCTATACTTGTATCATAAATATCATTTTTTCTGTTATCAATACTACTAATAGCAGCTTGATCATTTAACTGCTTGATATTTTTATCAAAATTTGATCGTATATTTTCTTTAGTTGGAATATGGAGGCTACTTGTAGAGCTTAAGTTTTGCGGTATAGTGTTATTAATTTTAGCTATATCTAAAGCTATTTGTTCTGCTTCCTGCCTGTGAGTATTGGCCCAGGTAGCAGCTTGCTCTTTACTGTTTACTCCAGGAATATTTTTTGCAATTATGCTATTTAATACCGGTTCGTTTAAATTCCGATCAATAGAAGCAGAGTTTTGTGATATATAATTCATATTATAGTTTAACTGCTCGATATTTTGTTTAGTTTGTGTTATTTCTTGCCCTACGGATTGTTGTTCAGAGAAATTACTATTTAAATTATTGCTAAGTGAATGCAGATCACTATTTGTGTGACCTAATCTGCCATCTTTAGTAGCACTTTTAATTTTAGATAATGCTTCGTTATATGATTGCTGTTGATTTACTGATTTTCCTCGTTCTTTTCCTTGCTCATTACTTGATCCAACTTTAGTCATTGCGTGACCAACCATAGTATTTACACCAATACCCCCTTCAGCACTAGTACTAGTTCCTTTTCTATTATTGCTACTGGTATGATCAGTAGCAGCGATGCTATCTGAATTCATCTGTTGCAATGCTAGATACTGGTTATCAGTAATACCTATGGACTTTGCCTCTTCGTAGCTTAATCTTTTGCCTATTTCAGTTGCTATAGAATTTCCTGTAGTAGTTAAATCACTATATCTATCATTTAATGAGTCAAGATAACTTTGTGAGCTCATAAACTGAGATTGATAACTATCTTGCAATAATTTAGAGGAGCGGTAATTGTTAACTAAGGAGTCCACTGCTTGAGTCAGTACCTGCCTGCCGCTATCTGTGCTAGTCACTCTCATTCCTCCATCATCAATAATCCCTCCTGCCAATTGCAGCGTTGGGGTAAGATTTTGCTGAGCAATTGTTCTATTACCAATGCTATAATTATCCATAGAGAGATTATTATCAGCAATATTAGCACCAATATTACTTGCAACCGGTACTGGAGAAAATTGATTAGCTAATGTTGTTGTTGCATGAGCACAAGCCTTTAATACTGCCCAGGATAACATCGGAACTGAAGCTGCTAGCATCTGAAATGTTGCAAATTCATGCAACAGAATTTCTGAAAAACTCCCCTGTGATAAGATATTTAAACCAGTAAATTGACTAGTACCTGATTTACTAGCTAGGCTAATCATGCCTAAACAATGAATTACAGTAAAAAACACTGGCCAGCTGGTTACCCAGATAATCAAGGTTATCCAGGTCTTAAAGATAGTATAACCACCGGGCAACATCGACATTGGAAATACTACAAAAATAAGACAAATTACTAAAGCAAAAAATACTGATTGTAAGATAGGCATTATATTTGCTGCCATTTCTCCTGCAACCAGGTAAGAAAATGATTGCTGAAATAATCCACGAGTCGCATTCATACTAACTAACTGAGGATATATTCTAGAAAGTGAGAATTTTTCTCTTAAATCATCATAAGCTTCACGATAGCTATTTAATAGCATTGCTTGCCTCATCCACTGGTGAATATCTGTTTGCTCTTTTTTAAGATATTTTAAAGTATCAGATGTTATAGCTTTTAATCTACTTGCTAATAGCTCTTGCCTATCAGAACTAATACCTATACCATTTGCAAATTGAGTCAACAAGCCTTCGTTTAATTCTTTATTAAAAGCTGCCTTAATTAAAGGAGTGACCTGCCTGCAGGTTTTAAACGAAATAGCAGAATTACTTGGATCCTTATAATAAATACCAAAATTATTGGGCATATTTTGCTCGATAAAAGCAATGATGTCACTTGCTCTTTGTGCTTCTGCTTTTTTACCTAAAATATTACCAATTATATAAGGTTTCATAAAACATTGTCTTAAAAATTCTTTTGTATTGGTCAAAGTTACCGGATCCTCTATTTGAATGTCCTTGATTTTACCAATAGCTTTTGCTCCAAACATAATCCCATTCTTCCTGCTTGATAACCCTTCATCAGGAGGTAACAAGTGTTTTTCCAGCATTTCTGAGACTAAATAACTTATTTTAGATGATACTGAAGCAAATAAAGCGATGCCTATTGGAATATTATCAATTTTCACAGGAGCCTGCATTGATATTTCATCTTTAAGCCACACATTTGCTTTTGGAGCAAATAAAAAGATAAAAATAAATAAGGATGGAAAAAACCATTCCATAGCAAAAATACCAATATTACCTCTAAAAATAGCACGAGTTGCTGCCCAAATTCCACCAATTGTCAAAGCAAATTTACCTACCGGTGTAAAATACTCACTATTTGAGGCAAAGACTCTTCCTATGCCATTAAAAACTTGCCATAATATATCTCCTCCACCAAATGTATGTATTACGTAATCTGTCATATTCTTTTTATATTTTATCTTCTTTGCTTATTTTTGTACCTGCTTATCTGCTTGCTCATCTAATTTTAATTTTTAAGCCCTCTCTTTAGCGATCAAATGTTGCTCTATTAATCTTGCTCTTCTATCAATCTGATCACTACTGGTTAGCATATTACTCCATTTCTCCTGAGCAAAAAGTTGTACTCGATCTAAAGCTTTTAAGTAGGCAGTTAAATGATGATCTGCTACTTGCTTGGATTTTAGCATAGTTACTGCTTTTCTTACCTCTGAGGTTACTTCCTTTAAATGCTGCAGTAAACTATAACTAGCAACTAATTCTGAAGAGCTATCTAAAATAGTCACCCCAGATATTGCTTCTAAAGTAATATAGTCATATATTGGAAATGCCTCCCCTATTGAGGATAGGAAAGTAATATCGGCATTACTAAACTCGTTATTACTTGTAAGTTTGCTCTTTAATTCATCTAGTTTTGTTTTAGCCTTGCCTTGATATGATTGATCTAGAGCAATAGTAATATTACGTCTTAGAGCTGGGTTTAAACAATTACTATTATCACAAGTATAAATTGAGGCAGATTCTCCGCCTTTTAAATGAGTAATCCAGCTCTTTTCATCTTGAGCAAGTGACGCAAGAAAATATACATTATTATCTCGAACTATTATAGTTCCTGTCATTGACATAATGGCACTTCTCATATTTTCAGGAATCCCTGCTTTTTCTGCTGCTTTAGTAAAGATATTATAATCAGTAAGCATTAATTCTGGATCTTGATTTTGGACATTCGTTAAAGCTTGTTTCTGCTCTAAATCACTACGACATTTTTTGCCGGCAGCAAAATAATCCAAACCAGAGCTGGATTGTAAATCTTTGCAAACTGATTCTCTCATTGCTGAATCTTTAGGCAAAATGGAAGCAAAAAGAGCCTTAGTCATTTCACAATCTCCCTTAGCAAATTGATTCATTTCCATAGCAAGATTTCGTAAATCTTTTAAGGCATTTTCTATTTGTGGAGCGAATGTTTTAAGACCCAATGAAAATGCATAAGCTTTTGCTTGCGTACCAATATTTTTCATCAGCTGTACTAGCTCGTCTCCTGAGATAATCGAAAAACTACCAAGATAAGCGTCTATACCGCTACAGCTCATGTTTAAAGATGGCGGAGTAATAGAAATAGGATTAAAAGATGTTTTACCTGTCCGCATTGATAGTCCTCCTGCCGCATAATAGCCAGCTGCTTGAGTCTGATACGCACCAGGTTTAGTGACATTAACGCTCATGCCTTGAAATACATCCTGTAAATCCCAAGCATAAGCTGTTGTTGTTTGTAACAATAAAATTATCATGAGAATATGCATCACATGCTTTATGTAGATTACTCTTCTAAACTTATTGTTACTGATCATAATCATTAACCTTTAGTCTATTATAGTGCTGAATTACCAATAAAATATTTTCAGCAATTTTATCTTCACTAATAATTCCTCTTGCAACTGGATATATTTGTATGCCGCTGCTATCGACTAAATATAATACCGGTACAAGCTTTGCAGGATTTAGTGTTTGTAACAAACCAGTATCTTTAATGGTTGGCATCCCTTGAAATCTAGTTTCACTATTACTTACAAAAATTAATTGAAAGCCATATTTATCTGCAAATTCTCTTACAATAGGGGTAAATGCCTGGCAGTAATTACATTCTTGATTTACTTGCATAATTAATCCCCAATTCTTAGCTAAAAATCTTAGTTTTTGGCTGCTGTCTTTATCTTGTCTTATCTCGTATAATTTTTTATGCAATGAATTTGCAGGTATATTCTCGTTTGTAAGACTATAATCAAGTAAGGTAGCAAGCTGCCACATAGTAGCAAATTTATGTGATTTTTCTAAAATTTGTTTATGTAACCTTTGAGCAATAATAACATTGGTAAGTGTTGGATTATCAAGGGCTCTGCGTTGAGCCTTAGAAAATTCCTGCTTTAATTTATTTATTCTTTGATCATAAGGTGTTTCAGTAAAATCCTGTTTTGTAACTACTGAATCTAGCTTTATTACTTCTCTTGTTTGAAACAAATCTTCATTATACCAAAGGAAACCTGTTGGTTGAGTGCTATCTTTTAGTTCATTGTTGCTGGCTAAATCTAATCCTATCATTTTATTTATACTATTAGCATTTAAGTCCATAGTACCAGCAAATGCATGATTTGACCAATCATTGATTAGTAACAATAAAATAATTACTAGTGATGTAATGGCTAGTGATGATTTAGTTATTGTGTTTACTAGCCACTTCATCATTTTAATAGGATAAATTTGAATCAGTATGATTATTATTAAACCTTTGCTGTTGCATTATAGGCATCTGGTTTTTTAGTTGCTGTGGAAAGCTCTTATGCATTTTACTTTTAGCATGATCAAGTAAATCACTAAATAGCTCCTCTAAATCAAATTTAGAAAAATCTATTCTTTGTAACTCTTCTACTGTAAACCCACGACAATTAGCCTGCTGCCCTGTGCCAAAACTAATAGCTAATTGTTTTTTGCCTTGCTCTTGAAATACTCTTGCAAGTTTTGAATAAAAACAACAATAAGTAGATTTTTTAGTAATACATGTCTTAAATATTTTATCTTTCTTAGCACAATATGTCCCAACATAGTAGCACTGACCTTTTGCCCTTTTTAAGGCTAAGGCTTTTTCTTCTGCATTACACTGGCTCAGCCCTAAATCCTTACCCCAACCTTTGAATCCAGAGCAACAATTAAGAAAATTGCCAATATTTGTTTTGCGGCAACTGTTGGCATGCCCCTTAAATACTGAAATTGGATTTGTCTGCATATCTTTTTTCATTTCATTTAACATGGCAAGGTGCCCAATACTTGCAATATCATTATTTGGCACAATAGTTGCAGTATGACAATTCCCTCCTAAACAAAACATTTTCGATCCTGCTATAGAGGAGCTAAGCTCTTTTTTCTCATTAGAGCATATGTAATCTTTGTGCCATTGCAAACAGATACTAGCAGCTTGCCTAATGCAATTGCTCCTTGCAAGTTCACAACCTTGCTTCTTTAAATGATCACACCCATATTTTGGCTCACTACTACATTGATATTTAATTTGCTCGCTCCAGCATGGACGATTAACATTATATTGATTAAAAAACAACTTATTACCAGCTTCAAGACATATGCGATTTATTTCATGGCATTCATTTTCCTCAACCAAAGCTTCTGAAACCTCATTTACTATTTGGAAGTATTCACCTTTTTCTCTAAATTCCTTGATTTTATCACGATATTTATAAGTAAAAACATATCTATCCCATTTTACTATATCACCATCCCAGCCTTCAGTTAATGCTCCTTCTCCTTGAGGAGAAATTCCTATATATGTATCAATATGATCAAGGGAAGTATTTAACTTAGCAACAATAGCTGCTCTCACTTCTTCCATTATGATCTGATTATTATGCATATGCATGCTGTATATTGTTTTACGCTTACCTAAACGTCTTTTCTTCTTCCAAAAGACAGGATAAAGCCAGTGACGATAACTGTTACTTATCTCAGAACCTGAAAATGCTATATTTCGATCCTGCCAATCTCCCCATTTATCTATTAATTCAGCATCTAGTATGAGGTTTCTGATAATATCTACTTCAAATTCTACCCCTTCACAGCAACTCTTATTAATTTTGGTTTTCAATACTTTTTCACTAACATTAAGTGCAGTCCCTTCTGTATGCTTTAATGGATCTGCCTCAATCTTAGCTGAATTACTAATTAAGAGATTGTCAGGATTAAGGTCATATTCTTGCATTGCATTTATTTTCTTCAGCTCACTTTGTTGCAGTAATTGCCCTTGTGCAGAGTTATTTAGAATAACACTACCTTGATTTGTGAAGTTTTGATCATTCATTTTACTTAAATTTGATATATTTACCTCTTTATCAAATATTATCTTATTGCCCATTTGATCAGGATTACCAAGCTTAATACTGTGTTCATACTGTCTGGCACTATTATAACTATCCTCCATAGTAGCAGAGTAAGAACTGATTGCATTCATCACTAAAATAACTAACATAATAATATTAATACTTTGTCTCACATTTGTTCCTCTTGCATTATCTGCAATGCATCATTTAATCCTATATGACCTGCTAGTTTTTTAACTTTGCCTTGGTTATTATCTATCACTACTATCGGTACAGAAGTAATTTGATATTTCTCAAATAGATTTGGATCAATATCAAAGCTAATACCAATTTCATCAGCTTTTGCTTTAGTTTCTAAAAAAGAATTATTTTTTAGACCTTGCATTACAAGTCTTGCTCCTTCTTGTTCTGCTTCAATATAATAACTCTTTAATGCTGAATCAGGCATTGAAAATGAAACAAAAATATAGATGTTATTATATGTGTTAGGCTCTAACTTAGGTTGTAATATATTGTGTAACAATACTGCTGGTTGTGCCAAAGAACTTGTTCCACCTAATATTAGTAAACAAGTTAAAATTATTGCCTTTAAGTTAAATTGCATATCTCTATATTTGTAAATTTAGCTTCTACATCATCATCACAACATCAAAAGAGACAACATGTCCTTTTTCTCCAAATCAAATAACCAAAATCCTCACCTTTAACAGGAAATTCTTTTCCTGCCTGCCAGCTTATTTCAGTCTCGCCAATCTTTTTACAAGAATGTACCTCTGGTATAGGATAAGTCATTTGCAATCTATACTGACTTTTTTGCATTATTGGCATTGGATATTTACCGCATAATCCTTTGCTTCCCATATAGCCCCAGAGTAATAATTCACGATGTAACTTAGCCATAAATTTAGCCACTATTAATGCGGAAGATCCAACTCCACCATTATGAGAGCTAGTTGTACCTGTAAATGGATAAAGAGATCCTTGACATCCCCCACACCAAAACATCGTATCATTTGAGAGGTTACCAGAACTACAGCTTACACAATCAGCTATGCAAGCTGCCCCAGCTGCAATATTGCCAAATAATAAACTTTCAGGATTTAATATTGCAGATTTAGCATCATCTCCCCATAACGGATCAAATTCAGTTAAATATGCTATGTCAAATTGTGACATCTCTAAACAAGCAAAATCAAGTAATATCTCAAGCCAGTAAATAACTGGATAAATATACCAATGTACATGATAAAAGCTACTTCCCTCTATATCATCCTTAACTCCTTTTTGCATGCTAGTACCAAGATTAATGCCTCCAAGGCTTACCATACACATAGGAGATTTCGTTACATCAACTAACCGCACAGGCTCCCAAAATCCAATTGGAATACCAGGAATTGGCATAGGAATGCCGGCTTTAGGGCAAAAACAAATTATTTGCCTTGGGTTATTAGTATCAGCCATAGGGCTTGGCACTACTTTTACTGCTCCTATCGTAATTGGAAATAAACATTTCCAGCAAATATCAGTTATTGGATTTACAAATCTTCCTACGCAGCCAATCGATGCATAACTATAATTACCAAGCAAAATAATTATAATAAACATTATTAACTTCATTATTACTTGTATATTTCAGAAGTTATTAAATCTGTATTTGCTTGACAACCTACCTTTGCTTGTTCTGCTATCATATTATTTTTCTCACCGGCGATTAGATATACTACTTCTCCACTAGATTTTACTATTGCATGCACCTTACCTTGTAATACATGATCTATTATCTTTTCTAAATTTTGCTTTGCTTCTGATAATTGCCACTTTTTCATAGATTACCTCCGGATTTTATCAGTGTTTATTCACACCTTAATTTTTTACTTAAATACTATGACATTTCAATTAATCTTTATTTCACTAATTTTTAACAAAATCCCTTCTTGCTCTATTACAGCTGGCACTGCTTTTATTTTAAAACGAGTAGTAAGCACGCTACCTTGATCAAAAAATACCGGCTTATTTAACTTTTTTGCCAGCTTAATAGGATTTCCTTTAGTAAGTAATAATTTTCCTATTCGTAATTTAACCCACTTAATCTGCTTCTCGTCATCTCCATCAATAAACATTAATGGTTCTCCCCAGCTTATTTTCTCTAAAGGATTAACCTTAGTGCCAGCTTTTATTATTACAGCGTCACTAGAATCTTTAATATCAGTTTTTTGAATAAAACTTGGTTCTATAAACCAGCTTCGGTTTTCACTAGCTTTTGTTAAACCTCTTACTGGAGTTGGTCTAGAGATTTTTTGCTGTACTTTATTTTTAAATTCTTCTTGCATTTTCTCTAAATCACCATTGTGTTTTACAGTTTGAAGTTTAGCCATAATAACCTCTAATAATGACTCTTCAATAATTGGAAATACATGGCCTCTGACTCCATAATCTTTAATTTTTACTTTAGCATTTCTATCTGTTACTGTACTGATTGCATTAACATTACTTACCTGTAATATAACTAAAAATAGAAGAATGGAGCTTATGGCAATAATTTTTATGTCTAAATACCTTCTCATATTTTCCCATAAAACTTTAAACCAAGCCTCKCTCGTCCAGTATATTATTRATGGCATCTGTAACGCTCATTCCCCAATTCATCCTATCTTCTATGGCTTGGTAATCCCTAGCATTAGTAGAGGTCAGCATTAGAGTAAATGGATCTAACATTAATCTTGCCACAACTCCATGAACACTTGGTCCATAAATCGCTGCTTCACTATAATGCGGTGGATTTGAATTAATAGACTGCAGTAAATTTAGCTTCCAGTCCTCATCGACAAAACCTGCAAGTTTGGGGTTTGCTCTCATTGCTTTAAAGCTCTCAGGATTTTGCTTAAGAATAACTTTATGTGATGAGTTCTCAAAAGCTTTTTCAGCAGCAGATCCTGCTTCCCTAAAGTAATCAGTTAATTGCTGAGTAGCAAGGGTTATTGAGCCGTTGTATTTTCTAGCTATTCTTCCTGCTTCTTCAATAAATTCTCCAGATCTCTTGCCAGATAGTAATTTCCATGCTTCATCAATCATGATTAGAAAGGGACGCTTCCTATCACCTTTAACCATTGCTTGGTTAATATGAACAATCATGATTTGTACAATTACTGCAAGTAGTGCCTGGTTACTGCGAAGATGATCAGTTTCAATTACTACTATATCTGAGCTTAAGGATAATTTTGCCTTACCACTAAAAAACTTGCCATATTGCCCATCACGGGTAAATGGAAATAGCATATTACCAAGTTCTTGCGAGTAAGACTCTTCTCTTTTAAGCAACCAATCTGCTATGTCAGTTATCTCAGCTCTTGCTCCTTTTGCTTGCCAAACAGCTATTAAGGCTTTTTGTAGCATTGGTTGCTGTAAATCATTAGTGCCATACTGAGGAGCTGCCATAGTTGCTAGAATCGATGGAAAACTTGCTAAAAAATCTGCCTGTGCTTCAATTGAGCCTTCGCTGCCGTCTGCTGGAATTTCTGAAAATGGATTAATAGAAATAGGATTTTTTACATCAAATTCAATATAATTACCACCTAATAACAAACAAGTTCTTTTAAATGATCGACCATAATCAAGAACAAATACTTTGCCGCCTATACCTAAGACCGATAGCATTAATTCTTGCATAAACACTGATTTACCAGATCCTGGTACTCCTGCTATACAAAGATTAAAATTTTCATTTGGAGTTGCAGATGCACTATATAAATTTGAGCCAATTAATGCTGAGCCAAAAGGCGACCAATACATTATCTGTCCTCTTCTACCAGTAAGCAGCATTCCAGGAGAGCTTAAATCCCCTTTCCATTCACCAATGATGGGAAGTAACACCTTACTTTCTGAGGCAATAGTTTTTATGCCTCTACCAAGACTTGATAATGCTACGCCAACTCCCCGAATCTTTTTGTTAAATATATTATTGAATCTATTAAACCTACTAGCTATAGAATTTGGTATAGCTTCAACTAACTGCATAGGTAAACTAGCAAGTACCACCGCTAAATGATCATATTTACAAGGGACAAAATACCAACCACTTCTTCGCATATGTGAGCAAAACTGTGATGCTGCCTGTTTAGCTTTATTCTGCTTATCCCACATAATGACATTTAAGTGGATATTTACTACTCTATCGCCGTTTTGCAAGCACGCTACTGCTCCTGCTAAATCTTGTGCCTCTAGCTGCAGGTTAGGAAAAAACTTCCCCATCCCGGCATTAATGTTTCTCTCTAATGCTTCTCTTTTGGTAATAGCAGATGTTTTTGCCACTAACTGATTTGGTATAATCTGCAAACCAAAATGAATTAAAAAATTTGATCTAATATATTCATCTCGTCTTAGCTCATTACCTAAAAACAAATCCATGGCTGATAAACGCCACTCTGCCGGTCTTTTTCCTGCCTCTAAGCTTATAAATATTTGATTATCATTAAGACTTACATAATCTTCCTTTTCATATAAAGAAAAATTACCAGGTAAAATCTGCTCAGATAATATTTCATAAGGATTAAGTTCAGGATGTTCTTCTTCCCTCCAACCAAATATTAAACGGACAAATTTTAATAGCAATGTTGCCTCAACATTATAAGTAGTAAGACCAATTGATTTAAATGTATCTTGCAATACTTCTCTTCTTCGTATCATCTCATTAATATCAATCGTCAGCGTCGGAATAGTTACTGAAATTAATAAAACTACATCTTTGATATTTCCCTCTTCCTTTGCTTTTTGCTCTAAAAATTTTGTTCTTCTACTGCTAAGCTCAGCAAAGATGCTGCCCTTTCTATGTAATTGCCAGTTATCTAGATATTCTCTTATATGATCAGAGCCAATCATCAATATTTGAAAACTACTGCCTGTCGGTAAATTCTCATCACTTTTTAAAAATTCTGCAATCTCACCTTGAGCTTGCAAGCTTGTTCCAACAAGTGGCCAACCAAGTAGTACAAATCCTACTGAAGCCCTATTAAAAAACAAGCTACTCTCCTCATCATATGATTCATAAACAAAATGTTTAGCTAGTCTTTCCCGAGCAAAATCTTTATCAATTCCTGATATCATTATTATACCTTCCAAAGCATCTAGTAGAGCATCTCGATTTAAAATTAGGCTGATCATTATTATTATTTGGATTAAACATATCAAGATCTGCCATTTTATTTACTTCATATAATGATTTACATTTTAGTCCTTGGGGCAGCGGGCAATCAAAATCATTCCTATATGGCATCAACTTACAATTAGCAACGCTAAAGCTTAACATTAATAACAAAAGCAGATTAATTATTTTATTATTCATTAAAAATTACCCGGATATTGTTGTTCTGACTGCAAATCAATCTCTGTCATTTCATAAGTCCCATTATCCGGAGTAAAACGTTCTTGCAATTTAGTTTTTGCCTTAGTAAAACTTGTCACTTTATTCCTAGAATAATTTTGATTATTACTATAATTTGTGCTATTTTGCGAATAATCAGTAGTAGTTGGTGGTAGTAATCTATCTACTTTACCTGATTCTTTATTATCCCTTAAATCAAAACCTTTTTTAAATACTACATCTATTACTCTACCTGAAGCTACAACAATTACCGGACTCATGCTTTCTGCTCGTTTAATTGCAAAATCAGCAAGCTTTTCTAAAGCATTACCAGTGCCGGCATAAACACCGGCTTTTAGAGAATCCTGAGCTTTTAAGGCATTTTGTTGCCCAGTAATCGGTGACACCGGAAATATACTATTTGTTGCCTGGTTCTGAAAAAATTGTGCTATTCCGCCAAGTACGCCGTTAAGCACCGCCATCCTTGCGACATCTGATGATCTATCAACAACTATCCCTTTAATTCCAGGCCTACCATCCTCTCCTATTAACCACCCCTCTACTGATTTTTCAATTATCTTGCCATGACTATTTAGTAAAGATACCGTCTCTAACCGGCATTTAGCCCGCTCTGATGAAATATCCCCAGTGCATGAACCAATTAAAATTGCTTCTTTGATTTGCTCCGTTGTATATCCTTTAGAAAAAATAGCTGTATTAACAAGCCTTATCATTATTGGCTCAGGCGATGCGGCATTATTAGTGCCTGTCCCAACTACTACTCCAGTAAGCAGCACCCCTCTTGCAAAGCTGCCGGTAGTAATATAATCTTTAACGTCTTTTTTGAGCTCCACATCAGCTCTTTTTATATAACCAAGTAATCTTTTTACTGGAGCAGTAGGAGCAGCAGCAATGCTTTGCTCAGGGTTATTATCTAATAAATCTTCTATCTTGTGATTATTGTTAAAGTCATTGCCATCATATAATATAGTTTCTTTAAGAGGATTCTCTAATGATTCTAATTTTTGACTAAAATCATCAATTTTAGTTTTAGTTTCTAAATATTTACTCTCTATTAGTTTCTCTAAATGGTTCTGCATGTTTTTAACTTCGTTTAATATTTCTGCAGTCCATTTAGCTCTTGGATCTATGGCCTTTTCTATTCCGGATATTTCCCTTGATTGTCTATCTTCCGCTAAAACCATAGAAGTTTTTACCTCACTTTCTGAAAATCCATAAAATACCAAAATCATTATTACGCCTAGGCAAGCTAGAGTTACTAATGGTCTGTTTTTAATTATCTCTATAAGCCCTGATAATCTTTTACTAAATGTAGATGGTAATTTATGATCCTCTACTTTACCTTGTACTTCTTCCTGCTTATTGAAATCTTGATCCATTGCTTTTAATCAATATCCTAATTATCTAACTGATTTTCATCCCACTAGAGACCCACTCTAAATAAAATCCTAAAATAATACCAATAGCTACAATTGCTCCGGCAAGCCTTAAATTACCTCTGACCACTGCCCAGATTGATGACAAAATCGTTGCCCCTGATATCCCAATAGTTTTAAGTTTACCAGTAGAGAGGCCACCAATGCGATCTAACTGTCCTTCCAATGTTTCTCCCAAAGCAACTTCAGATAGTATTACATTTACACAAAAAATTAATAATACCGGCAATAAAGAATATATTATCCTTAAACACTGTTTATTATTTTCTTTTTCTATTACATCTTTGTTTTTTACATTCATGATGCTTATCTTCCTTATTATTAGTTAACTTTGTTACTTCTTGTTCTAAATCAAACTTAATAAGTCTAATCGGTGCTGGTTTAGTTTTAGTAAAATTCAGCATTAAATCTTGAATCGTACCATTTTCTCCAATTAGTGTTAAGTAAAGCTTAGCTTGGGTCTGCTGCGGTAAAATAAATAAACAGCCTGAATCATGTACTACTACTTCTGCAGCCTCCTCCGGATGGATAAAGATATCATTAATCTTTTCTCCTTCGATATTAATCCTAGTTGGAGCGTCTTTAGCTATTTGCAGCTCTAACAAAGAATCAGCATGTAACATATAACCTATAGCGTAAGTATTACTACTAAAGCTTGCAAGCATTATTCCAACAAAAACTACTAAGATCTGCAACTCTGACTTCAAACTTCTCATTGCTTATTTGCCTCTTCTTCCTTAATACCTGTAAGTAATAATAAATGATTTGCTCCTCGCTTGTAACTTAACAAATAAGTTTTATCAGCTGCTATATGCTTATTCTCGGAAAACCAATAACGAAATGTTCCATTAATTAATACTCCATCTTCGATGACTTTTACTTTTTTAGGAAAAAATACTGATGAAATATTAGAGCCCTTAACAAAATCTAAATGTTTTTTAAAAAACTTATCTAATTGCTCTGTATTACTAGACACCACCTTCATATCAGCTATTTGCCTCTCTACTCCTTCTGGCGAAGTAGTAAATAATTCTTTCATTACAAAAACTGCCCATTCTTTAAGATATGTCTCATGATAGCTTTTGGATGATACTATCATCCGACGATCCGGCTCTATTGCCGGAATTAATAACCATTTTTCTTCCGTGCTAATTGTTTTAATCATTCCAAGCAGACTCGTAACTGCAAGCAGCAATGTGATCAGCAATAATCTCTTATTATATTTAACTAGCTGCTGAATAGAGCTTTGCTTAAATAAATGATCCATTACTTGCCTACCTTTTTACCAAGCAAATTAGGATAAGAAGTAGGAGCATATAGCCATTTCTTGGCGACTAAATAACTTTTGAGTATAAAATATTCTGATAGTTTCTTAAACTTTTTAAATATATAGCAAAGCACAATACCGGTTATAATGCTAATGATACCAAGCTTAGCATGTCCGCTATTCAATAACACTATCCCAGGTACTATACCAAATAATATAACGAGCCACTCATCTAAGCTTAAACCCATATATTTTAAGGAAGTAGTTAATGACCAATATAATCTTTGATTTGCACAATTATTATTCATATAATAAGTGATATTTCCATTAATAGATCAGTTCTCTAGTGTGATGACATTAACATCCTAATTTTTACATTGCCAGTGGAGTTTTAAGCCATAATAAAAAAAGCTGTAATTCATCTAAAACTGTGCCTATCTGGAGATAAAATCTATAGCTCTATCTATGAATTTGTTGATAACTAGTAATAATTTTGTTAATATTAACTAAATAAATTATTGGTGAGTTGTATATGTTTAGAAGTGATATGGAGTTAAAACTAGAATGTTTAAAACTTGCTATCCACTCCTGCTGTAGTTATGATGCTGTGGATCTTGCAAAACAATATTATCGTTTTCTTGTAGAAAATAGTGAAAATGTGCCGGCTCAATTCCTTTTTAATAATAAAGCTAATTTAAATTAACCATTAATTCCAATTACTTATTTTAGGGTTAGTACGTTTCCAGAATTGTAACTGCTCTAGAGCTTCATCAGACCAAGTGACTTTCAATTTTTATTACCTGCCTTTTTTTTCTTTGCCTTTAAAAGGTATTCTGTAATATCTTCAGCAAGTACGCCACTATCATAGTTCATCCACCACCCATCTTCAGCATTTTCTATTTGAGCAATATCTTCTTTAGTAATTGATAAAATATAATCTTTAATATTATTTATTATATTAGCTTTAAAAAATTCCTGTATCTTTTCTTTAGTAATAGTATTATCTGCTTTCTCTATAGCTTCATACCAAATAGAATGTGTATGTGTTAAGTTACGTAAATAAGCAGCTGAATGTGCACCATAAAAAGAATATACTTTATGAATTAATTTTTTTTGTAGCTCGGTATAAATAGCAAAATCTATTTCGTAAGGCAAAGGGATTACATTATCTCTAAAGTTGCCAAATATTGAGCGTAAAGCTGGTACTACTGGCCCATGTTTCCAAGCCTTAATCTCTTCTTCAAACAACGCTTTATCAAATAAAGCAAGATGAATGCCTTGAGCAAAATATATTAATTTCTGTAGCTTTAACTGGGTTATACTATCCCCTGCTTCTCTATCAACTAACACTAAAAAATAATTAGCTACATCAAAACAGCTAAGTACTTTAGCTTTTTCTTTAGTATTCATAATTATAAATTTCTTCATTGTTGTAAAATCTTCAAAAACTCAATAATTCTTAAGAGTATAGAAGAAGCAAAAAAGGAATTTCCAAGCTTGTTGCAACAATTGCTTTACTACTTTCCTCTTCTAGCCTTTCTGTTCTTATAGAACTCACTTAATACAGGAATTATTATAACATGAATATATCAATTAATATATATTTAAGATTTTATATTTATAATAGTACTTACGGCTCTTTGCATATATTCTCGAGCAGTATCATTGGCAAGTCTAGTATACACTGCTGTTGATCTTGGATCTCTATGATTGAGAAGCTGTCCTATTACATATTGATTTGCTCCAGTCATTGCCATCCAGCTTGGTATTGTTCTTCTTAAATCATGGATTCTTAAATTTTCTATTCCTGCCTTTTTACAAATCCTCTTCCATGCTTTCTTTGGTTCTTGCAGGTGACCACTACTGCTAGTCTCACTTGGAAATACCCACATACTAGTAGATTGCTCTTTCCTGGCTTTTAATATTTCTACTGCCTGATCTAGTAAAGGTAAACGGTGGGGATCACCATTCTTAGTTTCTGGAAGATATAATTGTTTGTCAGTAAAACTTACTTGTTCCCATTTCATAGTAAGTAAATTATCCTTACGAACTGATGTATACAAAGCTATTAAGAAAAAGTCTTGCATTACCTGGTTTTGCTCGTCTGCTATTGCTGTAAAAAATCGTGGTATTTCTTCCCTAGTTAAATACCTGTCTCTGGATTGTTCCTTGTGCTTCTTTATGCCAATAACTGGATTTATTGTAAGCAATTCCCATTCTATTGCTTTACTAAATACAGGACTTAAAACTTCAAGAAATCTATTAGCTCCATATTTACCAGTTTTAGTTAAATTATTAAACAACTCTTGAATATCTGTTTTTTGAATAGTGGATATTTTTCTAGGATATAAATGTTTTGCATATCTATCTACAGAATCAGCATAATCTTTCCATCTTTTATTATTAATTTTACTGTATTCATCAAGGTATCTATCATAAAACTCTTTAAAGGTAGGCTCTTTAGATAATCTAGCTTTTTCTTCTATAGGATTATATCCTTGAGCAATTTTCCCTTTTAACTCAGATGCTTTGAGTCTTGCATCAATAATAGATAGATAGGGAAATACTCCTATTTTGATTCTATGATACTTTTTACTAAGTACCACTCCTAAATAAAATATTTTACTACCACCGTATGAGACGATTAGCAATAATCCTTTTTCTTTGGTATCTTTATATATATCTCGCTTTGCTTCTGGAGCTTTTATTTCTTGAAGCATTTCTTTAGTAAAAAGTAATGATTTAACTGGCATAATATTACCTACCATAGCTTAACTGAAATATATATTTAAAACTGTAGTATGTTTTAATTGTAATAGCAAATTCTATATCAAATATAATTACAATGAACTTGATTATTACTTTTACAATATAAACAACTAATAATTGTAATTATTGATTCATAAATTCAAAAGGTCCAAGTAAATTGCAAGGTAAAAATTGATCATAAAATTTGACTCGCTATATGCTCATTATATCCATATCCTATTTTAAAATTTCTAATATTTTTTAAAGATTGACAAATTATTGCAACTCTACTAAAGTTAAAGCATAGTATTGGTAGTAAGAAAAAACCCTTAACATATAAAGAGTTATGAGGTATAAATTGGTTTATAAGAAAAAGGCAAAAAGTAAGGTAAAACAAACCGTTACATTGACATCGTAAAGGTCAGAGGTTTAATCCCTCTATCACCCACCACCATATCTCCAAGCTTTTCATAATCTACTAATTTTACCTCCCTACTCTGTATGCTGCTTATATGCTCCTCACATTTTTAAAAATACTGCTTTAATTGCCTTATTACCTCGATTAAACCTGATGTTTAAGTTGAGGTCTTATGCACACTATATGCTCATCGCATTTTACTAATGATTGTGCAACGCATAATTTTGATGATCAAAAGCAAATAATTTTCTATAATTTTGTTGGCAATTTTATTCCTCCTGAATGGAGTAATCTCTCATCTCATAACGGAAAAATATTAAGTAAAACTGCAAGACAGCTTCTATCTCTAATAGTCTTCCGCATGCAAATCTACTATAACAATAGTATCGACGAACTTCAGGAAACCTATCATTTCTTTCAAGAATCCTTAGGTGTATGCCAAGAACGTGTACGACAATGCTTACTTGAGTTACAAAAAAGTGGCTTTATTAGCGTTTACAATGCAACAATCGTAAAATATGGCATTAAATGCCGTAATACTCCTTGTATTAAACTAGCTAAAAATTTTCATCCATTTTCTCAAAAAAATACTCTTGAAAATGAAAAAAATTTTGGCTCAACCCCCAAAAAGTTTGGACCACTCTATATATATAGATAATAATAAAAATATATCTAATAAATCTAGATGTAGTGAATCTACAATTTTTCCAAATCAACAAAAGCCAACTCTGCACGATCAGAAATTACTACAAGATCAATAAACACCAAATCTTGCACAAGAATTAGAATTTAAAACAATAAGATCACCAAATAATAAACAAAAAAGTGAAAATACCGAAACAGCCAAAAATAATTTTGTCATCGCTCCATTACAAGTTAGTAAGCCATTGCAAGAAATTCTTGATAAAATTGATAAGACAAGATGTAAGCAAGTAGCATTATCATCTCATAATAATCCAGCAGGAGAATTTGTAGAGAATAAGGGCTGGTTCAAAAGAAAAAAATTAATAGATTTTTATCCATTAAGCTAAGAAGATGGCAATTTACTTACAGCTCAAATCAAATAGAGAATTTAATCTTGATTCTATCAATCAGTTACTCTTAAAGCTTGCAGAAAAATATTCAAATCATCATTTTGGTCATAAAAAAGTGCTACTAGATTATATGGCTAAGGCATTATTTCATGAGTTAAGTGATGAATATACTCAAGCGAATCATTATGCTACTAAATCTCAATTTAGTAACTTCAATAAAGCTCAAGAGCAATATTTAGATAAGATAGAAAGCAGTCGTAATAATAGCAAACAAGCTCAACTAAAACGTAAAATAATCAGCATTTTTGATGCTAATACCGCTTATGACTTACTAAGTTCTTGCTGCTTTATTGGGGCAATTGATAATCAATACCAAATCAAACTACTTAAAAATATTACGCTTTCAGAAAATGCACAAGATAAAATACTACAGCAAGTACAAATGATCTATGGTCGTAGTATTGAGAAGTTGAAAATCATACCATTTTCTGAGCTTGAAGCGAAGCAGAATAATACCGAAGATGAAAAACAAAATTATCTATTGCAGCTAAGCAAACAATTAAATCCTGATTCAGTATGGTACAGGGCACGGAAATTTCTTATTGAACGTTATAACCAATATATTGATTGTGGGGTATTAAGTAAATTAGTAGTGGTAGAGGAAGATATAGTCAACCAAAAGGTAATCCTTAAATCAACAACGGCTTTTAATGATTATTATGTTAGGAATCGTCATATGCAAGATCTAGAAGAATCTTTTAAGACGCAAGATTATTGCTTTGAATTAATCAAGTTTGAATATAACTAAGCTATTGTGGTAATTGATAATTTGTAATAACTACTTCATCAGATATTTTATTGTGCTCGGGCATGGAATATTTAACCTTAATAATACTAATATTAAAATTTTTGTATAAGTTTCTAATAAAGGGAGTATTACTATTAGAAATCATTATTTTAATATTTTTATCATTAAGTTCTGTAGCAAAATCTTTAAGTCTCGTTTGTTCATTCTCATCAAAAGGTAATCTAGTATAAAACTTCTCACCTGATTTATGATAAGGAGGATCAAAATAAACAAAATCATTTTTTTGTGGTTCAATGAAAGAAAAATCTATAGCACAAATAGATGTGCCCGATAAAAGCTGACTACACTGTTTTAATCTAAAGGCAAGATCAGATTTACTATAATTCCTACCAGAGAAAGTTTGAGCTGGCTTTCCATCAATATTAATTCGGTAAATGCCTTTAAATGAATATCTATTAAGATAGATAAACCTTGCAGTAATTTTTGCTGGGTCATTACTGTCATTATTACTTCTAACTTGGTAATAATGCTCTTTAGAATGTTTTTCTTTATGAGAGTCTAATAGTTTACTGACCTGCTCTGGATTCTTCTTTATTGTGTTATAGGACGTTACTAGCTCTAGATTAATATCAGATAAATAGCATTGTTTAAATTTATCTCTAACTTGAAAAAATAAAGCTCCACCACCAAGAAATGGTTCATAGTAGTTGTTTAATTTTGCAGGAATAAATTTAATTAATTGATCAACTAATTATAATATAAAGTAGGCTTAAATGCCAGCAAAATACTATATTCAAAAGAATTTCTGATGTTTTTTGTAGCATAATTAATGCTACTTTGGATTTAGATGTAATAGATAAAGAGTTGAGCTAATAAACAATAGTAATTTAGCTGTGTCTCATTTGTGCAGCTGTTTGCCTAATTGTATAAAAATCTGTCAAAAAGCTTTTAAATCCTTTGTACTTCAAAGAATTGTAGTGATATCTGTCCTTGTTAAGAGCGGCCGTAGTGCAACTCTGGTTCAGAGGTTAAATTCAAGACTTCAATATTCTAACACTTTAACCTCTGAGCTGTTTTCTGAACTTTAACAGCAAGGAGATGCTATGACAATTAATAATCAAAATCAACCAAATAAAAGATTTACAGGAGTTTCGCACTTTGTAAAATTAGATAGAAGTATTTATAATACTTGCTACTATTAGTGGTAAATTTTATACAAAATTTACTATTTTTGGATTTATTTAGTGTATGAATATTGTAACTTATTCTATACAAGTGCGAAGCTCCTAATTTAAAAAACAATAATTTTAGTATAGTTGCGTCTCTTAATCCTTAAGGTGATCAAAAATATTTTTGCCGATTGTAGTCCACTGATCTTGGATATTAGGATTTTGTATTAATTTTTCTTTTAAAGAAACAAAAGCTCCTAGTAAACTGTTAGTGGGTAAATCATCAAGTTTAGCTTTCACAACTAAGCCGCCGATTTCAATTAAACGACGGGTACGAGTTTTTCTTTCTTGAATTTTAAGTCTTGCTTCTTCAGTAATAATTTTAGCTTTTTTTTGTTCTAATTTTAATCTACGTTTTATGACATTCTCCATAGAGATAGTTTTATTTTTGATTGTTATAATCATCATGAATCATCAATAAATTATGGAAGTCAACTGTATAATTATAGGTGCTAAGAAATTCTACAAATTTTTTTCTCAAACAGGTTAGTGCTGTATACAACTTCAAACTTGCAGAGTCTAGCATAGCAAGAAAATAACCAGCATGCAAAATCAAAATATCCCCATACCTAACCGAACCAGTAAACTAAGATCAATAGAAACAAATAAAGGTGATTGCTATTAATCAAAATATATAAAAAGGAGTAAATAAAGAGGTTGGTACTTGTTGCATAACAAAGTACCACGCAATATATAAACCTAAAGGTTTATTATTTACTTGCTGGTTCATATGTTTGAAATTCAGTGGATGATTTTAAGATTGCATAGTAATGTTATTCAGGATTGAATAAGATTGAGATTCACTAACCATGGCGATACAGTTTGCAAGAATAGAAATAGTAGGTAGAAGTGAAGGTAAAAATGCTTGCCTTAAAGCTGCCTATAATGCCAGACTGATTATTAAAGATGAGAGCACTAACGTTACTTACAATTTTAGCAAGAAAGGCGATAATGTTTACCATGCAGTTTTGTTACCTACTCGTGTAGATCAAAAATTCAAAGACTCAAGCGTCTTGACGAATGAGGTGGAGCGTATCGAGAAGAGAAAAAACAGTCAATTATTAAAAGATGTAGTAATAGCATTGCCTGATGATAAGGAATTAGATTTACAAGATAGAATAGCAATTACGCATGAGATAATCGAAGAAATGGCATGGGTTAAAAATGGCTTAGGGGTTCAGGTTGATATTCATCAGCCGCATGATGGAGAGAAGAATTGGCACGCCCATTTGCTTGTTACTACCAGAAAATTTACAGAAGATGGTAAATCTTTAGGAGCTAAAGCAGTAGATTTGAATCCTAAATTTGCCAAAGTAAGTGGCAAAGCTTTTATTATCCCAGAAGATAAAATAATTCATGAAAGAGCTAAAGAAGTAATTAATAAATATTTTGCTAAGTTAGATTTAGACATCAGAGTAGACCCAATAAGTTTCGTGCCTCAGCAGCATGTTGGTCCTACTAGAATGAGAAATATTATCAATGAAATATCTGAGCAAAATAAAATATGTAAGCTTGCTCATCTTGAGATCATCAAAGGAGCGGATGGAGTACTTAATCGCATTATTCGTCATCAAGCTATTTTTACTAAATTCGATATAGAAAAAGCAGTTAAAGAGATTCCAGCAGAAGCAGAAAAATCAAAACTACTAAGGGAGGTATTAAATTCCGATAGATTAATCAAACTATATAATGCAGATGCTACTGATACTAAATACTATACTACTCACGACGTAAGAGAAGAAGAATTAAGGATAGTTAGAATAGCAGATAAGGTAAATAGCCAGATTCATTTTAATAACGTTATTAAGCTTAAAAGTGATATCGCAAATATTACCAGTGTTAATGAAGCACAAAGAGCAAGCCTGCAACATATTTTAATTAATAGTCAAGGTATTAGAATCCTTCGAGGTAGAGCTGGCACCGGTAAGTCACAAGTACTTGCTGAAGTTTATAAAATTGCCACTAATCATGGGCAAAATGTTATAGGGCTTAGCCCTACTCATAAAGCAGCATCAGAGCTTAAAAGTAAAGGTTACCGGAAGTGTCATACAGTAAAAGGATTTTTATTTAAATTGTATAATGGTAAAGCTAATCTACCAAGAAATACTACGCTAGTAGTAGATGAAGCAGGGATGGTAGGTAATAGTGATTATTTAGAATTACTAAAAGTAGCAAGGAGTAATAATTGTAATCTGATATTGGCTGGAGATGAGAGACAACTCACTTCCGTTGAGCGAGGAGGAATGTTTACAGTATTGGCTAGTAAATTTGGCTCATATGAATTAAGTAACATTAGAAGACAAAGCAAGGCATGGGCAAGAGAAATGGCTTAATGCTTTGCAAAATCAGATATTGCTGGTGGCCTGCAATTACTAGAACAGCATAAATGTTTAAAGATTGATCATACGCTAGAAGAATCAATGGTAAGATTAATTAACGATTGGAGTAACAGCAAATTTGCTCTGAATGAGCGTTTAATAATTACCATGCGTAATGCTGAAGTAGATAGTATTAATCAAGGGATCAGGGAGTTACTAAAAGCTAAAGGCTTACTTACCGCTTACTTACCGGTAAAGAATATAGAGACTATATTTCATCTGAAAAGCATGAAGATTATATGGCAGGAGATCGTATTTTGTTTAAAAGTACAAATAAAGATTTACAAATAGAAAATGGTGAATTTGCAACGATAACTCTAGTCAGTAACGATAAGTTTGTTGCTAAAACAGATAGCGGGAAAGAAATAGAATTTAATCCTCAAGATGTAAGCTTTAAACATGGCTATGCTTCTACAGTGTATAAAGCACAAGGAGCCTCAATTAAAGATGTCTATGTATTACATAATTTAGCAGGAAATAGCAGAAATTCTTATGTAGCGATGACGAGGCACATAGAAGAGGTAAAACTCTACTATAATAAGGACAGTACAAGAAATATAGCAAGTTTAATATCACAACTTAACAAAATAGATAATAGGCTATCTAGCATTAATTTTAAAACTTTAGAAGAATTAGTAGCGATTCAAGATCAAGAAAATAAGAGTCCTAATATTATAGATAAAGTAGGTAATTGGTTTAAAGGGGTAGTAGAAGATATTAAGGATAGATTACATAGTAATGATAACTATTACCACTTAAGAGTGAAGTTAGAGCCACCTGCTAAAGTAGCAGAGATCCTAGGAAGTACTAGCACAAATCTTGCCACAAGCCATAAAGTCCAAGAAGAGCCAAAAACCTCTTGTGATAACCTTAAGCATCATAATCAAAAAGATACAATAACAAAGATTAAGTTGCAAGAGGATGTTATGGCAAAGAATAAGATAGACTATCATGCTATTAACAAACAAGAGACAGTAGCATTAAAGCAAAGATTAGCATTTAAAGCTGAAGAAATAGGAAGAAATTTGTTAGGCAGTCCAAATAAGCATTTGTCAGATAGCCAGTTACTTCGCTGGGGAGAAGATGGTAAGATAGCGATGAAGATAAATGGCAGTAAAGCTGGCATATGGTATGATTTTAGTAAAGAAGAGGGAGGAGATTTATTTACTTTAGTACAACGAGAAAAAAATTGTGATTTTGTAGAAGCTAAGAAATATTTACAAGATATGGTTAGTATATCAACCAAAGTAGATGAAGCTCTAGCAGTAAATTTATCAACAAACAAAAAGCGGCAAATTAAGACTCAAACAGAGCAAGAATCTGAAATGGCAAAAATTAAGAGGGCAGAAATATTATATGAAAAATCAGATTCTATAAAATATTCTATGCCCAATAATGTAGCAACAAGATATTTATCAGAACATCGTGGAATTGAAAAAATATTAACAGGATATCAATTAAGTAACGATCTTAGAACCAATATGATGTGGGATAGTAATAGCAAACAATATTATCCTGCATTAATTGCTTTTGCTAGAAATAAAGATGGTAATATTACTGGTGGACAATCAATTTATTTAAACAAAGACACAAATAATAAAGCTAATATTGAGGTTAATAAACGTTCATTTGGTAGAATCAGAGGTTCTTTTGTTGAGATTAATAAAAATAACGAACAGCAGAACGTACAAAGCAGTAAAGATGGCAATAATTCAGTTAGTAATATAACGATTATAGCAGAAGGGGTAGAGACAGCTTTAAGCATTGCAGAAGCTGGTATTAAGGGCAAAATTCTTTGTAGTTTAGGTGTAAGTAACATTAGGAACTATGAGCCTATCAAAGGAGAAAGAATAATAATTGCTGCCGATAATGATGGCAAAGACGCAGTATCAGTTAATACTGTAATTAAGGCTCAGGAAGAATTAATTAGGCAAGGAGCGACGGTAGCAATAATACGACCACCAGAAAAAGGCGATTTTAACGATATGTTAAAATCCCAAGGGGTAGAATCTATAGACAAGCTTATAGAGCCTGAAATAATAAAATTAACAGCAGCTAGCAATGCAATAGAACTTAAATCATCATTGAAAACAAATGATAATAGAAAATCACAATTTCAGTCTATAGAATTACTATTTTCAAAATTTGCAAATAACGATAATAACGAACTAAATAATTTGCAGCAACAGCAAATAACAGCTCTAGCAAAGTTTGGCACAGAAGAAAATATCAATACCGCAATACAAATCTACAGAGAAAAAGGTATAGATTCTTGTATGCTCTACAGTAACAAGATTTGCATAGCAGCAATAGAGCAGAAGATAAAGAAAGATTTACAAATTATGCAGAATAAATTTGATCCTAATTATAATCTTGGTAATAACAGATTTTCTGATATAGTAGCATATGATTTCCAAGGAAAAAGTCATCTTCTCCCTGAAGATTATTTAGTAGCTATCGGCAAAGATAAGCAAGTCATGCAGTATATAAATCAAGCTTCAGAAATAGGTAAAGCAATAAAAACTGAGATTCAAAATGCTGCTGAGATCAAACTCAATCAAGGAATAAGAGTTTAAAGGTACCATTAAGTGGTACTGCTATACGAATTAAATAATAAAAGTTATATGGCAAAAAAATTAAAACATGATGCTTTAGTAAAGAAGATTCTAACTGAGAAGATAGCAGCTCAGGAATTTTTAGAACATTATTTGCCCTCAGATTTTAAGGAGTTAATAGATTTAAGAGAAATAAAAGTAGAAAAAGAGTCATTTGTCGAAGATGATTTAAAAAGAAAATATAGTGATATAATCTATTCGGTAAAAACTAGAGATCAAGAAGAAGCATTTGTTTATGTACTAATAGAGGCTCAATCTAGTTGTGATTATTGGATAGCATTAAGATTATGGAAATATATGCTATTGCTTTGTGAGCGTCATGAAAATAATAAGAATAAATTACCATTAATTTGTCCATTGTTAATATATAATGGTTCTGAAGTATATAATGCGCCAAGAAATTTCTGGGAATTATTTACAAAACCAGAGCGAGCGAAGAAACTAATGGTACAGGATTACCAACTAGTAGATTTGCAAAATCAGTCTGATGATGAAATAGAGCAGAAGAAACATCTTGGCATGATGGAGTATTTTTTAAAGCATATACACCAAAGGGACATGCTGAAACTATGGGATGAGTTTTTAATTAGATTTAAACCAAGTATAATAATGGATAAGGAATCAGGGTATATTTACTTAAGATCATTTGTATGGTATACTGATGCTAAGATCTCCGAAGAGAAGCAACAGGAATTAGAACAAATAATAGTTAAACATTTATCAACGGAAGAAAAAGATAATATTATGAGAACAATAGCACAAAAATATATAGATGAGGGCGTTCAGCATGGCATAATTCAAGGTATACAACAAGGTATACAACAAGGGGTTGAAAAAGGTAAAGCTGAAGGTCTTAAAATAGGAGAAGCTAAAGGTAAAGCTGAGGGTAAAGCTGAGGGTAAAGCTGAGGGTAAAGCTGAGGGTAAAGCTGAGGAAAGAGTAGAAATAGCAAGGAAAATGCTATCCCAAGGTTGTGATTTTTCTTTCATTTCTAGTGTTACTGGTCTTGAAGAAGCTTTTATTCGTTCTTTATCGTAAAATATTGTTGATATGATTTACTCTAGTAGTCGTTGATTTTAAATCGATAAAATTCGTAAATACTCAATTAAAAAAAGATATTTTTATAAAATTTTTTAATACCGTCTTAGTTACAAAGTTTACAATGCTAAATTAGCGATTTTAAGGGGTGTTATAATAAGATTTCTTGTGTTCAGGTATTTTCATATCAAGTAATAAAAATCTTTTAAAAATGCTATTATAATGATTTTTACATTTTTGGATTAAAATCAGTCTGTAGATTCATTTGCAATTTAGTAATAGGAACATTACCGACAAGTTTTACATAGCATGTAAGATCTGGTAGATTCATGATTTCAGATGGCATGACTAGTAATTTTTTCTTCTCAAGGTGATTGATATTGACTCCGTCACGCATAGTGTTAGCTCCATAAGATAGACTTTCTTGAGTTTCAATAATTTCTTGTTCACCAAGCATTAAAGCTGATCTATGAGCTGTTTGATAATCACTAACACGAAAAATAAACTTACTGCCAAATAGATCAAGCATTGAAGCTGCCCCTGCAAGACCATATATTTCTTCTAACTGGTAAATATTTTGCACTCCAGCAACAAAACAACCACCATATTTTCTGCCTTCCGCTAACGCTACTGACAAAGCTGGTATTTTTTGTAGTGATGGTAGCTCATCAATAATAAACCACATATTCTGGTTAGTATTATTAATGTTTCTATCCATTAATGCTTTTATCGCAATACTAATCCACGCAGCAATCAGTGGTCTTAAAGTTACCCTTTGATTAGGAGAAGCTGTAATAAACAGCCAGCCTTCTTCACTATTAAACCATCTTCTAATGCTAAAATTACCGTTAGGTTGTAAATGTTTTAATGAAGCAATATTCTTGCTAATTGTTGCTTGAATACTAGAAGATGTTTCAGGAGCACTACTGCTTATAATACTTGATACAGCGGTAGATTTAAAAATTCTAGCAAATTCTTTATTACTTGAGTAAGCTAAAGCACTAATTAACTTTTGAATATCTTTGCTATTTTGATATAGTTTTAATCCTTCAGCTAACACTAATTCAGCAGTTTTAGCAAAGAAATCATCTATCTTAAGGGTATAACTACTAAAACTACTAGCTATATCATCAAAGTCAGCAATCTCCTTACAATCATTCCATGGTAGCCAGCACTCACTCCCTAATGCAAACGGATTAAGCAACTTATCAGATTTAGGATCAAAAAACTTATTAAAGCTACCTGTTAAATCAACAATAATCGCTCTACCACTCTCTTTCCTAATCTGTGGTAATAGTTCATTTAACATATTAGTTTTACCACTACCTGTAGTACCAGTAATTAAGATATGTTTTCTTTCGCTATCTTTTACTAATGGTAATCCTGAAAATATAATCTTTGAAGCTTTATTGGACTTTTTAAGTATTTTAGCCAGTAACTTTGCTCCGATTAAATCTGAACCTCTGACTTTATCCTTGATAACAGCTTGTCTGCCTTTAAAAGTAAAAAAGATTATCGCAAGTAATGTCGCTACAACAAAAACAATAATAGTCTCTCCTAAAGAATCATATAATATAAAAGTCCACAATTTATTAATATTAGACCCATGAGGTGTAACATTCCAGAATTTATGAATAAATTCCTTAGCATTGCGATAAACCCAAGCTTTTTGTTCTATATAATAGAATTTGATTCCTATTTGCTCTAATGGATAAAAATGCTCTCCTATTACAAGTTTTAATTGTGTGTATCGCTCTATGATAAAATAATATAGGCTTATTAAAGATAATTGCTTCAATACTCTGAATATCAGCCAAATTATAGAAAATATTAATCCAGCCATGATAGAATTAATACTTCCTTGCCCAAGCATTCTCATTTGATGAGCAAAAATTTGAGAGCCACGAGTAAAATTATTTTGATTATAACGGCTCATATTAGTCAGGACTGCTGATAAGATTATTGAAGATGCTAATTGCTATAATCTCAACTAAGTTCAAGTTTATATATTATTTTTTAATATTTGTAATTTTTCTTCCAAATAATCAGCCATCAAATTATTGCCAATTATTTTTAAAGCTTTAATGATTGCTTCATATTCTGTTATAAGATTAGGCTTATATTTAATAGCTAAATCATAATTTTTGATAGCTTCCTGATATTTACCTAATTTATAAAGTGATTGTCCAACATTAAAATACTCTTCTGCTAAAATATTTGGATCTTGAATCGTGCTCTGTTGATCTATTTGTTGTTTATTAGATAAATTAGTTAAATCTTTTGCTAGAACAATATTATTATATATTAGTGGTAAGATAAATATTAATGCTAATTTTTTAAAATTTTTCATAAACTTATCCTTACTGCTTTTTATTTTTGTAATTTTATATTTCTTTTTTGTATAGCCTTATCACTAATAGCAAGATTATCTGCTACTTCTTCAGCTGTTCTGACAATCGTTGATTCAGGAGTGTTATTAAATTCATTCTGAATCTTCATTCTCTTATTATCCACTGTAGCAGATAATTGCTCAAGAGTCTTGACTTTTTCTGCTGTATGATTATCTACATTATTAATGTCCCCCTTCGGGGATAAGAAATCCCTCGCCTTCAGGCGAAGGGAAGATATAATGAAATTGCTTTAGCAATGAATTTATATCAAGAAACATGAGAAGTTATAGAAAGAATAGTCATAGTCAGTATGATTTAAAAGTACATCTTATATGGATACCAAAATATAGGAAGAGAGTATTGATAGGCAAAGTAGCGGAAAGGGCTAGAGATTTACTAAGGCAGATTTGTATGGAACATGAAGTATATATAATTTCAGGGAAAATATCATGTGATCACGTGCATATGTTTATCTCATATAAATCACAAATATCTCTTAGCAAGTTAGTACAGTATTTAAAAGGTAGTAGCTCAAGAATTTTATTGCAAGAATTTGCTCATTTAAGAAAACAATTTTGGGGCAATCATTTGTGGGCTAGGGGCTATATGGCGGTCAGTTCAGGTAATATAACTGATGAAATGATACAGCGCTATATTGATGAACAGGAAGGTGAACCTGTGAATGATGATCGATTTCTAATCGATTCCACTTTATAACCCCTCAGCTTATAGCTGAGGGTTCTTTAGTTAGCACTTGTTCTACACTTTGATTATCAATATCATGATTTCTATAATTTATGTCAGTTGCTTGGTCATTTAATATTTGAGTATTTTTATCAAAATCTGAACGTAAATTTTCTTTAGTTGGAATATAGTAGCTACTTTTAGAATTTAAGTTTTGTGGTATAGTATTATTAATTTTGGCTATATCTAAAGCGATTTGTTCTGCTTCTTGTTGTGAGTACTTGCCCACATAGCTGCTTGCTCTTTACTGCTTACTCCAGGAATATTTTTGTCAATTATGCTATTCAATACTGGTTCGTTTAAGTTGCGATCGATAGAAGCAGAGTTTTGTGATATATAGTTCATATTATAGCTTAATTGCTCCATATTTTGTTTGGTTTTTGCTATTTCTTGTCCCACAGATTGTTGCTCAGAGAAATTACTATTTAAATTATTGCTAAGTGAATGCAGATCACTATTTGTGTGACCTAACCTTCCATCTTTAGTAGCACTCTTAATCTTAGATAATGCCTCATTATATGATTGTTGTTGATTTACTGATTTTCCTTGCTCTAAAGCTTTTTTATTATCTGATTCAACGTTTATTCCTCCTATGCCAGGAATCTTGAAACCAATCTCAGCACTAGTACCAGTACTCTTCCTATTACTACTGCCAGTATGCTCAGTAGCAGAGGTGCTATCTGAATTCATCTGTTGCAATGCCAAATACTCACTATCAGTAATACCTATAGATTTTGCTTCTTCGTAGCTTAACCTTTTGCCTATTTCAGTTGCCATAGAATTTCCTGTAGTAGTTAAGTCACTATATCGATCATTGAGTGAGTCAAGATAACTTTGTGAGCTCATAAACTGAGATTGGTAACTATCCTGTAATAATTTAGAAGAGCGATAATTATTAACTAGTGAGTCAACTGCTTGAGTAAGTACCTGTCTGCCACTATCAGTACTAGTTACCCTCATTCCTCCATCATCAATCATTCCTCCTGCCATTTGCAGAGTTGGAGCAAGATTTTGCTGTGCAATGGTTCTGTTACCTATATTATAATTATCCATAGAAAGGTTATTATCAGCAATATTTGCCCCAATACTACTTGCAACTGGTACTGGCAAGAATTGGCTTGCAAGCGTAGTTGTAGCGTGAGCACAAGCCTTTAATACTGCCCAGGACAACATCGGTACTGAAGCTGCTAACATCTGAAACGTTGCATAGCAGTGCAAGATATTTTCTGCAAAACTCCCTTGTGATAAAATATTTAAACCGGTAAAATAACTGCCTCCTGATTTACCGGATAAACTAATCATGCCTAAACAATGAATTACCGTAAAAAACACTGGCCAGCTAGTGACCCAAATAATTAAGGTTATCCAGGTTTTAAAGATAGTATAACCCGAAGGCATCATTGACATTGGAAAAACTATAAAAATAAGACAAATTACTAAGGCAAAGAATACTGACTGCAAAATAAGCATTAGATTTGCTGCCATCTCTCCTGCAATAAGGTAGGAAAATGATTGCTGAAATAATCCTCTTGTCGCATTCATACTAACTAATTGAGGATATATTCTAGCAAGTGAGAATTTTTCTCTTAAATCATCATAAGCCTCTCGATAGCTATTTAATAGCATTGCTTGCCTCATCCACTGATGAATATCTGTTTGCTCTTTTTGCAGATATTTTAAAGTATCAGATGTCATGGCTTTTAATCGAGTTGCTAATATTTCTTGCCTATTAGACTGAAGTCCTATGCTATGAGCAAATTTAGTTAATAATCCATCATTTAATTCTTTATTAATAGCTGCTTTAATTAAAGGCGTTACTTGCTTGCAAGTTTTAAAAGAAATAGCAGAGCTAACTGGATCTTTATAATAAATACCAAAATTATTGGGCATATTTTGTTCGATAAAAGCAATTACATCACTTGCTCTTTGTGCTTCTGCTTTTTTACCTAAAATATTGCCAATAATGTAGGGTTTCATAAAGCATTGTCTTAAAAATTCCTTGCTATTTGTTAAGGTTACAGGATCTTCAATTTGAATGTCTTTGATTTTACCAATAGCTTTAGCACCAAACATAATACCATTCTTCCTGCTTGATAACCCATCGTCAGGTGGCAATAAATGTTTCTCTAGCATTTCAGATACATAGTAGCTTATTTTAGATGATACTGAAGCAAATAACGCAATACCTATAGGAATATTATCAATTTTCACAGGAACCTGCATGGAGATTTCATCTTTCAGCCACACATTGGTTTTAGGAGTAAATAAAAAAACAAAAAGAAATAAAGATGGGAAAAACCACTGCATAGCAAAAATGCCAATATTACCTCTAAAAATAGCTCTTGTTGCTGCCCAAATACCGCCAATTGTCAAAGCAAACTGACCTACCGGAGTAAAATATTCACTATTTGAGGCAAATACTCTGCCTATGCCATTAAATACTTGCCATAATATATCTCCGCCACCAAATGTATGTATTATGTAATCTGCCATATTTTATTATATTTATGCTTTTTAATCTCGCCAAAAATTTATAATGATTTAAAAATGGTTTAAAAGTACCTAATGGTTCAACATACTTACAAGTTTAGCCTCTTGCTTTAGCAACTAAATGTTGCTCTATTAATCTTGCTCTTCTATCAATCTGATCACTACTTGTTAGCATATTACTCCATTTCTCTTGAGCAAAAAGTTGCACTCTATCTAAAGCTTTTAAATAAGCAGTTAAATGATGATCTGCTACCTGCTTAGATTGTAGCATAGTTAATGCTTTTCTTACCTCAGAGACTACTTCCTTTAAATGCTGCAATAAACTGTAGCTAGCCACTAATTCTGAAGAGCTATCTAAAATAGTAACTCCTGATATTGCTTCTAAGGTAATATAATCATATATTGGAAATGCTTCTCCTATAGATGATAGAAAATTAATATCAGCATTACTAAATTCATTATTACTTGCAAGCTTACTTTTTAATGCATCTAGCTTTGTTTTAGCCTTACCTTGATATGATTGTTCAGGAGTAATGGTCATATTGCGTTTTATTGATGGATTCAAACAAGCAATATTATCACAACTGTACATTGAAGCAGATTCACCACCTTTTAAATGACTAATCCAGCTTTTTTCATCTTGAGCAAGTGATTCAAAAAAATAAACATTCTTATCTCTAACTATTATAGTGCCTGTCATTGACATGATAGCATTTCTTAACTCAGTCGGAATATTTGCTTTTTCCGCTGCTTTAGTAAAAATATTGTAATTTGTTAGCATTAATTCTGGATCTTTATTTTGGATGCTTAATAAAGCTTGCTTTTGTTCTAGATCATTTTTGCATCTTTTACCGGCAGCAAAATAATCAAAACCAGAGCTGGATTGTAACTCTTTACATACTGACTCTCTCATTGCTGAATCTTTTGGCAAAATCGATGCAAAGACAGCCTTGGTCATCTCGCAATCAGATTTAGCAAATTGGTTCATCTCCATCGCAAGGTTACGTAAATCTTTTAAGGCGTTTTCCATTTGCGGTGCAAATGTCTTAAGTCCTAATGAAAAAGCATATGGTTTTGCTTGCGAGCCAATATTTTTCATTAGTTGTACTAACTCTTCACCTGATATTATAGAAAAACTGCCAAGATAAGAGTCAATACCGCTACAGCTCATGTTTAAAGATGGCGGAGTAATAGCAATAGGATTAAAAGCTGTTTTGCTGGTTCTAAGTGATAATCCACCTGCAGCATAATAGCCAGCCGCTTGAGATTGATACGAGCCGGGTTTAGTAATATTAACGCTCATTCCTTCAAATACATCTTGTATATTCCAACCGTAAGAGGTAGATGTTTGTAAAAGTAGCATGATTATAAGAATATGTATAACATGCTTTATGTAGCATTGAGTGTTACTAAACTTATTGCCCATAATTACTAACATTTAATTGATTATGGTGCTGCAGTATTGTTAAAATATTCTCAGCAATCTTATCTTCACTAATAATACCTCGCGCAACTGGATATATTTGAGTGCCGAGACTATCGACCAAATATAATACTGGTACAAGATTCTCAGGATTGAGATTAGTAAATAATCCAGTATCTTTTACAGTTCTTATATTTCCAAAATTTTCTCCATTATTAGAGACAAATAGCAGCTGAAATTGATATTTATTTGCAACTGTTAGTGCAATGCTGCTAAAAACCTGAGAATACTTACATCCTTGATTTACTTGCATAATTAAACCCAGTTTTTAGCTAAAAATCTTAATTTTTGGCTGTTTTCTTGATCTTGTTTGATCTCATATAATTTTTTATGTAATGAATTGGCAGGTATATTATTACTTATAAGGCTATAATCAAGTAAGCTTGCAAGCTGCCACATAGTAGCAAATTTGTAGGATTTTTCTAAGATTTGTTTATGCAATCTTTGAGCAATAATAACATTTTCTAGTGTTGGATTATCAAGAGCCTTACGCTGAGCTCTATTAAATTGTTGCTTTAAATCTTCTATCCTTTGATCATATGGTTCTTGTTGTAGCTTTGATAATGATGATGCATTATGAGATTGCAATTTATTAATTTCTGCCACTTGCTGCTCATTATACCATAAAAAACCTTGTGGTTGCTGCCATATTGCTTGCTGCCATATATTGTTATTTAAGTTTACTTCTGTCATCTTATTTACATTGCTTATATCTGCTGTTATAGTACCAGCAAATGAGTATTCAGACCAGTGATTGATTAACAACATCACAGTTATTATTGTTAATATCGTTTTTGTTATGCTTGTTCTCACTATTATCTATTGCTCAGCTGTTCAGTAAAACTAGTACGATAAATTATGATTTCTATTACCAAGAGAATGCTGCTTTTGCATTATTGGTATTTGGTTATTTATTTGTTTGGGAAAATTCTTGCCCATCTTATTTTTAGCATCAAATAGTAAATCAGCAAATAATTCCTCTAAATCAAACTTTAAAGAATCTATTCTTTGCAACTCATCGACAGTAAATCCTCGACAATTTGGATACTTACTAGAGCCAAAACTAATGCCTAATTGATTTCTCCCTTGCTCTTGAAATACTCTTGCAAGTTTTGAATTAAAACAACAATAGGTCGATTTTTTAGTTAAACATTTCTTAAATACCTTATCTCGCTTACTACAATAAGTGCCAACAAAATGGCATTGTCCTTTCCCCCTTTTTAATGCAAGAGCTTTCTCACCTAGACTGCATCTAGCAAGTCCCAAATCTTTTCCCCAACCTTTCATTGCAGAACAACAATTAAGGAAATTAACAATATTCTTCAACTATTTGACTCTACCTTAAATACTGAAATCGGATTTATTTGCATATCTTTTTTCATTTCATTTAACATGGCAAGCTGTCCAATATTTGCAATATCATTGTTTGGCACAATAGTAGGTGTATGACAATCCCCTCCTAAACAAAAAATAGTTGCACCTGCTAAGGAAGAGCTTAAATGCTTCTTTTCGCTAAAACATCTATAATTCCTTTGCCATAATAAGCAGATATTACCATGTCTTTTTAAGCAAGTACTATTTTCTAACTGGCATCCTTGGGATTTTAAATGTTTACAACCAGCTTGTGGCTCAGAGTAACATTGATAGCTGATTTTCTCCTGCCAACATGGACGGTTGATAATATATTTATCAGAAAATGTCTTATTACCAGCATCCAGGCAGACTCGATTTATTTCATGACATTCATTTGCTTCTGCTAATTTTTCTGCTTCTTCAGTGGTTACTTGCCAATATTCACCTTTTTCTCTAAATTCCTTGATTTTCTCACGATATTGATAGTTTAATCTGGCTATTTCTGGTATTGTACTGAAATGAAACATTTGAATTTCTTTTTCATCATAACCTACTGTGATATGATGACCTACATTATTTATATCTAAACCTAATCTATCTGCAATAAACTGCCTTAATGTCCCCCTTCGGGGATAAGGAATCCCTCGCCTTCAGGCGAAGGGAAGATATAATGAAATTGCTTTAGCAATGAATTTATATCAAGAAACATGAGAAGTTATAGAAAGAATAGTCATAGTCAGTATGATTTAAAAGTACATCTTATATGGATACCAAAATATAGGAAGAGAGTATTGATAGGCAAAGTAGCGGAAAGGGCTAGAGATTTACTAAGGCAGATTTGTATGGAACATGAAGTATATATAATTTCAGGGAAAATATCATGTGATCACGTGCATATGTTTATCTCATATAAATCACAAATATCTCTTAGCAAGTTAGTACAGTATTTAAAAGGTAGTAGCTCAAGAATTTTATTGCAAGAATTTGCTCATTTAAGAAAACAATTTTGGGGCAATCATTTGTGGGCTAGGGGCTATATGGCGGTCAGTTCAGGTAATATAACTGATGAAATGATACAGCACTATATTGATGAACAGGAAGGTGAACCTGTGAATGATGATCGATTTCTAATCGATTCCACTTTATAACCCCTCAGCTTATAGCTGAGGGTTCTTTAGTTCTATTTGTACTAATGGGTCTTCTTCTCTTACACCTTGATAAGTAGCTCTAGACCAATTATGCTTATCATAATAAACTTCTTTAACTAATTCCTTCCTCCAACTTGGTGCAATATCAGATGGAGTGATTTCTATTATGCGATCTTGCCACTCTCCCCATCCTTCAAATAATTCATTCTCTACGATTAACTGCTTGATTATATCTATCTCAAACTCAACGCCTTCCCTGCAACTCTTATTAATGTCAGTCTTAGTCACAGATTCACTAGAACTAAAATAACTCCCTTCAGTATGTAGTAATGGATTTTCTTCAATCTGTTTTGCATTCACTAGCAAAGGATTTTGATTATTTAAATCATATTCCTTTAAGGCATTGATTTTCCCTAGTTCAGTTTGTTGAATAAATTGCCCCTCTTCAATATTTAAAATATTGCTACCTTTATTCGTTAAATCATTATCTCTCATATTAGTTAAGTGTGATACATTAGCATCTTTATCAAATATGATCTTATTGCCTATTTGGTTAGGATTACCAAGCTTAATACTATGCTCATACTGCTGAGAGTTATTATAATTATCCTCCATAGTCATAGAGTAAGCTCTGTTTATGCTTAAATTTTTTACTAAAATTAACAAGCAAATAGTTGTAATAACTTGTTTCACATTTGTTCCTCTTGCATTATTTGTAATGCATCATTTAATGCTATATGTCCTGCTAGTTTTTTAATCTTACCTTGGTTATTATCAATTACTATTACTGGTACAGCAGTAATTTGATATTTTTCAAATAATTCAGGATCAATATTAAAACTAATACCAATTTCATCGGCTTTTGCTTTACTCTTAACAAATGCATTGTTTTTTAAACCTCGCATTATAAGTTTTGCACTGATTTTTTCTGCTTCAATAAAATAGTTCTTTAATGTTGAATCAGGCATTGAAAATGATACAAAAATATAGATTTGAGACTGCAAAGTATTTTTAAGCAAATTTTCTTGCTTTGCCAAAATATTAGCATTACTTGTACTACTTAACACTAATAAACTAGTTAACATTATTATCTTAAGATTAAATTTCATACTATTACACCCGATAAAATCAAAAGACACAGCAATTGCGTTTACGCCAAATCAAATACCCAAAATCCTCACCTTTTACTGGGAATTCCTTTCCTGCCTGCCAGCTTATTTCACTCTCACCAATCTTTTTACAGGAAGCTACTTCTGGTATAGGATAAGTCATCTGCAGTCTATACTGACTTTTTTGCATTATTGGCATTGGATATTTAGAACATAATCCTTTGCTGCCCATATAGCCCCAGAGTAATAATTCCCGGTGCAGTTTAGCCATAAATTTAGCAACTATTAACGCAGAAGTGCCAACTCCTCCATTATGATGGGCGGTAGTCCCAGTAAATGGATAAAGAGAGCCTTGACATCCCCCGCACCAAAACATCTCATCATTTGAGAGATTGATGCTACTGCAGCTAATACAATCAGCTATGCAGGCACTTTGAGCTGCAATATTGCCAAATAATAAACTCTCAGGATTTAATATGGCAGATTTAGCATCATCACCCCATAATGGGTCAAATTCCGTTAAATACGCTAAATCAATTTGTGACATCTCTAAACAAACAAAATCAAGTAATAGCTCAAGCCAGTATATTACTGGATAGATATACCAATGCACATGATAAAAGCTGTTTCCTTCTATATCATCTTTCATCCCTTTTTGCATGCTAGTTCCAAGACTAATACCGCCAAGGCTTACCATACACATTGGGGATTTTGTTACATCTACTAGCCGTGCTGGTTCCCAGAATCCAATTGGAATCCCTGGCACTGGCATAGAAATCCCAGGTCTGGGACAAAAACAAATAATCTGTTTTGGGTTATTAGTATCAGCCATAGAACTTGAGACAATTTTTACTCCCCCGATAGTAATTGGAAATAAACATTTCCAGCAAACATCAGTTATGGGATTAACAAATCTGCCAACGCAGCCAATTGATGCATAACTATAATTACCAAGCATAATAATTATAATAAATATAATTAACTTCATTGAAGGCTGATCTCAGGAGATACCACGCTTACCTCTTCTTGGTTAGACAATAAATTAGTAGCATTTTTTGTAGGTAAATATTTTTCACCTGGTATTAAATATACTACTTCGCCGCTCGATTTGACAATCGCTTGCACCTCACCATGCAGCACATCATCTACTATTGTAGTTAAATATTTCTTTGCCTCCTGTAATGACCATTTTTTCATAGATTGCTCCCGATGTATTAGTTGTTATTTACAGTTTAATCTTGACTCTTTGCTTAAATACTACTACAAATTTTAATTGATCTTTACTTCACTAATTTTAAGCAATTTGCCTTCCTGCTGGATAGTAGCAGGTACTGCCTTTATTTTAAAACGAGTAGTAAGCACACCTCCTTGATCAAAAAATACTGGCTTATTTAACTTTTTTATCAGCTCTATAGGACTACCATTTATTAATATTAATTTTCCTATCTTGGATTTAGCCCAATTAATCTGTTGCTGATCATCACCATCAATAAATATTAATGACTCACCCCAGCTTATTTTATCTAAAGGATTTACACTTGTTCCTACATGAATTACGACATTGCCTTTTTGATCCTTTATATCGGTTTTTTGTACAAAACTAGGGTCATAATGCCAGCTACGATTCTTCCTAACCTTACTTAATCCTGCTACTGGAGTTGGTCTAGAGATTTTTTGCTTGACTCTATTGTTAAATTCTTCCTGCATTGTTGCTAACACGCCATTTTGCTCTGCTATTTTCAGTCTTGACATAATTACCTCGAGTAATGACTCTTCAATGATTGGAAATAAATGACCTCTGACGCCATAATCTTTAATTTCTACTTTGGAATTATTACCTACGCTGTTCTCTAAAGTATTATTCTGTGCATTGACATAACTGACCTTTAATACAATCAAAAATAAAATAAAGGAGCTGATGAAAACAATTTTTAGATATAAATACCTCGTCATATTTTCCCGCATGCTTTTAAGCTACACTTCTTATCTGCAGTACACTATTAATCGCATCTGTGACATTCATCCCAAGCATCATCTTATCCTCTAAAGCCTTGTAATCCCTCGCATTAGTAGATGTTAACATTAAAGTAAATGGATCTAACATTAATCTTGCTACTACTCCATTAACGCTTGGACCATAAATTGCCGCCTCACTATAATAGGGCGGATTTGAATGAATTGATTGCAGTAAATTTATCTTCCACTCCTCATCAACAAAACCTGCAAGCTTAGGGTTTGCTCTCATTGCTTTGAAGCTCTCAGGATTTTGTTTCAAGATTACCTTATGCGATGAGTTCTCAAAAGCCTTTTCTGCTGCTGTTCCTTCTTCTCTGAAATAATCAGTTAATTGCTGAGTCGCAAGAGTGATTGAGCCATTATATTTTCTGGCAATTCTACCTGCTTCTTCAATAAATTCTCCTGATCTCTTGCCAGATAATAACTTCCATGCCTCATCAATCATGATTAGAAAGGGACGATCTCTATCACCTTTAACCATTGTTTGGTTAATATGCACAATCATAATTTGTACAATTACAGCAAGTAGAGCTAGGCTACTGCGTAAATGATCAGTTTCAATTACCACAATATCTGAGCTTAACGATAATTTTGCCTTATCGCTAAAAAACTTGCCATATTGCCCATCTCTGGTAAATGGAAATAACATATTACCGAGTTCTTGTGCGTAAGGCTCCTCTCTTTTAAGTAGCCAATCTGCTATGTCAGTAACTTCAGCTCTTGCTCCTTTGTCTTGCCACACAGCTATTAAGGCTTTTTGTAGCATTGGTTGTTGCAAATCATTAGTCCCATACCGCGGAGCTGCCATGGTCGCTAAAATCGATGGAAAACTTGCTAAAAAATCTGCTCTTGCTTCAATTGATTTTTCATTTGTCTCTTCTGGTACCTCAGAAAATGGATTAATTGAAATAGGATTTTTTACATCAAACTCTATATAATTACCACCCAGTAACAAACAAGTTCTTTTAAATGATCTCCCATAATCAAGAACAAATACCTTGCCACCAACTCCAAGCACTGACAGCATTAATTCCTGCATAAAAACTGATTTACCAGAGCCAGGAACTCCTGCTATACAAAGATTAAAATTCTCATTTGGCGTTGAGTTAGTATTGCGTCCTGATTTTGCTATCAAAGCACTACCAAAAGGTGACCAATACATAATCTGTCCTCTTTTGCCTACAAGTAGCATACCAGGAGATATTAAATCGCYTTTCCATTCACCAATAATGGGCAGTAATACTTTACTTTCTGCAGCAATAGTTTTTATGCCTCTACCAAGACTTGATAATGCTACCCCAACTCCTACTATTTTAGGTGATAATATGCCTTTAAATTTGTTGGTCCAAGAATTAGCTGTCACCTCAACTAACTGCATAGGTAAACTTGCAAGAACCACAGCTAAATGATCATATTTGCAAGGAACAAAATACCAACCACTTCTTCGCATATTTGAGCAAAACTGTGATGCTGCAGTCTTAGCTTTATCTGTACTTCCATACATAATAACATTGAAGTGGATGTTTACTACCCGATCACCACTTTGCAGACTTGCTACTGCTCCTGCTAAATCCTCTGCTTCATGTGCTAGATTTGGAAAAAATTTACCCATACCAGCATTAATATTTCTCTCTAAAGCTTCTCTTTTTGTAATTGCTGCTGTTTTAGCTATCATTTGATTAGCTGCTATTTGCAAACCAAAATGCATTAGAAAATTGGATCTAATATATTCATCTCGACGCATTTCATTACCTAAAAATAAATCCATGGCTGATAATCGCCACTATGATGGTCTTTTACTTGCCTCTAAAGATAGAAATATCTGATCGTTATTAAGACGAACAGAATTTTCCTCTTCAAACAAAGAAAAATCACTAGGTAAAATCTGCTGCGATAATATATCATAAGGATTAAGCTCGGGTTGCTCTGCTATATTCCAACCAAAAATTAAACGCATCAATTTTAATAATAATTTGGCATCTACATCTTCAGTTAACATGCCAATTGATTTAAATGTATCTTGCAGTACTTCTTTTCTGCGAATCATTTCATTAATATCAATCTTAAGCGTCGGAATAGTTACTGAAATTAATAAAACTATATCCTTGATACTTCCTTCTTCTGTAGCTTTATCTTGGAGAAACTTTGCTCTTTTATTACTTAACTCAGAAAAGATGCCACCCTTGCGATGTGATTGCCAATTATCTAAATATTCCTTTATATGATCACAGCCAATCATCAGCACTTGAAAACTACTACCTGCTGGTAAATTCTCATCACTTTTGATAAATTCAGCAATCTCACCTTGAGCTAGCAAGCTTGCTCCAACAATTGGTCCGCCAAGCAGTACAAATCCTACTGAAGCTCTATTAAAAAATAAACCGGAATCCTTATCATATGACTCATAAACAAAATGCTTAGAAAGGCTTATGCGAGAAAAATCTTTATGGATATTAGGCTTCATCTAATTACCTTTAAGTTTTTTATTCTTACCTAAACAACATATGTTATATTGTTTATCCGGATCGAATATACCAAGATCTGCCATTTTATTGACTTCATATAAAGATTTACACTTTATCCCTTCAGGAATAGGACAATCAAAGTCGCTACAATATGGCATTAATTTACAGCTGCTGATACTTATGGTGAGTAGTGATAACAATACAATCTTGGATAATCTATTCATTAAAATCCACCTTCTTGTTCTAGGATGTTATTATTGGTTGTAGATTCTTCATCTAATTGATGCTGCCAATTCTCATCATCTTTAAGAAATCGCTCTCTTAATTTTTGATTTGTTTTAGAAAAATTATTATTGCCAAAACTATTAATTCTGTTTGAGCCACTTGGATAATGATTATTATTCTGATGATTGCGATAATTTTCTTGCTGAGTAAAATTACCGCCATAGGCAATTAATTGCTGCTCTTCACCACTATCTATTAAATCAAAACCTTTTCTAAATACTACATCTACTACTCTACCTGATCCGACCACAATTACTGGACTCATGCTTTCTGCTCTCTTTATTGCAAAATCAGCTAATTTTTCTAAGGCATTGCCAGTGCCTGAGTATACTCCTGCTTTTAAACTGATTTTCATACCAGAAGAGACCCAATCTAAATAAAAACCTAAAATGATACCAATTGCTACAATTGCTCCAGCAAGTCGCAAATTTCCCTTTATTACCGCCCAAATGGCAGCTAAAATTGTTGCCCCTGATATTCCTATAGTTTTAAGTTTACCAGTAGAAAGAGTACCAATGCGATCTAACTGACCTTCTAAAGTATCTGCAAATACTATCTCTTGAAATAAGAAGCAGCAAAATGTGATAAATACTACGTAACCTAAATGCTGTTTATTAAATATCGTTCTTATTATTTTATTAAACATATCTCTATTTTTTTACTCCTTTATTCATTTTATATACATTATATGCTGGTAAGTTTTGATGCGTTGGAAGCTTACTAAACTGTGGTGTTTCTGCTGTTTTAAAATTATATTTTAATAATCTTATTGGACTTGGTTTATCTTTAGTAAAACTTAAAACTAAATCCTGCACTACGCCGCTTTCAGCAACTATGCTGACATAAACTTTATTTTTACCTTGTTGTGGCAAAACAAATATGCAGCCTGAATCATGCACTATTATTTCTGCTGCTTCCTTGGGATGGATCATAATATCGTTGATCTTGTCACCTTCGATAGTAATCCTAGTTGGAGAATTTTTTGCAATCTGCAACTCTAATACAGAATCATCATGTAACATATAACCTATAGCATAGCTATTATTAAAGCTTAACAGAGTACCAATGAATAATACCAAAATATGTAGTTTGTATTTAAACCTTATCATTAATTATTTGCCTCCTCTTCTTTAATACCAGTTAGTAATAACAAACGGTTAACTCCTAGTTTATAAGTTAAAAGATAGGTCTTATCAGCGGAGATATGTTTATTCTCAGAAAACCAATAACGAAATGTTCCACTAATTATTACTCCTTGCTCAGTGAGCTTTGTTTTCTTTCTTACTACATGACAATTTTTCATTTTATCATCTTTGGATATTGGAATATCAAGGACAACAGCTGTATCCAACGTACTAATTGAGTAGAAATATTATACAAGATATTAACCAATGTATCTAATCCAACACGAAATATACTATTTTGCCTATAACCATGTTTTTTAATAACTATTGGTTTATCTAAAACTATAATCTCTCCAGTTTGATAAGCTAGGCAAAATGCAATAGACAATATTTGCATCAATGTATCTAATCGTAAATCATTAGTAATATGAGTTGCTTCACAGTTGAATCCTGCTGATTTAAAAGCTTTGAACATTGTTTCAATTTGCCATCTTTGAGCATATAATCTCAGCAGGATTTTTGATCTCATCACTATGTATTAAGACTGCAAGTTCACTCTTCTTATTTCTGATCCCTACTACATTAAATATTTCACCTTTTGTACCAATTCTACGTTGTGACAAACTCACATGCGATCCTATGGCTAGAGGGCGAAATAACTCTTGTATTTTAACCATTTTTCCCCTTGCATTACTGATATATTGTCTATTTTCTCTAACTCGAAAAACGTATCTTATTTGATTTGTTCTAAGCCAAGAGAGCCATTCCTTACCTATAAATTCTCTATCAGCGGTTAATGCTTCAATGCGGTTTTTGTCAAAAACTTCTAAAAAACACTCCATCAGATCAATACGCTCAATATAATCAGAGTTACCACACTTTTTATCACTTAGAAAATTCCAAAAAGGGGGATCGCTATACCATGAAAACTGACAGCTAAATATAAAATATTTATATGTCGTTTACCAAATTTCCAATTCGTTCTATCTAAACACAATACCCATTTTTGCTCCTGCTCAAACCCAGTCATCATGACTAACATAACAGGTAATACTCTCCATGATATTGAGATTTCAGAGATAAATCTTTGCATCCTTCTATACCATGAAGCTGCTTTAATCCCAGACGGCATTCTATTGCATAACAATGACATGTTTACTGTCCTGCTGTTAAGCATTGAAATGATAAATAATCCTAAACATTTTGCTCTTGATAAATTAAGCGAAATATGTTTTTGTAATAATTCGACTAGAGGGGCGGAATGATCTTTCATATGTAAACCAAGTTCTTTCCCCGTTATCATCATGAATTATCAGCAAAATTCAATCCTTTAGTCCTTACATCTCTAAAAATTGTCATGTAGTAAGGTTTTCTTTAAAAAAAATACTGACGATACATTAGAGCCTTTAACAAATTGTAAATGTTCTTTAAAGAACTTATCTAGTTGCTCCGTATTACTAGATACTACTTTCAGATCAGCTATTTGACGCTCTACCTCTTCAGGTGAAGTGGTAAATAATTCTTTCATGACAAAAATAGCCCATTCTCTTAGGTAAGTCTCATGATAGCTTTTTGATGATACTATCATCCTTCTATCTGGCTCTATGGCTGGAATTAACAATAAACGCGAGTTTCGTATTCAAAAAGTCGCTGAATAGCTGATAGTAACTGGGTTACGTGGATCTTAATAATACTGTTTTTGTTATAAAGTGAGTACAAAATACAAATTGCTAATTAAAATATGGTATTTATAGTATTAGAAAAAAGTTTATAGGTTATTGAAAAAACTTTAAGAGCAATAACCTATGATAATGGATTTTACAGAAATATTTTGTTACGTCGATGATTTTTTTCAAGAATTAGACAAGCATACAAATTCAATTACTAACCATAACAACAAATCTGGTCCTAAAAGTCGACTGAACAGAAGTGAGGTAATAACAATTATAATAGGCTACTGGCAGTCATCTTATGATTGTTTTAAGAATTATTGTCTGAAGCAAATATGAATTCATCATCAAAAAGATTTTCAATTAGTAAGTTATAGTCAATTTATAAAAATAATAGGTCCACATTTACCACTATTAGTACTAATATTCAATTCTATTTTGGATCAGTGTGACGGACTCTCTTTTGTAGATTCAAGTAGTATAGAGGTATGTAAGAGATACCGTATTTCAATGAATAAAGTGTTCGCCGGCATAGCAGCAAGCAGTAAGACAACAAAAGGTTGGTTCTATGGACTTAAACTACATCTAATAATTAATAGAGCCGGTGGTATAGTTAAAGCATCTTTTAGCCCTGGCAATAAGGATGATAGAAAACAGCTGGAACTGATAATCAAAAATCTTTTTGGTAAAGTATTCGGAGATCGTGGTTATATTTCGCAACAATTATTTCTACAACTTTTAGAGCAAGGAATTTTTATGGTAACTAGGGTAAAGAAAAATATGAAAAATAAACTTATGTCTATGTTGGATAAAATATTATTGCTTAAAAAAGCATTAATAGAATCTGTGTTTAGTAAAATTAAACTATTGGGGAAGTTTGAGCATTCAAGGCATAGATCAGTTACAAATGCCTTTGTGCATATGGTTGCAGCACTGATAAATTATCAAATGTCTGATAATAAACCTTCTATTACATCTCTCTTGATATGCTAAATCCTATGCTATATTAATTCGAAACTCGCGTATATAAGATATACCACGAATGATTTCTAAATATATTGTTCTTATAACTTCCAATATGTCTTATCATGTTATGATGGTAATTTTACAATATTTTTATTCTTTCTAAATACTATAGATCTCTTATCTTAATAACGGAAGGAATTAATCTTGATTAGTAAGATTGTTATTGACATGTTCTCTAGATAGCCAATTTTGCAAATACTGTCCTGATACTATTGGATCATTGATAATAATTATATTTTCTGCATTCTTATAATCTGCATTTTTACTAAAATTAAAGCTACCAGTAATTACTGTATACTCATCAATAATCATAACTTTGTTATGAGCAATACCAGGCACGTTATCGATCAATACATCAATGCCTGCTGATTTAATTTTAGCCAGCTTAGAATATTTAGAGTATAGATTGCTTTTATCTAATAGGATTTTAACTTTTACACCTCGCTTATGGGCTGCAATTAAGGAATCTGCTATATCAACATCAGTAAAACCATATGCTTGAACATATATAGAGCTGCTCGCTTTATCTATTATCGCAGTAATAACTTTACTACAACCAGATGGGGGAGTAAAGCATGTATCAATTTTACTAGAAGGCATCAAAATTGCTTGTGCATCTTCTTGTATAATTTTACTTGGTATACTAATCTCATTTTTAGTAGAGTGAGCAGTTTGGACATCAGGACTAACTAATAGGTTTAATATAGTATGATCAATTGTTATACCTACAGTAACACCTATAATTAGTGAAATAACTATATTACGGATATTTCGAGATTTTTTAGCTAATTTTACTTTATTTGCAAACATAAAATCTATAATTCCTATGATTGTGTTACACTTTCGGAATCATTGAATCAATTGCCCTTTGCATATATTCTCGAGCAGTATCATTTGCAAGTCTAGTATAAACTGCAGTGGATCTTGGATCCATATGATTAAGTAATTGTCCAATTACATATTGATTTGCTCCAGTCATTGCCATCCAACTTGGAACTGTTCTTCTTAAATCATGAATCCTTAAATTTTTTATGCCTGCTTTTTCACAAATTCTACTCCATGCTTTTTTCGGTTCTTGCAAGTGACCACTGCCGCTGGTCTCACTTGGAAATACCCAACTGCTAGTAGAGTTCTCTTTTCGTGCTTTTAATATTTCTAATGCTTGATCTAATAAAGGTAAAGAATGAGGCTTGCCATTTTTAGTCTCTGGCAGATATAATTGTTTGTCAGTAAAACTTACTTGTTCCCATTTCATAGTAAGTAAATTATCTTTACGTACTGATGTATATAAAGCTATTAAGAAAAAATCCTTCATTACTTCGTTTTTCTCTTCTGCTATTGCTGCAAAAAACTGTGGTATTTCTTCTCTAGTTAAATAACGGTCTCTAGATTGTTCCTGATGCTTTGTTATCCCAATAGCTGGATTTACCTTAATCAATTCCCATTCTATTGCTTTATTAAATACAGGTCTTAATATTTCAAGAAACCTGTTGGCTCCATATTTACCAGTTTTCGTCAATTTATTAAATAATTCTTGAATATCTGCTTTTTGAATGGTTGATATTTTTCTATTATATAAATGTTTTGCATATCTATCTACAGAAGCAGCATAATCTTTCCATCTTTTATTATTAATTTTACTGTATTCATCAAGGTATCTATCATAAAACTCTTTAAAGGTAGGCTCCTTAGATAATCTAGCTTTTTCTTCTATAGGATTATATCCTTGGGCAATTTTCCCTTTTAACTCAGATGCTTTGAGTCTTGCATCAATAATAGATAGATAAGGAAAGACTCCTATTTTGATTCTATGATACTTTTTGCTAAGCACTACCCCTAAATAAAATATTTTACTACCACCGTATGAGACGATTAGCAATAATCCTTTTTCTTTAGTATCTTTATATATATCTCGCTTTGCTTCTGGAGCTTTTATTTCTTGCAGTATCTCTTTAGTAAACAGTAATGATCTAACTGGCATAATATTACCTACCATAGCTTAACTGGAATATATATTTAAAACTGTAGTATGTTTTAATTGTAATAGCAAATTCTATATCAAATATAATTACAATGAACTTGATTATTACTTTTACAATATAAACAACTAATAATTGTAATTATTGATTCATAAATTCAAATGGTCCAAGTAGGTTGCAAGGTAAAAATTGATAATAAAATTTGACTCGCTATATGCTCATTATATCCATATCCTATTTTAAAATTTCTAATATTTTTAAACATTGACAAATAATTGCAACTCTACTACAGTGAGGATAGAATTTAATTGGTATTGAAAAAGTACTATTAACATTAGGGTTATGAGCTATAAATTAGTATATAAGAAAAAAGCAAAAAAATAGGGCGAAATCGACTTTTACATTGACATCGTAAAGGTCAGAGGTTCAACCCCTCTATCGCCCACCAGCATACAGTCAAGCTTTTTGTAATCTACTAATTTTACCTCCCTACTCCATATGCTCACTATATGCTCATCGCATTTTTAAAAATGGTACTCTAATTCTCTTACTACCTTGACTAAACCTGATGTTTAAGTTGAGGTCTTATGCACACTATATGCTCATCACATTTTACTAATGATTGTGTAACACATGATCATGGTAATCAAAATTCAATCATTTTCTACAATTTTGTTGGTAATTTTATTCCTCCTGAATGGAGTAACCTATCCTCTAGTAATGGTAAAATTTTAAGTAAAACCTCAAGACAACTCCTATCTCTAATAGTCTTCCGCTTGCAAATCTACTATAACAATAGTATCGACGAACTTCAGGAAACCTATCATTTCTTTGAAGAACACTTAGGAGTTTGTCAAGAACGTGTCAGACAGTGCCTAATTGAATTAGAAAAGAGTGGTTTCATTAAGTTTTATAAAGCAACTATTATTAAATATGGTATTAAATGCCGCAATACTCCTTGTATTAAGCTGGCTAGAAATTTCCAGCCATTTTCTCAAAAAATTCTCAATGAAAATGAAAAAAATTTGGGCTTAACTCAAAATAAATTTGGGGTGAAACCCAAAGAAATTTTGCCTCAACCCCAAAAAAGTTTGGACCAGTACATATATATAGATAATAATAAAAATATATCTAATAAATCTAGATATAGCAAATCTATAATTTTTCAAAATGAACAAAATGAAACTGTTCAAAATCAACAATTACTACAATATTCACAACAACAAAAGCTTGCACAAGAGTTAAAATTCGCAACAACAAGATCGGCTAATAATCAGCAAGAGAGTGAAAATACCAAAACAGCCAAAAGTGATTTTATCGTTGGTCCATTACAGATTAATAAGGCATTGCAAGCAGTGCTTGATAAGGTGGATAAGGCAAGATGTAAGCAAATAGCATCACCAGCTAATAATGATTCAGCAGTAGAATCTGTAAAGAATAAAGGCTGGTTCAAAAGAAAAAAATTAATAGATTTCCATCCCTTAACTCAAGAAGAGGCCGATTTATTACAGGTAAAATCAAATCGAGAATTTAATCTTAATTTCATCAATAAGCTCTTATTGAAGCTAGCAGAACAATATCCAGAATATCATTTTGGTCATAAGAAAGTCCTACTGAACTATATGGCTAAAGCTTTAGCTCATGAGCTCAGAGAAACTACTAAAGCCAACAGCACTACATTTCAGTTTAAATCTAGCGATGTAAACAAAGCCAAAGACCGACATCTAGATAAGATAGAAAGTAGCCTTGATACTAGCAAGCAAGCTCAGCTAAAACGTAAAATTGTTGGTAGTTTTGATCCTGATACAGCTTATGAATTACTAAGTTCTTGCTACTTTATTGGGGTAGTAGGTAATAGCTATCAAATAAAATTGCTTAAAAACATTACGCTTTCAGAACATAGCCAAGATAAAATACTACAGCAAGTACGAATGATCTATGGCAGTAATATTGGGCAATTACAAATCATACCATTTGCTGAGCTTGAAGCTAAGCATAATAATACTGAAGATGAAAAACAAAATTACCTATTGCAGCTTAGCAAGCAATTAAATCCTAATTCAATATGGTACAGGGCACGGAAATTTCTTATTGAACGTTATAACCAATATATTGATTTTGGGGTATTAAGTAAATTAGTAGTGGTAGAGGAAGATATAGTCAACAACAAGGTAATCCTTAAATCAACAACGGCTTTTAATGATTACTATGTTAGAAATCGTCATATGCAAGATCTAGAAGAAGCTTTTAAGACTCAAGATTATTGCTTTGAATTAATCAAGTTTGAATATAACTAAGCTATTGTGGTAATTGATAATTTGTAATAACTACTTCATCAGATATTTTATTGTGCTCAGGCATAGAATATTTAACCTTAATAGTACTAATATTAAAATTTTTGTATAAGTTTCTAATAAAGGGAGTATTACTATTAGAAACCATTATTTTAACATTTTTATCATTGAGTTCTGTAGCAAAATCTTTAAGTCTCGTTTGCTCATTTTCATCAAAGGGTAATCTGGTATAAAACTTCTCACCTGATTTATGATAAGGAGGATCAAAATAAACAAAATCATTTTTTTGTGGTTCAATGAAAGAAAAATCTATAGCACAAATAGATGTGCCCGATAAAAGCTGACTACACTGTTTTAATCTAAAGGCAAGATCAGATTTACTATAATTCCTACCAGAGAAAGTTTGAGCTGGCTTTCCATCAATATTAATTCGGTAAATGCCTTTAAATGAATATCTATTAAGATAGATAAACCTTGCAGTAATTTTTGCTGGGTCATTACTGTCATTATTACTTCTAACTTGGTAATAATGCTCTTTAGAATGTTTTTCTTTATGAGAGTCTAATAGTTTACTGACCTGCTCTGGATTCTTCTTTATTGTGTTATAGGACGTTACTAGCTCTAGATTAATATCAGATAAATAGCATTGTTTAAATTTATCTCTAACTTGAAAAAATAAAGCCCCACCACCAAGGAATGGTTCATAGTAGTTATTCAGTGTTGATGGAAGAAACTTAATTAATTGATCGGCAATTTTTCTTTTACCACCAACCCATTGTAGGAATGGTTGTGATTTATCTGAGTTCTTTACTGACATGAAATTATTATTAAAATATTTATACTAAATTATAGTATAAAATAGGTTTAAATGCCAGCAAAATACTGTATTACAAGGGATTTTCAAGGAATTCTTGATGTTTTCTGTAACATCATTAATACTAGTTTTGATTTGTATGTAATAGACAAAGATCTGAGCTAACAAATAATAGTAATTTAGCTGTGTCTCATTTATGCAGCTCTTTATTAAATTGTGTAGAAATCTGTCAAAAAAGCTCTTAAATCCTCTGTACTTCATGGAATAGTTAGGATATCTGTCCTTGTTAAGAGCAGCCGTGGTGCAGTTCTAGTTCAGAGGTTAAATTAAAAACTACAAAATTTTAGCACTTTAACCTCTGAGCTGTTTTCTGAACTTTAACAGCAAGGAGATGCTATGACAATTAATAATCAAAATCAACCAAAAGATAATCATAATATTACTAAAACAAATTGGAATCTTCAATTATCTCCCATATCTGTCACATTAATACCATATCAGCAAGAAGAGAATATCATTAACTCGACGATCACAAATTATACTGATATAATTAAATATAAATTAGAGTTACAAGAAGCAAATAATAAATTGAAAGAATCTGAGTTATTTAAAAGAGATGTGGTGCAAAATATGGTACATGGATTAAAGATTCCATGTAATGGGATTTTTTCATTAGTAACAGCCCTTTATGAAATAGAGGATCATCCTGAAAAAAAGGATTATTTAGCTAGTGTGGTAAATTGTGCTGAAGAATTACTGGATTATTATAACAATATACTTAGTTATTTACAGAATAATTCAGGATTACCTCCTATAGTTTTTAATAAGTTTGATCCAAAACAGTTGGTAAATAAGATTATTGATAAAGCGATGCCAATAGCTCAACGTAAGGGATTAAATTTATCTTGTAATTTTCAGTATGATTTAACAAATGCTATAATTAGTGATACTTATCGAATAGGGGCAATATTAGAGCAGTTAATAGATAATTCTATTAACTTTACTAAAGAAGGTAAAGTTGTGGTAACAGTGAACATGTTTGCTATTAGTCCAGCCGTTTCAGAATCAGAACAACAAAACAGAGAAATGGTATTCCAATTTATGGTGCATGATAGTGGTGTTGGTTTGTCTAAAGAAATCAGGCAACATCTTCATGAAAAGATTGATAAATTTGATGTTGCTATGCAATATAATGGACTTGGATCAGGATTAAGTTTTGTAAAGCGTCTAATTAGTGAGCTAAATGGAGAGATTGAAGTAACAAGTGAAAAAGGTAAAAGTACTACTATTGTCTGTAATATACCAATTAAGTTACCTCTTCTTGATGATCTGATTTATGATACATAATGTTGATATTGATAAGGTTTTGATGATTATGTATTAACTAATAATGATGATTTTCTTGATTATTGTACTTCACTTGCTACACTTAAGTAAATTATAGTAAGGAAGGATATATGGCAAGAAGTCAAGAAAATCATCAAAAAACTATAGATCCTATTACAGGAAAGTTAAATTTACCTAAAGGTATAGATCTTGAGCTAGACAAAATAAAAATTACAGATCTATCAAATTGCCGATATAGTAAAAGGCTATTAACGAAGATCATGCTTATTAATAAGATGTCTAAGAACATGGTTGATCTTAATAAAATTAAAAAAGCAATTTATTTTGCTAAAAAGTATCATGGCAGGCAAAAGAGAGAAACAGGAGAATTCTATTACTCACATCCTTTAGAAGTAGCATACATGGTTTCTGATTATTTATTTAGAACAGATATCATAGTAACTAGCATATTGCACGATTGTATTGAAGATACATTACTTACTAAAGAAATGATAGTAAAAGAGTTTGGCTATAAAATCGCAGGTCAAGTTGAAGATTTAACACGAGTTAAAAAGGATAAAAAAATTAGTGCAGCAGAAGTGGTTAAAATATTATATCAGCAGAAGAAAAAAGAGTTGCTATTAATTAAGTTATTTGATCGGCTACATAATGTACAAACAATAGGAGCTAAAACCCATAAAAAAGAACAGAAAACAATTTTAGAAACTTTACAGGTCTTCTTAGCTCTTGCTACTTATCTCAAAATACCAAAAGTTGCAAGACAATTACACACACATTGTTTAAATATAACTACAAATTACAAAAAATTAAATTTATATAATAACACAGTCCCATTCTCTCCTCTTACTCCACAATAACGGTAAATTGTTATTATGCAATAAATATCTTTAATAGTCCGTCCGCCAAAACTCTACAAGCCTTGTAGGCAATAGGGTTGTAAGGCAAAAAGTAATAGTAAAATCCATAAAAAAATGAAGGGTTTTATATCAAAAGCTTATGGAAATAAGAAAAAATCGCAATGGGAAAATTGAGTGCGTTTTGGAAAATATGGTGTTTTTTTGATACAAAAATTTGAAATCAGCCATCAAAATCATAGTAATTTGCTCTAAAATCGCACTATTTTTGGGAATTAGTGCCTAAAGCGATATTTTCTTAAGTTTTAGCGGACGGACTTAATACTCTTTATTATACCTAATTGAATTTACTTAACTATAGAATGCTATTCAATTTTATTGCAGTGATGCTTTAATAGTTTTCTCTTGATTGTTAAGATAATTTAATTTATTGTTAAGATGTAATTTCTCTGCTTGTTGTTTAGCTTTACCACAATATTCCAAAGCTTTGTTGAAATCGCCTTTGCTAAAATAAGCATCTGAATAAGTTATATAAAAAAGCATTTTTATCATGTAATCAGATGTTTGCTCAATTAAGTTATTGTATTTATTAAACTCTATTATTACTTTATCCACTTGGTTAGTTAAAATAAGTAGTTGTCCATACAATCTAATTGATAATAAAAAACCTTTAGTTCTATTAGCTGCCTTAAATAAAATCATTGATTCTTGAATTGATTTAATAGCATTCTCTATTTCTAGTGTATTTATATTAGTTTTATCTGTTTTTTTACTTTTCTCTAAGACAAGATTGGCTTTATGATACACTAATCTTGCCTTCAATATTTTCATATCATTGTCTTTTTCTGAATTATTTATTTTTATATTATTGTACTCATCAAATGCTTTATTTAGTTTTTCTTCAGCCTCATGATAATTACCGATTTTATAAAAATATGCTGAATATAAGGCTAGCATTTCACATTTTAACATTTCTAAGCCGTCAATTTTCTGCAAATATGCATTAACCTGATCAAGTATCTTTAGAAAATCTGTATACTTTTCTTGATAATAGTAGATTGTAGCAACCATCAAATCCATTTTTATAAGATTTTCATTATATTTATCCTGAAATTGAGTTTTAAAGTGCTGACTAGTTTCAATAATTTGTTGAAAAGAATTAGTTAGTTTAAATTCTTGCTCATTATCTATAAAAAATTGTAATAGGGATTCAAACCACCTTAAATTTAAGGTAGGATACATATTATTGTTTTTATTTAGTATCTTATCGAACTGATGACGTAAAACTGTTTGTACTAGACGATGGAGGGAAATATTATTATCGTTATCATAATTGATCATGGAATATTGCCATAATAGAGCAATATGTTTATTTAATGTTAATTCTGGCGATGATAAATCAGGATGAGCAGTTTGCAGCCATGTAAGCAATAGTTTTCGAGAGATTTTGTCTGGTGCTAAGTAAGCACATACTATTAAAAGTTCAATAGCTATTGGTGGTTCATTGTTAATTCTAGTATCTCTAACAATTTCATCTAAGGTAATGTTCCAGGTTACTGCCACTGGGTAACTATAATTATTTGTCTCTTCTAAAAAAGAATTATCTGATAATAATTCTGATTCATACTTCTTGTAAAGGTCTAAATATTCTGGAATAGCAATATGTTTTTGCTTAATATAAGCACTAGCTTGTACTAGTGCTAAGGGTAAATATCCTAAAATTTCTACTAATTCCCTTATAGCATTTTCTTCTTCTAATGCCACATTTCGCTGTATTAAAGTCTTTATTGTTTTAATAGATTCTTCTTCTGTCATGACGTCAATGGGCAATATTGAAAATTTTGTTGGCCAATGACGTTGACGAGTTGTTAAAATTACATGTCCCCCAGTTTCTGGTAAAAATGGTGCAATTTCACGATAGTTATTTACGTTATCATAAATTAAAAGCCATCCTGGATTATCAACTAGCCATTGTTTAACATAAGCGATAATGTTTTCTTTTGTATAGATGTTTTCTGTATATCCTAATAGCTTAGCGAATTCAATATATTTATTATACAAATCATCAATGTTCTCTGCAGGAAACCAAGCTTTAAATGTATACGGATGTTTTGTGTGCGTGACATATTGCAAAGTTAATTGTGTTTTTCCAATTCCTCCAAGTCCAGCACATGCACTAATTGCCACATTACTTATTCCTTCTGGTGTATGATTCTGACGTAATTTATTGTGTAAATTATTCAATAATTTTTCTCTACCAACAAAAACGTTATCTTGTCTAGGTATATTCCAAGTAGTCACATTCTTAGGAAATATTATTGATTCTTGTGGTTTAAGGTAAGGCATTTCTGCTTTTTGACTTTTAACCGTTGTTCTAACAGCTGGGTCAAATATTAAAAGATAAGTACCACAAATAATCAAAACCAATACACCAACTATTGGTAAATAAATATTCCTAACTTTAGCTTGAATATTTTTGTCTGTCAAATAGGAGTGAGGGGCAACTAAACTAGTCTGATTTGACATAATATTATTATATCTTTCCCTGAACTTAACAATAATATTCTCTACATTTGTATTAGAAAAAACTTTTGTGATAATTTCTAAAAAAATAAAATGATATTGTTTGGATAGAGAAAGATTAATATATTCAAAATTAGTTCGCTTAGGTAAAAATTCTAAACCTTGTTTTTCCTGTGTTGTAAGGAAAAATACTTTAGATATATCCTGATCATTAGACATAACAATAGATTGTCGTTTAGGTATATTAGTTTTATTTACAGATAAAACATAGATAGTACATTGCTTTTTATCTTCGCCATGTGTCCCCTTATGCATGAGAACTATAGGAACATTATCAGAATATTCTCGCAGTTCTATAAAAACTGTTATGCCTACAAGTTGTAAATCCCTACGTATCTTATAAATCATCCAGTTTAAATCATTGTTTCCTAGCATCTGCAAAACAATAAAAAAAGATATATTATAAGGCTTTGTTAATATTAAAATTTCCTTTAAGTTTTTTTTAAATTCTTGTTGAATTAATAAACTTAAATAGTAACTTTGTATTAGTTTATATTTATCGGACTTTTCCATAAAGTTTATAATGCCCTCTCGAACATTTGTTCCTATTTTCCGTTTGATGTTAGAAATATGACTTTCAATAGTTCTTGTCTCAACCTGTTTATCCTCATTTGATAAAAAATTAGCTACTCCTTTTATGTTCTTCCCATGCATAATGCATGCTATTACATCTATTTCTCTTGATGTAAATCTAATATTGTTAATTACACGTAAATGTTTTTCATATATTTCTTGCGGACACATAGTCTTTATCTTCCATAAAATCTAATTTATTTAAACTATTATTATTCTATAAGGTTAAAAGACATCGTCATATATGGATCAGTCAAAAATGCCTTCTCTCACATGATCGCTTCTCTTATCAATTACCAGTTACTACCTAACAAACCGTCTATCGACTCTTTCCTTAATTCTTGACTTATTTTAATTCGCTATTCACGTTAAATTATATAATTGTCCTAATAGGATACATTTAAATAACAATCACTCGCTATAACCAATCCTGCCTAAGAGGCTGTCTTGAAAGTGGATTGATAACAACAATAATACACTAATTCATAACAAACAGTTTAAAATCTATATAAAAAACAGTAATTTTGCTAAAACATGTAAATTTTTTAGACATAAAATAGTACTAAAAAAGTAACATGTTGAAGTACTATGTAATTAGATAATTAGTCTTTCAAGACAGGTTCTAAGTCAGATCTCAGTTTACTGTTCTTTAAATAATTACTTACTTGATTCCAGTTAATTATTTGTTCTAACTTAAGTACATTATCTTTACTTAATCTGTCTCTTCCAACAACTGTAAATATATCCATTCTAATAATTCTTAATGATTATAATCTCTTCATTAATATCTCTTTCTTATTATTGACTACTTAATTCAGTTATTTTCAGAGGTCTTTAATAGATAAATTTTTACATTAATATCTACGTGTTTTTTACTTATGTATAATACTTACTGTTTTTTTAAGAGTTGTAATAATTCTAATTTAAGTTTTAATACATTCTACCAAATTAGTAAGGTCAGGGAGTTAAATATTGTACTTAAGTTACTGTAAAATAATCAGCTTTTTCCCTCCATAAATTTAAAAGTAAAGTTCCAAGAGTTATATCTCTTTATGGAGTTTAGTGTACTAATGTGGAGTTAATAGTTAATTACAGGGATCAAAAGCTGATTATTTTATAACAAACGTATTATAATTTATTATAAATGTTAATTATGCAAGGTATAAATACTAATGATTTACATAATATCATAGCTGCTATTAGCACTAAACTATATAAAGCTAATATAGCTGCTGAAATACATTACAGATTAAAATCTCCTTGTTCTGTTTTAAAGAAGATATTTAAAAAAGCTACCACTGTGAAAGAATTGAAGGACCTAATTGCTTTTAGGATTATAGTTAATAAAAAAGAAGACTGTTATAAAGTATTAGATATTATTTACAATATTTATTCTGTTGATGTAAAGAAGTTTAAAGACTATATTACTAATCCTAAGGATAATGGCTACCGTTCCTTACATGTCATAATTAATATCTATAAACGTAATATAGAAATACAAATACGTAGCAGAGAGATGCATAATATAGCAGAATTTGGTACAGCAAACCACGATGAATATAAAAAGACACAGGAAACAAGATTAAGAAAGTTACTCTCTAATTATAGGTTTAATACAGCTTATATTAATATTAACATCAATAATGCCTATAATATTTTGAGTCGATTTAATTGGACTATGTCACAACTCCTTGCATATGAGCAGATACTTGAGAATCTTTGTCATCATTTGGATTGCCGTAACGGAACATGCGAAAAGCGAAAAGTGGACTATCCATCGGATGGCTTTTAGCTGATACGCAATTTTGCTAAATGCGAAACTCCTGAAAGTGTTATGTGTATTAATATCAGCGAACTGTTGAAAAAGTATTTTTGTAGTCATTTTGTTTGTATAAACCACTGTAGTTTTGATAAATAAGCATATATAGTATAACTTTTAATTTATTTTACTATAATGTATTTAAATTACTTAAAACTTTTTCAACAGTCCCATTAAGATAATGGACGTTAATTATTTAATTTTTGATCAAAAATATTTTTGCCGATTTTAGTCCAGTGATCTTGGATATTAGGATTTTGTATTAATTTTTCTTTTAAAGAAACAAAAGCTCCTAGTAAACTGTTAGTGGGTAAATCATCAAGTTTAGCTTTAACAACTAAGCCGCCGATTTCAATTAAACGACGAGTACGAGCTTTTCTTTCTTGAATTTTAAGTCTTGCTTCTTCAGTAATAATTTGAGTTTTTTTTTGTTCTAATTTCAATCTACGTTTTATGACATTATCCATATAGATAGTTTTCATTTTTTATTGTTATAATCATCATGAATCATCAATAAATTGTGGAAGTCAACTTCATAATTATAAGTGCTACAGAAATTCTACAAATTTTTTTCTAAAACAGACTAATGTTGGATACAACTCTAAGATTGCATAGTCTAAGATTAGTGATGGAATAAAAAAGCCATTCAAGATCAAGATAATCCCCATACCTAACCGAACCAGCAAAACTAAGATCAATAAAGACAAATATTTAGTTAAGGAACGTAAGCAACAAAGGTTTCAAAACTTACGCTATGTTATAGCAAATATGCTAAAAACTCTTATTACACAGCAATGTTTTATAGTGAAGCACTTCATAATATCCCTTAATTCATGGGCATTATATCAAACATAGCGTAAGTTTTGGTTTAACAAAGCTCTTTAGAGCGAGGTTAACGCAATATATAAACCTGAAGGTTTATTATTTGCTTATTTGTGCTGATTCAATGGATGATGAAAAACATTCATGCTAATGTAATGCAGGATTGTAATAATCATAAGAAGAATCATGGCAATACAGTTTGCAAGAATAGAAATAGTGAGTAGGAGTTCAGGAGGAAATGCTTGCCTGAAAGCTGCCTATAATGCCAGGCTGATTATTAAAGATGAGAGAACTAACGTTACTTATAATTTTAGCAAAAAAGGCKATAATGTTTACCATGCAGTATTATTGCCTAATTATGTAGATAAAAGATTTAAAGACCCAAGGGTCTTGATGAATGAAGTAGAACGTCTAGAGACAAGAAAAAATAGTCAATTATTAAAAGATATAGTTATAGCACTGCCTGATGATAAAGAGCTAGATTTAAATGATAGGATAGCCATTACTCATGAAATAATCGAAGAGATGGGGTGGGTAAAGAATGGTCTAGGAGTTCAAATTGATATTCATCAGCCACATGATGGAGATAAGAATTGGCATGCCCATTTGCTTGTTACTACCAGAAGATTCACAGAAGATGGTAAATCTTTAGGAGCTAAGGCAGTAGATTTAAATCCTAAATTTGCCAAAGTTAAGGGCAAAGCATTCATTATCCCAGAGGAGGAAATAATACATAAGAGAGTTAAAGAAGTAATCAATAAATATTTTGCTAAGTTAGGTTTAGAAATCCAAGTAGACCCGATAAGTTTTATGCCTCAGCAGCATGTTGGTCCTACTAGAATGCGAAGTATTATCAATGAAATAGCTGAGCAAAATAAAATATGTAAATTAGCTCATCTGGAAATTATTAAAAATAGTGATGGAGTGTTAAATCGTATTATTCGTCATCAAGCTATTTTTACTAAATTGGATATAGAAAAAGCAATAAAAGAGATTCCAGAAGAAGTAGAAAAGTCAAAACTAATAAGGGAGGTATTAAATTCAGATAGGCTGGTAAAACTATATAATGAAGATGGCACGGATACTAAATACTATACTACTAAAGACATAAGGGATGAAGAATTAAGGTTACTTAGAATAGCATATAAGGTAAATAACCAGATTCATTTTAATAATATTATTAAGCTTAAAAGTGCTATCGATAATCTTGCAAGTGTTAATGAAGCACAAAGAGAAAGTCTACAGCATATTTTAATTAATAATCAAGGGATTAGGATTTTACAAGGTAGAGCCGGTACCGGTAAGTCACAAGTACTTGTGCAGGCTTATAAAATTGCCACTAATCATGGGCAAAATATTATAGGGCTTAGTCCTACTCATAAAGCAGCATCAGAGCTTAAAAGTAAAGGTTACCGGCAATGTTATACAGTAAAAGGATTTTTATTTAAATTATATAATGGCAAAGCTGATCTACCAAGAAATAGCCTGCTAGTAGTAGATGAAGCAGGGATGGTAGGTAATAGTGATTATTTAGAATTACTAAAAGTAGCAAGGAGTAACAATTGTAATCTAATACTGGCTGGAGATGAGAGACAACTCACTTCCGTTGAGCGAGGAGGAATGTTTGCAGTATTGGCTAGTAAATTTGGCTCATATGAGTTAAGTAGAATTAGAAGACAGAGTAAAGCATGGGCAAGAGAAATGGCTTCATGCTTTGCAAGATCAGATATTACTGGTGGCTTGCGTTTACTTGCACAACATGATGGTTTAAAGATTGATCATACGCTAGAAGAATCAATGGCAAGATTAATTAATGATTGGAGCAACAGCAAATTTGCTCTAAATGAGCGTTTAATAATTACCATGCGTAATGCTGAAGTAGATAGTATTAATCAAGGCATCAGGGAGTTACTAAAAGCTAGAGGCTTACTTACCGGTAAAGAATATAGACGTTATCTATCATCTGAAAAGCATGAAGATTATATGGCAGGAGATCGTATTTTGTTTAAAAGTACAAATAAAGATTTACAAATAGAAAATGGTGAATTTGCAACGATAACTTCAGTAAGTAATGATAAATTTATTGCTAAAACAGATAGCGGGAAAGAAATAGAATTTAATCCTCAAGATGTAAGCTTTAAACATGGCTATGCTTCTACAGTGTATAAAGCACAAGGAGCCTCAATTAAAAATGTCTATGTATTACATAATTTAGCAGGAAATAGCAGAAATTCTTATGTAGCCATGACTAGACATATAGAAGAGGTAAAACTCTACTATAATAAGGACAGTACAAGAAATATAGCAAGTTTAATATCACAACTTAGTAAAATAGATAATAGGCTATCTAGCATTAACTTTAAAACTTTAGAAGAATTAGTAGCGATTCAAGATCAAGAAAATAAGAGTCCTAATATTATAGATAAAGTAGGTAATTGGTTTAAAGGGATAGTAGAAGATATTAAGGATAGATTACATAGTAATGATAACTATTACCAACCAAAAGTAAAGTCAGAGCCACCGGCTAAAGTACTAGAAATCCTAAGAAGCACTAGCTCAAATTTTGCCACAAGCCATAAAGCCCAAGAAGAGCAAAAAAGCTCTTCTTATAACCTTACGAATTGTAATAAACAAGATACAACAATAAGTGTTAAGTTACAAGAGGATATTATGGTCAAGAAAAAAATAGATTATAATTCTGTTAATAAACAAGAAGCTGTAGAATTAAAGCAAAGATTATCATTTAAAGCAGAAGAAATAGGAAGAAATTTACTAGGTAGTCCAAATAAGCATTTATCAAATAGCCAGTTACTCCGCTGGGAGAAAGATGGCAAAATAGTGATGAAGATACATGGCAGTAAAGCCGGCAGATGGTATGATTTTAGTAAAGGCGAGGGAGGAGATCTATTTACCTTAGTACAAAGAGAAAAAAATTGTGATTTTGTAGAAGCTAAGAAATATTTACAAGATATGGTTGGTATGTCAACCAACGGAGGTAAAGATCTAGCAGCAAATTTAGCAGCAGACAAAAATCAACAAATTAAAACTCAAACAGAGCAATATGCTGAAATAGCAAAAATTAAGAGAGCTATAGGATTATATGAAAAATCAGATTCTATAAAATATGTTATGCCAAATAATGTAGCAAAAAGATATTTATCAGAACATCGTGGAATTAAAGAAGTATTAACAAGATACCAACTAAGTAATGATCTTAGAACCAATATGATRTGGGACAGTAATAGCAAACAATATTATCCTGCATTAATTGCTTTTGTAAGAAATAAAGATGGCAATATTACCGGAGGTCAAGCTATTTATTTAAATAAAGAAACAGGGGCAAAAGCGAGTATAGAAGTTAATAAAYGTTCATTTGGTAGAATCAGAGGTTCTTTTGTTGAAATTAATAAAAATAACGAACAGCAGAACGTACAAAGCAGGAATGTACAAAGCAGTAAAGATGGCAATAATTCAGTTAGTAATATAACGATTATAGCAGAAGGGGTAGAGACGGCTTTAAGCATTGGGGAAGCTGGTATTAAAGGCAAAATTCTTTGTAGTTTAGGTGTAAATAACATCAGGAACTATGAGCCTATCAAAGGAGAGAGAATAATAATTGCTGCCGATAATGACGGCAAAGACGCAGTATCAGTTCGTACCATAATTAAGGCTCAGGACGAATTAATTAGCAAAGGAGCAGCAGTAGCAATAATACGACCACTCGAGACAGGAGATTTTAATGATGTGCTAAAATCTCAAGGAGCAGAATCTATTAGAAATCTTCTAGAGCCTGAAATAGCAAAATTAACAGTAGCTAGCAATGTAGCTGAACTTAAATCATCCTTAAAAGCAAGTGATGATAGAAAATCACAATTTCAGTCTATAGAATTACTATTTTCAAAAATGGTAAATAACGATAATAACGGACTAAATAATTTGCAGCAACAGCAAATACAAGCTTTAGCAAAGTTTGGCACAGCAGAGAATATCAATACCGCAATACAAATCTACAGAGAAAAAGGTATAGATTCTTGTCTGCTCTACAGTAACAAGATTTGCATAGCAGCAATAGAGCAGAAGATACAGAAAGATTTACAAATTATGAAGAATAAATTTAATCCTAATTATAATCTTGGTGATAAGAAATTTTCTGATATAGTAGTATATGATTTTCAAGGCAAAAGCCATCTAGTCCCTGAAGATTACTTAAATGCCATAGGAAGAGATAAACAAGTAATGCAATATGTAAGTCCAAGCTCAGAAATAGGTAAAGAAATAAGAAGTGCGGTAAAGCAAGTATCTGAGATCAAGCTAAATCAAGGAATAAGAGTTTAGAGTGTAGTGTAATAATATTTTACCAATTCAAAAAATGTAAATATATGAGTGAACAAGGAAACCTGCTTGGTGATCCAGATAAGGATAAGAAGAAAGCTAAGCATGATAAGATATTTCGTAAGGCACTTGAGAATCCTCTAGTTGCCCATGAGTTCTTTAATGCACATTTGCCCCCAAATATTAAAAGTTTAATAGATTTTCCTAGTTTAGCAATGGAGAACACCACATTTGTAGAAAGTTCTTTAAAAGATTCTATCTCTGATGTTTTATTCTCATGCAAATTTGATAAACAAGACGGCTACTTATTTTTGCTTGTCGAACATCAATCAAAAGCAGATCATTTTATGGCTTTTAGGCTTTTTAAATATATGATTAATATTTGTGAGCGATATTTAATACAAAATCCTAAAGCTAAGACTTTACCGTTGGTATACCCGATGATATTTTTCAATGGTCAGGAGAAATATAATGTTGCAAGGAATTTGTGGGATTTATTTGCCAATAACAAATTAGCAAGAGAATTATGGATTAATGATTACCAATTAGTGAATGTCCATGAAATACCAGATGAAGAGTTTAAACAAAGAATATGGTCGGGAATATTAGAATTTTTTCTCAAGCATATACATGAGAGGGAATTATTAAAAAGATGGCAAGAAATATCAGATATATTGCCGGAATTAACCAAAATAACGATAGGTTATGATTATCTAGAAATGATATTATATTATACTTTGACAAAGATAGAGCAAGCTGATAAAATAAAGCTAGAGAATTTATTATCAACAAAGTTGAATCCAGAAATAGGAACAAGGCTTATGAGAAGTTTAGCAGAGCATTGGCAACAAGAAGGGAAAGAAATAGGTATTCTTGAAGGCTTACAAGTTGGTGAGGCTAAAGGTATCCAAATTGGTGAAGCTAAAGGTATCCAAATTGGAAAAGCTGAAGGTATCCAAATTGGAAAAGCTGAAGGTAAAGCTGAAGGTAAAGCTGAAGGGGAATATAATAAAGCAGTAGAGGTAGCAAAGAAAATGTTAACTCAAGGTTGTAATGTTTCTTTAATTTCTAGTGTAACCGGTCTTGATGAAGCTTTTATTAGTTCTTTAGAGTAAACATATTTCTTGTAAAATTTACTCTGCTGTTTGAAAAATAATTTATAAAAAATTCTGAAATGACAAAAAAGTTTTTTATACACAGCTTACCTCTAAAACTCGTATACTAAATTAGTCCGTCCGCCAAAACTCAAAAAAATATCACTTGTGGCACTAATTTCCAAAAACAGGGCAATTTTAGAGCAAATTACTATGATTTTGAGGGCTAATTTTAAATTTTTGTATCAAAAAACACACTATGTCCCAAAACGTACTCAATTTTCTCGTTGCCATTTTTTTGTATTTCCATAAGCTTTTGATATAAAACCTTTCATTTTCTTATGGATTTTACTATTACTTTTTGCCTTAAAACCTAGTATCTATAAGGTCTGTAGAGTTTTGGCGGACGGACTAAATTAGCGATTTAAAGGGGCATTATAGTAGGATTTTTCTTTATAAGGTAATCCCCTATCAAACAATTGAAATCTTTTAAAAATACCATTAAAATGGTTTCTATATTTTTGCATTTAAATCAAGTTTGTAAATTCATTTGTAATTTAGTAATTGGGATGTTACCCGCAAGTTTTACATAACAGGTAAGATCTTCTAGATTCATAATTTCAGATGGCATTACTAATAATTTTCTTTTCTCTAAGCTATGCATATTTACTCCATCACGCATGGAGTTAGCACCATAAGAGAGATTCTCTTGAGTTTCAATAATTTCTTGCTCACCAAGCATTAAAGCTGATTTATGTGCTGTTTGTTGATCACTTACCCGAAAAATAAATTTGCTACCAAATAAATCAAGCATTGAAGCTGTTCCAGCAGAACCATATATCTCCTCTAATTGATGAATGTTTTGCATACCTGCAACAACGCAGCCACCATATTTCCTGCTTTCAGCCAAAGCTATAGGGAGTGAAGATATCTTTTGTAAAGCTGGCAGCTCATCAATCACAAACCACATATTACTATGAGTATTATTGATGTTCCTATTCATTAATGCTTTTATCGCTATGCTAATCCATGCAGCAATAAGTGGTCGAAGCATTACTCTTTGATTAGGAGTACTAGTTATAAATAACCAACCTTTGTCCGCAGTAAACCACTTTCTAATACTAAACTCACCTTTAGGCTTTAAATGTTGCAACACTTCAATATTTTTACTAACAGTTGCTTGAATACCTGAAGAAGTCTCAGGGGCACTACTGCTAATTATACCAGATACTGCACTATTTTTAAAACTTTTTGCAAATTCTTTATTATTTGCATAAAGAATAGTATTTATTAGCTTTTTGATGTCTTTACTATCCTGATATAATCTTAATCCTTCAGCGAGTACCAACTCAGCACTTTTAGCAAAAAAATCATCTAATTTGGGATTATAGTTACTAAAGTTACTTGCCATATCATTATAATCCCAAATTTCATGACAATCATTCCAAGGCAACCAATGCTCTGTATTCTCTTGCAAAGGATTAAGTAGCTTATCACATTTGGGATCAAAAAATCGATCAGTAAAGCTACCTGTTAAATCAACAATAATTGCTCTACCTTGCTCTTTTCTAATCTGAGGTAATAGCTCATTTAACATATTAGTTTTACCACTACCAGTAGTACCGGTAATAAGAATATGCCTCCTTTCGCTATTTTTAACTAATGGCAATCCAGAAAAACAAATATTAGCAGCTTGTTTGTTTTTATGAAGCATTCTCGCTAAAGTTTTTGCTTCCACCAAATCTGCTCCCCTGATCTTATCTTGTATAACAGCTTTTTTACCTCGATACATAAAAAAGATGATGGCAGTAAACATGCTAATAGTAAAAACAATAATACCTTCTGGCCAAGCTGAATGCAATAAGAATTGCCCAAATTGATTGATATTATGCGAATGCGGTGTAACATGCCAAAATTTATGCACAAATTCTTCAGCATTACGATAAACCCAAGCTTTTTGTTCTAAATAATAGAATTTAATACCTATTTGGCTTATAGGGTAAAAATACTCTCCTATGGCAAGTTTTAATTGTGCGTATCGCTCTATGATAAAATAATATAAGCTTACTAAGGACAATTTCTGATATGTACGCCACATTAGCCAAACTACAGTAAATATTAATCCAATAGTTAAAGCATTAATACTGCCTTGCCCAAGCATTCTCATCTGATGAGCAAAAATCTGTGAACCACGAGTAAAATTATTTTGATTTTGTTGCATCAAATTACAAATTATCTTGCATTATCTTTAATTTTTCTTCAAACTCGTCAGCCATAAGATCATTACCTAGTTTTCTTAAAGCTTTAATTATTTCTGTATATTCTGTCATAAGATTAGGTTTATATTTAAGAGCTAAGTGAAAATTTACTTTAGCTTCTTTTTCTTTTCCCATGCTAATCAATGTAATTCCTTTTTCTAAGTAACTTTCAGCATAATCAGATTTATACTTAATAGCTAGATCATAGCTATTAATTGCTTCTTGATATTTACCTAATTTTCTAAGAGCTATTCCTTTTTCTAAGTATGATGCTGTATAAGTAGGATCATATTTGATTGCTAAATCACAATTCTCTATTGCTTCATGATATTTTTTTAATATGTTTAAAGAGATAGCCTTGTTATAGTATGCTTCTACACAATGGGGCTGATATTTTATAGCTATATCACAGGTTTCAATTGCTTCTTGATATTTTCCTAAGTTTATTAAAGCTGCACCCTTGTTGTTATAAGCATCTGCATAATCTGATTTATATTTAATAGCTAAATCAAAATTTTTTATTGCTTCTTGATGTTGCCATAAAGACATTAAGGATATTCCTTTATTATAATATGCTTCTGGATATCTTGGGTTATATTTTAAGGCAAGATCACAATTTTCTATTGCTTCTTGATGCTTTCCTAAATTACTTAAAGAATTACCTTTATTATTATATGCTACCGCAAAATGCAAATTATATTTTAGTGCAAGATCAAAATTTTTTATTGCTTCTTGATATCTACCTAATTTATTTAAAGAATTACCTTTATTATTATAGGCTTCTGTAAAACTAGAACCATATTTGATTGCTAAATTATAATATTGTATTGCTTCTTGATATTTTCCTAACTTAGCTAAGACCATTCCTTTATAGTTATAAGCATCTTCGTAGTCAGGTTTATATTTAATAGCTAAATCAAAATTTTTTATTGCTTCTTGATATTTTCCTAATTTATAAAAAGATTTACCAATATTTAAATATTCTTCAGCTAAAATATTTGAATCCTGAATTTTGCTTTGTTGCTCGATTTGTTGTTGTTTTGCATTAGTAGGATTGATCAAGTTTTCTGCAAAAGCACTACTGAAAAATATTAATGATAAGATAAATATGAATGCTAATTTTTCGATGTTTTGCATAAATTTTTTCTCAATTATTTTCATTTTTATGGCCTGGTAATTTAATATTTCTTTTCTTGATCGCTTTGCTACTTATTTCAAGATTATCTGCTATTTGCTGGCCAGTTCTGACAATCGTTGATTCAGGAGTTTTATTAAATTCATCTTCAATTTGTGCCTTCTTATCTTTTACTTTATCAGATAACTGCTCAAGAATCTTTACTTTTTCTATTTCATTATTATCTATACTCTGAATTAGCATTTGTTCTACATTTTTATCATAAACATCATTTCTTCTATCATCAATATTACTAATAGCAGCTTGGTCATTCAACTGTTTAGTATTTTTATCAAAACTTGATCGCAAGTTTTCTTTAGATGGAATATTGATGCTACTTACAGAACTTAAGTCTTGCGGTATAATATTATTGATTTTAGCTATATCTAAAGCGATTTGTTCGGCTTCTTGTTGGTGAGTACTTGCCCACATAGCAGCCTGCTCTTTGCTACTTACTCCAGGAATATTTTTGGCAATTATGCTATTTAATACTGATTCATTTAAATTACGATCAATAGAGGCAGAATTTTGTGCTATATAGTTCATGTTATAGCTTAATTGCTCGATATTTTGTTTAGTTCTAGTTATTTCTTGCCCTACAGATTGTTGCTCAGAGAAGTTACTATTAAGATTATTACTAAGTGATTGCAGATCACTATTTGTATGACCTAATCTGCCATCTTTAGTAGCACTTTTAATCTTAGATAATGCTTCATTATATGATTGCTGTTGATTTACTGATTTTCCTCGTTCTTTTCCTTGATCATTATCTGCTCGAACTGTTACTCCTCCTATGCTAGGTACATTTAAACCTATATTTGCACTAGTACTAGTTCCCTTTCTATTACTGCTACCAGTATGATCAGTAGCAGCGATGCTATCTGAATTCATCTGCTGCAAGGCTAGATACTGGCTATCAGTAATACCTATAGATTTTGCTTCTTCATAGCTTAATCTTTTTCCTATCTCAGTTGCCATAGAATTACCTGTAGTAGTTAAATTACTATATCTATCATTTAATGAGTCAAGATAACTTTGTGAGCTCATAAACTGAGATTGATAACTATCCTGTAATAATTTAGAAGAGCGGTAGTTATTAACAAGTGAGTCTACTGCTTGAGTCAGTACTTGTCTACCACTATCAGTACTGGTTACTCTCATTCCTCCATCATCAATAATTCCTCCTGCCAATTGTAAAGTTGGGGTAAGATTTTGCTGGGCAATTGTTCGATTACCGATGCTATAATTATCCATAGCAAGGTTATTATCAGCAATATTAGCACCAATATTACTTGCAACCGGTACTGGAGAAAATTGATTGGCCAAAGTAGTAGTTGCATGAGCACAAGCCTTTAATACTGCCCAGGATAACATCGGAACTGAAGCTGCTAACATCTGAAATGTTGCAAACTCATGCAACAGAATTTCTGAAAAACTCCCTTGCGATAAGATATTTAAACCAGTAAAGTGACTTGTGCCTTTACCAGCTAGGCTAATCATCCCTAAACAATGAATCACAGTAAAAAATACTGGCCAGCTGGTTACCCAAATGATTAATGTTATCCAAGTTTTAAAGATAGTATAACCACCGGGCAACATTGACATTGGAAATACTACGAAAATGAGACAAATTACCAAAGCAAAAAATACTGATTGTAAGATAGGCATGATATTTGCTGCCATCTCTCCTGCAATCAGGTAAGAAAAGGATTGCTGAAATAACCCGCGGGTCGCATTCATACTAACTAATTGAGGATATATTCTAGAAAGTGAGAATTTTTCTCTTAAATCATCATAAGCTTCACGATTAGCATTAAGTAGCATTGCTTGTCTCATCCACTGATGAATATCTGTTTGTTCTTTTTTAAGATATTTTAGAGTATCAGAGGTCATAGTTTTTAATCTGCTAGATAATATCTCTTGCCTATCAGAGCTAATGCCTATACCATTTGCAAATTTAGTTAATAACCTATCATTTAATTCTTTATTAATAGCTGCCTTAATCAAGGGAGTTACTTGCCTGCAGGTTTTAAAAGAAATAGCAGAATTACTTGGATCCTTATAATAAATACCAAAATTATTGGGCATATTTTGTTCGATAAAAGCAATGATGTCACTTGCTCTTTGTGCTTCTGCTTTTTTACCTAAAATATTACCAATTATATAAGGTTTCATAAAACATTGTCTTAAAAATTCTTTTGTATTGGTCAAAGTTACCGGATCCTCTATTTGAATGTCCTTGATTTTACCAATAGCTTTTGCTCCAAACATAATCCCATTCTTCCTGCTTGATAACCCTTCATCAGGTGGAAGTAAATGCTTTTCGAGCGTCTCTGATAAAGAGTAACTTATTTTTGATGATATAGAAGCAAAAAAAGCAATACCTACTGGGATATTATCAATTTTTACAGGAGCCTGCATTGATATTTCATCTTTAAGCCACACATTTGCTTTTGGAGCAAATAAAAAGATAAAAATAAATAAGGATGGAAAAAACCATTCCATAGCAAAAATACCAATATTACCTCTAAAAATAGCACGAGTTGCTGCCCAAATTCCACCAATTGTCAAAGCAAATTTACCTACTGGTGTAAAATACTCACTATTTGAGGCAAAGACTCTTCCTATGCCATTAAAAACTTGCCATAATATATCTCCTCCACCAAATGTATGTATTACGTAATCTGTCATGTTCTTTTTATATTTTTATCTTCTTTGCTTATTTTTGTACCTGCTTATCTGCTTGCTCATCTAATTTTAATTTATACTTAAGCCCTCTCTTTAGCGATTAAATGTTGTTCTATTAATCTTGCTCTTCTATCAATCTGATCACTACTTGTTAGCATATTACTCCATTTTTCTTGAGCAAAAAGTTGCACTCTATCTAAAGCTTTTAAGTAAGCGGTTAAATGATGATCTGCTACTTGCTTTGATTTGAGCATAGTAACTGCTTTTCTTACCTCTGAGGTTACTTCCTTTAAATGCTGCAGTAAACTGTAACTAGCAACTAATTCTGAAGAACTATCTAAAATAGTAACTCCTGATATTGCTTCTAAAGTAATATAATCATATATTGGAAATGCTTCCCCTATTGAAGATAGGAAAGATATGTCTGCATTACTAAACTCGTTATTACTTGTAAGTTTGCTCTTTAATTCATCTAGTTTTGTTTTAGCCTTGCCTTGATATGATTGATCTAGAACAATAGTAATATTACGTCTTAGATCTGGGTTTAAACAATTACTATTATCACAAGTATAAATTGAGGCAGATTCTCCGCCTTTTAAATGAGCAATCCAGCTCTTTTCATCTTGAGCAAGTGACTCAAGGAAATATACATTATTATCTCGAACTATTATAGTTCCAGTCATGGACATGATGGCACTTCTCATATTTTCAGGGATTCCTGCTTTTTCTGCTGCCTTGATAAAAATATTATAATTTGTCAGCATTAATTCTGGATCTTGATTTTGGATATTCGCTAAAGCTTGTTTCTGCTCTAAATCACTACGACATTTTTTGCCGGCAGCAAAATAATCAAAGCCAGAGCTGGATTGTAAATCTCTGCAAACTGATTCTCTCATGGCTGAATCTTTAGGCAAAATGGAAGCGAAAATAGCTTTAGTCATTTCACAATCGCCCTTAGCAAATTGATTCATTTCCATAGCAAGATTTCTTAAATCTTTTAAGGCATTTTCTATTTGTGGAGCAAAAGTTTTAAGACCCAATGAAAATGCATAAGCTTTTGCTTGCGTACCAATATTTTTCATTAGCTGAACTAGCTCTTCACCTGAAATAATCGAAAAACTACCAAGATAAGAATCTATACCACTACAGCTCATGTTTAACGAGGGAGGGGTAATAGAAATCGGATTAAAAGATGTTTTATTAGTTCTAATAGATAACCCTCCTGCTGCATAATAATAGCCGGCAGCTTGGGATTGATATGAACCAGGTTTAGTGACATTAACGCTCATGCCTTGAAATACATCCTGTAAATCCCAAGCATAAGTTGTTGTTGTTTGTAACAATAAAATTATCATGAGAATATGCATCACATGCTTTATGTAGATTACTCTTCTAAACTTATTGTTACTGATCATAATCATTAACCTTTAGTCTATTATAGTGCTGAATTACCAATAAAATATTTTCAGCAATTTTATCTTCACTAATAATTCCTCTTGCAACTGGATATATTTGTATGCCGCTGCTATCGATTAAATATAATACCGGTACAAGCTTTGCAGGATTTAGTGTTTGTAACAAACCAGTATCTTTAATGGTTGGTATCCCTTGAAATCTAGTTTCACTATTACTTACAAAAATTAATTGAAAGCCATATTTATCTGCAAATTCTCTTACAATAGGGATAAATGCCTGGCAGTAATTACATCCTTGATTTACTTGCAGAATTAATCCCCAATTCTTAGCTAAAAATCTTAGTTTTTGGCTGCTGTCTTTATCTTGTCTTATCTCGTATAATTTTTTATGCAATGAATTTGCAGGTATATTCTCGTTTGTAAGACTATAATCAAGTAAGGTAGCAAGCTGCCACATAGTAGCAAATTTATATGATTTTTCTAAAATTTGTTTGTGTAACCTTTGAGCAATAATGACATTTTCAAGAGTAGGATCATCTAAGGCTTTACGCTTAGCTCTATTAAATTCCTTCTTTAAAGCTTCTATCCTTTGATCATAAAGCTCAAGTTCTGGCTCTTGCTTTTTTTGATCTTGAGAAAATTTTAATATTTCTGGCTTGTAAGCATGATCCTCATTATACCAAAGAAAACCTTTTGGTTGAGTGCTATCTTTTACTTCATTGTTGCTTGCTAAATCTAATCCTATCATTTTATTTATACTATTAGCATTTAAGTCTATAGTACCAGCAAATGCGTGATTTGACCAATCATTGATTAGTAACAATAAAATAATTACTAGTGATGTAATGGCTAGTGATGATTTAGTTATCGTGTTTACTAGCCACTTCATCATTTTAATAGGATAAATTTGAATCAGTATGATTATTATTAAATTTTTGTTGTTGCATTATAGGCATCTGGTTTTTTAGTTGCTGTGGAAAGCTCTTATGCATTTTACTTTTAGCATGATCAAGTAAATCACTAAATAGCTCCTCTAAATCAAATTTAGAAAAATCTATTCTTTGTAACTCTTCTACTGTAAACCCACGACAATTAGCCTGCTGCCCTGTGCCAAAACTAATAGCTAATTGTTTTTTGCCTTGCTCTTGAAATACTCTTGCAAGTTTTGAATAAAAACAACAATAAGTAGATTTTTTAGTAATACATGTCTTAAATATTTTATCTTTCTTAGCACAATATGTCCCAACATAGTAGCACTGACCTTTTGCCCTTTTTAAGGCTAAGGCTTTTTCTTCTGCATTACACTGGCTCAGCCCTAAATCCTTACCCCAACCTTTGAATCCAGAGCAACAATTAAGAAAATTGCCAATATTTGTTTTGCGGCAACTGTTGGCATGACCTTTAAATACTGAAATCGGATTTGTCTGCATATCTTTTTTCATTTCATTTAACATTGCAAGATACCCAACACTCCCCATATCAGTATTTGGCACAATAGTTGCAGTATGACGATTCCCTCCTAAACAAAACATTTGTGATCCTGCTATAGAGGAGCTAAGCTCTTTTTTCTCATTAGAGCATATGTAATCTTTGTGCCATTGCAAACAGATACTAGCAGCTTGCCTAATGCAATTGCTCCTTGCAAGTTCACAACCTTGCTTCTTTAAATGATCACACCCATATTTTGGCTCACTACTACATTGATATTTAATTTGCTCGCTCCAGCATGGACGATTAACATTATATTGATTAAAAAACAACTTATTACCAGCTTCAAGACATATGCGATTTATTTCATGGCATTCATTTTCCTCAACTAAAGCTTCTGAAAGCTCATTTACTATTTGGAAGTACTCACCTTTTTCTCTAAATACTTTAATCTTATCACGATATTTATAAGTAAAAACATATCTATCCCATTTTACTATATCACCATCCCAGGCTTCAGTTAATGCTCCTTCTCCTTGAGGAGAAATGCCGATATATGTATCAATATGATCAAGGGAAGTATTTAACTTAGCAACAATAGCTGCTCTCACTTCTTCCATTATGATCTGATTATTATGCATATGCATGCTGTATATTGTTTTACGCTTACCTAAACGTCTTTTCTTTTTCCAAAAGACAGGATAAAGCCAGTGACGATAACTGTTACTTATCTCAAGACCTGAAAATGCTATTGCTTTATCTTGCCAATCACCCCATTTATCTATTAATTCAGCATCTAGTATAAGATTCCTGATAACATCTATTTCAAATTCTACCCCTTCACAGCAACTCTTATTAATTTTGGTTTTAATTACTTTTTCACTAACATTAAGTGCAGTCCCTTCTGTATGCCTTAATGGCTCTGCCTCAATCTTAGCTGAATTACTAATTACGGGATTGTTAGGATTAAGGTCATATTCTTGCATTGCATTTATTTTCTTCAGCTCACTTTGTTGCAGTAATTGCCCTTGTGCAGAGTTATTTAACATAACACTACCTTGATTTGTTAAGTCTTGATCATTCATTTTACTTAAATTTGATATATTTACCTCTTTATCAAATATTATCTTATTGCCTATTTGATCAGGATTACCAAGCTTAATACTGTGTTCATACTGTCTGGCACTATTATAACTATCCTCCATAGTAGCAGAGTAAGAACTGATCGCATTCATCACTAAAGTAACTAACATAATAATATTAATACTTTGTCTCACATTTGTTCCTCTTGCATTATCTGCAATGCATCATTTAATCCTATATGACCTGCTAGTTTTTTAACTTTGCCTTGGTTATTATCTATCACTACTATCGGTACAGAAGTAATTTGATATTTCTCAAATAGATTTGGATCAATATCAAAGCTAATACCAATTTCATTAGCTTTTGCTTTAGTTTCTAAAAAAGAATTATTTTTTAGACCTCGCATTACAAGTCTTGCTCCTTCTTGTTCTGCTTCAATATAATAACTCTTTAATGCTGAATCAGGCATTGAAAATGAAACAAAAATATAGATATTATTATATGTGTTAGGCTCTAATTTAGGTTGTAGTATATTATGTAATAATACTTCTGGTTGTGCCAAAGAACTTGTTCCACCTAATATTAGTAAACAAGTTAAAATTATTGCCTTTAAGTTAAATTGCATATCTCTATATTTGTAAATTTAGCTTCTACATCATCATTATAAAATCAAAAGAGACAGCAACTGCGTTTACGCCAAATCAAATAACCAAAATCCTCACCTTTAACTGGGAATTCGCGTGCACCCTGCCAGGTAGTTTCAGTCTCACCAATCTTTTTACAAGAATGAATTTCCGTTATAGGATAAGTCATCTGCAGTCTATATTGGCACTTTTTGATTATTGGCATTGGATATTTACCACATAATCCTTCTCTTCCCATATAGCCCCAGAGTAATAATTCTCTATGTAACTTAGCCATAAATTTAGCTACTATTAATGCAGAAGTTCCAACTCCGCCATTATAAGAGCTAGTTGTACCGGTAAAGGGATAAAGAGAACCTTGACAGCCTGAACACCAAAACATCCCATCATTAGAAAGACTACCAGAACTAGAGCTCATGCAATCAGCTATACATGCACTTTGAGCTGCAATATTGCCAAATAATAAACTCTCAGGATTTAATATTGCAGATTTAGCATCATCTCCCCATAACAGATCAAATTCAGTTAAATATGCTACGTCAACTTGTGACATCTCTAAACAAGCAAAATCAAGTAATATCTCAAGCCAGTAAATAACCGGATATATATACCAATGTACATGATAAAAGCTACTTCCCTCTATATCATCCTTAACTCCTTTTTGCATGCTAGTACCAAGGTTAATACCACCAAGGCTTACCATACACATAGGAGATTTCGTTACATCAACTAACCGCACGGGCTCCCAGAATCCAATTGGAATACCAGGAATTGGCATAGGAATGCCGGCTTTAGGGCAAAAACAAATTATTTGCCTTGGGTTATTAGTATCAGCCATAGGGCTTGGCACTACTTTTACTCCTCCGATAGTAATTGGAAATAAACATTTCCAGCAAATATCAGTTATTGGATTTACAAATCTTCCTACGCAGCCAATCGATGCATAACTATAATTACCAAGCAAAATAATTATAATAAACATTATTAACTTCATTATTACTTGTATATTTCAGAAGTTATTAAATCTGTATTTGCTTGACAACCTACCTTTGCTTGCTCTGCTATCATATTATTTTTCTCACCTGCGATTAGATATACTACTTCTCCACTAGATTTTACTATTGCATGCACCTTACCTTGTAATACATGATCTATTATCTTTTCTAAATTTTGCTTTGCTTCTGATAATTGCCACTTCTTCATAGATTACCTCCGGATTTTATCAGTTTTTATTCACACCTTAATTTTTACTTAAATACTATAACATTTTAATTAATCTTGATTTCGCTAATTTTAAGTAATTTACCTTCCTGCCGGGCAATAGCCGGTACTGCTTTTATTTTAAAACGAGTAGTAAGCACGCCACCTTGATCAAAAAACACTGGCTTATTTAACTTTTGTGCTAGCTTAATAGGATTGCCACTCGTGAGTACTAATTTTCCTATTTTTGATTTAGCCCACTTAACTTGCTGCTCATCATCACCATCAATAAATATTAAAGCTTCTCCCCAGCTTATTTTCTCCAAAGGATTTACATTTGTGCCAACTTTTACTATGATGTTTCCTGCTTGATCTTTTACATCTGTCTTTTGTATAAAGCTCGGATCATAGTGCCAATTTCGGTTTATGCTTGCTTTTGCTAGAGCCAATACCGGAGTTGGTCTTGATATTTTTTGCTGTACCTTATTTTTAAATTCTTCCTGCATTTTCTCTAAAACGCCATTTTGTTTTGCTATTTGAAGTTTAGCCATAATGACCTCTAGTAATGACTCTTCAATAATTGGAAATACATGACCTTGGACTTCATAATCTCTAATTTCTATTTTAGAATTATTATCTATGCTTATAGCCAAATTATTATTGTGTGCATTTACATAACTTACCTTCAACATAATAACAAATAAAACAAAGGAACTTATAATAATAATTTTTAGATCTAAATACCCTGTCATATTTTGCCACGTTTTTAAGCTGTTAGCAACGGAAGTAAAATGATACAGAACAACGGATAAAAATTGATACAGTATTATCATTCAAAATTTATGCTATGTTGCTCCAAGATGATTTTAACCCCTATAAAAGTATATTTTGATAAGGAATAACTGTAATAATATCTCAATATTAAGCAATTAATTATTCAACATAGCATAGTGTGTGCTGTATTAATTTTCAACCATTGTAATATTAGAAATCTGTATCATTTTTCAGCCGGTATTGACAAAAAAAACTCTCTCATCCAGTATATTATTGATGGCATCTGTAACGCTCATTCCTGCGATCATTCTATCTTCTATGGCTTGGTAATCCCTAGCATTAGTAGATGTTAGCATCAGAGTAAATGGGTCTAACATTAACCTTGCTACAACTCCGTTAACACTTGGTCCATAAATCGCTGCTTCACTATAATGCGGCGGGTTTGAATGAATTGATTGTAGTAAATTTAGCTTCCAGTCCTCATCGACAAAACCTGCAAGTTTGGGGTTTGCTCTCATTGCTTTAAAGCTCTCAGGATTTTGCTTAARAATAACTTTATGTGATGAGTTCTCAAAAGCTTTTTCAGCAGCWGATCCTGCTTCYCTAAAGTAATCAGTTAATTGCTGAGTAGCAAGGGTWATTGAGCCGTTGTATTTTCTAGCTATTCTTCCTGCTTCTTCAATAAATTCTCCAGATCTCTTGCCAGATAGTAATTTCCATGCTTCATCAATCATGATTAGAAAGGGACGCTTCCTATCACCTTTAACCATTGCTTGGTTAATATGAACAATCATGATTTGTACAATTACTGCAAGTAGTGCCTGGTTACTGCGAAGATGATCAGTTTCAATTACTACTATATCTGAGCTTAAGGATAATTTTGCCTTACCACTAAAAAACTTGCCATATTGCCCATCACGGGTAAATGGAAATAGCATATTACCAAGTTCTTGCGAGTAAGACTCTTCTCTTTTAAGCAACCAATCTGCTATGTCAGTTATCTCAGCTCTTGCTCCTTTTGCTTGCCAAACAGCTATTAAGGCTTTTTGTAGCATTGGTTGCTGTAAATCATTAGTGCCATACTGAGGAGCTGCCATAGTTGCTAGAATCGATGGAAAACTTGCTAAAAAATCTGCCTGTGCTTCAATTGAGCCTTCGCTGCCGTCTGCTGGAATTTCTGAAAATGGATTAATAGAAATAGGATTTTTTACATCAAATTCAATATAATTACCGCCCAGTAGCAAACAGGTTCTTTTAAATGATCTACCATAATCAAGAACAAACACTTTGCCGCCAGTGCCTAAGACCGATAGCATTAGTTCTTGCATAAACACTGACTTACCAGAGCCTGGCACTCCTGCTATACAAAGATTAAAATTTTCATTTGGAGTTGCAGCTGTGCTATATAAATTTGAGCCAATTAATGCTGAGCCAAAGGGAGACCAATACATTATCTGTCCTCTTCTACCAGTAAGCAGCATTCCAGGAGAGCTTAAATCCCCTTTCCATTCACCAATAATAGGAAGTAACACCTTACTTTCTGAAGCAATAGTTTTTATGCCTCTACCAAGATTTGATAATGCTATGCCAACTCCCCGAGTCTTTTTATTAAATATGTTATTGAATCTATTAAATTTACCCACTAAAGAATTAGGTGCTGCTTCAACTAACTGCATCGGTAAACTAGCAAGTACCACCGCTAAATGATCATATTTACAAGGGACAAAATACCAACCACTTCGACGAAGCTGTGAGCAAAACTGTGATGCTGCCCCTTTGGCTTTGTTCTTCTTATCCCACATAATGACATTTAAGTGGATATTTACTACTCTATCGCCACTTTGCAAGCACGCTACTGCTCCTGCTAAATCTTGTGCTTCACTAGCTAAGTTAGGAAAGAATTTACCCATCCCAGCATTAATATTTCTCTCTAAAGCTTCTCTTTTAGTAATTGCTGCTGTTTTTGCTATCACTTGATTAGGCACTATTTGCAAACCAAAATGAATCAGAAAATTTGATCTAATATATTCATCTCGTCTTAGCTCATTACCTAAAAACAAATCCATGGCTGATAAAAGCCACTCTGCCGGTCTTTTTCCTGCCTCTAAGCTTATAAATATTTGATTATCATTAAGACTTACATAATCTTCCTTTTCATATAAAGAAAAATTACCAGGTAAAATCTGCTCAGATAATATTTCATAAGGATTAAGTTCAGGATGTTCTTCTTCCCTCCAACCAAATATTAAACGGACAAATTTTAATAGCAATGTTGCCTCAACATTGTAAGTAGCAAGCCCAATTGATTTAAATGTATCTTGCAATACTTCTCTTCTTCGTATCATCTCATTAATATCAATCGTCAGCGTCGGAATAGTTACGGAAATTAATAACACGACATCTTTGATATTCCCCTCTGCCTTTGCTTTTTGCTCTAAAAATTTTGTTCTTCTACTACTAAGCTCAGCAAAAATTGTCCCTTTTCTATGTAATTGCCAGTTATCTAGATATTCTCTTATATGATCAGAGCCAATCATCAATATTTGAAAACTACTTCCTGCCGGTAAATTCTCATCACTTTTTAAAAATTCAGCTATCTCTCCTTGAGCTTGCAAGCTTGTCCCAACCAGTGGCCAGCCAAGCAGGACAAATCCTACTGAAGCTCTATTAAAAAACAAGCTACTCTCCTCATCATATGATTCATAAACAAAATGTTTAGCTAGTCTTTCCCGAGCAAAATCTTTATCAATTCCTGATATCATTATTATACCTTCCAAAGCATCTAGTAGAGCATATCGATTTAAAATTAGGCTTGTCATTATTATTATTTGGATTAAACATATTCTGATCAGCCATTTTATTTACTTCATATAAAGCTTTACATTTTAGTCCTTGGGGCAGCGGGCAATCAAAATCGCTTCTATATGGCATCAACTTACAATTAGCAACGCTAAAGCTTAACATCGATAACAAAAGCAGATTAATTATTTTATTATTCATTAAAAATTACCCGGATGTTGTTGTTCTGACTGCAAATCAATATCCGTCATCTCATAATCATCATTATCCCGAGTAAAACGTTCTTGCAATTTAGTTTTTGCCTTAGTAAAACTTGTCACTTTATTCCCGGCATAATTTTGATAATTACTATAATTTGCTTCCTTTTGCGAATAATCAGTAGTAGTTGGTGGTAGTACTCTATCTACTTTAGCAGCTTCTTTATTCTCTCTTAAATTAAAACCTTTTCTAAATACAACATCTATTACTCTACCTGAAGTGACAACAATTACCGGACTCATACTTTCTGCTCGTTTAATTGCAAAATCAGCAAGCTTTTCTAAAGCATTACCGGTACCGGAATAAACACCGGCTTTAAGAGAGTCAGCAGCTTTTAAGGCATTTTGCTGACCGGTAATCGGTGACACCGGAAATATGCCATTGCTTGCCTGGTTCTGAAAAAATTGTGCTATCCCGCCAAGTACGCCGTTAAGCACCGCCATCCTTGCTACATCTGATGATCTATCAACAACTATCCCTTTAATTCCAGGTCTACCATCTTCTCCTATTAACCATCCTTCTACCGGTTTTTCAATGATCTCTCCATTACTATTTAGTAAAGATACCGTCTCTAACCGGCATTTAGCCCGCTCCGATGATATATCCCCGCTGCAAGAACCAATTAAAATTGCTTCTTTGATTTGCTCCGTTTTATAGCCTTTAGAAAAAATAGCTGTATCAACAAGCCTTATCATTATGGGCTCAGGCGAAGCTGCATTATTAGTGCCAGTTCCAACCACCACACCAGTAAGCAGCACCCCCCGTGCAAAGCTACCAGTAGTAATATAATCTTTAAAATCTTTTTTGAGTTCCACATCAGCTCTTTTTACGTAACCAAGTAATCTTTTTACTGGAGCAGTAGGAGCAGCAGCAATGCTTTGCTCAAAGTTATTATCTAATAAATCTTCTATCTTTTGATCATTATTAAAATCATTGCCATCATATAATATAGTTTCTTTAAGAGGCTTCTCTAATGATTCTAACTTTTGACTAAAATCATCAATTTTAGTTTTAGTTTCTAAATATTTATTCTCTATTAGCTTTTCCAAATGATTCTGCATGTTTTTGACTTCATTTAATATTTCTGCAGTCCATTTAGCCCTTGGATCTATTGCCTGCTCTATCCCTGATATTTCCCTTGATTGTCTATCTTCTTGTAAACCTCGGGAAGTTTTGACCTCATTTTCGGCAAATTCATAAAATACCAAAACCATTATCACGCCTATGCAAGCTAAAGTTACTAATGGTCTGTTTTTAATTATCTCTATGAGTTCTGATAATCTTTTACTAAATGTAGATGGTAATTTATGATCCTCTACTGTACTTTGTAATTCTTCCTGCTTATTGAACTCTTGATCCATTGCTTTTAATCAATATCCTAATTATCTAACTGATTTTCATACCACTAGAGACCCACTCTAAATAAAACCCTAAAATAATACCAATAGCAACGATTGCTCCAGCAAGCCTTAAATTACCCCTGACCACTGCCCAGATTGATGACAAAATCGTTGCTCCTGATATCCCGATAGTTTTCAGTTTACCGGTAGAGAGTCCACCAATGCGGTCTAACTGTCCTTCTAATGTTTCTCCTAAAGCTACTTCAGATAGTATCACATTTACACAAAAAATTAATAATACCGGCAATAAAGGATATATTATTCTTAAACACTGTTTTTTATTTTCTTTTTCTATTACATCTTTGTTTTTTACATTCATGATGCTTCTCTTCTTTGTTATTAGTTAACTTTATTACTTCTTGTTCTAAACCAAACTTAATAAGTCTAATTGGTGTTGGTTTGATTTTAGTAAAATTCAACATTAAATCTTGGACCGTACCATTTTCTCCAATTAGAGTGAGATACAGTTTACTGCTATCTTGCTGTGGCAAAATAAATAAACAACCTGAATTATGCACTGCTACTTCTGCGGCGATTTGAGGATGAATAAAAATATCATTGATCTTTTCTCCTTCTATGTTAATTCTAGTTGGAGCATCTTTAGCTATTTGCAGCTCTAACAAAGAATCAGCATGTAACATATAGCTTATCCCATAAGCATTACTACTAAAGCTTGCAAGCATTATTCCAATAAACACTACTAAGATTTGTAACTCTGACTTCAAACTTTTCATTACTTATTTACCTCTTCTTCTTTAATTCCTGTAAGTAATAATAAATGATTTGCTCCTCGCTTATAGGTTAACAAATAAGTTTTATCAGTTGCTATATGCTTATTCTCAGAAAACCAATAACGAAATGTTCCATTAATTAATACTCCATCCTCAATGACTTTTACCTTTTTAGGAAAAAATACTGAGCAAATTCCAGAGCCCTTAACAAAATCTAAATGTTCCTTAAAAAATTTATCCAGCTGCTCTGTATTACTAGACACCACCTTCATATCTGCTATTTGCCTCTCTACTTCCTCAGGCGAAGTAGTAAATAATTCCTTCATTACAAACACTGCCCATTCTTTAAGATAAGTCTCATGATAGCTTTTGGATGATACTATCATCCGACGATCTGGCTCTATTGCTGGAATTAATAACCATTTTTCTTCCGTGCTAATTGTTTTAATCATCCCAAGAAGACTCGTAACTGCAAGCAGCAATGTAATAAGCAATAATCTCTTATTATATTTAACTAGCTGCTGAACCCCGCTTTGCTTAAATAAATGATCCATTACTTACCTACCTTTTTACCAAGTAAATTAGGATAAGAAGTAGGAGCATATAGCCATTTCTTAGCGACTAAATAACTCTTAAGTACAAAATATTCCGATAATTTTTTAAACTTCTTAAATGCATAACAAAGTACAACTCCAGCTATAATGCATATCATCCCAAGCTTAGCATGTCCGCTATTCAGTAACACTATCCCAGGTACTATACCAAGTAAGATAACTAACCACTCATCTAAGCTTAAGGCCATATATTTTAGGGGAGTAGAGAGTGACCAATATAATCTTTGATTAGCACAATTATTATTCATATTAATTAAGTGATATTTCCATTAATAGATAAGTTTTGCTAGTCATGACATTAACATCCTAATTTTTACATTGCCAGTGGAGTTTTAAGCCATAATAAAAAAAACTGTAATTCATATAAAACTGTGGATATCTGGAGATAGAATCTATAGCTCTATCCATGAATTTGTTGATAACTAGCAGTAATTTTGCTAATATTAACGAAATAAATTATTGGTGAGTTGTGTATGTTTAGAAATGATGTAGAGTTAAAACTAGAATGTTTAAAACTTGCTATCCAGTCTTGCTGTAGTTATGATGCTGTGGATATTGCAAAACAATATTATCGTTTCCTTATAGAAAATAATGAAAATGTACCAATTCAATTTTCTATCAATAAAGTAAGTTTAAATTAGGTTTATTATTAATTTTACTTAAAAGATTCTGATCCTAACAAATCTATAATTTCCTGTACACCATCAATTTCTTGATGACTTTGATAATAAGCAATTATTTCTTCTTTTTTATTCGGTTCAAGCTGTTCATTATATAAAGGCATACTATATTTATCTAACATCTTGTAAATATATGGATGTAAAATTTCCTGGTTTTCATCTACATAATATAATACCCTATGTAATAATAGATTTTGAACAATATCATACAGTTTCATATCTTCAAATTGCTTTACAAGATTTACATAGTTATAATTGTCAAATAATTCTACTAAATCCGGTAATTTACTATCAATAAATGTATTAAATTTGTTCGGCATTATTGCTATAAACTCATTAATCTTGTTCATTATATTAAAATCATAATCATTACCATGATCCTTTTTACACATCATATCGAAAATATGTACCTTAGAATTTGGATTATCATTTAAAATTCTAACCAAAAAAGCATATTGATCAATATCAACATGAGGGTATGTATTCTTTCTAGGTACAATAAATTCAAACTCATTACTCATAGGATCTAGTGATACTAATTCTTTAAATACATTACGTATTTCATATGCAATAGAAGTAGTATTTCTTGGTATGCTATAAGGCCATAGTTTGGTTCCTTCTTCTAATCCTGTCTCTATATTATTGCAATGTAAATTAACCCAAGATATATTGGTATTATCAACAACATCAATAAGATATTGATATCCTGCATATTCAATCATATTGCCATGAAGATGAATACCAGTGACTTGGCTATATGGCAAACCATCTGCTAGATATCTAGCACCATCAGCTCCTATACTATTATTGCACAAATCTATAAAAAGAATTTTAGAATTTTGTAAGATTTCAGCTAAATATCTAGCTCCTTCAGCTTCTATATCATCCCAAGCAAGATCAATATACATAATGTCACTATTTTTAAGTGCTGGTGCTAAATATTTCATACCTTCATCTCCTATGTAATTTAGACGAAGATCAAGATCTAAAACTTTAACCTCTTTTAAAAATTCAGCTAAATACTTAACACCTGTAGTTCTTATTTTTTCTGCATGTACATTTAACTTGGCAATTTGACTATCTTTAAATGCTTGAACTAAATATTGAATACCATTAAGTTGCATAATATGATTGTAAGACATTTTAAGCTCACTAATTTTAGTATCTTTGAAAGCTTGAGCCAGATATTGAGCATCATCGGCTTCTAAGTTTTGACTATCAAGTGTAAGCTCAGCAATTGCAATATTTTGAAAGGTTTTATTTAGATATTGAGCACCCTTAATGCCTATTTTATTATTATGGATAGTAATATGAATATTCTTAATATCACAATATGATCTTTGAGATATATACTTATTAACATCACCATCTTCTGTGTAATGGATATCAAGATAAAGAGACCTCATTTTAGTATTACTCAGCATCTTATTTAAGTATTGTGCTGCATCGCTTCCAATTTTATTTTCACTCAAATCAAGTTCAGTAATTTGTATTTCTTTTAGAGATTCAGTAAGATATTTTACACCTTCATCCATTATATTATTATTTTTAAGATTAAGTGTGGTAATTTGAGTGTCTCTCAAAATTTGAGTTAAATACTTAAGACCATTACATCCTATGTTATTATTACTAAGATCAAGTCTAGTAATTTGAGTACCTTTTAGAGCTTGAGCTAGAGATTTAACATCGCCTTCTCCTATATTACTAAGAGATAAACTGTGATTATCTTTTAAGTTATCAATCATTGTTTTATATGGCATATATGTACCCTCCTAGCTATATAAGTTTTACTATATTTATTACTGTTGAACTGTAGAGATCATTTCATTAATGGCTCTTTGCATATATTCTCGAGCAGTATCAGTGGCAAGTCTAGTATAAACTGCCGTTGATCTTGGATCTCTATGATTTAGAAGCTGTCCTATTACATATTGATTTGCTCCGGTCATTGCCATCCAGCTTGGTATTGTTCTTCTTAAATCATGGATTCTTAAATTTTCTATTCCTGCCTTTTTACAAATCCTCTTCCATGCTTTCTTTGGTTCTTGCAAATGACCACTACTGCTTGTCTCACTTGGAAATACCCAAATGCTATCAGATTGCTCTTTCCTGGCTTTTAATATTTCTACTGCCTGATCTAATAAAGGTAAACGGTGAGGATCACCATTCTTAGTATCTGGAAGATATAACTGTTTATCAGCAAAACTAATCTGTTCCCAACGCATAGTAAGTACATTATCCTTACGAACTGATGTATACAAAGCTATTAAGAAAAAGTCCTTCATTACCTGGTTTTGCTCTTCTGATATTGCTGTAAAAAATCGTGGTATTTCTTCCCTAGTTAAATATCGATCTCTAGATTGTTCCTTGTGCTTCTTTATGCCAATAACTGGATTTACTGTTAATAATTCCCATTCTATTGCTTTACTAAATACAGGACTTAAAACTTCAAGAAATCTATTAGCTCCATATTTACCAGTTTTCGTCAATTTATTAAATAATTCTTGAATATCTGCTTTTTGAATGGTTGATATTTTTCTATTATATAAATGTTTTGCATATCTATCTACAGAAGCAGCATAATCTTTCCATCTTTTATTATTAATTTTACTGTATTCATCAAGGTATCTATCATAAAACTCTTTAAAGGTAGGCTCTTTAGATAATCTAGCTTTTTCTTCTATAGGATTATATCCTTGAGCAATTTTCCCTTTTAACTCAGATGCTTTGAGTCTTGCATCAATAATAGATAGATAGGGAAATACTCCTATTTTGATTCTATGATACTTTTTACTAAGTACCACTCCTAAATAAAATATTTTACTACCACCGTATGAGACGATTAGCAATAATCCTTTTTCTTTGGTATCTTTATATATATCTCGCTTTGCTTCTGGAGCTTTTATTTCTTGAAGCATTTCTTTAGTAAAAAGTAATGATTTAACTGGCATAATATTACCTACCATAGCTTAACCGAAATATATATTTAAAACTGTAGTATGTTTTAATTGTAATAGCAAATTCTATATCAAATATAATTACAATGAACTTGATTATTACTTTTACAATATAAACAACTAATAATTGTAATTATTGATTCATAAATTCAAAAGGTCCAAGTAAATTGCAAGGTAAAAATTGATCATAAAATTTGACTCGCTATATGCTCATTATATCCATATCCTATTTTAAAATTTCTAATATTTTTTAAAGATTGACAAATTATTGCAACTCTACTAAAGTTAAAGCATAGTATTGGTAGTAAGAAAAAACCCTTAACATATAAAGAGTTGTGAGGTATAAATTGGTTTATAAGAAAAAGGCAAAAAGTAAGGTAAAACGAACCGTTACATTGACATCGTAAAGGTCAGAGGTTCGAATCCCCTATCGCCCACCACCTTACCTCCAAGCTTTTCTTAAGCTGCTAATTTTACCTCCCTACGCCATATGCTGCTTATATGCTCATCGCATTTTGAAAAATGGTATCTTAATTGCTTTGTTACCTCGATTAAACCTGATGTTTAAGTTGAGGTCTTATGCACACTATATGCTCATCACATTTCACTCCTGATTGTCTAACACATGATCACAATGATAATAGTGCAATCATTTTCTACAATTTTGTTGGTAATTTTATCCCTCCTGAATGGAGTAATCTATCCTCTAGTAATGGTAAAATTTTAAGTAAAACTGCAAGGCAGCTTCTATCTCTCATAGTCTTTCGCTTGCAAATCTATCATAATAATAGCATTGATGAACTTAATGAAACCTATCATTTCTTTCAAGAACATTTAGGAGTTTGTCAACGAAGAATTAGACAATGTCTACTTGAATTACAACAAGCTGGCTTTATCTATCTCTCTACTACAACAATAATTAGATACGGTATAAAATGTCGTAATACTCCTTGTGTAAAATTAGCAAAAAATTTCCAACCTTATAATCATAAATCTTCAGCTGAAAACGAAAAAAATTTCAGCCATACACGAAAAATTTTTCGCTCTAACCCGAAAGAAATTTCAGCTCAACCTGAAAAAAATTTCGCTAACTACTTATATATAGATAATAATAAAAATATATCTAATAAATCTCTCACTACATGACAATTTTTCATTTTGCTATCTCCGTATGAACAAATATTGAGCACAAAAGCTACATCCAATGGGCTGATTGGTTAGAAATATTATAAAAGATAGTCACCAATGTATCTAATCCGACACGAAATATACTGTTTTGTCTATAACCATGTTTTTTTATAATTATTGGTTTATCTACAACTACAATCTCTCCAGTTTGATAGGCTAGACAAAAAGCAATAGACATTACTTGCATTAATGTGTCTAATCGTAAATCATCAGTAATATGAGTTGCTTCACAGTTAAAACCTGCTGATTTAAAAGCTTTGAACGGATAATAATTGTGCTAATCAAAGATTATATTGGTCACTAACTACTGCCTTAAAATATATGGGACTGAGCTTAGATGAGTGGTTAGTGATCTTACTTGGTATAGTACCTGGGATAGTGTTACTGAATAGCGGACATGCTAATCTTGGGGTAATATGCATTATAGCTGGTATTGTACTTTGCTATATATTTAAAAAGTTCAAGAAACTATCAGAATATTTTGTGCTTAAGAGTTATTTAGTCGCTAAGAAATGGCTATATGCTCCTACTTCTTATCCTAATTTACTTGGTAAAAAGGTAGGCAAGTAATGAATCATTTATTTAAGCAAAGCGGGGTTCAGCAGCTAGTTAAATATAATAAGATATTATTGCTTATCGCATTGCTGCTTGCAGTTACGAGTCTGCTTGGAATGATTAAAACAGTTAGCACGGAAGAAAAATGGTTATTAATTCCAGCCATAGAGCCAGATCGTCGGATGATAGTATCATCCAAAAGCTATCATGAGACTTATCTTAAAGAATGGGCAATTTTTGTCATGAAAGAATTATTTACTACTTCGCCTGAGGAGGTAGAGAGACAAATAGCGGATATGAAGGTGGTGTCTAGTAACACAGAGCAATTAGATAAGTTTTTTAAAGAACATTTAAATTTTGTTAAGGGCTCTAATATTTCATCAGTATTTTTTCCTAAAAAAGTAAAAGTAATTGCAGATGGAGTAATAATTAGTGGCACATTTCGTTATTGGTTTTCTGAGAATAAGCATATAGCAGCTGATAAAACTTATTTGTTAACTTACAAGCGAGGAGCTAATCATTTGTTGTTACTTACTGGTATTAAGGAAGAAGAGGTAAATAAGTAATGAAAAGTTTGCAGTCAGAGTTGCAGATCTTAGTAGTTTTTGTTGGCATAATGCTGGCAAGCTTTAGTAGTAATGCTTATGGAATAAGCTATATATTACATGCTGATTCTTTATTAGAATTACAAATTGCCAAAGATGGTCCAACTAGGATTAATATCGAAGGAGAAAAGATTAATGATATTTTTATTCATCCGGGGGAAGCTGCAGAAGTAGCAGTGCATGATTCTGGTTATTTATTTATTTTGCCGCAGCAAAATAGCAGTAAACTTTACTTAACCCTGATTGGTGAAAATGGTACGATTCAAGATTTAATGCTGAATTTTACTAAAAGCAAACCAGCACCGATTAGATTGATTAAGTTTGATTTAGAACAAGAAGTAACAAAATTAACTAATAATAAGGAAGAGAAATATCATGAATGTAACAAACAAAGATGTAAGAGAAGAAGAAAATAATAATGAGGTTATTAAGGAGGTGATTTTAGTACTACAAAAGTATCGAGGATTAACCTACCCATTATTGCCAATATTATTAATTTTTTGTGTAAATGTAATACTATCTGAAATCGCTTTAGGAGAAACATTGGAAGGACAGTTAGATCGAATTGGTGGGCTCTCTACTGGTAAACTTAAAACTATCGGGATATCAGGGGCAACGATTTTATCCTCAATCTGGGCAGTAGTCAGGGGTAATTTAAGACTTGCCGGAGCAATTGTAGCTATTGGTATTATTTTAGGATTTTATTTAGAGTGGGTCTCTAGTGGTATGAAAATTAGTTAGATAATTAAGATATTGATTAAAAGCAATGGATCAAGATTTCAATAAGCAGGAAGAAGTACAAGGTAAAGTAGAGGATCATAAATTACCATCTGCATTTAGTAAAAGATTATCAGAGTTTATAGAGATAATTAAAAACAGACCATTAGTAACTCTAGCTTGCTTAGGAGTAATAATGGTTTTGGTATTTTATGGATTTGCAGAAAGTGAGGTAAAGACTTCTTTAGATTTACAGGAAGATAGACAATCAAGGGAAATATCAGGGATAGAGCAGGCAATAGATCCAAGGGCTAAATGGACTGCAGAAATATTAAATGAAGTTAAAAACATGCAGAATCATTTAGAGAAGCTAATAGAGAATAAATATTTAGAAACTAAAACTAAAATTGATGATTTTAGTCAAAAGTTAGAATCATTAGAGAAGCCTCATGAAGAAACTATATTATATGATGGCAATGATTTTAATAATAATCAAAAAATAGAAGATTTACTAGATAATAACTTTGAGCAAAGCATTGTTGCTGCTCCTACTGCTCCAGTAGAAAGATTACTTGGCTATGTAAAAAGAGCTGACTTAAGGATAAAAAAAGATGTTAAAGATTATATTACTACTGGCAGCTTTGCAAGAGGGGTGCTGCTTACTGGAGTAGTAGTTGGAACCGGCACTAATAACTCAGCATCTCCTGAGCCAATAATGATAAGGCTTGTTGATACAGCTATTTTTTCTAAAGGATATAAAACAGAGCAAATCAAAGAAGCAATTTTAATTGGTTCTTGCACTGGGGATATTTCATCAGAGCGGGCTAAATGCCGGTTAGAGACAGTATCTTTACTAAATAGTAATGGAGAGATAATTGAAAAACCGGTAGAAGGTTGGTTAATAAGAGAAGATGGTAGGCCCGGCATTAAGGGTATAGTAGTTGATAGATCATCAGATGTCGCAAGAATGGCGGTGCTTAACGGCGTACTTGGCGGGATAGCACAATTTTTCCAGAACCAGGCAAGCAATAGCATATTTCCGGTGTCACCGATTACCGGTCAGCAAAATGCCTTAAAAGCTCAGGATTCTCTAAAAGCTGGTGTTTATGCCGGTACCGGTAATGCTTTAGAAAAGCTTGCTGATTTTGCAATTAAACGGGCAGAAAGTATGAGTCCGGTAATTGTTGTAGCTTCAGGTAGAGTAATAGATGTCGTATTTAGAAAAGGTTTTGATTTAAGGAATAATAAAGATGCTGGCAAAGTAGATAGATTACTACCACCAACTACTACTGATTATTCTCAAAATAGAATAAATTATAGTAATAATCAAAATTATTCTAGGAATAAAGTGACAAGTTTTACTAAGGCAAAAACTAAATTGCAAGAAAATTTTACTCCGGATAATGGGACTTATAAAATGACAGATATTGATTTGCAGTCAGAACAACAACATCTTGGTAATTTTTAATGAATAATAAAATAATTAATCTACTTTTGTTAGTGATGTTAAGTTTTAGTATTTCTAGTTGTAAATTGATGCCATATAGAAGCGATTTTGATTGCCCGCTGCCCCAAGGACTAAAATGTAAATCATTATATGAGGTAAATAAAATGGCTGATTTTGATATGTTTAATCCAAATAATAATAATGATAAGCCTAATTTTAAATCGAGAGGCTCTGCTAGATGCTCTGGAAGGTATAATAATGACATCAGGAATTGATAAAGATTTTGATCGGGCAAGACTATCTAAACATTTTGTTTATGAATCATATGATAAGGAGAGTAGTTTGTTTTTTAATAGAGCTTCAGTAGGATTTGTACTACTTGGTTGGCCGTTAGTTGGAACAAGCTTGCAAGCTCAAGGAGAGATAGCTGAATTTTTAAAAAGTGATGAGAATTTACCGGCAGGAAGTAGTTTTCAAATATTGATGATTGGCTCTGATCATATAAGAGAATATCTAGATAACTGGCAATTACATAGAAAAGGTACAATCTTTAMTGAGCTTAGTAGTAGAAGAGTAAAGTTTCTAGAGCAAAAAGCAAAGGAAGAGGGAAATATCAAAGATGTAGTTTTATTAATTTCAGTCACTATTCCGACGCTGACGATTGATATTAATGAGATGATACGAAGAAGAGAAGTGCTGCAAGATACATTTAAATCAATTGGCCTTACTACTTACAATGTTGAGGCAACATTGCTATTAAAATTTGTCCGTTTAATATTTGGCTGGAGGGAAGAAGAACATCCTGAACTTAACCCTTATGAAATATTATCTGAGCAGATTTTACCTAGTAATTTTTCTTTATATGATAAGGAAGATTATGTAGGTCTTAATGACAATCAAATATTTATCGCTCTAGAGGCAGGAAAAAGACCTTATGAGTGGCGATTATCAGCAATGGATTTGTTTTTAGGTAATGAGCTAAGACGAGATGAATATATTAGAGCAAATTTTTTAATTCATTTTGGTTTGCAGATTATACCAAATCAATTAGTTGCAAAAACAGCAGCAATTACCAAAAGAGAAGCTTTAGAGAGAAATATTAATGCTGGGATTGGTAAATTCTTTCCTAATCTGCAACTAGAAGCACAAGATTTAGCAGGAGCAGTAGCGTGCTTACAAAATGGTGATAGAGTAGTAAATATCCACTTAAATGTCATTATGTGGGATCAGAAGAATAAAGCCAAACAAGCAGCATCACAGTTTTGCTCACAGCTTCGTCGAAGTGGTTGGTATTTTGTTCCTTGTAAATATGATCATTTAGCGGTGGTACTTGCTAGTTTACCGATGCAGTTAGTTGAAGCAGCACCAAATTCTTTCACAAACAAGTTTAAAGGAATATTGTCCCATAAAATAGCAGGAATTGGCGTAGCATTATCAAATCTTGGTAGAGGCATAAGGACTATTGCCTCAGAAAGTAAGGTGTTACTGCCTATCATTGGTGAATGGAAATGGTAAGGCAAAATTATCGTTAAGCTCAGATATAGTAGTAATTGAAACTGATCATCTTCGTAGTAGCCCGGCATTACTTGCAGTAATTGTACAAATCATGATTGTTCATATTAACCAAGCAATGGTTAAAGGTGATAGGAAGCGTCCCTTTCTAATCATGATTGATGAAGCATGGAAATTACTATCTGGCAAGAGATCTGGAGAATTTATTGAAGAAGCAGGTAGAATTGCAAGAAAATACAACGGCTCAATAACCCTTGCTACTCAGCAATTAACTGATTACTTCAGGGAAGCAGGATCAGCTGCTGAAAAAGCCTTTGAGAACTCATCACATAAAGTTATTCTTAAGCAAAATCCTGAGAGCTTTAAAGCAATGAGAGCAAACCCCAAACTTGCAGGTTTTGTCGATGAAGATTGGAAACTAAATTTACTGCAATCAATTCATTCAAATCCACCGCATTATAGTGAAGCAGTGATTTATGGACCAAGTGTTCATGGAGTTGTGGCAAGATTAATGTTAGATCCATTTACTCTAATGCTGACCTCTACTAATGCTAGGGATTACCAAGCCATAGAAGATAGGATGAATTGGGGAATGAGCGTTACAGATGCCATCAATAATATACTGGACGAGAGAGGCTTGGTTTAAAGTTTTATGGGAAAATATGATTTGGGGTATTTAGATCTAAAAATTATTGCCATCAGTTATATTATTCTATTTTTAGTTATATTACAGGTAAGTAATGTTAATGCAATTAGTACAGTGACAGATAGAAATGCTAAAGTAAAAATTAAAGATTATGAAGTCAGAGGCCATGTATTTCCAATTATTGAAGAGTCATTATTAGAGGTCATTATGGCTAAACTTCAAACTGTAAAACACAATGGCGTTTTAGAGAAAATGCAGGAAGAATTTAAAAATAAAGTACAGCAAAAAATCTCTAGACCAACTGCTATCTTAGCTTTAGCAAAAGCAAGCATAAACCGAAATTGGCACTATGATCCGAGCTTTATACAAAAGACAGATATAAAAGATCAAGCGGGGAACATCATAGTAAAAGCTGGCACAAATGTAAATCCTTTAGAGAAAATAAGCTGGGGAGAACCATTAATATTTATTGATGGAGATGATGAGCAGCAGGTTAAGTGGTCTAAATCACAAATAGGAAAATTAGTACTTACTAAAGGAAACCCTATAGAGCTTGGGCAAGAATTAAACAAGCAAATATTTTTTGATCAAGGTGGCGTGTTTACTACTCGTTTTAAAATAAAAGCAGTGCCAGCTGTAATAGAGCAAGAAGGGATTTTATTAAAAATTAGTGAAATAAAGATTAATTGAAATGTCATAGTATTTAAGTAAAAAATTAAGGTGTGAATAAACACTGATAAAATCCGGAGGTAATCTATGAAAAAGTGGCAATTATCAGAAGCAAAGCAAAATTTAGAAAAGATAATAGATCATGTATTACAAGGTAAGGTGCATGCAATAGTAAAATCTAGTGGAGAAGTAGTATATCTAATCGCCGGTGAGAAAAATAATATGATAGCAGAGCAAGCAAAGTTAGGTTGTCAAGCAAATACAGATTTAATAACTTCTGAAATATACAAGTAATAATGAAGTTAATAATGTTTATTATAATTATTTTGCTTGGTAATTATAGTTATGCATCAATTGGCTGCGTTGGCAGATTTGTTAATCCCATAACTGATGTTTGCTGGAAATGTTTATTTCCAATTACTATTGGAGGGATAAAAATTGTATCAAGTTCTATTGCTGATACTAATAACCCAAGGCAAATTGTTTGTTTTTGCCCTAAGCCTTCGATTCCGATACCAGTTCCCGGTATTCCAATTGGATTTTGGGAGCCGGTAAGACTGGTAGATGTAACTAAATCCCCTATGTGCATGGTAAGTCTTGGAGGCATTAATCTTGGAACTAGCATGCAAAAAGGTGTTTGGTATATCTATCCGGTTATTTACTGGCTTGAAATATTACTTAATTTTGCCTGTTTAGAGATGTCACAAGTAGATATCGCATATTTAACTGAATTTGATCCATTATGGGGAGATGATAACAAGGCTGCTATATTAAATCCTGAAAGTTTATTATTTGGAAGTATTGCAGCTCAATCGGCTTGCATAGCTGATTGCATTAGCTGTAGTTCTGGTAATCTCTCAAATGATAAGATGTTTTGGTGCGGGGGATGTCAAGGTTCTCTTTATCCCTTTACCGGTACAACTAGCTCTCATAATGGCGGAGTTGGATCTTCTGCATTAATAGTAGCTAAATTTATGGCTAAGTTACATAGGGAATTGTTACTCTGGGGTTATATGGGGAGTGGCGGATTATGTTCTAAATATCCAATGCCAATAATCAAAAAGAGCCAATATAGACTGCAGATGACTTATCCTATACCAGAGGTGCATTCTTGTAAAAAAATTGGTGAGACTGAAATTACCTGGCAGCAGGGAAGAGAATTTCCTGTTAAAGGTGAAGATTTTGGTTATTTGATTTGGAGGAAAAGAGCCTGCTGCCTCTTTTAAGGCTATAATGATATGACAAGATACAGAAAAATATGCAATTTAACCTAAAAACAATAATTTTAACTTGTTTACTAATATTAGGTAGCACAAGTGCTTTGGCACAACCAGAAGTATTGTTACATAATATAGTACAACCTAAATTAGAGACTAAAACATATAATCAAATCTACATTTTTGTCTCATTTTCAATGCCTGATTCAGCATTAAAGAGTTATTATATTGAAGCAGAACAAGCAGGAGCAAGACTTGTAATGCAAGGTCTAAAAAATAATTCTTTTTTAGAAACTAAAGCAAAAGCTGATGAAATTAATATTAGTTTTGATATTGATCCCAATCTATTTGAGGAATATCAAATTACTTCTGTACCAGCAATAATAGTGAATAGTGAAGGCAAGGGAGTAAAAAGACTAACTGGTCACATATCATTACATGATGCTTTAGAAATTATGAACAAAGAAAATTCATGAGGTTCACGTTTTTATCAATGATTATTGTATTGTTCAGTTTTAATGCAATTGCTAACATTCAAGATAGTTATAATAGAGCTAAACAATATGAAAATAGTATCAGGCTTGGCAATCCTGATCAAATGGGCAATAAAGTAATATTTGATAAAGACGCAGATATTTCAAATTTAAGTAATATGAGTGATCAAGATTTAACAAAGCAAGGCGGTCAAATGTTAAATAATAGTTCAGCAGGTCAATTACTACAACAAAGTGAGCTTAAAAAAATAGATGCTTCTCAAGAATATGACATTAATCCTAAAAACCCTTTGATTATTAATTCAGTTAAAATTGAGGCAGATCCTTTAAGACATACAGAAGGAGATAGTTTTTCTAATAGTGAAACAATTACCAAAACAAAAATTGCTAAGAGTTGTATTGAAGGGGTAGATTTTACGGTTGATATAATGAGGAAGCTATATTTAGAAACAGAATTAATAGATAAATGGGGAGCATGGCAAGATAGAACTATTGATATATCTGGAGAGGAGATATGTAGGTTACATTACCACTTGCTATATCCGGTTTATTGGAAAAAGAAACGATATGGTATGCATATGCGTAGTGATATTAACACTCAAAATGAAGTAAGAAGTATTATTGCCCAAAAGCTAGGAGTAAATTTAGAACAAATTAGTGAAGAAATTGGCATTAATCCAAAGGGAAGCGGAAATTTAACGGAATGTAGAAGACATGAAGTGAAGTGGGATAAATATAATTTTAAATATAGATTTAGAGAAAAGGAAAAAGAATTTAAGGAAAAAGGAGAATATTGGCTTTTTTATCCAGAAGAATTAGAATCATTAATAGAGCATAATGAATATCATGAGCTAGGTACGGTATGTTTAGAAAGAGGAGAGAAGATATTTTATGATCAATATCGGGTTAATCGTCCATGCTTTCGAGAGCAAATTAAATATCAATGTAGTAGCGAGCCAAAAGATGGGTGTCATCATTTAAAGAAGCAAGGTTGTGAATTAAAAAGTAGTAACTGTATTAAGCAAGCCTCTAGTATATGTTTGCAGTGGAGTCGAAATTATAGCTGTTACATTGAGAAAAAGAACTCAGCTCTTCTCTTGCTGGAGCTCAAATGTTTTGTTTAGGAGGGGATTGTCATACTGCAACTATTGTGCCTAATACTGATATGGGGAATGTTGGGTATCTTGCAATGTTAAATGAAATGAAAAAAGATATGCAAACAAATCCGATTATGGTTTTTAAAGGTACAAGTGATAGTTGTCGTAAAACAAATATTGGTAATTTTCTTAATTGTTGTTCTGGATTCAAAGGTTGGGGTAAGGATTTAGGATTAAGTAGGTGCAGTGCAGAAGAAAAAGCTTTAGCCTTAAAAAGAGCAAAAGGTCAGTGCTACTATGTTGGTACATATTGTGCTAAGAAAGATAAGGTATTTAAGACATGTATTACTAAGAAATCTACTTATTGTTGTTTTAATTCAAAACTTGCACGAGTATTTCAGGAACAAGGCAAAAAAACAATTATCTATTAGTTTTGGTACAGCACAACATGCTAATTGCAGGGGTTTTACAGTAGAAGAGCTGCAAAGAATAGATTTTTCTAAATTTGATTTAGAGGAGTTATTTAGCGATTTACTTGATCATGCTAAAAGTAAAATGCATAAGAATTTTCCGCAGCAACTAAAAAACCAGATGACTATAATGCAACAATAAAGGTTTAATAATAATCATACTGATTCAAATTTATCCTATTAAAATGATGAAGTGGCTGGTAAACATAACAAATAAATCATTACTAGCCATTACATTACTAGTAATTAATTTATTGTTATTAATCAATGATTGGTCAAATCATGCATTTGCTGGTACTATGGAGTTAGATAGTAGTAATAAAAATGAAATGATCAGGTTTAATGTAAATAATCACTTTTGGCAACAACCTCAAGGGTTTTGTGGTATAACGAGGATCATGCTTACAAGCCAGAAATATTAAAATTTTCTCAAGATAAAAAAAAGCAAGAGCCAGAACTTGAGCCTTATGATGAAAGGATAGACGCTTTAAAGAAGGAATTTAATAGAGCACAGCACAAAGCCTTAGATGATCCTACTCTTGAAAATGTTATTATTGCTCAAAGGTTACATAAACAAATTTTAGAAAAATCACATAAATTTGCTACCATGTGGTAACTAGCAACGATATTAGATTACAAGCTAGTAAACATGGATGAACCAGTAAATTCCTTACATAAAAAATTATATGAAGTAAGGCAAGAAGAAGAAAACAGCAAAAAACTAAGATTGTTAGCTAAGGATTGGGGATTAATTCTGCAAGTAAATCAAGGATATGAGTATTGTCATGCATTTACTCCCATTGTACTAGAATTTGCCAATAAATATAAATTTCAGCTGTTATTGGTCTCCAATGATGGAAAAAATTTTGAACATATAAAAACTACTAGGGATACTGGGTTGCTCAGTCGTCTTAATCCTACAAATCTTGTTCCGGTATTGTATTTAGTGGATAGCAGTGGCAAACAAATATATCCAGTTGCAAGAGGAATTATTAATGAAGATAAAATTGCTGAAAATATTTTATTGATAGTGCAGTACTATAATGGACTAAAGGTTAATGATTATGATCAGTAACAATAAGTTTAGAAAAGTGATCTACATAAAGCATGTGATGTATATTCTCATGATAGTTTTATTGTTACAAGCAATAACATCTTATGCTTGGGATTTACAGGATGTATTTCAAGGCATGAGCGTTAATGTCACTAAACCTGGTGCGTATCAGACTCAAGCTGCTGGCTATTATGCGGCAGGAGGGTTATCTATCAGAACTAATAAAACATCTTTCAATCCGATTTCTATTACTCCTCCCTCGTTAAACATGAGCTGTAGCGGTATTGATTCTTATCTTGGTAGTTTTTCAATTATCTCAGGAGATGAGCTAGTCCAGCTGATGAAAAATATAGGCTCGCAAGCAAAAGCTTATGCATTTTCATTGGGCCTTAAGACCTTTGCTCCACAAATAGAAAATGCCTTAAAAGATTTAAGAAATCTTGCTATGGAAATGAATCAATTTGCTAAGGGCGATTGTGAAATGACTAAAGCTATTTTCGCTTCCATTTTGCCTAAAGATTCAGCAGTGAGAGAATCAGTTTGCAAGGATTTACAATCCAGCTCTGGCTTTGATTATTTTGCTGCCGGTAAAAAATGTCGTAGTGATTTAGAGCAGAAACAAGCTTTAGCGAATATCCAAAATAAAGATCCAGAGCTAATGCTAGATAATTATAATATTTTTATCAAGGCAGCAGAAAAAGCAGGGATTCCTGAAAATATGAGAAATGCCATTATGTCAATGACAGGAACTATTATAGTTCGAGATAATAATGTCTATTTTCTTGCGTCACTTGCTCAAGATGAAAAGAGCTGGATTGCTCATTTAAAAGGCGGTGAATCTGCCTCAATTTATAATTGTGACAATATTCATTGTTTAAATCCAGCAATAAGACGCAATATTAGTATTGCTCCAGAGCAATCATATCAAGGCAAGGCTAAAACCAAGCTGGATGAATTAAAGAGTAAACTTGCTAGTAATAACGAGTTTAGTAATGCTGATATTAGTTTTTTATCATCTATCGGGGAAGCATTTCCAGTATATGACTATATTACTTTAGAAGCAATATCAGGAGTTACTATTTTAGATAGTTCTTCAGAATTAGTTGCTAGTTACAGTTTACTGCAGCATTTAAAGGAGGTAATCTTAGAAGTACGTAAAGCAGTTACCATGCTAAAACAAAAACGAGTAGCAGATCATCATTTAACTACCTACTTAAAAGCTTTAGATCGAGTACAACTTTTTGCTCAAGAGAAATGGCGTAATATGCTAACTAGTAGCGATCAGATTGATAGAAGAGCAAGATTAATAGAACAACATTTGATCGCTAAAGAGAGGACTTAAAAGTTAATTATAAATTAAAATTAGATAAGCAAGTAGATAAGTAGGTATAAAATAAGCAAAAAAGATAAAAAAATAAAAAGAATATGACAGATTACGTAATACATACATTTGGTGGAGGAGACATATTATGGCAAGTTTTTAATGGCATAGGAAGAGTCTTTGCCTCAAATAGTGAGTATTTTACTCCGGTAGGTCAGTTTGCTTTGACAATTGGTGGAATTTGGGCAGCAACAAGAGCTATTTTTAGAGGCAATATTGGTATTTTTGCTATGGAGTGGTTTTTTCCATCCTTATTTATTTTTATCTTTTTATTTGCTCCAAAAGCAAATGTATGGCTTAAGGATGAAATATCAATGCAGGCTCCTGTTAAAATTGATAATATTCCAGTAGGTGTTGCTTTTTTTGCTTCTATATCATCAAAAATAAGTTACTCTTTATCAGAGACGTTAGAAAAGCATTTACTTCCACCTGATGAAGGGTTATCAAGCAGGAAGAACGGTATTATGTTTGGGGCAAAAGCTATTGGTAAAATCAAGGATATTCAAATAGAAGATCCAGTAACTTTAACCAACGCAAAAGAATTCTTAAGGCAATGCTTTATGAAACCATACATTATTGGCAATATTTTAGGTAAAAAAGCAGAAGCACAAAGAGCAAGTGATGTAATTGCCTTTATTGAGCAGAATATGCCTAATAATTTTGGCATTTATTATAAAGATCCAGTGAGCTCTGCTATTTCTTTTAAAACCTGTAAGCAGGTAACGCCTTTAATTAAAGCAGCTATTAATAAAGAATTAAATGATGGGTTACTAACTAAATTTGCTCATAGCATAGGATTTCAGTCTAATAGGCAAGAAATATTAGCAACTAGATTAAAAGCCATGACTGCTGATACTTTAAAATATCTGCAAAAAGAGCAAACGGATATTCATCAGTGGATGAGGCAAGCAATGCTACTAAATGCTAATCGCGAGGCTTATGATGATTTAAGAGAGAAGTTTTCGCTATCTAGAATATATCCTCAATTAGTTAGTATGAACGCAACAAGAGGATTATTTCAACAATCTTTTTCTTATCTGGTTGCAGGAGAGATGGCAGCAAATATAATGCCTATCTTACAATCAGTATTTTTTGCCTTGGTGATTTGTCTCATTTTCGTAGTATTTCCAATGTCGTTGCTGCCAGGCGGTTATACTATCTTTAAGACCTGGATAACCTTGATTATCTGGGTAACTAGCTGGTCGGTATTTTTTACTGTGATTCACTGTTTAGGAATGATTAGCCTAGCCGGTAAAGGCGTGAGTCACCTTACTGGTTTAAATATCTTATCGCAGGGAAGTTTTTCAGAAATTCTGTTGCATTAGTTTGCAACATTTCAGATGTTAGCTGCCTCAGTTCCGATGTTATCTTGGGCAGTATTAAAGGCGTGTGCCCATGCAACTACTACTTTGGTCAATCAATTTTCTCCAGTACCAGTTGCAAGTAATATTGGTACTAATATTGCTGATAATAACCTCTCTATGGATAATTACAACATCGGTAATAGAACAATTACCCAGCAAAATCTTACCCCAACTTTGCAATTAGCAGGAGGAATTATTGATGATGGGGGAATGAGAGTGATCAGTACTGATAGTGGTAGACAAGTACTGACTCAAGCAGTTGACTCACTAGTTAATAATTATCGTTCTTCTAAATTATTACAGGATAGTTATCAATCTCAGTTTATGAGCTCACAAAGTTATCTTGACTCACTCAATGATCGATACAGTGACTTAACTACTACAGGAAATTCTATGGCAACTGAAATAGGCAAAAGGTTAAGCTACGAAGAAGCAAAATCCATAGGTATTACTGATAGTGAGTATTTGGCATTGCAACAGATAAATTCAGATAGCACCTCTACTACTGAGCATACGGGCAGTAGCAATAAGAAGGGTACTAGTACTAATTCTGAGGGCAGTATAGGATTGAACACTATTTTTGGTAGTGCAAGATCAAGCGTTATATCATCTAATGATCAAGGCAAAGAGCGAGGACAATCAGTAAATCAACAACAATCATATAATGAAGCATTGTCTAAGATTCAGAGTGCTACCAAAGATGGAAGATTAGGTCATACAAATAGCGATCTGCATTCACTTAGCAATAATTTAAATAATAATTTTTCTGAGCAACAATCTGTGGGACAAGAAATAGCAAAAACCAAACAAAATATGAAGCAATTAAGCTATAATATGAATTATATATCACAAAACTCTACTGCTATCGATCGCAATTTAAACGAGCCAGTATTGAATAGCATAATTGACAAAAATATTCCTGGAGTAAGCAGTAAAGAGCAAGCAGCTATGTGGGCAAGTACTCACAACAAGAAGCAGAACAAATCGCTTTAGATATAGCCAAAATTAATAATACTATACCACAAAACTTAAATTCTAAAAGTAGCTACTATATTCCAACTAAAGAAAATTTACGTTCAGATTTTGATAAAAATACTCAAATATTAAATGACCAAGCAACTGACATAAATTATAGAAATCATGATATTGATAATCAAAGTGTAGAACAAGTGCTAATGAATAATTCAGATAATCATACAGCAGAAAAAGTCAAGACTCTTGAGCAATTATCTGATAAAGTAAAAAATAAGAGGGAACAGCTTGAAGATGAATTTAATAAAACTCCTGAATCAACGATTGTAAGAACTGGTCAAAAAATAGCAGATAATCTTGGGATTAGCGATAAGGCAAGAAAAAAAAGAAACATTAAACTACAAGGCTATAAAAATGAAAATAATTAAGAAGAAATTTATACAAAATAAAAAAAATAGCATTCATATTTATCTTACCATTAATATTTTTTAGCAGTGCTTTTGCCACTAGTATTGTTAATGAAAAACCACAACCAATAGATCCACAAAGCAAGATTCAAGATCTAAACATTTTAGCAGAAGAATATTTTAATATTGGTAGTTCTCTTTATAAATTAGGTAAATATGAAGAAGCAATAAAAAACTATGACTTAGCTATTAAACATAACCCAAATTGTGCTAAGTGCTATAACAATAAAGGAATGGTTTTAGATGATTTAAAAAAATATCAAGAAGCAATAGAAAATTATAATTTAGCAATCAAATATGATTCTAGTTTTGCAGAAGCGTATAGTAATAAAGGAAATTCTTTAAAAAAATTAAGCAAATACCGAGTAGCAATAGAAAATTATGATCTAGCTCTAAAGTATAAGCCATATTTTGCAGCAGCTTATAATAATAAAGGCAGTGTATTAAATGACTTAGGAAAATATCAGGAAGCAATAGAAAATTTTAATCTTGCTCTAAAATATAACTCAAGATATCCAGAAGCTTATTATAATAAAGGGATATCTTTAATAAACTTAGGGCAGTATCAGGAAGCAATAGAAAACTGTGATTTAGCGATTAAGTATAAACCTGATTATGCAAACGCTTATTATAATAAAGCTACGTCTTTAATGCATTTAGGAAAATATCAAGAATCAATTGAAAGTTTTGACTTAGCTATCAAATATAAGCTTGATGATGAAGCAACATACAATTTGAAAGGCTATACATTAAGTATATTAGGTAAGCACCAAGAAGCTATTGAAAATTATGATTTAGCCATTAATCATAAACCAAATTATGCAGCGGCATATTGTAACAAAGGTACATCTTTGAGAAAATTAGGTAAACATAAAGATGCAATGAGCAATTATGACCTAGCTATTAAGCATCAAGCTGATTATGCTGAAAGTTATTTTGAAAAAGGTATTGTTTTAGTTAATTTAGGTAAACACAAAGAAGCTACAAAGAACTTTAACTTGGCTCTTAAATATAGACCTAATCTTATAGAGGAATATGAAAGAGCAATTAAAGGTCTAAGGAAATTAGGTAATGATCTGATGGCTAATGAGTTTGAGAAAAAATTAAAGATAATGCAAGATAATTTGTAATTCTATGCAACCACAAAATCAAAATAATTTTACTCGTGGTTCACAAATCTTTGCTCATCAGCTACGAATGTTTAGTCAAGGAAGTATCAATGCTTTAACAGTTGCTTTGGTATTTACCATAGTTTGGTTAATGTGGCGTACATATCAGAAATTATCCTTAGTAAGCTTATATTATTTTATTATAGAGAGATATGCGGAGTTAAAACTTGCTATAGGAGAACATTTTTATCCTATAGATCAAATAGGTATTAAATTCTATTATTTAGAGCAAAAAGCTTGGGTTTACCGTAATGCTGAAGAATTTGTTCATAAATTTTGGCATGTTACACCGCATTCACATAATATCAATCAATTTGGGCAATTTTTATTGCATTCAGCTTGGCAAGAAGGTATTATTACTTTTACTATTGGTCTGTTTACTGCTATCATCTTTTTTATGTATCGAGGTAAAAAAGCTGTTATCCAAGATAAGATTAGGGGAGCAGATTTTGTGGAAGCTAAAACTTTAGCAAAAATGCTTTATAAAAACAAACAAGCTGCTAACATTTGCTTTTCTGGATTACCATTAGTTAAAGATAGTGAAAGGAGACATATTCTTATTACCGGTACTACAGGTAGTGGTAAAACTAACATGTTAAATGAGCTGTTACCTCAGATTAGAAAAGAGTATGGTAAAGCAATTATTGTTGATTTAACAGGTAGCTTTACTGATCGATTTTTTGATCCAAAATGTGATAAGATACTTAATCCTTTGCAAGAGGGTACAGAGCATTGGTTACCGTGGAATGATTGTCATGAAATTTGGGATTATAATGATATAGCAAGTAGTTTTAGCAATTATAATCCAAAATTAGATGATTTTTTTGCTAAAAGTGCTGAGTTAGTATTAGCTGAAGGATTAAGATTATATCAGGATAGTAAAGACATCAAAAAGCTTGTAAATACTATTCTTTATGCAAATAATAAAGAATTTGTTAGGATCTTTAAAAACAGTGCAGTAGCCGGTATAATTAGCAGTAGTGCACCTGAGACTTCCTCAGGTATTCAAGCAACTATTAGTAAAAATATTGAAGTGTTGCAATATTTAAAGCCTAAAGGTAATTTTAGTATTAGAAAGTGGTTTATTGCGGACAAAGGTTGGTTATTTATAACTAGTACTCCTAACCAAAGAGTAATGCTACGACCACTTATTGCTGCATGGATTAGCATAGCAATAAAAGCATTAATGCATAGGAATATCAATAATACTCATAGTAATATGTGGTTTGTAATTGATGAGCTGCCAGCTTTACAAAAGATATCTTCACTCCCTACAGCTTTAGCTGAAAGCAGGAAATATGGTGGCTGCGTTGTTGCAGGCATGCAGAATATTAATCAATTAGAGGAGATATATGGCCATGCAGGAGCAGCTTCAATGCTTGATTTATTTGGCAGTAAATTTATTTTTCGAGTGAGTGATCAGCAGACAGCACATAAATCAGCTTTAATGCTTGGTGAGCAAGAAATTATTGAAACTCAAGAGAATCTCTCTTATGGTGCTAACTCCATGCGTGATGGAGTAAATATGCATAACTTAGAGAAAAGGAAATTATTAGTAATGCCATCTGAAATTATGAATCTACCAGATCTTACCTGTTTCTCCATTTGCCCAATTTTGTAAATTAGTATCACAAAGTATAGCAAATTGATTTAAAGCCATGGCCCAATTCTTAATAGGCATTGTCCATTTTTTAGAAGCATTTGTCAATGCTAAAAAGATTATTTTCTGAATCGATTTATCATCTGGAAATACCCCCTTATTTTTTATAATTTTACGAATTTGACGGTTAGTTGATTCAATAGCATTAGTAGTGTAAATCGCCTTTCTAATGTCTTCCGGAAAGCTAAAGAACGGAGCTATTCCAGACCAATTTCTCTGCCATATATCAAAAATAACTGGATATTTTTCATCCCATTTTTTAGCAAAATTTTGTAATTCTCTTAATCCCTCTGCTTCATTTATTGCAGAATAAACTGCCTTTAAATCAGCTGTTACCAATTTTAAATCTTTATATGATACGTATTTTACAGAGTTTCTTACCATATGAACAATACACAGTTGTACTGTGGTTTTTGGGAAAATGCTATTTATTGCTTCTGGAAAACCTTTAAGACCATCAACACACGCAACATATATTTGTTCTACACCACGATTCTTCAGTTCTGTTACTACTTGCATCCAAAATTTAGATCCTTCATTCTTGCCTATCCAAATACCTAATAGTTCCTTCTTGCCTTCTATATTCACGCCAATAGCTAGATAAACTGCTTTATTTATTATTATATGATTGTCTCTTGCCTTAACATGAATACAATCTACATTATAGGATATACACTATCAAGTGCTCTATTCTGCCACGCAGTAACTTCCTCTAAAATGCCATCAGTTACCTTTGATATTAACTCAGATGATACTTTGGTGGCATATAGTTCTTCTAAGTGCCCTTGTATTTCTCGAATAGTCATTCCCCTAGCATATAAAGATATTACTTTATCATCAAATCCTTCAAATCTCCTTACTCCTTTTGGAATTAGTTGAGGTTCAAATTCTCCTTCCCGATCCCTTGGCACTTCTACTATCAATTTACGACCCTCGGAATCTATTAGAGTCTTTTCATAATTGCCATTACGTCTATTATCTGACTCCTTGGTATTCTTAGAATGCTTCTCATAACCTATATGAGATTCCATTTCTTTTTCTAAAATCTTATTTACTATCTGCTTTTTAATTTCCTGAAATATTCCTTCTTTGCCAAATATCTCAGATGGATCACTTTGTGATAGTATTTCTGATACTACTTTTTCTATAGTCGGATTTGATACTTTACTCTTATTCTTCATATTAGCCTCATGTAAGTTGTTTTAATTAATTTTATTCTTAACTATTTTTATAACTTACACAAACTTTCTGACACCCCCGTAAAAAACTTTTTCACCATAACATCTTTCTCCTTTTGGGCTCCAGCCATGTTCTCGACACGCATTATCTTCTATTCCTGATTCATCCAAAAACACTAGTTTATCTTTGTCTATGGTGGTTATCTTTTCTATAAACTCATTTCTTAATTTATGATTTCTTTTGGGATGAAGAAAAGTTTTTTTATAGCTGTAACCAACTTTTCTAATCATGTTTATTATAGTTCTTGCTGACACTTTACTAGGATACAAGATGGCTAGCTCTCGACTGCTTTTATCTTTATTAGATTCCAAAAATTTTTTAAATCCTTCCATATCTGTTATTTTATGACTATGCCCTTTTTGATAGCCAGTTTTTAATTGAACATCTCCTGTTTCTTTCTTTAATTTCTTCCAATCATATATTACTTTACGGCTGATATTAAATACTTGACTTGCTTCTATTATTCTTTTCCCTGACTCAATATATTGAATCACTCCCTTTCTTAAATCATATGAATATGGACTTGGCATAACTATTTTCTAATTACTTTACCATATCCTTTTATTAATATCACTATCTTAATTGCCTATGCTATATATCAGCTATAACCTGTAACCATTTAGGTAAAAGCCCTAAATAATATGATTGATCTATAGAACGGCTTTTATAATCATATTATAGCCGTAATGCTGAACTCTATTTTAGTCCCGAAACAATTATTTGGTCATCAAAAAGACTAAGTTGACTCATAATTTAAATCCCCAAGTAGCAAATTTAGAATAGTTCTCAATTGCACTTTCATTTTAATTAGAGCTTTGTTGCATGGATTATTCAAGGTGTTTGATATCATTCCGTGCGTAAAGGTAAGAGAATAAAATACACTGATGGGGAAATAGGGGAAGTAAAAATAGTAAAAGATTTCTTACCACATCCTAGAGAACTGTTATTAAAAGATGATTCTGTAAAAGTAACCATTTCTTTAAGTAAAGAGAGCGTAGAATTTTTTAAATCAGAAGCAGCAACTGCACATGTTCCTTATCAAAAAATGATTAGGATTTTACTAGATAAATATACTAAGCACTATAAAGAAAATAAAAGGGCATAATACTATAAACTGAGCTGGCGGATAGGGTGGGATTCGAACCCACGGTACGGTTGCCCGTACGCCAGTTTTCAAGACTAGTGCCTTAAACCGCTCGGCCACCTATCCAAGAAGATTCATACCAAATAATCCTATATATTTCAAGGGAAATCTTGCAATATATAAATTTAAATTACAAATCCGAATTGTTCTTTCACTTCGTTAACCGTTTCAGAAGCTCTAATTCTTGCTTTTTCTGCTCCTTTGTGCAGTATTTTTAATAAATATTCTTTATCATTCATTAATTCTAAATATTTATCACGTATCGGTTGTAGATTTGTAATAATAATTTCTGCCAAATCTTCTTTAAATTTTGCAAAACCTTGGTTTTGATAATTATCGATTATTTTTTCTAAGCTTTCTTCGGATAAACTTCTATAAATATCTAATAAATTACTAATTTCCGGTCTTGTTTCTTTATCATAGCTAACAAAGCTTAAATGATCGGTTTTAGCTTTTTTTATTTTTTGATGAATAAGATCATTATCGTCTTTTAAATTGATACGGGAAAAATCCGAAATATCAGATTTACTCATTTTCTTTAATCCATCCCGTAAACTCATGATTCTTGTACCTGTTTCACTAATTAAAATATCCGGGACTTTTAGAATTTCTTTATCAAATCTCCTATTTATCACACCTGCAATATCTCTTGTTAGCTCTAAATGCTGCTTCTGATCCTCGCCTACAGGCACCATATCGGCTTTATATATTAAGATATCCGCTGCCATAAGTACCGGATAGGAAAATAGCCCAAGGCAAACCTTTTCTTGATCGCTACCTGCTTTATCTTTAAATTGCATCATTCGCTTTAACCATCCAAGTGGTGTAACACAATTTAGTAGCCAAGCAAGTTCAGTATGCTCTTTCACCATACTTTGGGCAAAAATCGTTACTTTGTCGGGGTTAAGCCCTGCTGCTAAATAAACAGCAAGACCCCCCATAATTGAATTATTAAGTTCTGATGGCTTAATATTAACAGTGATAGCATGCAAATCTGCTAAGAAGAAAAAACAATTATATTCTTCCTGTATTTTAACCCAGTTTCTAATTGAACCTAAATAGTTACCGAGATGTAAAGAACCGGTTGCTTGCACACCGGAAAGAACAGTTTTTTTCATTTAATACCTTTTTATTTTACTCATTGTAAAATTATGTTATAAATACCATTTTAATTAATATAATTATCTTAATAATTATGCTCTGGCGTTTAAGAATTTTATCATTTTACGGATTATTATCGTTATTTACATTTATTTTTTTTCTTATATGTTACATACCCGTAACATTTTTCAATGTCAACTATCAAATAAGATATAGAATTGCCATTATCTTTTCTTATGCTTTTGTATGGCTTGCAAAAATTTGTTGCGGTTTAAAATATGAAGTAGAGGGGCTTGAGAAATTACCGGAAACAATCTCAATAGTCGTATCTAATCACCAATCCTTTTGGGATCAAATGTTTATGCAGTTGATTATTCCTAAACATTCTTGGGTATTAAAGCGTGAATTATTTAATATACCCTTGCTTGGTTGGGGACTTCGGATGGTTAAACCTATTGCGGTTGACCGTGGTACTAATAGCTCGGTTGCTCAGATTTTAAGAGAAGGTCAGGAAAAAATAAAAGAAGGATTATGGTTAATAATATTTCCGGAATCAACTAAAGTTCCGCCTGATAGAACGGTGAAATTTAAGCCAAGTGCCGTAAAGCTTGCTTCAATTACTAAAGTTCCAATTGTAATGATGGCTCATAATGCCGGTTTATTTTGGCCTAGAGGGTTTTGGTTTAAGCAGCCTGGAACTATAAAGGTAAAGATTATAGGTGTAATAGAAAAAGAAGAAATAGAACAAACTGACGTACGTATACTTAATGACAAGGTTGAGCAAATTATTAACAGTGAAAAGCAAAAATTATTAAATTAATATTAGGTTTTAAAAATAATTAGTATTATCATAAAATTACAACTTAGTTCTTATGGAGGTATTTATGGTAAGTACAGCACCGTTAAAATTAATTGCGGTTATCGATAGTAAACAAATAATGCTTTATGACGCTCAAGGAGTTAAAATTACTACTAATAAACCTTTAAAATTATCTTTAGATTTAGAGGAACATCACCACCATAGAGAAAAAAGACAAAGCCCTTACCAAAATAAATCTACCCCAGGATCACTTTTTGAGCCGCATACTTCGCTAAAAGATATAGAACATAAAGAAGCAGCAAGGAGCGTTATTAAACATTTAGAGAAAGTAACTACTGCTGATCAAGCTAAATATAAGGAGTTGATTATTGTAGCAGAACCGCAAATGCTTGGATGTGTTAGACAAGAACTTAAAAACGGTCTAAAAAAGATGATTACTAAAGAAATTGCTAAGGATTTAGTGCAACATAGCGTAGATGCATAGTTCAAAAGAAAATTTTTCTTATGTCGAACGAGCAGTATTTTCTTAGATCATCTTTATATGTCATTCCCGCGAAAGCGGGAATCCAGCAAAACCTATAAAAAACTTGTTTTTTATAGGTTTATTTTGTCAATTGATGTGTAATTTTTGTACTAGTATTAAGGTTATTTTTTTGGATTCCCGCTTTCGCAGGAATGACATAGAAGTCGTACAACAAGGTTTTTAGTCGCTTGCAATGATGATACAAATTAGATACCTAACTTATTAAACATTTCTTTTATATTATTTGAGATAGTTAAACCAATTTGCTTATCTGTATCCTCAAAAGTTTTTATAGTCTTTTCATTAAGAATCTTAATATGTGGTTTAAAAGGCAAACTGCCGCTATTTATACATTGATTTAGGAATATCCTCTTAGGATATATGGCAGTATGCGTCAATACAATCATATTTTAATTAAGAATAGTTGCACTAATAAGAAAAAGTGGTAAAATATCATATCGAACAAATTAAATATTATGAATAATTATGCCGCAAATTTATTTTAACGGTCCGGAAGGACGAATTGAAGGAAGATATGCAAAAGCTACCTCACCTAATGCTCCTATTGCATTAGTTCTTCATCCTCATCCTTTATATGAGGGTAATATGAATAATAAAGTAGTTTATAATGCCTATAAGATTTTAGCAGATAACGGTTATACCGTCTTACGTATTAATTTTAGAGGAGTAGGGGGATCGCAAGGTAAATTTGATAACGGAGTCGGTGAAGTTGTTGATGCGGGGGCAGCTCTCGACTGGTTACAGCAGAATAACCCAAATGCTCAGTCTAATCTGATATTAGGATTTTCGTTCGGAGCATGGATAGCTATGCAACTTGTAATGCGACGTCCGGAAATAAATCATTTTATTGCTATTTCGCCACCGATTAATACAATTCATAAATATGATTTTTCATTCCTTTCACCTTGTCCTATCCCAGGATTTATATTACAGGGAGATAATGATAGTATAGTATCGGCAGATGATGTAAAAGACCTAGCAAATAGATTATCTAAGCAACAATCCCATATTAAAGTTGATTATAAAATTATCAATGGGGCTGACCATTTCTTTCGTTATAAAACTGAAGAATTTTCTAAAGCAATAAATGATTATTTAATAACAATCCAATCTAATTATCATCACCATAATAATAATGTAAATGAAGAAATTAGTAAGAGCCAAAAGAAACTATTTTTATATTAGTTTTTGTTGTGTGGTTCGGCTTATCTGTCATTGCGAGCAGCCGTAGGCTGCACGGCAATCTCATGAAATAATAACAAACTCCTGAGATTGTTTCATCAAAATTTTTAATATCCCCCTTCGGGGATAAGAAATCCCTCGCCTTCAGGCGAAGGGAAGATATAATGAAATTGCTTTAGCAATGAATTTATATCAAGAAACATGAGAAGTTATAGAAAGAATAGTCATAGTCAGTATGATTTAAAAGTACATCTTATATGGATACCAAAATATAGGAAGAGAGTATTGATAGGCAAAGTAGCGGAAAGGGCTAGAGATTTACTAAGGCAGATTTGTATGGAACATGAAGTATATATAATTTCAGGGAAAATATCATGTGATCACGTGCATATGTTTATCTCATATAAATCACAAATATCTCTTAGCAAGTTAGTACAGTATTTAAAAGGTAGTAGCTCAAGAATTTTATTGCAAGAATTTGCTCATTTAAGAAAACAATTTTGGGGCAATCATTTGTGGGCTAGGGGCTATATGGCAGTCAGTTCAGGTAATATAACTGATGAAATGATACAGCACTATATTGATGAACAGGAAGGCGAACCTGTGAATGATGATCGATTTCTAATCGATTCCACTTTATAACCCCTCAGCTTATAGCTGAGGGTTCTTTAGTTTTTCCTCGCAATGACGCTAAAACTGATCCATATCACAACGTCTACAATTCTAATTTTTTAGCATCTAACTCTTGAGTTAATTCTTCGTAAATTTGTCTATCTGATAGAGAAGTGAATTTTTTAAATAGCTGCACTAATTTTAAAGATGGGATAATACAAAAAGCATCTTTTAATATTTTGATCTTTTTATTAACATTAAGCTTATCATTTAAATTAAAGTAAAATTCTAGTAATTCGTCGTTATAAAAATTTAAATCTACAGCCGTTTCCAAATAATCTATAGCATTAGCCGTATTATTACCTTCTACTTCCTGCTTCGCTGCTAATAAATAATACTCAGCAATTTCCGGCATAGACTCATGTTTATGAAATTTTGCAAGCTTGTTCGTTATAAAAATAAATTTCGTCCATAGAGAAAGTTTAGCATAACAACGCATTAAAGTAATTAAATTGTCACTATCAAGTTCATTGAAATTATAAGCCTTTGTTGCGTAATTTTCTGCTTTCTCATACAAAGATTTATCATAATAAAGTTTTGCTAGGTTTTTGCTACCGTAAAAAACAAATTCTTTAGATGTAATAAGTTTTTGAAAATAGGAAATTTTTCTATCTACATCCTCTTCAGTTATGGCTAAGATTAAATTATGGAATTCTTGTGAATCTTTTAGATCTTCAGAAGATAAATTTTTGCGGACAATAGAAGCAGATTTAGCTTTATTATTCATAATATATTCGGCAAAAGCTAAAATTAAAGCATATCTATCATGATTAATTTTTCGTTTATTAAAAATATTATGTATTTTAGACGGTAAATCGATAATTAATATTAGAAATCTAATGATAATAAAACAAGAAATTAGTAATAATAATCCTAAAATAAGACTAAAGAACAAAGTAATCTCAATATTATAATCGTATAAACTAATAAAAACTTTTGAATCAAAGCTCTCTATTAAAGTAAACCCGAAATAAAGCAGTAAAAAAGTAGCACATATTAATAATAACCTAAACATCTTTATTTACAAACTCCTGCATAAATTTTTCTGAATAAAGAAAATCGATTAAATAGTTTAATTTCTCTAAAATTAGAGCTTTATCTTGTTCTTTTACCATCATAGCAGAAGGTTTTTTCTCAATTTTGATAAACTTCTCCAGCCACTTATGGTTGGTAGGAAAAATTACTTCCGTACTACTTGATTTAGAAAAAAGATAATTATTATTATATGCTTCTAAGTTATTTAAAATATTCCTTATATATTGAGGCAGCAGGCGGGATTTTACTAGTCTTAGTTCTTTACTATAATCCTTATCCTGCATGAAATTATATACTAATAGATTTACATTTAATAAGTAATTAATATAGTCAATTGATCCCCATCCGCCTACATCGTCACTCGTCGCTCTCCTATTAGTTATAGGCTTCGCTCCTTGTTCCTTGTATCCGAATGAAGCTGAATTGACTACAGTTTCTAATTTTGGTTCTACTAAATTAGTCGGTGCTTCAGGAAACTTTAAAGAACTTACGTAATTTAAAAGCGACTTGGTAGATAATAGAGGGGCTGCTTCCTTTTCTTCCAGGGTAGTATTTTCTTTATTTTCTACTGCTTGATCAGAAATTTGGCTTAAATCTTTATTTTCACTTTTAAACAGTTTTAAAATATCGGATCTATTATGATAAAGAGTAAAAGAAGATAAGATAAATATTACTATTGCTATAAAAAAGATATTTTTGTTTTTAAATAAACTATCGAATTTTTGCATTTTCGGATAATAACTTGATTACATCGTTAGGGTTCTGATCATCACAATAAACCACATTTTTTATAAAAGGTCTAACTATATTTGCGACTTTCAAACTTATAGCTACAACTAAACTATCTTGTAAGTATTCTAGTAAATTATTTTGAAGTAATAATCTTACAAAAGTCTTAGCACTATTCTGAGAATAAAGAAGTATAAAGTCAATATTGCTTTTAAATTCTTTTATAATAGATAAGGGCAGCTCATTCAAATATTCTACATTATAAATGATATGTCTAGCTATTTTATTAGGCAAATCTTTAGTAATTTCATTTGAAGATAAATATATAGTCTGCTCATATAAATCAGGAGGAAAATGCTTAATCAAATCTTCCACGTTTTTAGCAGTATAAATTACTTTCTTGCCTAATAATCGTTTTGACTTACTACCTACTACCCAAACATCTTGTTTTAAGTTATGACCGGCTAAGATATTTGCCGCATATTTACTAGTTATTATTATATTTGAGTAATTATCTAAAATATCGATATTAAAATCTAGAGTTTTATATTTAATTAAAGGACAATGAATATAACGTAAATCTAAATTAGATTTACTTATTTCCTTTATAGGTTCATTATTTTCTTCAATATTTCTAGTTAATAAAACCGATTTCATACAATATTTGTACTCCAATATAAAAAGCAACTGCCCCAATAATAATAGCAGCTATTTTATTAATTATGGTTAAAATCGTACTACTTTTATTTAGCTTTCTGATATTATAACCTGCAACTGCTAAAGAAAAAAACCATATCCAAGATATAAGTATGCAAGTTAAGGTAAATATAATTTTTGCAATACCGTTATACTTTAAAGCACTAGTACCTATTACTATAATCGTATCCATAATTGCATGCGGATTTAATATTGACACCGATATAGCAAATAAAATTTGTTTTTTAGCTGAAAAAGCCCCGGAATTCATTGTAAGATCAATAGGAGGCTGATTCCAAGTATTATATCCCATATAAATTAAGAAAATAAATCCAACAATAAATATAGATAATTTTAACCAAGAAATTTCAAGAATTAATAAAGATATCCCAAGAACTGCCATACATATAAGAATAGTATCACATATTGAGGCTGCAATTATGCTAGGTAAAGCCTTGCTAAATTTTGGCTGTTTTGCTCCTTGATTAAATATAAAAATATTCTGTACTCCAAGCGGCACTATTAAACCGAGAGCTAAAACGATGCCATGTAAAAAAGCACTTAATATATCATTCATTATTGTAATTTAGTTTTTATTTTTAATAATATTAATAAAGACGGGATAGTTATAATAGTAGTAACTAAAAAGAAATTTTGCCAACCAAAATTTACTACCATATAGCCTGAAATTATAGGAAAAATTGAGCGTGAAATTCCCATCATCGATGAAAGAAAAGAATATTGAGTAGCTCGAAATTTACCTTGACAGAGTGAAGAAATAAAAGCGATATAAGCAGTCATCGTCATACCACCGGTAATACTTTCTATTCCTATCGTAATAAATAATAATAAAGAATTTTTACCGTTTATTTCAAGAAAAATAAATAAAATATGTCCTAAAGCATGAATAATACCAAATAAAAATATACTATTTAATATATTTTTATGTTTCATAATAACACCGCCGACAAGTCCACCGATTATAGCTCCTACAACGCCCCAAAACTTTCCAACGCTTGCTATTTTAAAAGCATCATACTCAAGATGAAGCAAAAACGGATTAATCATAACATTAATTAAGTTATCCGGTAATCTATATAATACTAGGAAAATTAATATAAGAATAATGAAATAAACAGAACCTATAGGTTTTAACGCATTATATATAAAATTTATTATGTTTTTTTTATTTTGATTATTTTTTATATCATTCTTGATTATCTGTATATGTATATTCTCGTTTAAATAACAATACTTAATTCCTACTATCAATAAAATTAAATAAATAAATACTAAACCGGCAAAGATTTTATATATTTCATTAAATGTTAAATAAATAGATAAATAAATAGCTCCAGAACCGGCTAAAAGCATACCGGCTCGATAACCGAATATATATATTCCTGAAGTAAACCCAAGCGATTCTTTAGGTACTATTTCCGTTCTTAAAGCACTTAATATAGTATCTTGGGCGGCACTAAAAAAAGAAATAATTAAAGCCGTGAAAGCAAATAATAATAGATTAGTACTAGGATATAGAAAGCTGAAAATATATATAAAAAATATCAATGCACTACTAGTTAAGCAAATCCAAGATAATCTATGACCGAATATTTTGTTTAAATATTTAATTTGCACTGCATCAAAAATCGGTGCTAACAAGAAATTAATAGAGTAGGGAAGCGTTATAAATGATAATATACCGATTGTTTGCAATGCTATATCTTCTTTAGCAAGCCAATAATTTAAAGTATTACCGGTAATCATTAGATTAAAACCGCTAACAAGTCCAAACAACCAAATAATACATAAACGAGAGTTATTTAACATGAATTTATATACTTCGAGTAAATGAAGAATTGATAGACGAAGATCAACTTCAAAAAGAGCAAGGAGTCTATAAGGCGAGGAGCGGAGCGTATACTTAATACGTGAGCACCACAGAACTTATGAGGCGACTTAGCCAATTTTTGAAGTTGATCGAGTATATATGCCTTTAGCTCTAAGTTCCTATAGGCTTAATATGCAAAAATGTGAGTATTCTGTTTATTTGCGGCATGTAATGTAATTATGTTATTTTAATTTCTCAATATCTTTCTTATCTAATTTTGTTATTTTCATAATAGCTTCTAAAGAAAGTCCTTCTTTTTTCATTTCTTTAGCCATAGTAATTTTCTCTTTTTTTCTACCTTCTTCAATACCTTCTTGTTTCCAGCTATGAGCTAAGCTATTCATAAGTTTTCCTCCTAATTCAGGATTTAAATGCGATTTAAGCATTTTTTCTATTTCTATTTTATCATTTTCCTTAATCTTATTCAAGGTGTAGGACAAAATTAGCTCTATATAATCTATACTCAGGAGTGCTTTGGTTTTCCAAAAGTAATTACAGAATGCATAAAAATACAAGTTGTATTATGGATATTGGAACTTAAATATTACTGGCGATATAGAGAAATAACACCTTGGAGTAGTATAAATTAATTATTTTAATTGACTTTAGCACTTAAGAGATTTAAAAGTTAACTTTAATATGTAAGGTTACAATAAAAATGTTACCGCCTAAAATTTTCTTTGAAAAAGTTAAAGAAATAATTTGGCCTATAGAAAGGAAAGAATTAAAGCTATTTATACCTATGGCTTTAATGATGTCATGTATCCTTTTTAATTTTGGGGCTTTAAGATCTATCAAAGATAGTTTAGTAGTACCCTCTATGGGGGCTGAAATTATTAGTTTCTTAAAATTATGGTTAGTATTACCCTCGTGCGTAATTTTTACCGTACTTTATGTTAAGCTTAGTAATAAATTAAATTTTGAATATATTTTCTACATTATAGTCGGCAGCTTTTTACTATTTTTCTTATTATTTGCCTATATTATTTATCCAAATCAAGATATTTATCATCCTAATGATGAAATGATAAATAATTTAATTGCTTCATACCCTAATTTTAAATGGTTCATTAAAATAGGTAGTAAATGGAGTTATGCGCTGATGTATATTTTCTCAGAATTATGGAGTGCAGTAGTCATAAACTTAATGTTTTGGCAGTTTGCCAATCACATCTTTGATACTTCTAAAGCTAAAAGATTCTATCCAGTTCTTGGAATGGTCGGCAATATCGGTCTTATAATAGCAGGCAGCGTACTTGTCTTTTTCTCAAGCGGGCAGAACGTCATTGATTCAGAATTGTTACCGGATTCTTTTAATTCATCTGCCGGAAATGCTATAATGCTTCAGCCAATCATGTCAATTATTGTTACTGCAGGAATAATTGCTATGCTTCTATTTAGAATAATAAATAGATTTATTTTAACGGATTCCATAAATGTTTTAGATACAAAAAAAGTTACGGCTAAAACGAAAACAAAACTTTCGGTAATTGAAAGTATCAAATTAGTAATTCACTCAAAATATATAGGTCGTATTGCTTTACTAATAATTTGTTATGGATTATTAATAAATATAGTCGAAGGACCTTGGAAAGCAAAAATAAAAGAATTACATCCGAACACTATAGACTATGTTAACTTTATGGGCAGGTTTAATATTTGGATGGGAATATCATGCGTTACTTTCATGGTAATAGGCAGCAATATTCTTAGAAGACTCGGTTGGCTCATTTCTACATTATTAACTCCTATTATGTTGTCTATTACCAGCCTGGTGTTTTTTATCTTTATAATTTTTATTGAAGAAATAGGAGCATGTTTCGGTGATTTTAATCTTCTATATGCAGCGATTATTGTTGGAGCAATTCAGAACATACTTAGTAAATCGTCCAAATATTCATTATTCGATTCAACAAAAGAAATGGCGTATATTCCTTTATCTTTAGAACTTAGAACTAAGGGAAAAGCTGCCGTAGAGGTAATAGGTACTAAATTCGGTAAATCGCTTGGAGCATTTATACAGTCTTTGATATTTATTATTATTCCAACTGCTACCTTTGATTCTATTATAATATATTTATTAGTAATTTTTATAGTTATGATGAGTTTATGGATTTGGAACGTTATAAAATTGAATAAGGAATATATAGAGCTGTGTAAGTAGCTATAGAGCTGTGTAAGTAGCTAAAGTGTCATACCGTGGCTTGACACGGTATCTATAACAAATTAAAAAAACTGGATCCCGCGATCAAGTTGCGGGATGACACTGGAAAAACCGATCCACGCAACAAAGCCGATTTAAAGATGAAAAAAATTCTTAAAATAATATTATTTATAACTATCTTTATTATACTCGCATATAGTGGGCTGTGGTTTACCATTATGTTCTCTTTATCACATTCTATAAATCAAAAATATGCCGGTACCAACCTTAATATAGAAGAGGCTGATAATAATCCTAATCAGCAATATCTTATTAAATTTTCCAAAGTTCAGCCCTATGGTTTTCCTTTTAAATTAGGTATTTCGGTAATTAATTGGCAAGAAGAGAGTATTAATAGAGCAATTGAATTTACCACACCGATAAATATCGGTTATGATCTACTTAAGCAGAAATTATTTATAAATTTTTCCGGAGAAGCATTCGGGCAATTTAAGCCGGTTGAACGAGGGTTTGGAGTAAGGTTTTATAATGATAACTGCATATTATCAGCAAAGATACCGTTAAATTTTAAATTATTTGAAATAGTACGATCAAAAAAAGATTTATTTGAAGTTATAAATTTAATAGAAAATATTAAATTTACTTCCGGTAAAACAGAAATTTTTGACTTAGTCGATAATCAAAAATTATATGAAGAAGATCATACTATACTTACTATGTTATTTGACAAAAGTAAGTATTATACAAGTAAACAGGATTTCCTTGATAATATACCGCAAAAATTAGAAATTTATTATGAAACCGAAATAGTAAAAAGTGACCTTGAAGATAGAATAATACCTGCCGGCTTATTATTATATAGACCCGCTTGGAATAATAATTTCAAATTTTCTGGTAATCTCTTGATTAGTACTAGTAGTTTGCATTTTAAAGATATTGCTAAAGATTTAACAATTGAAGTTACTAATGCAAAAATAAATAGTAATAACTTTGAAAATAATATTAATTTATTATATAAAGGTAAGTTAAACGATTTCGGCAATAATAATATTGATCTTTTGGTAGATTCGCAATTTAAGCTAAAACCGGGTTTTATAATAGGTTCATTAGAATTTATAAAGAAATATTACGATATGCAAACCTATCTGTTTAAACATCTGTTTAAACTTTTCGATAATAAGCTATATAAAGATTTTAATAATGAACTAAGCTATATTTTAAATAATAATAATTTTAGTATTTTTGAAGATAGGCAATATAATTTTAATTTAAATATTAATTTAGTTACTGAATTAAATAAATTAACTAGAGCACAGATAAATGCTTTAAGTCTATATTCAAACGCATCGGGATTTAATATAACAAATGAAACTATAGTAAATGCTCTTAAAGATTCTTACAGTAAAGGTACGATAGTAATTAATGATTACTCTAGAATAATAGAGGTTTTAAGTCTATATGTATATGGGGTAGGGGATTTTAAAAACTTATCCAAAGAGAGCAAAGAAGTATACGGAGATGCTCTAAAATCATTTTTAAAAACCATTTCCGATCACCCGAATTCATCTAATTTAATTGACGTTAGTATTGAGTATGTATTTGATTTATCCGATTTAAACAAAGCTAAAATAGGTAATATAGATGATATAAATAAACTTATACCTTTATATTATTTATCTTTATATCAAGCAGCAGTAAAAAAAGTGAAACCGGGAGAAAACGTAAAAGAAAAAATTATGGAATTAATTCCTAATGTTAATCAAAAAATATTAGAGGAATGTATACTCGATGAACTTAGTTAATCGTCATTATTGCTTAGTCAAAATTTTCAATTTTTTCTCGCAATGACGGAAAAATTTATAAAAATACCATGAATATTATAGTAAAAATACAGCAAGATTTAGATGAAGTAACTAAGTTAAACGATTTAATCATTAGCTGTTTAAAAAGTGATGAAGAGTTAATAGAAAAGGTCGGTAAATATTTACTAGAGGCAGGCGGTAAAAGAATTCGTCCGCTTTTAACTATAATAACCGCTAAAATGTTTGATTATAAAGGCGATAATCATATAAAGCTCGCAAGTGCCGTTGAATTCATTCACACCGCCACATTGCTTCATGATGATGTGGTAGACGACAGCACTTTAAGAAGATTCAAACCTACGGCTAACATTATTTGGGGAAGTAAAACAAGTATTTTAGTGGGTGATTTCCTCTTTAGTCAGTCTTTTAAGTTAATGATAGCTTCCGGTTCTATTAAAGCTATGAATGTTCTAGCTAAAGCTTCAGCGATTATTTCCGAAGGGGAGGTAGTACAGCTAGTTAAGCTAAATGAGCGACGCATTATAACTATCGAAGAATATCAGCAAATAGTTAAATCTAAAACCGCCGAACTATTTGGAGCTTCTTGTGAAGTTGGAGCTATTATAGCAGAGCAGTTAGACCATGTTTCTAAAGATATGCAGGACTTTGGGAAATTACTCGGTACGATATTTCAGGTTATAGATGATCTACTTGATTATTGGGGTAATGATAAACAGGTAGGCAAAAATATCGGTGATGATTTCTTAGAAGGAAAAGTTACGTTACCGCTGATTTTTTTATATAATAAGCTAGAGCAAGACACACAGCTTTGGCTCGAAAATATAATTAAATGTGATAAGCGTACTAATGATGAGTTTATGCAAATACGTGACTTAATGGTAAAGCATGAAATCTACAATGAAACAATTAATTATTTGAGTAACTTAGAAAATGAAACAAATAAGTTATTAAATAAAATTCCGGTTCAGAATATTTATAAAGATTATTTGTTTTCGATTATTAGATTTATTTTGGATCGCTCTTATTAAATTAATATTAAATTAAGGCGATAAATCGTCTGCATTCGTAGCTCAGCTGGATAGAGCGTTGCCCTCCGAAGGCAAAGGTCATTGGTTCAAATCCAATCGAATGCACCAATCCAATCGAATGCACCAATCATTAGTTTATGCAAATAAAGATTATTTTAACTCTAAAGATTATTTTAACTCTAACTCCATTTTCCATAATATATATTATAGAATTCTTAATTCTTAATTCTTAATTGTAAAATGGCTGGGACGGGAGGATTCGAACCTCCGAATGACGATACCAAAAACCGTTGCCTTACCACTTGGCGACGTCCCAATAATGTACAGACTTTATACCAATAAATAACGGAAACGTCAATTACAATATCACTAAATGGCACTATTTTCCTGAAATCCACAAATAGCAGGAAAACTATCCGAAACATATCCCTCTTGTTTAGCTCGATACTCTGTAAGCCTTAAACCAAGGGTGTGTTCGGTTATAGTCTTTGTCATCCCGTGGCTTGACCACGGGAACCAGTTGGATTTTACCGGTCCACACAACAATGCCTCCTCGCAATGACGAATACTTCTATCCAAAACTGCATCTTTAAAATGATTTTATTTCATTATTAAGCCAATTCCTCGCTTGCGGAGATAATAAATCATAATAAATTTTAGCTCTAATTTTGTTATAATATTCCTTGATATAGTTTATTTCATCAATATTAAGTAGTTTCATATCAATCAATTTACTAGCATAAGGCACTAGACTTAAGGTCTCAAACTCAAGCCATCCATTATTTTCTTTTACATACATTAAATTTTCGATTCTAATTCCGTATTTTCCTGGAATATAAAATCCAGGCTCATTAGATAAGATCATACCTGCTTTAAGTATTGTTTTATTACGAAGATTTATGCTTTGCGGTCCTTCATGAACGCTTAAGAAGCTCCCTACCCCATGACCCGTACCGTGCGGATAATCTAGCATTTCTTGCCATAAATATTGCCGAGCTAGTATATCAAGATTAGCTCCTGTAACGATATTTTTAGGGAATTTGGTTTTAGCTAAAGCAATATGTCCTTTAAGTACTTGCGTATAACGCTTTTTCTGCTCATCATTCGGCGTACCTATCACTATTGTTCGAGTTATATCGGTAGTAGCACCTTGGTACTGACCCCCGGAATCTATTAGTAATATCCCCTGCCCTATAATTTTTTTAGCAGTTTTTTGATCAGCTCTATAATGAATAATGGCACTATTTTCCTGAAATCCACAAATAGCAGGAAAACTATCCGAAACATATCCCTCTTGTTTAGCTCGATACTCTGTAAGCCTTAAACCAAGGGTGTGTTCGGTTATAGTCTTTGTCATACCGTGGCTTGACCACGGGAACCAGTTGGATTTTACCGGTCCACACAACAATGCCTCCTCGCAATAACGAATACTTCTATCCAAATCAGCAAAAAACTCACATAAAGCTACTGCATCTTTAATATGAAAATCGATTGCATGCTCAATTTCTACATCGTTCTTACAAGCTTTAAGCATTAAGCACGGATCGGTAATTTTTTGTACTTTTTTATCAGCTACTAAGTCCATTATATGAACAGAGGCTATAGTATCATCAATAAAAATATTTTCGCTATCTCTTAAAACATTTTCAAATTCTTCTTCCGGTAAAATCGTTATTTCAGGACGAGCATTAATAATTTCGGCATCGATTCTTGTAGGATTTATAAACAAATATAATTGTGTAGAAGTGAGTATAACTTTTGCAAACATTAAAGGCGTATAACTAACGTCACTAGCCCGCAAATTTAGTAACCAACATATGGAGGAGCTATCGAGAATAACTAAGGCAGATTGCTCGGTGTCATCCCGCGGCTTGACCGCGGGATCCAAAAAACAATTATTTTTATTAGATCCCGCGGTCAAGCCGTGGGATGACAATGCAATTTCACGACATTTACTTATTTTATCAGTATGACTAACGCCCGCAAACTTAATATCATGCAAATAAACTTTAGAGTTTGGCTCTAGCAGCTGATTTTGCCAAATCTTATCAACTAAATTTCCGTTAATTTTCTGAAAGTTGAACTTTAAATTTGATATAGCGGAATAAGTAAATAATTCAGAATCGTATCCTATTTTTGCATCTTTACCAAACTTAGATATATCTTTTAAGTCAAAAATCTTAAAAAGCTCTAAATCCAGCTCTTTACTTGCTTGCTCTAAATAACGTCCGTCAGTAAAAAATAATGCTGTATCTTTATATATAATAGCTATACCGTTTGAACCAGTAAAACCTGTTATATATTCAAGTCTCTTTGCGTAGCTTGGAACATATTCACTCATATATTTATCGTTAGACGGAATTATATAACCGTCTATATCATATTCTGTGAATAAATTTCTAAGTAGATTAATACGGATTTTTGTCATGTTTATATCTCTTATGTCGTTCTCTTGCCCGCTTGGAGGCTGAGCCATCATAATGAAAAATTGGTAGACGAAGGTTAATTTCAAAAAGAGTAATCGGTCTGCAAGGCGAGGAACGGAAGTCGTTACTTAAGAGTACCGCAGAACTTGTTAGACGACAACGCCAATTTTTGAAATTCACCGAGTATACCATCCATAATATAAAGGAATACCGAGAATAGCAAAGGAGCTAGCTATAATTAGAGTTTTAACAGGTGTTTCATAGATAACCCAAGCACAAAAGATAACCGATATTATTGCTATAAGTAAATAATAATAAGAAAAATTTTCTTTTGAACTAAGAATTACTTTTAAAAATGCTAAGCTACAAATTAAATAGACGAATAAGAATGTTATTGCCGAGAAATCTATTATTTGTGTAATCTGTTTGGAAAAATTATCATTTGCCGTAAAGATTAATAACGGCACAATGCCAAGGCAGCTTACAATAATTCCATGAGTTGGAGCATTATTGCTATTTTTCTTAGCAAAAAATTTCGGTAATAACCCGTCTTCTGCAAGTCCTAGAGCAATTTGTCCGCTAGTTAGTACCCAAGCATTGAGTGTACCTATACATATAATCGAGGCTATAACCGTAATTACACTTGACCATTTACCCCCGAATAATAATGAAGCGGCATCGGTATAAGGAGCTTTAGAACTAATAAGTTCAGAAGCAGGGATTAATCCCATTATACCTACGCTATTGATAATATATAAAACTGCTACGCAGAAAGTTCCAACTATTATGGCTCTTGGAATGGTTTTTGCCGGATCTTTTACCACTCCTGCTGTAGTAGTTGCACATTCTACTCCGATAAATCCCCAAAAAGTAAGAAGTGCAACTCTTCCCATAATACTCGGAATGCTTAAACTTTCGACTTCTTCAGCTATAGTTATATTATCTATATTAAAATGAGATAATGCACATAAACCTACTACAAGCAGCGGAACAAATTTTAAGAGAGTCAAATAAAACTCTGCTTTTCCTGCTACTTCAGGACCTTTTAAATTTAAAACCGTAATAGCAGCTAATAATATTAGCTGTAATATTAAATCCAAAATCGCTTGTGATTTAAAAAAAGGTGTTAGATAACCTATTGCAGAGATAACAACTATACTTGTACTGACGAAGGATATAACCCAGTAAGTCCAGCCGGTGAAGAAAGCTATCTTATCCCCGAAACTTTCCCGCACATAAACGTGCGGACCGCCTGTTTTAGGAAATTTTGCACAAAGTGTAGAAAATACAAGTGCTATACTCATAGCACCGAATAATGAAAGTACCCAGCCCCAAATGCTGTATATACCGAATGGTGCTAAACTTAACGGCAATATAAAAACGCTAGTACCGATTTGACTGCCGGTTACTAAGGCAAAAACCGCCCAGAAACCTAATTTTTGTGACATATTAATCTAATTTAAAGAAACAGCTTTAAAATAGCTGAAATAATGATTTTTAGCAATAGTTAAAACTACTATAATTAATTGATAGCTTTTTTAAGCTATCAAAAATAATCTTAGAAGTTAATATGCCAAATCGTACCGCTAAAGTTTATACAGTGAAATCAGGAGACACTTTATCAAAAATTTTCTTACTACATGACAATTTTTAGAGATGTAAGGACTAAAGGATTGAATTTTGCTGATAATTCATGATGATAACGGGAAAAGAACTTGGTTTACATATGAAAGATCATTCCGCCCCTCTAGTCGAATTATTACAAAAACATATTTCGCTTAATTTATCAAGAGCAAAATGTTTAGGATTATTTATCATTTCAATGCTTAACAGCAGGACAGTAAACATGTCATTGTTATGCAATAGAATGCCGTCTGGGATTAAAGCAGCTTCATGGTATAGAAGGATGCAAAGATTTATCTCTGAAATCTCAATATCATGGAGAGTATTACCTGTTATGTTAGTCATGATGACTGGGTTTGAGCAGGAGCAAAAATGGGTATTGTGTTTAGATAGAACGAATTGGAAATTTGGTAAACGACATATAAATATTTTATATTTAGCTGTCAGTTTTCATGGTATAGCGATCCCCCTTTTTGGAATTTTCCAAGTGATAAAAAGTGTGGTAACTCTGATTATATTGAATTGATGCCAATATTGTCTATTGCATTTTGCCTAGCTTATCAAACTGGAGAGATTATAGTTTTAGATAAACCAATAGTTATTAAAAAACATGGTTATAGGCAAAATAGTATATTTCGTGTTGGATTAGATACATTGGTTAATATCTTGTATAATATTTCTACTCAATTAGTACGTTTAGTACGTTGGATACAGCTGTTGTCCTTGATATTCCAATATCCAAAGATGATAAAATGAAAAATTGTCATGTAGTAAGAAAAATTTCACAAAATTACGGTACTTCTGTTCAGGTTGTTTGGTCCATAATGCCAAAAAATTCTATAAGCAGCAGGAGTATTATTTTCAGCATAAGCTTCAAATATTTCTTCTCAGTTATGTCCTTTAACAGATTTATATTTATGGGTATTTAAACTAGGATGACGAGGATTTGCTTGTAAATATACTAATGTTTTTCTTACTGCTTTTAAGCGTTTTTCTAATCCTTTATTATTTTCGAGTTCTTCCAAATCTTTACTAGCTTGAATAGTAAAAAGAATTTTAAAAGTCATCATCTAAATATTTACTAAAATCTTCTATAAATTTAACTTGCCCTTTAGCGGAATCTTTAATACCGTTATTTAATTGCGTTTTTTACTATCAACAACAACGTGAAAGCTACTTACCCCTTTAGCTAATTTACCAAGTTTTATTCTTCCTTTCGTATCCGGTTTTAATATACATGCTTGAGTCATACAAATTACTTTTTATATCATAGCTTATAGAATAATACATAGTGGGTAATTAATCAAGTGGGATTTGTAATCTACCCCTATCATGAATCCATCAATTTACCTAATATATCCAGCTGATTACCTAAAAAACAATTACCATTAACCTCAATTCTGGATTAGATAATTTTTAGATATAGCTGGTTTGTTAGATTTCATACAGTAAGCAACAAGAGTAGATAAGATATGGACGAAGGCATTCCAAATTGATCTATGTCTTGTATGTTCAAGTTCAAAAGACCCCTTTAGTACACTAAAAACTGTTTCAATAATTGAGCGTTTGCGTAGTAAAAATTTTTCAATCAATGGTATAAGTTTATTCTTCTCAGAATGGCTTATCTTAGACTCTCTTGTAGGTTTTTTATTGCTAATTGGTAAAAAAGACCGACTAATCCAATATTCAGCAACTTTACAAAAATCATCGACAAAACAAAATAATGCGGTAATATCTTTCTTCAAGGGGATACTCTTGTTTTTTTGCTAAAAACTTATATAACGCGAGTTTCGTATTAAGATGCCTAAATTATGGTTAATGAATATGCTATAATCCTTATCCTTTCAAGGTTTGTAAGAGGTGTGACAAGTTTTACAATTTAATAGTTATAGTCAAAAAAGACAATTTACTAAAAATTTATGCAGTTTTAAGTACATTTTATAACAAAAACAATATTACTAATATCCTCGTAACCCAGTTACTATCAGCTATTCAGTTCCTCTATTAATACGAAACTCGCGTTATTTAGAATATCTTCTATCCCTTGTAAATACTTCCATTCCTACCTCTTTTAATCCAGAATTCGGGTCATTAGGGTTTTCATAGAATACAATTTCATTATCCTGAAACTTGTCTAAATGTCCGGTTGTGTTTGTATTATTAACATATTCATAATGCCCACTAGTATCTTTTCCTCCTACAATATGACTATTTTTCAAATCATATATTTTCATAGAAAAACAAAAGTATGAAAACATTTTTGCGAATATCTCTTGAAAAATATCCATACTCTTGCTCAATCTTTATCCCCTCTATATTATCAAGGTCCTGTACTTTATTACCTTGAATTATTTTGATTCCATGCTCATTTTTATTAAATAATATAAACCGTTCTTGGTGAAATTTGGACAAGATTAAAAACATCCACAGTACCGAATCAGAAGAAAAGAAGGACAAGAGAATATTTTATTATAAATCCAGTTAAATATATTTTAAAACCTTTATTGATTTTAAAGTGTTATACGCTAAAAGATTTGCCGCAGCCGCAATTAGCTTTTTCGTTGGGATTGGTGAAAGTGAATTGGGATTTGAATTTAGTCTCTACATAGTCCATTTCAGAACCTAGAATATACATTAATGCTTTAGGGTCGATTAGTATCCGTACGCCCTTTTCTTCAACTATTTCATCGAATTGATTTTTACTATCGGCATATTCAACGTAATAAGTCTGACCAGCACAACCGCCTGACTTAACCCCTACCCTAATACCAAAGGTAGGCTTGGCTCGTTTTTCTATTAGCAATTTTACTTGCTTTGCAGCAGAATCGGTTAATGAAATAACATTTTTCATGTTTTTTAAGAGTCTTTTTTCTGTTTGTAATTGGCTATAGCTGCCTTTATTGCATCTTCAGCAAGTAGTGAGCAATGTAATTTTACCGGTGGAAGTGACAATTCTTTTGCTATTTCGGTATTTTTAATAGTCTCAGCATCTTCTACCGATCTTCCTTTAACCCACTCCGTTACTAAAGAACTTGAAGCAATAGCTGAACCGCAGCCGAATGTTTTAAATTTAGCATCTGTAATAATCCCGTCATCATCAACTTCGATTTGTAACTTCATAACGTCACCGCAAGCAGGAGCTCCAACTAGTCCCGTCCCGACATTTTTATTTTCTTTATCAAGCGATCCAACATTACGAGGATTTTCATAATGATCTATCACTTTTTTACTATAAGCCATTGTTATTCTCTAAAATTTGGTTTTGTATGTTATACTTGCGTGAATACCCGAGCCGTCATTGCGAGGAGAAACTGCAAGTTTTGACGAAGCAATCTCAGGATATTTGACGAGATTGCCACGCAGCCTACGGCTGCTTGCAATGACGATATTCTCAATGTACAGCCCATTTAATCTTTTTCAAATCAATCCCCTCTTGTATCATTTCCCAAAGAGGGCTTAATTCCCTTAGTTTATCGATTTTTGAGCATATTAAATTTACTGCGTAGTCAACTTCCTGCTCGGTAGTAAATCTACCTATGCCGAACCTGATTGAAGTATGGGAAAGTTCTTCACCGATTCCCATGGAACGTAAAACATATGACGGCTCTAAAGAGGCAGAAGTACAAGCAGAACCGGAGGAAACCGCTAAATCTTTAATGGCAAGGATAATTGATTCTCCTTCAACTCCGGTAAAGCTTAAATTTAAATTACCTTTATATCTTTGATTTTTATCACCGTTTAAATAAACTTCTGAAATTCGGCTATGTATATTATTTAAAAATCTGTCGAATAAGTAATTTACATGCTTAGTATCTTTTTCCATTTCACTATACGCTATTTCAGCAGCCATGCCAAGCCCTACGATTAAAGGAGTCGGTAACGTACCCGAACGCATACCTCTCTCCTGCCCGCCACCGTTTATAAGCGGCGTAACACGCACACGAGGTTTTTTCCTTACATATAAGGCCCCTATTCCTTTCGGACCGTAAATTTTATGTCCTGAGATACTGGCAAGATCAATATTAAACTCGTTAACGTCAATTGGAATTTTACCAAAACCTTGAGCAATATCGGAATGAAAGAAAACGCCTCTTTCACGACAAATTTTCCCGATTTCCTTTAAAGGCTGAACAACACCTATTTCATTATTAACTGCCATAACTGAAACTAACATAGTCTGATCGGTAATAGCTTCTTTTAATATTTCTAAATCGATTATTCCATTTGGTTTAATCGGTAAGTATGTGATTTTTATACCTTCTTGCTCTAAATGCCTGCAAGCGTCAAGTACGCATTTATGTTCACTAACTATAGTAATAATGTGATTCTTTTTATTGCCGTAAAATTTTGCTATTCCCTTTATTGCAAGGTTATTAGATTCGGTTGCACCAGAGGTAAAAATAATTTCTTTAGTATCCGCTCCTATTAACCTTGCTACCCTACTTCTTGCCTCTTCAACGGCGTTTTCTGCTTCCCAGCCGAAAGAATGGCTACGTGAATGAGGATTCCCGAACTTGGTAGTAAAATAGGGCAACATTGCTTCCATTACCCTTGGATCTAGTGGCGTTGTTGCCTGATAATCCATATATATCGGTAAGGTTAAATCTAATTGTGGGTTCATATGGTTACATGTTAAATAGTTTGTTTTTCGTCACCCCGTGGCTTGACCACGGGGTTCAGTCTTTTTTTATTTTTTATGGATTCCCGCCTATGCGGGAATGACATCGTAAATCTCCCCAAAAGCTTCTATAAAAGTTTCTATATCACTTACCGTATTAGTATGACTTAAAGATATCCTAATCGAAGATTTTGCTTCTTCTTCATTCATACCCATATTGGTTAATACGTGTGATTTAGATATTTTTCCCGATGAACAAGCAGAGCCGGAACTTACGCAAATATTACGTAAATCAAACCCGATTAATTTCACTTGTGCATCCGTATTCGGTATAGTAATTAAGGTAGTATTAGGTAATCTCGCTACGCTATTACTAACAATATTTACGTTTGGATATTCTTTTAATTTTTTCTCTAAAACTTCCTGTAAGCTTTTGATTTTTATATATTTTTCTGAGATATCTTTTGTTGTTAATTCAGCTGCCAAACCAAGCCCTGCAATAGCTAAAACATTTTCAGTGCCTGAGCGTACTGATTTTTCCTGCCCTCCTCCTATAATCATTGGAGTAACTTGAAAGTTAGAGTTAGAGATTAAAGCAGCACCACCCTGCCCCCCTCCTATTTTATGCCCTGAAATCGTCACAAAATCTAAACCTAACTCCTTGATATTTATGGGTATTCTGCCAAAACTTTGCACTAAATCGCTATGAAATCTTGCATCATACTTTTTAGTTATTTCACTTATTTTGGTTATATCTTGCAAAACCCCACTTTCATTATTAGCCATCATTACGGAAACTAGTTTTTTACTAGTATTACTCTGAGATAACAACTCTTCTAGATGTTCTAAATCAACTAGCCCTTGCGTATTAACTCTTATAACTTTAATATTTGGAGCGTAGTTTATACGACTATAGATCGATAAATGTTCAATAGCTGAAATAAAAATATCGCCGTCATAAAAATTTTTCATTATTAAATTATTACTTTCAGTTCCCGATGACGTAAAGGTAATATCATATTTTCTAGATGATAAGGTTATACCAAGAGCCGCCGCTATTTGCGAACGTGCCGTTTCTATGATATTCTTAGCAAATCTACCTAAACTATGTGCTGATGAAGGGTTAAGCTCCTTGTCCATCAAACTTATTATGAATTCCTTAACTTTAGGGTCGATAGAAGTAGTAGCATTATGGTCTAAATATATCATATATTTAAATAATACTTAGCTCTAAAGCATCCTTAATGGATATATTTTCAAAATAATCTCTAAATATGCTTCCCAAGACCTTTCCATAATTTATGCGAATTACATTTTATTGTATYAGGTACGCAAGTTTTAACTGATTTCTTATAGCAGGTAGTCATTATAAAATTTTCGTTAACGGCGTCCATAATATCAGAAATTTTTATTTCTTCTAAGTTACCTATTAAAATATACCCACCTTTCAATCCTCTAATAGCCTTAACTAGATCAGCTTTTTTAAGTTTAGAAAATATCTGCTCTAAATAGTTAAGCGATATATTTTGTTTTACGGAAATTTTATTCAAACAAAGTGACCGGTTCAGCACTTGATTTTGAAGCCATTTCAAGTATTGCCATTACGGCATATCTTCCTTTCGTCGTCAGCATCATATAACCTTAAAACTTAAAATTGTTTTATATCTACAATACCCAAGTAATTTAGTCAAGTATATAATTATATTATTTAATAAAAAATTAGCTTGTTAACACGAGTTTCGAATTAATATAGCATAGGATTTAGCATATCAAGAGAGATGTAATAGAAGGTTTATTATCAGACATTTGATAATTTATCAGTGCTGCAACCATATGCACAAAGGCATTTGTAACTGATCTATGCCTTGAATGCTCAAACTTCCCCAATAGTTTAATTTTACTAAACACAGATTCTATTAATGCTTTTTTAAGCAATAATATTTTATCCAACATAGACATAAGTTTATTTTTCATATTTTTCTTTACCTTAGTTACCATAAAAATTCCTTGCTCTAAAAGTTGTAGAAATAATTGTTGCGAAATATAACCACGATCTCCGAATACTTTACCAAAAAGATTTTTGATCATCAGTTCCAGCTGTTTTCTATCATCCTTATTGCCAGGGCTAAAAGATGCTTTAACTATACCACCGGCTCTATTAATTATTAGATGTAGTTTAAGTCCATAGAACCAACCTTTTGTTGTCTTACTGCTTGCTGCTATGCCGGCGAACACTTTATTCATTGAAATACGGTATCTCTTACATACCTCTATACTACTTGAATCTACAAAAGAGAGTCCGTCACACTGATCCAAAATAGAATTGAATATTAGTACTAATAGTGGTAAATGTGGACCTATTATTTTTATAAATTGACTATAGCTTACTAATTGAAAATCTCTTTGATGATGAATTCATATTTGCTTCAGATAATAATTCTTAAAACAATCATAAGATGACTGCCAGTAGCCTATTATAATTGTTATTACCTCACTTCTGTTCAGTCGACTTTTAGGACCAGATTTGTTGTTATACGCGAGTTTCGTATTAATAGAGGAACTGAATAGCTGATAGTAACTGGGTTACGAGGATATTAGTAATATTGTTTTTGTTATTAAATGTACTTAAAACTGCATAAATTTTTAGTAAATTGTCTTTTTTGACTATAACTATTAAATTGTAAAACTTGTCACACCTCTTACAAACCTTGAAAGGATAAGCATTATAGCATATTCATTAACCATAATTTAGGCATCTTAATACGAAACTCGCGTTAATAAGTAATCATGGAATATAAAAAATTATCAATAAAGTAACAATAAATTTTATGCAAATTTTGAAACATTTACTGATTCTATAAGGTTATTTTTTGAGAATATTGAAAAATATAGAAATAAAATTTCTTCATTGGTAAATGACAATTTCCAAACTATTGTTCCTAATCACTTTAACAACTCTTCATGTTAAAGAAGTATATAATAACTCCTGAATCTCCTCGCTATCATCCAACAGTAATAAGTTTTACACCAGCAAGCGTAGTTATAACTTACTCTTTAAATGATTTACAAGAAGCTACAAACCTTGCTCAGCAATTTTGTAGCACAATAAATAAAGATGCACAATATACAGGACACAATATATAAAGATTGCTGAAGCTGGATTTTTTTCAAATGAGATTCAAGCTCGTCATGCTTTCTTTAATTGTGTAGGGTCTAGAGAAGTAGAAAAGATGATCAAAGCATCATAAATAATTTTAAATAAATTCTTCCTTATATATAACTCGACAGGCTCTTGTTAATTTGCCAAATAGCGACAAATACTAAACAAGTTGTAAACATTTGTAGTAGCTGTAATAATATGCTTAATTCCGGTATTAATATAATAATAACCGGTTGTAATATTATCAGGACTCCGCTTGAAAACATTACTAACCTTATAGAAGTTTGTATTGAAGTTTTAGTAGTAAGTAAATTAGCTAAGCTATATACTAACAAAACTATAATACTTCTCTCTAATAAGAATGTTACAAACCAAAATAATATAATAGCCGGCATACCGAAATAAATAAATAAATTTGGTGCATATAATAAATTATCAGCAAAATATTTTTTTATTATTTCAGGAGTTAAAATTACTTCATTTTGTTTGAATATCTCAGAATAGTTAACAGTACTTGGGAAATTTTTCTTAGTATTGGCTACAATTAAATTTATCTTCAGCTTATTCTCTTCAAGTACAAACGGTATTTTGCTTTTTTCTTTATTAGAAACTTGATTTTTTGTATCAATGACGACTATTTTATTGTTATTTTTACTATATAAATATATAGGCTCTACTTCTTCAACTGAAATTTTTGAATTATTATATTTAATTTCCGGTAATTGATTGATAATATATTCAATGTTGTCTGTAACTTTTGATGATTGTATTCCGTTAAAATAATCTTTTAAAGTTATTATGTAATTTAATATAAAAATACAATAAATTATTGACGAAATAAAAGACACGGTAAATAAATATCTTATTCCGTATCCTTGATAGTTTATATATACGTCTTTATAAAACTCTATAGAGCTAATTGATAAACGTAATTGACGGAGTAATGCATTTAATCCTCCTAATATAAATGATAATAAATACATGTATGAGTAATTTATTTAAGTTTCTCACCCTCTTCCTTCTTAATCCGGTTGAGGTAGCTATTAAGTCAGTTTTTTACCGGCTTTGATTAAATTTTTGGCTATATTAATTGTGATTTAAGTATTTTTTCTATTTCTATTATCATTTTGACCAAATTTGGTCAAAATGTAGAATAAAATTAACTCTATTTTGTATGCCATTATAAAACACTAAAGGATATATGAAAGGAAATTTTTTGTTTTTTATTACTTTCATATGATATTCATCAATATTTAACATATACCTAAATAACCAAAAAGCCATATAATAGTGTATGACACGAGGTTGTATCAAAGAGTTATTTCCGCTAGGCAGGAAACCATCTATGTCACTAGATGAATCTAAGGGTATGAAAAAGAGCTACCCTGACAATGTGACGAAATACTCTTAAGCATAGGGAAAATCTCGTGAAAGCAATTTCTTTCTAATAATCACAATCAGATAAGTTGCTAGATAGCCAATATGATAAAGATATCTGATCCTTAATGAAAGAAGCCCAAGAAGTTATCAAGATGAATATCACATCAACAACTTTTGCATTTATTGGGTGTCAAAAGAGATTAACATTAGACAATATTACTATTTTCACCCTTTTCATCCTACACGTAAAAATCGTTTTTTTCATTCAATATATCATCACGGTTTGTATATAAAGATTCGAAAATAAAATAGAGTCCTTTAAAGCTAGTTGCACGGCTATATTATCCTTATCATGTCTTTCTATAGCTTTAGGAAGCCCCAATTCTTTAACTACATTACCTAATTTTTTTATATTAGCTCGAAATTTAGTGGAATAAGAATTTGATACAGGTATTTTGGAGGGATTTATTATTTCCTCTCTACGTTCTTGTGTTTTAACATGATAATAGCTATTTTCTTTAAGTTATCGTATAAATCTTCCATTCCAATTGTATTGCGAATAATATCGTTTATACTAATTATTTTATTTTCCTATTTTCTCTTACGCCTTGCTTCGATTATGTTGTAAACCCCATCTAACTTTTTACAAATATTTTAATTATAGCTTCTTCCTCTATAGTATTATTTTTAAATATCTTAGCCTCAGCAATTTGAAAATCTAGTATAATAGTTCTTGTAGTACAATAGAAAGTGTAATAATAATTGTAAAATAAGATGTTTTCCTGTTTTAATTTTTCAATTTCTCTAAAGATTTCTGCTTTTTGTATTGTTCCACTATCTTTTAGTGTTTTATTGTGGCTATCTATCTTAATTTCATGGGTATCTAATCTTTTATTTGCTCCGACATCTAGTAATTTAAAATTACTGGTTTCCAACCTTATTTTCGCATCTTGAATTATTTCGGTTGCAAACTTCAGCTTACTACTATGTTTAAATATTTGTTTTTCTTCTTTAGGATTAAGCTTTTCATTCTTAATAAAGCAATCAAATTGTTCTTGGGATTCTAATTCGTTAAATATACTTCTTTAACATGAAGAGTTGTTAAAGTGATTAGGAACAATAGTTTGGAAATTGTCATTTACCAATGAAGAAATTTTATTTCTATATTTTTCAATATTCTCAAAAAATAACCTTATAGAATCAGTAAATGTTTCAAAATTTGCATAAAATTTATTGTTACTTATAATAGAATGCATAAATTTCCACAGTCGTTCAATGGGATTCAGATTGGGACTATACGGTGGCAAAAAGACTAGCTCTATTTTACTATTTTGTAGATATTCTCTAACCTTTTTTGACCTACGATATCCCGCATTATCACATATCAGATAAATCTTACTTTTATCTTGATTATTTTCTTCCAATTTCTTTAAAAATTCAATGATATAATCGCCATTAACCTTAGGATTATCAGTTGTTACTACATTTAGACTTTTTAGATTAATTGCACCTATAATATGCTTACGTTTCCATCCACTAAAGCTTGGTAATGTTTTTACTGCATTCTTTCTAATCCAACCAAATCGAGCCCTAGTTTGATATTGTGGATGAACACTATCCATAAAATAAATACACTCATCACTTGCTAAATTATTTCTTAACAAACTATATTGAAGCTTAAATTCCTCTTGTTTATCTAAATCTATTTTTCCAGGAATTAACTTAGGTTTTTTATAACTAAAACCTAATCTGTGTAATAACTTTATTACACCAGCTAATGTATAGATTACTCCATATTGATTTTCTATATACAAACCTATATCTCTAGCATACACATAATTATTAGTTTCAAGGTGCTCTATTAATTCTTCTTCTTGATTTCTAGTAAGTTTACTACAACTACCACCATTTTCCGGCTTCAGCTTCTGATCATTATGATAATCTATTAAATGGTTCCTTATCCCTTCATCACTCAGTATTAACACTTTTGATATCTCACCAATACTATAGCCATCATCATACATAAGAACAGCTTTGATCCTCTGATCCTACCGTCTCTCTCCTGCTTATGACGACTCTTTAATTCTTGCTTTTCTATTATTGATAATTTTTTATATTCCATGATTACTTATTAGCATATTATCTCACTATAAGCAATGTTTCATTTACTAGAGGTATATATATAACAAACGGTTTTTATAAAGAATTTTTAAATAAACTAGATAAAGAAGAAAAATTAGAGCAGGAACAGGTGAAGAGATTATTGTAGCTACAATCAATCGTCATTGCGAGGAGGCATTGTTACGTGGACCGGTAAAACCCACTGTGTCACCCCGTGGCTTGACCACGGGGTCCATAAAAACAATAAAAAATACTAATAATTTAGTATTTTTAACTGGATCCCATGGTGGTATGACAGAAGTGAAATTGATCCACGCAACAATGCCTTGCGAGGACGATTTATGCAACAATACTTATGCAAGGATAATATAATGAAAAATATGTAGACGAAGTTTAATTTGGAAAAGAGCAAGGACTTAATACGTGAGCACCGCAGTACTTATAGGACGACGTAGCCAATTTTTCGGGGGTGTCAGAAAGTTTGTGTAAGTTATAAAAATAGTTAAGAATAAAATTAACTAAAGAACCCTCAGCTATAAGCTGAGGGGTTATAAAGTGGAATCGATTAGAAATCGATCATCATTCACAGGTTCACCTTCCTGTTCATCAATATAGCGCTGTATCATTTCATCAGTTATATTACCTGAACTGACCGCCATATAGCCCCTAGCCCACAAATGATTGCCCCAAAATTGTTTTCTTAAATGAGCAAATTCTTGCAATAAAATTCTTGAGCTACTACCTTTTAAATACTATACTAACTTGCTAAGAGATATTTGTGATTTATATGAGATAAACATATGCACGTGATCACATGATATTTTCCCTGAAATTATATATACTTCATGTTCCATACAAATCTGCCTTAGTAAATCTCTAGCCCTTTCCGCTACTTTGCCTATCAATACTCTCTTCCTATATTTTGGTATCCATATAAGATGTACTTTTAAATCATACTGACTATGACTATTCTTTCTATAACTTCTCATGTTTCTTGATATAAATTCATTGCTAAAGCAATTTCATTATATCTTCCCTTCGCCTGAAGGCGAGGGATTTCTTATCCCCGAAGGGGGACATTAAAACAACTTACATGAGGCTAATATGAAGAATAAGAGTAAAGTATCAAATCCGACTATAGAAAAAGTAGTATCAGAAATACTATCACAAAGTGATCCATCTGAGATATTTGGCAAAGAAGGAATATTTCAGGAAATTAAAAAGCAGATAGTAAATAAGATTTTAGAAAAAGAAATGGAATCTCATATAGGTTATGAGAAGCATTCTAAGAATACCAAGGAGTCAGATAATAGACGTAATGGCAATTATGAAAAGACTCTAATAGATTCCGAGGGTCGTAAATTGATAGTAGAAGTGCCAAGGGATCGGGAAGGAGAATTTGAACCTCAACTAATTCCAAAAGGAGTAAGGAGATTTGAAGGATTTGATGATAAAGTAATATCTTTATATGCTAGGGGAATGACTATTCGAGAAATACAAGGGCACTTAGAAGAACTATATGCCACCAAAGTATCATCTGAGTTAATATCAAAGGTAACTGATGGCATTTTAGAGGAAGTTACTGCGTGGCAGAATAGAGCACTTGATAGTGTATATCCTATAATGTAGATTGTATTCATGTTAAGGCAAGAGACAATCATATAATAATAAATAAAGCAGTTTATCTAGATATTGGCGTGAATATAGAAGGCAAGAAGGAACTATTAGGTATTTGGATAGGCAAGAATGAAGGATCTAAATTTTGGATGCAAGTAGTAACAGAACTGAAGAATCGTGGTGTAGAACAAATATATGTTGCGTGTGTTGATGGTCTTAAAGGTTTTCCAGAAGCAATAAATAGCATTTTCCCAAAAACCACAGTACAACTGTGTATTGTTCATATGGTAAGAAACTCTGTAAAATACGTATCATATAAAGATTTAAAATTGGTAACAGCTGATTTAAAGGCAGTTTATTCTGCAATAAATGAAGCAGAGGGATTAAGAGAATTACAAAATTTTGCTAAAAAATGGGATGAAAAATATCCAGTTATTTTTGATATATGGCAGAGAAATTGGTCTGGAATAGCTCCGTTCTTTAGCTTTCCGGAAGACATTAGAAAGGCGATTTACACTACTAATGCTATTGAATCAACTAACCGTCAAATTCGTAAAATTATAAAAAATAAGGGGGTATTTCCAGATGATAAATCGATTCAGAAAATAATCTTTTTAGCATTGACAAATGCTTCTAAAAAATGGACAATGCCTATTAAGAATTGGGCCATGGCTTTAAATCAATTTGCTATACTTTGTGATACTAATTTACAAAATTGGGCAAATGGAGAAATCGTACTTACATAAAAAATCTGACAGACCCATCGATTAGAAATCGATCATCATTCACAGGTTCACCTTCCTGTTCATCAATATAGTGCTGTATCATTTCATCAGTTATATTACCTGAACTGACCGCCATATAGCCCCTAGCCCACAAATGATTGCCCCAAAATTGTTTTCTTAAATGAGCAAATTCTTGCAATAAAATTCTTGAGCTACTACCTTTTAAATACTGTACTAACTTGCTAAGAGATATTTGTGATTTATATGAGATAAACATATGCACGTGATCACATGATATTTTCCCTGAAATTATATATACTTCATGTTCCATACAAATCTGCCTTAGTAAATCTCTAGCCCTTTCCGCTACTTTGCCTATCAATACTCTCTTCCTATATTTTGGTATCCATATAAGATGTACTTTTAAATCATACTGACTATGACTATTCTTTCTATAACTTCTCATGTTTCTTGATATAAATTCATTGCTAAAGCAATTTCATTATATCTTCCCTTCACCTGAAGGCGAGGGATTTCTTATCCCCGAAGGGGGACATTAAGAAATGAGTTTATAGAAAAACGCGAGTTTCGTATTAATAGAGGAACTGAATAGCTGATAGTAACTGGGTTACGAGGATATTAGTAATATTGTTTTTGTTATAAAATGTACTTAAAACTGCATAAATTTTTAGTAAATTGTCTTTTTTGACTATAACTATTAAATTGTAAAACTTGTCACACCTCTTACAAACCTTGAAAGGATAAGCATTATAGCATATTCATTAACCATAATTTAGGCATCTTAATACGAAACTCGCGTAAATTAGAAAAGATACTAGTAACTTTACATATTTTTTTGATGCTGTTTATCACGTATTACAAAAAGTAACTACCTTACCTGCTTAAGCTATACTACTTTTTTTGGGTTAGTATGGTGGTAATGCAATAAAAGTATGCTAGGTGTCATACTGCGGCTTGACCACGGTATCTAAAAACAACTTAAAGTACTAAATTTAGTATTTTAGCTGGATACCATGGAAGGACCATGGTATGACATTCTGACTAGTTTTTAATCCCCACAATCTTTCACTTCAAACAATAATATTCACAATTTTACGAGGAACGAGGATAATCTTCTTCAGTTCTTTTCCCTCTAAGAACTTTTGTACCTTTGGCAGACTGACGGTAATTTGCTTTATTTCATCTTCACTTACGGAAGTTTTAAACTCATAGGTATCACGGAGTTTGCCGTTAACCTGCACTGCCATAATATATGTATCTAACTCTAGCATTGATTCATCAAATGCAGGAAAAGACGAATTATATAATCGCTCTTTATTGCCAAGCTTCTGCCAAATTTCTTCCGTAATATGCGGGATAAAAGGATTTAGTAGCTGTACTAAAACATTAAAGCCATGCCTTACGGTTTTAACATCAATTTTATCTTTGGATATTTCAGCAGATATAGCATTAGAAAGCTCACGCATACGTGCTATTGCTCTGTTTAGGGCAAAATGCTTTATATCTTCGGCGACATGCTTTATTGTAAAATATACTAATCTATTTAACTCTTTACTAATTTCAGTTATATCATCTTTTAAAGAATCTATCGCCTCAAACATATGCTCAAGCCTATTAATAAAACGTGAGCAGCCTTCAATACCGCTTGCCGACCATTCTAGATCTTTCTCAGGCGGACTATCGGACAGCACAAAAAACCTAATCGCATCTGCCCCGTATTGCTCTTGCATTGTCTCAAGATCGATGAGGTTCTTTTTAGATTTACTCATCTTCTCAATGCGTCCCTGCACTACTCTATTATTGCTTTCTTTATGAAAAAATTTATTACCTTTTTTAACTACTTCTTCAGGATATAACCAATTATTATGCTCGTCTTTATAAGTAGCATGTAGCACCATCCCTTGAGTAAATAATCCTTTAAAAGGCTCACGAACGCTTACGTAATTCTGTTCGTTCATTACCTTAGTGAAAAACCTTGCATATAATAAATGCATTACCGCATGCTCTATGCCGCCTATATATTTATCGACCGGTAGCCAATAATCACAAGCTTTTTTATCGGTCATATCTGTAGCATTGCTATTGCAATATCTCGTAAAATACCAAGATGATTCAAAAAATGTATCAAAAGTATCGGTTTCACGAACAGCTGGCTTATCGCATTTCGGACAATTAACATGTTTCCAACTAGGATGATGATCAAGCGGATTACCGTGACCGTCAAAATTTACGTCATCAGGTAACGTAACGGGTAAGTCTTTGTAAGGTACGGGGACTATGCCGCAAGCTTCGCAGTGAATCATAGGAATAGGACATCCCCAAAAGCGTTGACGAGAAATCCCCCAATCTTTTAGACGATAATTTACGCTGCGTTTACCTATACCTAGTTTCTCAAATTCCCCAATGATTTTTTGTTTTGCTTCATTACTAGTTAAGCCGTTTAGAAAATCTGAGTTAACCAAAATTCCATCTTCCGTGTAAGCGGTCTTTTGTACATCAATATCTGCTTTTATTACTTGTTTAATAGGTAAATTCATTTTAACGGCTAATTCATGGTCACGTTCGTCATGAGCAGGACAACCGAAAACAGCACCAGTGCCGTAATCCATTAACACGAAATTCGTAATAATAACCGGCAATATTATATTAGAGTCAAAAGGATGAATGACATAAAGACCGGTAAACACTCCCTCTTTTTCAGCCTTTTCTAGTTCGCTAATTCCTGTAATATGTGAACATTTAGTTATAAAAGCTAGTATCTCAGGTGTTTTGGAAACTAACCGTTCTATTATCGGATGATTAAAGGCAATTCCTATAAAGCCAGCTCCGAAAATAGTTTCAGGTTTGGTTGAGAATACTTCTATAGTAGTATCTTCATTATCCTTAATTTTGAAATGAAAGTTAGCACCTATCGATTTACCTATCCATTTCTCTTGCATAAACCGAATAGCTTCAGGCCACTCTTTTAAATTCTGAATTTCGTTTAATAATTCTTCAGCATAATCGGTGATTTTTAAGAACCATTGCTTTAAATAGCGTTTCTCAACAATTGCACCTGAACGCCAACCACGCCCGTCTACAACTTGCTCATTCGCAAGAACGGTATTATCAACCGGATCCCAATTAACAAGTGATTCTTTTTGGTAAGCAAGATTTCGTTCATAAAGCTCTAAAAAGAATTTCTGCTCATGTTTATAATACTCAGGATCACAACTATTTATCTCTCTAGACCAATCATAAGAAAAACCCATAGATTTTAGCTGCTTTTTCATATTCTCGATATTAGAATAAGTCCAATCTTTCGGATGAGAATTATTTTTTATTGCGGCATTTTCGGCAGGTAGCCCAAAAGCATCCCAGCCCATCGGATGAAGCACGTTAAAACCTTGCATAGTCATAAACCTTGCAATAACATCACCTATAGAATAGTTGCGTACATGACCTACATGGATTTTACCGGAAGGATAAGGCAACATTTCAAGTACGTAATATTTTGGCTTGCTACTCTCGTTTGATACTTCAAAAGCTTTTTCTTCTTGCCAAATTTGCTGCCATTTTTGTTCTATTTGGTTCATATTTTTTTATAATTTATATGCTGCATCGTCATTGCGAGCAGTCGTAGACTACGCGGCAATCTCATCAAATATCCTGAGATTGCTTAGTCAATTGCTATGCAATTTCCTCGCAATGACGGAAATACTGTTATTACCTCGCACTATTAATATATATATCTCTAGCTTTTCTTAAAATTTTATCTTCAAGCGTGATAGCAAGATTTGAGGTGTTTTCATTAAGTACCCATTGTTTATTTTTAAGCATTTCTTCAAATACTTTCACTTCAATTGAATCAGGGCTTATTACATCGTCTTTAATAAATATATTTATTTTAAATCGAAAATTAGGATTAGAGCGTGGGCTATACCATTCTGTAATAATCACGCCGCCGTTTGAGTCAGCTGATGCAAGAGGAGCAAAACTTATAGTCTCTAATGCTGCTTGCCAAAGATATTTATTAACCGAGCCTCCTACAGCTTTAGTAGATTCGTTTTTTACCCTGCCCGGTCTAAAAACTAATCCTTCTTCACCTGCTATAGAACCTACTTCGTCCCATTTCTGCTCTCGTTCTGTTTTTGGATAATCATCTGCTAAGATACTAGTACTTATTGCACTAAGTATAATTACAAAAAATAATCCGATAATTTTCTTCATAACCAATATTTAATTAGTGTGCTTGAGGGAAATAATAGAGAAGCTTTGGCTATTAGTCAAAAATTATTTGAACATAACTAATATGTCATTCTTGCGTGGACCGGTAAAACCCACTGTGTCATACCGTGGCTCGACCACGGGATGACAGAGGTGAAATTGATCCACGCAACAATGCCTTCTCACAATGACGGGAAAACTGATCCATGTAACAAGACTACACCTTAACAGGCATGACGACAAAAATATCTTTAGGATTCTCAGGAAATTTAATAAGTACCGGTGCTGAAATATCTGAAAAATATAGTTCTACTAAATCCGATTTCACTGCTTTTAAGACATCTTCCAAATATTGCGGATTAAAGCCTATAGCTAAAGACTCATCACTATTATATTCATAAAAACTTTCCTTATCTTGTGAAGAATTAATAACCTCTTTTGCGTTACCTCTTGCTTCACCGACGGCACTAATCTCTAAGGTTTCACGAGATAACGATAATTTTACCGCTCTAAATTTTTCAACGGTTATTATCGCTATCCTTTCTATACTATCTGCAAATATTTTTCGATTAATTACTAATTTTGAGCTACTGCTTTCCGGAATAAAAGCACTATAATCAGGAAAAATACCGTCTATAAGCTTTGATAGCATAATAGTATTTTCGTTACATATAAACTTAATCTTATTGCTACTTAATAAAATTTCTATATCTTCATTTATATTTTTAGGATCTTTAACTATTTTTAAAATTTCCTCTGCACTTTTTTGCGGTAATATAACTCCAAAATTCTTTATTTGTTTTTCTAATGTTACCCATGAAATCGAAAGTCTATGCCCATCGGTACTTGCTGAACAAAACTCTTTGTCTTTTATGTGTAAATAAACACCGTTTAAATTATAACGAGTTTCATCTAAAGAAATCGAAAATTTTGTCGATTCGATTATTTTAGCAAAATCCGTGCAGGAAATTTTAAAACTTGCTTCAGGATTAATACTATCCATTGCAGGAAAAGAACTAACCGGCAAAGTAAATAAATTAAATTTACAATTTTTTCCTTTGATCTCAAGTCCCGTTGTACCGAGATCTGTTAATGTAAGTTCGGAATCCGGAAGTTTTCGGACTATATCATTTAGAGTTTTCGTAGAAACGGTAAGTTCGCCTTCACTTACTACCTGTACTGCTATTTTTTGACTTAAGTACAAATCCATATTAGTAGAACTAAGTTCCAGATTGCCGTCTTTTGCCGATAATTTAATGTTTGCATATTCAGGTATTACATTACGTTTTTCAACAACGGAACTTGCAAACCCTAGGGACTGAACTAACGTTTTTGTTTCAACTATTAATTTTAACATATTGTTATTCTCTTAATGTTCCTTGAAATTTTTGCGAGATGGCAGCAATTAAATCTTTACTGAACGAATTTAAATCAGTATCAGATAACGTCCGATCATCCGCTTGTAGCTCTATTTTAACCGCTATAGATTTTTTACCTTCAGGTAATTTATCACCGCTATAAATATCAAATAATATAACTGATTTGACAAGCTTTTTATTAAAATTATTTATATATGATATTATTTCACCGACTCTATGATCTTGATCAACAATAAATGCGTAATCTCTAAAATTAGATTGAAAATCCGATACTGCAAATTCGTCTCTTTTACCGAATTTAGCTTTTATCAACGGCAAATTTGTAATATTTAGCTCGAATGCGAATATTTCCTGATTAATATCGTAATATTTCAAGATTTTAGGGTGTATCTGCCCAAAATGACCTAATAAATTTTTACCAAGCCCTATATTTACTGCTCTGGTTGGATGATAATATTGTGGCAATGCTGCCCCATTTGTTGCTATACATTTATCTATAGATAGTCCTGCATAATCAACTACCAGCTCTAAATCGCCTTTAAGATCAAAAACATCATAGCCCCGTCCAAGCGAATGAGGATTTTTATTATTATATGAACCGCTTATAATTGCCGTCAAATAAGTTGCTTCCGTATTTAAATCTACAAAACTCGGCCCAACTTCAAAAAAAGCCATATCTTTTATAGAGCGTGCTAGATTTTTACTTACTATACTTAACAAATTTGGTAGTATAGTAGGACGCATATAATTGTCTCCTATGCTAATAGAATTAAGCAAAAATAACTCTTCTTTTAATTCAGCAAACAACTTTGCATCTTCGCTACTCATAAAAGAGTTAGTTACTACCTCATCATAGCCTTTGCTTGCTAATATCCTTTTAAAACTAGATATTCTTTTATGCTCTCTTAGCTTATTATTATCTTGGTCTAGTTCGGGTAATTTTATACTCTCTATTTTATCATAGCCGTAAATACGAGCGATTTCTTCAGCTATATCTTCTAAAATAGTTATATCGTGACGCCAAGAAGGAGCTATTACCTTTATAATCTCACCTTTAACATTCGTAATAAATCCTAGTTTATTTAACATAGCTTCTATCTCTTTGAGATTTAATTTAATTCCTGTAATTTTTTCTAAATAGCATGCTGAAAAATCTAAAGATTTTTTTTGTGACTCTTTTTCACCGACTTTCACTACTTCCGACACTTCACCGTTTCCGCATATTGACAAAATAAGATTAGTTGCTATGTCCAAAGCCTTTTCCGTAAAATTTCTATCGATATTACGCTCATTACGATATCTAGCATCCGTATCAATTTGGAATCTTCGCCCGCTAGTTGCAACCATTTTAGCATTAAAACAAGCAGCTTCGAGTATTATATTATTCGTACTATCAGTACAACTACTATCAGCCCCGCCAATGACACCAGCCAGACCTTGAATACCGCTTTCATCTTTTATAACTAAATCATTTTTGGTAAGTAAATATTCTTTGCCGTTTAGGGCGTGGAAAGTAACTGCATCATCCTTGTCATACCGTGGCTTGACTACGGTATCCATAGAACAACTTACAGTACTAGTAATTTCATTGGATCCCACAGTCAAGCCGCGGGATGACAATTGTTTTTCCTCGCAATGACGATTACAATGACGTGCTACAGTAATCTCTCCTTTTATCCTATCCGCATCGTAAGCATGCATAGGCTGCCCGAAGCTATAGGAAATATAATTTGTTATATCCACTAAGCTTGAAATAGTTTTTACCCCGACATTTTTTAATAATTTCCGTAACCAATCAGGGCTTGGTTTATTTTTTAAATTTCTTATTTCTCTAAAAGTAAATAACGGGCAGGCTTCTTTATCTTGCACGTTAAGCTTCATTTTAGAAATGAATGTACTCTTTATTTCCGAAATTTCTAGCTCTTTAAGTATTCCTATTCCTTTAGCTGCTAAATCTCTTGCAATGCCATAAACTCCAAGTGCATCACCTCGGTTAGGAGTAACGTTAATAATAAATACCGGATCATCTAAACCGTAATATTTAGTAAAATTCTCTCCAACCGCAGCATCTTCAGGTAGCTCTATAATCCCTTCAGACTCTGAAGCTAGCAGTAATTCCTCTTCAGAGCAAAGCATACCACAGCTTTTTTTGCCTCTAATAACAGATTCCTTAATCTTAAATTTACCGTTTGGTATTTCTATTCCGATATTTGCAAGTACTACTTTTATACCTGCTCTTGCATTACTCGCACCACAAACTATTTGTAGCATACCGCTTTTAGTCTCAACATCACAAAGCTTTAATTTATCAGCTGACGGGTGAGGTTTAGTACTTGCTATATATGCTACTTCAAATTTTTGTAACTCCCCTGCCTTATCTATCACCTCTTCTACTTCAAGGCCTATAGCTGTCAGGGCCTCGGCAATTTCAATAACCGAAGCCGATGTCTCTAAAAATTGTTTTAACCATGATAAAGTAAATTTCATTTTGTTAACCCCATTGCTAAATTCGGTATATCAAATGAGGTAAAGTTATAATGTCTAAGCCAACGCATATCACCTTCAAAAAATTGTCTTAAATCTTTAATATTATATTTTAGCATCGCAAAACGCTCTATTCCAAGCCCAAAAGCAAAGCCTTGATACTCACTGCTATCGATTCCAACATTCTTAAGTACGTTTGGATGAACCATCCCGCACCCTAGCACCTCAAGCCATTTATCATTTTTATTCATCCGAATATCAACTTCAGCAGAAGGTTCGGTAAATGGAAAAAAACTGGGTCTAAAACGTAATTCAATATTAGAATTTTCAAAAAAGCTTTTTATAAATTCCGTGATAACATATTTTAAATGTCCCATATTGATATTTTTATCAATAACAAGCCCTTCTATTTGGTGGAACATCGGCGTATGCGTCATATCCAAATCCGATCTATAAGTCCTACCCGGTGCTATAAACCTAAAAGGCGGTTTGCCGTTTTTCATAGCTCTAATCTGCACTGTTGAGGTATGAGTACGTAATAACAGCGGCTTATTATTTTCCTGACCTTTCAAATAAAAAGTATCATGCATTTGCCTTGCGGGATGATCATCTTCAAAATTGAGAGCGGTAAAATTATGAAAATCATTCTCGATATTCGGTCCGTTTTCTATAGTAAAACCAAACTGCGAAAATACTTGTATTAACTCCTCACTACATTGTGTTATTGGATGAATAGAACCTTGTTTATATCTTCTTGCAGGGATTGTTAAATCAATTTTATCGGCAGCAAGTTTAAAATTTAGTTCCTGCTCCTCTAAAATTTCTTCTTTTGCTTTTATTATATTCTGTATTTTATCTTTTAATTTATTGATTTTTAAGCCAAATTCTTTACGTTCCTGTTCATTTAAACTACCTAATTTTTCAAGCTCACCGGTCACTATACCGTTTTTGCCTAAAAATTCTACTTTATATTCTTGCAGATCTTTTAAGCTTTGTACTAATAAGATTTTTTCCTCAGCAAGCCTTAATATTGTTTCTATATTTTCCATGATTTTCTTTATTTTATGTTAAAACTGTTATCCCGTGGCTTGTCCACAGGATGACACTGAAAACGTTTTTTGATCGACGCAAGCAAACCTCATGAGGGAATGACAACGCACCTCATATACCCCTCTTCTATCCCCACCAACTTCGCTTTAAATATCTGCCCTATTTCTAAAGGTTTATCTAGCTTTACCGGAATAAAATTCTCGGTATGAGCAATATTATTATTCTCTACTAATAACTCCACTTTCTGCCCTATATGTTTTTTAAAGAATTCGGTCAACTGATTTTGCCCTTCTTGCCTTAAAATTTCCGCCCTTTCTTTTCTTATATTTTTAGGTACTTGCGGCATACGTGCTGCAGGCGTCCCTTCTCTTTCCGAATAAGGGAAAACATGTAAATATTGTAATTCCGCTTCTGAAATTAATTTTCTTGTATTTTCAAACATTTCAGGGGTTTCCGTCGGGAAACCGGCTATAATATCCGCACCAAACGATACTTCCGGTCTTATTGCCCGCAGCTTTCGACAAAACTCTATTACGTTTGCTCTATTATGGCGTCTTTTCATACGTTTTAATATCATATCGTCGCCTGCTTGCAAGCTAATATGAAAATGCGGCATTATCCTTTCACTATAAGCTATAAGCTCAAAAAGTTCATCATCTATTTCAGCCACATCTATCGAAGATAATCTAAGCCTCTTTAATTCAGGGACTAAATTCAAAACTCGTTTAATCATTTGTGCGAATGTTGGACTTCCCGGCAAATCACTACCGTAAGCCGTAACATCGACACCGGTAAAAACTACTTCTTTAAAGCCGTTTAATACTAAATGCTTTACCTGCTCTGCTATAGCTCCTATTGCTACTGATCTACTTTTACCTCTACCGTAAGGGATAATACAGAAAGTACAAAAATGATCACAACCGTTTTGTACCTGAATAAAAGCACGAGATTTACCGTCAAAGCTACTTACTAAATGACTTGCCGTCTCTTTCACCGACATTATATCGTTAACTGTTATTTTTTCATCGGTAATTTGGTAGTAATTAGGTAATAACTTCTCTTCATTACCTATAACTTTGTCAACTTCCGGCATATTACCGTACATTTGCGGACTTGTTTGAGCGCTACAGCCGGTAACAATAATTTTTAAATCAGGATTATTTTTTTTAGCCTTGCAGATAGCTTGTCTTGCTTGTTTCTCAGCTGCTTTAGTTACCGCACAAGTATTGAATATTGCCACATTATCGATACCCGACAATTCCAAGTTTTTTCGTATTATCTCACTTTCATAAATATTAAGTCTACAGCCAAATGTTACTACTTCTTGTCTTAAATTATTGCTCACAATAATATTCCCCACGTGCTACAAGCGTAGCTGCCCCTTGCATTATTATATTACCGTTTTCTTCTTTCATAGTAAGGTTACCGTGCTTAAATACTACCGTACTTGGTGAATGGATAAAACCGAGCTTTAAACCGGCAGCAAAACTACCACAAGCTCCGCTTCCGCAAGCAAGCGTTAACCCTACCCCCTGCTCCCAAACAGATAAATAGATTTTATTATCTTTTACTTCAGCAAAATTAACGTTTACCCCATCTGCGAATAATTCCTTAGCCTGCAATTTTTCACCGACAATTTTTTGATCTTGAGGTTCTAACTTACTAAAAATAACCAAATGCGGATTACCTATATCAACGCAAATAGTTTCCTTTAAATCAATCATATAACGCTCTGCAAATTCCCAAATTCTATCACGGCTTGGCATCCAAGCTTCATTAAAACTAACGCTTCCTACATTAACGCTAATATTATTTTCATCATTAACATTACATAGCAAATTTTTATTGCCTACCATTACGGTAATATCTTTCTTTCCCGTATCAAGATAAATTAACTTGGCTAAACATCTTGTAGCATTACCGCATAATTTAGCACTAGAGCCGTCTATATTATAGATAATCATCTCATAAAAATCATCATGCTCTTCATAAATAATAAACTGATCACAACCTATACCCGTATGACGATCAGCCATATTTTTTGCTAACTGCGATAAATCATGTGAACTTGATAAATCTCGTTTGTTAACAATAACAAAATCATTACCGAGACCATGCATTTTTACAAAATTAATTTTACTAATCATAATGTTTTACATATTAGGAAATTGTATTATAGCAAATTTCTTGGAATTTGCTATAATGTAAGTGGTGATATATAAAAATATAGACTATTATGCTAATTTACATTTCTTAGACCTTAAAAATAACTATGCATTTTTAAAAATTTTCGGTACGGGAAAAATAAGGATATACTTATTCATTTTCTAAATGACATTTTAGGTTATACGGGAAAAGAAGTAATTACCGAAGTTACTTTTTTAAAAACAATCCAAGATCCCGATATCGCTGCTTATAGACAATCTATAGTTGATGTATTATGTAGAGATAAATACGGTACTCAATTTATTGTAGAGATGCAGGTCAGCAAACATACAGGTTTTGAAAAACGAGCTCAGCTTTATGCAGCAAAGGCCTATTCAAGACAAATAATAAAAGAAGATGAAGATCATAAAAAATGGCAGTATATGCAAAACTTCGAGGAGTAATATTCTTAGCTATTGCCGATTTTATTTTATTTCTCGATAAAAAAGATTGGAGATCAGATCATAGATTACTTGATACTAAAACTTATGAGAACGACCTGCAAGATTTTTATTTTATCTTTTTAGAGCTTGAGAAATTTAATAAAGAATTAGATCAATTAGAGAACCTTCAAGAAAAATGGGCATATTTCTTTAAACATGCACATGAAAGCACTCTAGAAGAAATGGAGAATTTGATAGGTCATGATTTTATTATTAAAAAAGCTTTTTATGCTTTGGATCAAGCTAGTTGGTCTGAAGAAGAGTTAAATATTTATGAAAAAATGCTTACTACATGACAATTTTTAGAGATGTAAGGACTAAAGGATTGAATTTTGCTGATAATTCATGATGATAACGGGGAAAGAACTTGGTTTACATATGAAAGATCATTCCGCCCCTCTAGTCGAATTATTACAAAAACATATTTCGCTTAATTTATCAAGAGCAAAATGTTTAGGATTATTTATCATTTCAATGCTTAACAGCAGGACAGTAAACATGTCATTGTTATGCAATAGAATGCCGTCTGGGATTAAAGCAGCTTCATGGTATAGAAGGATGCAAAGATTTATCTCTGAAATCTCAATATCATGGAGAGTATTACCTGTTATGTTAGTCATGATGACTGGGTTTGAGCAGGAGCAAAAATGGGTATTGTGTTTAGATAGAACGAATTGGAAATTTGGTAAACGACATATAAATATTTTATATTTAGCTGTCAGTTTTCATGGTATAGCGATCCCCCTTTTTGGAATTTTCTAAGTGATAAAAAGTGTGGTAACTCTGATTATATTGAGCGTATTGATCTGATGGAGTGTTTTTTAGAAGTTTTTGACAAAAACCGCATTGAAGCATTAACCGCTGATAGAGAATTTATAGGTAAGGAATGGCTCTCTTGGCTTAGAACAAATCAAATAAGATACGTTTTTCGAGTTAGAGAAAATAGACAATATATCAGTAATGCAAGGGGAAAAATGGTTAAAATACAAGAGTTATTTCGCCCTCTAGCCATAGGATCGCATGTGAGTTTGTCACAACGTAGAATTGATACAAAAGGTGAAATATTTAATGTAGTAGGGATCAGAAATAAGAAGAGTGAACTTGCAGTCTTAATACATAGTGATGAGATCAAAAATCCTGCTGAGATATATGCTCAAAGATGGCAAATTGAAACAATGTTCAAAGCTTTTAAATCAGCAGGATTCAACTGTGAAGCAACTCATATTACTAATGATTTACGATTAGATACATTGATGCAAATATTGTCTATTGCATTTTGCCTAGCTTATCAAACTGGAGAGATTATAGTTTTAGATAAACCAATAGTTATTAAAAAACATGGTTATAGGCAAAATAGTATATTTCGTGTTGGATTAGATACATTGGTTAATATCTTGTATAATATTTCTACTCAATTAGTACGTTGGATACAGCTGTTGTCCTTGATATTCCAATATCCAAAGATGATAAAATGAAAAATTGTCATGTAGTAAGCAAATTTCCAATTCGTTCTATCTAAACACAATAACCATTTTTGCTCCTGCTCAAACCCAGTCATCATGACTAACATAACAGGTAATACTCTCCATGATATTGAGATTTCAGAGATAAATCTTTGCATCCTTCTATACCATGAAGCTGCTTTAATCCCAGACGGCATTCTATTGCATAACAATGACATGTTTACTGTCATGCTGTTAAGCATTGAAATGATAAATAATCCTAAACATTTTGCTCTTGATAAATTAAGCGAAATATGTTTTTGTAATAATTCGACTAGAGGGGCGGAATGATCTTTCATATGTAAACCAAGTTCTTTCCCCGTTATCATCATGAATTATCAGCAAAATTCAATCCTTTAGTCCTTACATCTCTAAAAATTGTCATGTAGTAAGGAAAAAATGATAAAAACCGAAATGGATAATCTAGCCGTAGAAGGGCAGAAAATTATGGATGCTGAAGCTAAAGGGGAAGCCAGAGGAGAAGCAAGACAAAAAATTTCTATAGCTAAAAAAATGCTAGCAAAAAATAAATCTTTAGATGAAATTATAGATTTTACCGGTTTAACAGAAAAAGAAATCGAACAATTAAAGTAATGAAGATCCTTAATATTATGCTAAGTCATGACCTTGGCGGCATTCAACAAGCATTTTTAGATTATAACACAGCTCTTGGGATGCAAAAAATTGAGGTTATAAATATCACTTCTTACAAGGCAAAAATAAATTCCTTTCTACACAAACAAAACTTAAAACTACCTAATATAGTACCGTTTGATTTACTCTCGGTACTTATTCTTAAATATATAATTCATAAGACTAAGCCCGATATAATTATAGCACACGGTAATAGAGCAATAAATTTTAGTAAATTTGCTAAATCACAAAATATAAAATTAATCGGTATCGCTCATAATTATAGTTTAAAAGGACTACGTAAATGTGATTTTGTTATTACCTTGACGCATCATATGAAAGAATTTTTACTAAAAAATAACTTTGCCGAATCTAGGATATGCATCCTACCGAATATGATAAATATTGCTAAAGACTTCACTCCAAATAAAACATATAGAAAACCTATCGTAATTGGTGTATTAGCAAGATTTGTAGCTAAAAAAGGTGTTGATGTTTTTATTAATGCTATAAAAATTTTAAAAGAAAAAAAATATGATATTCAAGCTGTTATAGGTGGAAGCGGCGAGGAAGAAGATAATTTAATTGCTTTAGCACGTAAACTTAATTTACAAGATCAAATATCATTTACGGGATGGGTTAACGATAGAGATAAATTCTTTAAACAAATAGATATTTTTTGTTTACCGTCTCTTCATGAACCGTTTGGAATTATAGTGCTTGAAGCAATGGAGGCAAGCGTGCCTATCGTTAGTACGGATACTGAAGGACCTGCAGAAATTCTAACACACCTACAAGACGGGCTTATTTGTAAAGCCGGCTCTAGCGAAGATTTAGCAGAAAAAATTGTCTATCTAATAGAGAACCCTATAAAAGCAAAAGAATTTTCTAAAAACGCCTACCTTACTCTCAAACAAAATTATGACATTAAAGTTGTTTCTGAAAAGTTACAGCATATTTTAGAAAGCTTCAATAAAATACTTGCCCCTACCGATTCAATTAATTCTTTTACCTTAGAGTTTTTATGAAAATTAATATTATCCATTACTACGACTTGTCCTGCCCTTAATTCTTTAATGAGTATATCCTTGACATACGTCTCAAAAATAGCTTTATTACAATTGCCTTCAAATATTAGAGGTGCTACAATATTGCTATTAAATAGGCCAGCAATCATACTAATTCTGTGTTTGTGCTGATAAACTTTTTCACCATAACATCTTTCTCCTTTTGGGCTCCAGCCATGTTCTCGACACGCATTATCTTCTATTCCTGATTCATCCAAAAACACTAGTTTATCTTTGTCTATGGTGGTTATCTTTTCTATAAACTCATTTCTTAATTTATGATTTCTTTTGGGATGAAGAAAAGTTTTTTTATAGCTGTAACCAACTTTTCTAATCATGTTTATTATAGTTCTTGCTGACACTTTACTAGGATACAAGATGGCTAGCTCTCGACTGCTTTTATCTTTATTAGATTCCAAAAATTTTTTAAATCCTTCCATATCTGTTATTTTATGACTATGCCCTTTTTGATAGCCAGTTTTTAATTGAACATCTCCTGTTTCTTTCTTTAATTTCTTCCAATCATATATTACTTTACGGCTGATATTAAATACTTGACTTGCTTCTATTATTCTTTTCCCTGACTCAATATATTGAATCACTCCCTTTCTTAAATCATATGAATATGGACTTGGCATAACTATTTTCTAATTACTTTACCATATCCTTTTATTAATATCACTATCTTAATTGCCTATGCTATATTACCTAAAACCACCTGCTCATGTTTATCTAATGAAGAGTCATAATGCTTCGTCTCATTTATAAAGTTACTGCAATTATTATGGTAAGTACCTAATGCAAGTTTCGTATTAATAGAGGAACTGAATAGCTGATAGTAACTGGGTTACGAGGATATTAGTAATATTGTTTTTGTTATAAAATGTACTTAAAACTGCATAAATTTTTAGTAAATTGTCTTTTTTGACTATAACTATTAAATTGTAAAACTTGTCACACCTCTTACAAACCTTGAAAGGATAAGCATTATAGCATATTCATTAACCATAATTTAGGCATCTTAATACGAAACTCGCGTTACCTATTTGAAGCACCCTTATAACTCTGATAAGATGAAGTTTCATAATGCCCTAGATCTTCTCTAAGGTAATAGTAAATATTGTCTGTTATTGGCATTAATATACTCAATTAACCTGAAGAGTTGCAGAAATGGTTAACGGTAATAGTTTGGAAATTATCGTTTATTAAGGTACGTAACCTATCTTTATAATCGGCGATGTTGCTGAAAAATTTGTTTATTGCTTCCGAAAATTGTTCAAAATTATGATAAAATTTATTATTAGTTGTAATACTGTATACTGTGCATAAACTTCCATAATCTCTCAATTGGGTTAAGATTTGGACTATATGGTGGCAAAAATACTAGCTCTATGTTACTATTTACTAGGTATTCCTTAACTTTCTTGGATTTGTGGTAACTAGCATTGTCACAGATTAAATATATTCTTTCCTTGTCACTATTCTCCTCTTCCAACCTTTGTAGAAAATTAACTATCTGCTCCCCATTTATTTTGGGGTTCTCTGTCCTTACTAACTGTAAATCAGCTAGGTTAATAGCACCAATCATGTGCTTTCTTCTCCAGCCACTGAATGTCGGTAAGGTCTTATTTTGGTTCTTTCTTATCCAACCACACCTTGCCCTTGCTTGATACTGAGGATGAACACCATCCATAAAATATATGGCTTCCTTATCTCTAAGATTCCCTTTTAGTAAACTGTAGTTTAACTTAAATAATTCTTGCTTGTCAAAATCCAGTTTAGCCGCTACTACTTTCGGCTTCTTGTACACAAATCCCAGTTTGTATAGTAATTTTGTTACTCCCGTTATCGTATATGTCACACCATATTTGTTCTCAATGTGATGCATGATATCTTTAGCATAAACATAATTATTTACTTCTAGGTGACTCACTAATTCTGCCCTCTCACCATCACTTAATTTGCTTGTGCTACCTCCATTATTGGTAAAGCTTATTGGCTTTTTGATAATCAACAATGTGTTTTCTTATCGCTTCATGGCTCAAGAGTAGTACCTTAGCAATCTCTACATTACTATACCCATCCATACATCAAAACTACCTTAATACGATCACGTATGCGTCCGTCTCGTTCTGTCTTATGACGTTCCTTCAACTTTTCTCTTTGTTCTTCTGTCAATACATTCTTACTCATCATGTCCTAAACTCTACAATATCTCTCCTATCTTTGCAACCCTTCATTTACGAACAGTATACTTTATCTATTATATAATTGGCTGCCCACCAAAATGCGGCAAAAACACCGCCATCAATACTTAAAGTATCTTCTTCTGTTTCACAAGTTATAACCCTAGGATAACAGAGGTTTGCTATACTATCTAGACTTAGATTTAAATTTAAATCTGACTCTGAATCTAGCACGTCTATTTTTTTCTATTAGTCATAAAGATCCCCTTTTTAGTTACTAATTAACTAAAGAACCCTCAGCTATAAGCTGAGGGGTTATAAAGTGGAATCGATTAGAAATCGATCATCATTCACAGGTTCACCTTCCTGTTCATCAATATAGTGCTGTATCATTTCATCAGTTATATTACCTGAACTGACCGCCATATAGCCCCTAGCCCACAAATGATTGCCCCAAAATTGTTTTCTTAAATGAGCAAATTCTTGCAATAAAATTCTTGAGCTACTACCTTTTAAATACTGTACTAACTTGCTAAGAGATATTTGTGATTTATATGAGATAAACATATGCACGTGATCACATGATATTTTCCCTGAAATTATATATACTTCATGTTCCATACAAATCTGCCTTAGTAAATCTCTAGCCCTTTCCGCTACTTTGCCTATCAATACTCTCTTCCTATATTTTGGTATCCATATAAGATGTACTTTTAAATCATACTGACTATGACTATTCTTTCTATAACTTCTCATGTTTCTTGATATAAATTCATTGCTAAAGCAATTTCATTATATCTTCCCTTCACCTGAAGGCGAGGGATTTCTTATCCCCGAAGGGGGACATTAAACTTTTTATATAACTTGCTTCTAAGGGTAAATTTGTATGTCAATCCGGTACTCGCATCCTCACGTACTTTTAGGTACACTGTGGCAGGTAAGCACTTCTGTGTTTCCTTCAAATTCTTCCTTATTAGCTACATTATGCAATAAGTCTATTGTAGGCTAAGTAATTTAAAAAAATCAATTAGCCTCTTAAATAGAGTGCAGGATTTTATACCTGAAGTCAATTATTATATTAATAATTTAATATTTTTATTAACTTATCTTAATTTAAATTAATGCATAAAAATATCGATTTCATTCCAACCGAGTAAATCTAAATTAGCTCTTGTCGGTAAAAAACGGAAAATATCTTGGGCAAGTTCATATCTATTTTCTTTAAGTAGCATTTTTTGTAAAATATCTTTTAACTGATGCAAATAAAGCACATCTTTTGCTGCATATTCTTTTTGTTCTGAAGATAAATTGTCAGCACCCCAATAGGAAGATTGTTGTTGTTTTGAAATATTTATATTAAGCAATTCTCGGCACAAATCGTTAAGCCCATGACTATCGGTATAAGTTCTAACTAGTTTTGAAGATATTTTAGTACAAAAGATATTTTCTAAATCTATACTTAAATATTTTTTTATGAATGCTAGATCAAATCTAGCAAAATGAAATATCTTGCATCTAGTTTTATCTAGTAATAATGCTTTTAAATTAGGAGCTATATAATCTTGATTTGTAAAATGAACAAAATGAGCTTCACCATTGCCGTTACTAAATTGTAGTAAACATAGTTTATCTCTATGTAGATTTAGCCCCATTGTCTCGGTGTCTATAGCTAGATCTCCTTCAAGTTCAAAATTATTAGGTAGGTCGTTTTGATAAATTTTTATAGTCATAAATGATTTTTAATTCCTTTTAATCAATAATGTTGTTATGTGGTTCGTTTTCCCGTCATTGCGAGGAAAAGCTGCAAGTTTTGACGAAGTAATCTCGGGAGTTTGTTATTATTTCATGAGATTGCCACGCAGCCTACGCCTGCTCGCAAGGCATTGTTGCGTGTATCAATTTTACCTCTGTCATACCGTGGCTTGACCACAGGGTGACACAGTGGATTTTATCGATCCACGCAACAACTCCTGCTTGCAATGACGATACCTACCTTTGACTAGGTGTGTCTTTTATTGTAAACACCTGCTCATTTGGAGCAGCTACTCCTAAAACTTTCTTTGCTTGTTCTTCTAACATATCTTTATTTAGCGATTCCGTTCGGAGTAATTTGACGTTATGTTCAAGTTCTACTCTTTCTGCTCGTAAGCCTTTTAGTTCATCATAAGCTTTTTCAAGCTGCCTATTTACTTTTAAATATGCAATAATCCCTTTGTTACCATATATGCAATGAAAAACAAAATATCCAAGCAGTAAAGCTAAAAAGATATTTAAAATTATTTTTTTAGAATGATTATTTAAATGTATTATCATAAATATATATTCATAAGAAATAATACCGGAGCAGTTAAAATAATACTATCAAATCTGTCTAGTATTCCTCCATGACCGGGTATTATATGACCGCTATCTTTAATATTAAATTTTCGCTTAAAATATGAAATAAATAAATCACTTAATTGAGCTATTAATGCTAATATACAACTAATTATAAACAAATAAATTTTATTTGAAAAATAGTAATTTTCAATATGAAAGTTTGGTATAAAACTAACTAATACCGCAACTAAACCTGCTGATAATACTCCCGTAACTAAACCGCTCCAAGTTTTTTTAGGACTGATTTTTGGAGCAAGTTTTGCTCCTTTAAAAGTTTTGCCGCCAATCATAGCGAAAGTATCTACCGACCAAATTATGCAAAAATAAAGCATAATAAGCCATCTATTGGTATCTTCCATAATTAAAAATATTAATAGGCTTATAGGAATCGGAATAATAATTAGCCCAATTAATAGAAAAGGAATAGAAGAATAGGTCATATTATACCATTCACTTAACATTCCCATACCTACTATTATCATTAGAATATAGAATAAAGGCTTAAACCATAATATAGCTATAACAAATAACGGAACTAAAACTATACCGGACAGGATTCTTAAATATATATTTTGTTTATCTTTTGCCAAATGTTCTTTTCCTTTTTGAGTAATCATTTATAGCTTCTAGTATATCATCTTTATTAAAATCAGGCCAATATTTGGATGAGAAATATAATTCAGCATAAGCTGCTTGCCAAAGCAAGAAATTACTGATGCGATAAACCTCGCCCGGTCTTATTAATAAATCTACATCCGGCATTTCAGGATCATATAAAGCGTGTTGTATATCGCTTTCACTTACTTCTTTTTTACCGCTTGCAATAATTTTTGTGTAGGCATCAACTATTTCTTGGCGACTTCCATAACTAAAAGCTATACAAAGCGTTATTTTATTATTATTTTTTGTTAATTCTATAGCATTATTTATTTGTTTTTGCAATGAGCTACTTAATAAATTAAGCCTACCTATTACTTTTATTTTAACGCCGTTTTTATGTAAATTGTTTAATTCATTTTTTAAATAAATACTTAATAATTTTATTAAGAAATCTACTTCCGTGCTTGAACGTTGCCAATTTTCGGAAGAGAAAGTATATAAAGTTACGTACGGCACGCCAAGATTAATAAACTCAGGGAGTAATTCACGAATTTTATCGGCTCCTGCTTTATGCCCTTCAGATTTTGTTAAGTTATGCCGATCTGCCCAACGAGCATTACCATCCATTATTATTGCTAAATGTTTTATGTTAGTCATTATTTTATATTTTAGATGTTGCTGCATGGATCGAAAAACGTACTTGATGTAATACCGTGGCTTGTCCACGGTATCCAGAATAACAACTTAATAATGTTATTTTTTTGTTTATTTTCCTGGATACCGTGAATAAATCACGGGATGACAGAGAAAACAAAAGCTATATTTTAGGTATTTCGATTCTTACCGATAGTCCGCCTAAATCCTTGCTATCTTCTAAATAAATAGAGCCTTTGTGATCGTTTATTATTTCTTTAGTAATAGCAAGCCCAAGTCCTACGTTACTTGCATTATCAAGCTGTCTTGCTTTATCCGATCTATAAAACGGTTTAAATACAAGGTGTTTTTCCGTATCATCTATACCGGGACCGTTATCCTCAATAATTATAGCTACGGTAGATGAATTATCTTTTGAAGATATCTTAATTTTAGTTCCATATTTTATAGCGTTACCGATTAAATTAGACAAGGCTCTTTCAAAAGAATTCGGCTTAATTCGTACTTCTAGTTTATCTAAGTTAATAGATTTTATAAATTCAATATCTACATGTGACCATTTGTTTAAAAGATGTTCCATCCAAGGTAATAATAAAATTTCTTCAAATTCTTCTGTACTTTCACCCTTAGCAAAATCTAAATAAGAATTTATCATTTGCTGCATAGTTAATATATCTTGTTTTAACCCTTTGATTTCTTCGCTTTTTTCCATCAATTCAAGTTGTAGCTTCATTCTTGTTAAAGGAGTTCTAAGATCATGCGAAATCATAGCAAGCATAGTGGTTCTTTTAGTAATTTGTTTTTCTATACGGGCTTTCATTTTTAAAAAAGCAAGCCCTGCTTTTCTTATTTCTAAGGCTCCTGAAGGTTTGAAATTTTTGCCTTTTAAAACACCTTGACCAAATTTATCCATGCTATCCGCAAGAGTGAGTATTGATTTAATTTGATTTTTGGAGAAAATAATAGAAACAGAAAGTAATATAACTGTTAAAGATATAATCCATAAAACAAATATATATACTGTAGGATTAAGTAGTAACTTTGCAGGAAAAGTAATATATAATATTCCATCTTTTAATTCTAAAAATACTTCAATTTTATTTTCTTTATTTAGTTTAACTATATTTTTTTCATGGATTTTTGTAGCTAAAATATTTTTAAATATAGTTAGAGGCTCACTTAATTTAGGTTGTTTTATAGATAACTTTTTACTAAGCTGAAATTGATAAGATAAATTAAGATAATTTTCCGATAAATGGGTTATCTCTCTTGAATTATTTCTATGTTCTTTAATCAGTGATTCTATTTCATTGATAATAATAGTACTAGTATAATATGAAACATTATACCAATGACGATCGTAAAACAAAAATATAGCAACGATTTGTCCTATTAAAATCGGAATGATTATAATAAACATAAACCGTACAAGTAATGTTCTCGGTAAAGCATATTTCAAAGAACTTGATACAAGCGAATTTTTCAAGACTCGCCTGTGTTCACGTATTTTTATACGCTGTGCAGGCTCGCTTTTAAATTCATCTTGTCTGAAGCTCTTTGAAATATGTTGTAATAATTTAGATATAAAGTGCATAGCCCTCATTACGCACGGTTTTTAAATATTTCGGTTCTTTTGGGTTGTCTTCTATTTTGCTTCTTATTCTTGTAATTTGTACGTCGATAGAACGCATACTAAGCCCTCCCATTATTTTTGAAAGTTCAAAACGACTAGTAGATTTACCAGAATTTTTTATTAATATCTCAAGTAATTTTTGTTCAGTAGAGCTAAGAGATACAATTTGATTATTCTTGGTAAATTCTTTTGTATCGGAATTATAAAAATTATTACCGAATTTAATTATATTCGTTTCTTTTTTAAAGTTATTATAATTATTGATTAAGTTATTTATCCGAAGTAATAATTCTCTCGGTTCAAAAGGTTTAGTTATATAATCAGAGGCACCGGCTTCAAGTCCTTTAACACGGTCATCGGCTTCCGATAAAGCAGTAAGCATAACTATAGGGATATTATTACCGGCATCCCTTATAGTAGTAGCAAAATCAAGCCCTGTTATTTCAGGTAACATAACATCTAAAATAATTAAATCGTAATTAGAAGTTTTTAATAGATTTTTAGCTTCTATGACTGAGCTTACCGTTGATACTAAAAACTCGTTTTTATTTAAAAACTGCTTTAAAAGTGCTAATATTCTGCTATCATCATCAACGATTAAAATATGTGCTTTGTATGTATGCATACTCGTTTAAAATTGGTATTAGCTTTTCTATCATTGTAAGCCGGTATTGCTTGCGTGGATCAATTCCACTGTTGTCATCCTGCGACTTGATCACGGGATCCAGTTAAAAATACTAATGATTTTAGTATTTTTTATTGTTTTTTGGATACCGTGGTCAAGCCACGGTATGACACCAAATGCGTTTTTCGATCCACGCAACAACGCTACTCGCAATGACGATTGACAATAATTGACAATACTTTAATATAAATATAGGTTAATGACAATGATAAAACTAGAGCAAATTTTTTGGCATGTTTGGATTAACGGTGATTTAGTTCCTTATCAATTTGCAAGGATTCATGTTTTAACTCATAGTCTGCATTATTCAGGATCGGTATTTGAGGGTGAGAGAGCTTATAACGGCAAAGTTTTTAAACTAAAAGAACATACGGAAAGATTAATAAAATCAGCAGAAGCATTAGGTTTGAAAGTACCGTATAATGTTGATGAGATTATGGAAGCTCATGAACTTGTAATAAAACAAAATAATATTAAGGATGCATATATAAGACCGCTTATTTGGAGTGGAGACGAGTCGCTAAATATCACTAATCAGTATTTATCTACTAATCTTTTGATTGCCGGTATTCCATCTATGCCGAGGTCTTTTGAGAAAGGTATAAATTTGCATGTAAGCCACTGGCGTAAAGCAATGCCTGATAGCACGCCGGTACAATCTAAATCCGCCGCTCAATATAATATGGCAATAACGAGTAAAAAAGAAGCTAAAGCTCTTGGCTATGATGATGCATTATTACTTGATTATGAAGGGTATATCGCTGAATGCACTACAACAAATATTTTCTTTGTTAAAGATAAAACATTATATACTCCAATTGCTGATAGGTTTTTAAACGGTATAACAAGACAGACTATTATTGAAATTGCAAAAGATTTAGGTCTAGAAGTAAAAGAAGAACGTTTAAAATTAGAGCAAATAGAGGATTTTACCGGATGCTTTGTTACAGGCACGGCAATCGAGGTACAAAATATTGATTCTATAGATTTAGGCAATAAAAAAATTACTTTCGATGATCATCAAATTGCAGATCGTTTGAAAGAAGAGTATGGGCGTGTTGTTAGGGAGTAGAAGAAACGTCATTGCGAGGAGGTATTGCCCGTGCGTGGATACCGAGTCGTCATTGCGAGCAGTCGTAGACTGCGTGGCAATCTCATCAAATAATAACAAACTCCTGAGATTGCTTCGTCGAATTACTACGTAATTCTTCTCGCAATGACGATTTAATAAGCTAAACAATTAAAATCAAAAAAATCATGCATAACATATTTAAAGGTTTAATTACCGCACTTATAACACCTTTTAAAGATAATAAGTTAGACTTATATGCTTTAGAGAGAATTTTAAAATATCAAATAAAGCATGAAGTCGATGCAGTATTAATTGCAGGCTCAACCGGAGAAGGTAGTAGTTTAAGCTTTGAAGAGTATAAATTATTACTGCAAACTAGCGTAGAAATCGTTAATAAGCGTATTCCTATAATAAGCGGGTGTTCATCAAATAATACTGCTTATGCACGAGAACTTGCAGCGGAATCTACAAAAATCGGTGTAGATGGTTTTATGGCTAGTCCGCCATCTTATGTAAAACCTACCCAACACGGGATTTATAAGCATTTTGAAGCATTGCATGAAGCGTGTAATCTACCTATTATGTTATATTCAGCTCCAACTAGAAGCGGAGTAGATTTTTCTGATGAGACAATATTGAAACTTAGCAAGCTACTGCGTATTTTAGCATTAAAAGATTGTGGCGTAGATTTAGAACGTCCATTGCGGATTAGAGCAATAGTTAAAGAGGATTTCAACATTTTAACCGGTAATGATGAAGTAGTCTTAGCTTTTAACGCTCAAGGTGGGGTAGGGTGGACTTCCGTAGCTTCTAATATTGCTCCCAATATATGTAAAGAGCTATTAGAGAAGTGGTATAAGAATGATACTAAAGGAGCATTAGGAATCCATCAGAAATTACTGCCTTTATATAAAGCATTATTTGTAGAATCTAATCCGATTCCAATAAAATATGCTGCACATTATTTAGGTTTATGTGAAAATGAAATTAGACTCCCATTAACTGAAGCAAGTGATAGTGCTAAAAAACAAATTGAAAACATCATAACATCACTATCCATAAAAATATGACCGAATATAAGAAAGTTATTGCACAAAATAAGAAAGCCCTTTTTAATTATTTTATTGAAGAAAGATTAGAAGCGGGTATTGTATTAAAGGGTAGTGAAGTACAGTCTCTGCGTCAAGGCAAAGCTTCTATAGAAGAAAGTCATGCGGCAGATACCGGACATGAGGTATTTTTGTATAACTGCCATATTACAGAATATGAAAAAGCGAATAGATTTAATCATTCTACTCGTAGACCGCGGAAATTATTGTTGCATACTAAAGAGATAAAGAAAATTATCGGTAGAATTAGAATAAAAGGCTATACGCTAGTAGCTCTTTCTATGTATTTTAATAAAAAAAATAAAGTGAAAGTTGAACTTGGTATTGCTAAAGGTAAGAAATTACATGATAAAAGAGAGTCAATTAAAGAAAAAGACTGGAAAAGAGATCAGAGCAGATTAATAAGACAGAAGTAATGGATTTTGTTGTGTGGGTTCGACGTATTCGGTGTCATCCCGTGGCTTGACCACGGGATCCAGAAAAATAAACTTTAATATCGATACGGAAAAACCTATCCATGATCCATGCAACAAATAACCGAACTAGATGACATTGAACCAGCTTTCTTGAAATAAAGTAAAAACAATCTAGAATTTTTAAAAAGGTATTTATGCAGCATATTATAGGTAAAATATTGGTTATATTTGTAGTTGTGATAGGAGTTTTATTTGTTTTCAAAACAATGAAAACTTATTCTACAAATCCGGTTTCCGTTGAGGTTAAACAAAGCGAGGATGCAAGGAAATGTGAAGAGGAAAGAGTCCAAGAAATAATCAAAGATTATTTGCTTAAAACTCCGGAAATAATAATAGAATCAATAGAAGGGTTGCAAAAACGTGAAGTACAGGAAAATGAGACTAAAGTTAATAACTATCTAAAAGATAATAAGTTAGGTATTGAGGATAGCACAAGCTTTCCTGTTATAGGAAATAAAGACGGTGATGTAACAATAATTGCTTTTTATGATTATAATTGTTCTTATTGTAAAAAAGGTGATGTTTCTATAAATGAATTATTGCAAAATGATCCAAAAGTTAAAGTTATATTACGACCGCTTCCTATCCTTGGAGATGCTTCCGAATATCTTGCAAGAATAGTTTTAGCCGTTTATAAGGTCAATCCAAGTAAATTTAAAGTCGTTCATGATGAATTAATAAAAATAAGAGATGTTTCTAAGGAATCTATAAAAGAATTATTAACCGAGAATGGCTTAAATGCTACGGAAATTGAAGAAATTACCGATAGCAATGAGATTAAAGATTTAATTACTCAAAATATGAAAATAGCTAGAAGCCTTAGAATCCAAGGAGTACCTGCGTATATAATTGATTCAAAATTAATACCTGGGTTAATAGATTTCCCACAATTACTAAATATAGTTAAAAAAATTAGGGATAATAAGAGTTCTTAAGAATTGTTGCGTAGATCGGTTTTTCTGTCATTGCGAGGAAAAACTGTAAGTTTTAACGAAGCAATCCAGTATAAAATTCTGTAAATCAGAATTTTATTATTTTTTCTAGATTGCCACGCTCCTTGCGAGCGACTGCAAGGAGCGTGGCAATCTTGTCAAGCATCCTGAGATTGCTTCATCAATTACTTACGTACTTTCCTTGCAATGACGAATTTAGCCTTTATTCAGTAAATCCAGCATAGTTTTACCGATATCGGCAGGGGATCTAGTAATAGTTACGCCGGCACTTTGTAGAGCTTCAAGCTTATCTTCGGCACTTCCTTTTCCTCCGGCAATAATAGCTCCGGCATGTCCCATTCTTTTACCTGGAGGTGCTGTAATACCTGCAATAAAGCTAACAATAGGCTTCTTGATTTTTGATTGTTTGATAAACTCAGCTGCATCTTCTTCCGCATTACCGCCAATTTCACCAATCATAATAATTGCTTTTGTCTCATCATCTTTCAAAAACATTTCAATACAATCAACAAAATTAGTATCGTTAACAGGATCGCCGCCTATACCGACACACGTAGATTGTCCAAGTCCTACTGCTGTTGTCTGTGCTACTGCTTCATAAGTTAGAGTACCTGATCTTGAAACAATACCTATCGTCCCTCTTTTATGAATATGCCCAGGCATAATACCGATTTTACATTCACCCGGTGTGATAACCCCAGGGCAGTTAGGACCGATTAATCTAGTTTTAGAGCCGACTAAAGCACGTTTTACTTTTACCATATCAAGTACCGGAATTCCTTCCGTTATACATACTACTACTTCAATTTCGGCATCGATTGCTTCTAATATCGAATCAGCGGCAAAGCCGGGCGGAACATATATAACGCTCGCATTTGCACCGGTTTTTGCTTTTGCTTCATGTACGGTATTATATACAGGTAAATCAAGGTGAGTATGACCGCCTTTGCCAGGTGTAACACCACCAACCATGTTAGTGCCATAAGCTATCGCTTGTTCAGAGTGAAAAGTTCCTTGTGAACCAGTAAAACCCTGACAGATAACTTTTGTTTTTTTATTTATTAATATTGCCATTTTTAATACGCTATTTTAAAAATTTGTTGTATTTAATACTGCTTGTATTTCAAGAATTGAATTTTATTTTGATAGGCGAGTGAGCGGAGCGTACATATAGTACGTGAGCATCACGAGTCCTTGATAAAATGAAATTCAATTCTTGAAATACAAGCAGTATTACTTTATCGCTTCAACTATCTTGCTTGCAGCATCTGCTAAATCATGTGCCGGTATTATTTCTAAACCGGAATTTGATAAAATTTCTTTGCCTTTTTCAACGTTTGTACCGGCTAAACGAACCACTAACGGTACTTTTATGCCTATTTCTTTTGCAGCTGCAATAATTCCTTCGGCTATAATATCACAACGCATGATACCGCCGAAAATATTAACTAAAATCCCTTGTACTTCTTTATCGGATAGAATTATTTTTAAAGCTTCTTTTACACGCTCACGATCGGCCCCGCCACCGACATCCAAGAAATTAGCAGGCGAAGCACCGTAAAGTTTAATAATATCCATAGTAGCCATGGCAAGACCGGCCCCGTTAACCATACAGCCGATATTACCGTCCATTTTTACATAGCTAAGTCCTGCATTTGCTGCTCTAGTTTCTAAAGGATCTTCCTCATCGTGATCACGCATTGCCGTAATATTCGGATGCTTAAATAAGCCATTATCGTCAAAAGTAATTTTTGCATCTAAAGCTAATAAGTTCCCGTCACTATTTACAATTAACGGGTTGATTTCAATTTGTGCTGCATCGGTTTCAATAAAAGCATTATAGACTGATTTTACTATTTCTTTCATCTGTTTGACTTGGTTATCCTTTAAGCCTAACTCATAAGCTATGCCTCGCATATGAAAATCTTGTAAACCGGTTGCAGGATCAACGGAAAATTTAATAATTTTTTCCGGAGTTTTTTCTGCTACTTCTTCAATATCAACTCCTCCTTCAGTAGAAGCTATGAAAGTAATACAGCTAGCCGATCTATCAAATACTATACTGAAATAATATTCTTTTAAAATATCACAACCTGATTCGATATAAAGACGGTTTACTTTTTGTCCTTGAGGCCCTGTTTGATGCGTTACTAAATTAATACCAAACATGTCATGAGCAACTTTTTTGGCTTCTTCTTTACTCTTAACAACCTTAACACCGCCTGCTTTACCTCTACCGCCGGCATGTATTTGTGCTTTAACCACATATACTTCCGTATTTAATTTATCTATGGTTTCATTAATCCTTTCGGTTTTCGTAACAACTAGCCCGGTGGAAGTAGGTACGCCGTATTTTCTTAAAATTTCTTTTGCTTGATATTCATGAATATTCATTTTAAATAATTTATTTAAATAATAAAAGCACAGTATAATAACTAATCTTTAAGCTGTAAAGAAGAGAGTTCTTTGTTATTTAATGTCATACTGTGGCTTGACCACGGTATCTTGTATCACAGGCTGTATCCTGAGACCCCGTGGTCAAGCCACGGGGTGACATTGTGCTACTCATTCAACATCCTCTTAAGTACGTTATCTTTCCTAATAAACGCGAGTTTCGTATTAAAATGCCTAAATTATGGTTAATGAATATGCTATAATGCTTATCCTTTCAAGGTTTGTAAGAGGTGTGACAAGTTTTACAATTTAATAGTTATAGTCAAAAAAGACAATTTACTAAAAATTTATGCAGTTTTAAGTACATTTTATAACAAAAACAATATTACTAATATCCTCGTAACCCAGTTACTATCAGCTATTCAGTTCCTCTATTAATACGAAACTCGCGTTAATAAAGTGATGATATAACGCAGCTAGTATATGCAAAATAATTAAAGCAGTAAATAACAAAGCAGCCTTTTTATGGATTTTTTTAAAGATTTTGGCAAATTGTAAATCTTGAGCAAAAGAATTTATAGTAAACAAACCATAAAAATCAATATGATGGTTTGATAAAATAGTCATTAGAAAGCCGCTTATCAGCATTAATAACATTAATTTATATTAATATTAGCGGTTTTTTCTGCCAATTCGGCATATTTTCCGGTAGCAAAACTTAGCTTATAGAATTTCCATAAAAGCCTTTATTACTAAAGATAAAACAACTATGCCGGTTGCTTCATGTATCCCGTATAGTTGCCATTTTAAAGGAGGCTCTACGAAATTATCCATTGAGAAACCGACAACGAGCATTACTATAACTATAATACTCATGATCCAGTGAAAAAGTTTTGCAATTAAGCCGTAAGAATTTTCAGTGTTTGTAAGTAGCATGATACCCCCAAAATTGGTTGCATTGTCATACCGTGGCTTGTCCACGGTATCTAGAAAACAACTTGTGAACATGTTAGTATTTTTACTAGATCCCGTGGTCAAGCCACGGTATGACACCGAATGCGTTTTTTGATCCACGTACAACAATCCCCGCTCGCAATGACGTAGTATATCAATTCCCAACCACCTTATCTATAATCTTTTCTGCCTCTTCACCGGTAATTTTTTCTTTATCATTCAGGATGAGATTAGCATTCTTTAAGTCATCTCCTATATGCTCTGCTCTTCCTTTTAAAATCTTGGCTAAAAATTGTTCGGCAAGAGCGTAATATGAGATTCTGTTACTTGGTTTTGCAAAGCCGTGTCCTTCATCTTTGTAAAGTGCATAAACTACCGGTATATGCTTTGCTTTCATGCTATTTACAATTTGATCGGATTCTGTTTGTTTTACACGAGGATCGTTAGCTCCTTGAGCAATAAAAAGTGGTTTTTTAATATTATCAACAAATGTTAAAGGAGAGCGTTCGTTTAAAAATTCTATATCTTTTTTGTTGTCCCAAGGTCCAATTCTTTTTTTAAATTCATTTAAAGCCGGTTCCCAATAAGGCGGCACACTTTTAATTAAGGTTAATAAATTTGAAGGTCCTACCACATCAACACCGCAAGCAAATACGTCCGGCGTCATAGTAAGACCGACTAAAGTTGCATAACCACCGTAACTACCGCCCATAATACAAATTTTATCAGGATCAGTAATATTATTCTTAACTGCCCAGTTGACTCCATCAAGTAAATCATAATGCATCTTTCTTCCCCATTCGAGGTTACTAGCATTAACAAAATCCTTACCAAAGCCTGTAGAACCACGGTAATTAACAGTTAAAACTGCGTAGCCACGGTTTGCAAGCCATTGATGCTCAGGATCATATCCCCAACTATCACGTACCCACGGACCACCATGAATATTTAAGATTAGAGGTACTTTTCTATCGGGTATATTATTTTCATCAAGCTTTACATCATTTGGGAAAGTTATATAGCTAACTAAATTAAGTCCGTCACGTGACTTGATAATTACCGGAATCATCTTAGCAAGATTATATTGCTCAAGTTCTTTACGGTTAGTAAATAAAAATTCGGCTTTTTTATTTGCCCTATCATATTTATAATATTTCACCGGTGCATTATCACTATCATAAGCTACAATCCAAGTTTTATCATCTAGTGTTCTGCTATTAATAATTAAATCCCCACGATCAAGAGCTTGCAAATATTTAACATCATCTTCAATGTCTGTATCTAATATTTTGTATGATACTCTATCACAATCTATAGATACCGCTTGAGGAGTTTGTTTGGTAGGATGCACGGTAAATAAGCCTATATCGGCTTTTGCATCTTCGGCTAATATTTCTTCTTTACCGTTTATAAGTGTTATAGCTTTAAGTGCAGAAGTATTGCGATTGCGTCCATCAACCATATAAAGAATTTCATTACTAGCATCAAAGCCTAAAATAGAAGTATTCGCTGAATCTTCCATTGATATTTTAGTAAATAATTCCCACTTATCATTTTTTAGTTCATAGTATTCCGTACCTCCGTCTTTATCAGGTGCAGCAGCGTATCTTATTTGTAAATTATTATCTATGATAAAACCTGTAAATTTCTCATTTTTTAATACTAGCTCTTTTTCTAAAGTATCTAGATTTAATTTATAAACATCAAAATATTTAGGATCACGCTCATTTAAATCTATTAATATTTCATTAGAGCTTTTATAACTTATCGCAACTATACCAGCTCTAACATCACGCTCAGGAGTGAGTAACTTTGTTTCTTTAGTCTCTAGGTTATAGCTATAAAGCCTAAAATTTTCATCACCCTTATGATCTTGAGAATATATAATATTCTTATTATTATAAGCTATCATATAGCCTCTTATTCCCCGATCTTTATCATGAGTTATAGATTCTGCTTTACTAATATCGTCTGATGGTGCTAGCCAAATATTCAAGACGCCGTCTTTGGGTGCAACATATAGAATATATTTGCCGTCGTGGGTTAGAGAAACCCTTGCTTTATCAGGGTTACCGAATAAAACTTTTCTTGGGATTATTTGATTGTTATCCATTATCGTTTGCTTTTGAAACATAAAAATACCGACACTTATTATTAATATAGTAGCTATAATACAGAAAATTTTGCTCATTACTAATGGTTTGTTATGTTATTTATAAGTGTCATGCTGTGGATCTAGAGTTGTCATTGCGAGCAGGCATTGTTGCGTGTATCAATTCCACCGCTGTCATCCTGAGACTTGATCGCGGGATCCAGTTTAAAATACTAAATATTTTTTATTGTTTTTTGGATACCGTGGTCAAGCCACGGTATGACACCAAATGCGTTTTTCGATTCACGCAACAATGCCTTGCGAGCAGCCGTAGGCTGCGTGGCAATCTCGTCAAATATCCTGAGATTACTTCGTAATTTCCTCGCAATGACGACTTGGTGTTCACGCAAGTAGCATCTCCTCGTAGTGACCTAGAATTTTATTTACACTCTCTCAATATTGCTTAAAAACCAATCAACTTCTTTGGCATTAGCATTACGTGTAAATGTCCATTCTTCTTTTAAATCTTCAATTTTGTCAACTACATTTTTACCTTGAAATAGTAATTTAATAAATATGTTATTACCGAACATGTAAATTTCTGAATATTTTGCACTTAAAGCCGATGAGTCAAAAAAATCACCGTAAGACGGCGTTATTTTTTCAAATTCTTCCAAGTATCTTTTATCTATTAGCTCAGATAATTCTTGAGTGTCTTTTTTATAAGCAGCTTCTATAATCATTTGAAAAGCAGTTTTAGCATTATTTATAAATTTAACCGGATCAAAGGAATAAAGGCGGTTATGGACTTGTTCCATTCCATCTACGACCGCAGTTATATTGTGTTCCACTATTATATCTTTAAAAGCTTTAATATCTTGGGCTGTTGGAATATTTTTTTCTTCTTTATTAGATTTAACTGTACTGTAAGTTACGTCCTTAATAACCGGTTCGCCAAAATAAGATTTTTGCTTTGTCTGTTCCTCTTCTGAAGTAGAACCGAGAGTCGTAATTAATTTGTTAATAATAAAAAAGGCAATAACGGCAAAAATTAATAACTCTATTATTTGAGGAGACATTTTCTATTTATTTTTATTATCAAAGATTATTCTTATATCTTAATATAAAAAAATAATCTTTTAAAGTTATTTAATAAAAATAAGGATTTATTTTTATTTTAGTTATACTTAAAGTTTAAAAAATAGCTAAAATATCTTGATTATTTCAATTATTATGATATTATCATTTTGTAAATGATGTTTAAACTCCATCATTGCAAAACATTTATAGCCTTTAGTCCATTTATGCTAGGGGGTTGTTGTACTAAAGCTTAATTTTTAAGCGTTTTTAGTATAACGGATAATTATTGTTTTCAATGATTGAGTTTATCCCCTAGCACCTATATATTTTTAGTAACTCTTCCACTTTTATAGCATTATCAAATCCGTAATCGTAATGAAATCTTATATCAGGCGAGAATTTTATATTTATTTTATTAGTAATAAAATTTCTAATAGCATTTTTAGAATTATTTAATGCATCCATAATTTCATCTATTGTTAGTTTAGTATTAAAAGGCAAGAAATAACAATTAGCTATTTTTAGGTCGGCAGTAACTATAACTTTCGTAATAGTAAGAGGACAATCAAAAAGTCTGCTATCCAGCATTTTACCACGTCTTAGAATTTCGATTAATGCTTCATTTATAATGCTTGCTAATTTTTGTTGTCTATAAGAATTAGTTTTGGTTAATTTTTTCATGAGTTAAAATATATACAATTCTAGAGCATAATAGCATGCTTTTGCCAAACAACCAATACCTAAAAATTTTAGAAATTTTGTTTTAAAAAAACCGAAAAATAAGGAAATAAAGCATTCCCAAAAAGGAAAGGCCATTAAGAAAATTATAAATATCTCATATTTATAATATAATTTTGTTAAATTTTTATGTCTTAAGATATTTTGTTCATTTTTGGAAGCATAAAAGATATTTAAAACTATTCTTCCAAAAATATAATTGACTGCATTACCGCTAAGAGAAGCACAAATAGCTACTAGCAGCATTATTAAACTATTATAACCCCCAAACATTTTCATAGAATGAAATATTAATTCATTCTGAAAACCGATAATAAGATTTGAGACAAAACTATCAACAAATAGTAAACTATATGCTTCAAATTGATTCATAAATGTAATATATTGAATTTTAATTAGGGGCATTAATCGTCATTGCGAGCGACTGAAAGGAGCGTGGCAATCTCATGAAGTAATATAAAATTCCTGAGATTGCCATGTCGATGCTACGCATCTCCTCGCAATGACGATTTCGGCAACCCTTACTATCTAACACCAAAATAAAGTAACCGGCAATGAAAAAGCAAATTATTTATCCTGATTTTATAGCACGAATTTTTTCTACGGCACTTGATTTATCATTATTTGCCTTTATAGCAATCCCAATATCACAATTTTGTTCTTTTAATTTATTATGGTTGTTCTTTAATGATTATTTTCTTAGCAATAACATTAATCTTCATAATCCCAATGAAATGTTTAACTCTGTTATGAGTCAGGAATTTTATGAATATCTTAAAGCAGGAAATTTTAATAAATATATTTTGTTTAATATTTCAATTTTTGCTACTAATATATTAGTAATAGGCTCATATTTCATAACACTTTGGTATTATAAAGGTGCAACGCTTAGTAAAATGTTTTTACGTATGAAAATCGTAGATGCTGTAACATTAAATCGTCCGACTTTAAAGCAGTTAATTAAAAGATTTTTAGGATATATGACTTTTCCTATAGGTATTTTTTTCATACTTTTTTCTTCTAAAAAACAAGCATTACATGATAAAATAGCCGGAACCGTCGTTATTAAGTCTTAAATATACTCCTAAGTAATAGACGAAGTTTAATTTGGAAAAGAGCAAGGAGTTTATAAGGCGAGGAGCGGAGCGTATACTTAATACGTGGCTACCTGCGAACTTATTAGACGACGTAGCCAATTTTTCAAATTAAACAAGTATATTTATGAATGAAACAAATGATAATGATATAGATCAGCTAATTTATCTTTTTTCAAAATTACCCGGTCTTGGTAGTAGGTCGGCAAGACGTATAGTATTATACTTACTGCAAGATAAAGATATAAGGTTAAAAAGCCTGATTAATAATCTTGTAGAGATAGATAAGAAAATAGTAAAATGCAAGATTTGCGGTAATATGGATACGGAAAATATTTGCCATATTTGTTCTTCTGAATATAGAGATAAATCAATTATTGCTATTGTCGAAACTGTGGCTGAATTATGGGCAATGGAGCGTAGCGGTAATTTTAGAGGTTTATATCATGTACTCGGTCATAATTTATCGGCAGCTAGTAGACAAAACCCTAGCATACTTCGGTTACCTGAACTACTTAAAAGATGTTTTGCAGAAAATATTAAAGAAGTTATTATTGCTACTAATTCTACTTTAGAAGGTCAGACTACTGCTTATTTTATTACAGAATATTTAAAAGAGCATCCTGCTAAAATTTCTCGCCTTGCTAGTGGTATACCTATCGGAGGTGAACTTGATTATTTAGACGAAGGTACTTTATCTGCCGCTATTAACCTACGCCAACCTTTTGAGTAAAATATTAATAAAAATTGACAATTTTATTGAAAAATGTTTAATCTGAAGCTTCTATATCACAAAAGAGGTTTTATGCAGAATTTTAAAATTAATTCAAAATCGGTTGCTAATATGGTAGCACAGATTAGAGTAAAACAATTAGCTATTAGAGATTCACAAAATAAAATTCAAAAAATTATAGTTGAAGAAATAGGAAAGAAGTTTAATAAAAGCAACGAAGAGTTAGTGCAAGAAATAGAGGACAAAATACAGCAATATTTAGAAACTAGTAAAGCAATAAATAATTACTTAAAAGATCAAAGTATAGATGATGTAGAATATCCTATAAAATACAATAAAACTGATATACAGCTCAAAATGATTTATGAATATGTGAAACACAACAAAAAGGTAATTTAATAGACCAAATAATAAAAAAGAAATTTTATCATGGTCTATCAAATGGCATATCTCCTAATGAATTACCTGTTTTACAATCGGATAGTAGGATCTCGTATTGGGGTAATGAAAATTCTTCTGTTAGTTCAGTATTATTAAAGAGTATTGCTAAAATACTTAAAGCTGAAACACCTACTATGATAGGTGCTGCTACATTTTATCTATTTTATAATCCTAAATATAAATTACCAAAAGATTTAGTACCAAAACATTATCCTTTTGCTAATGAAGAAGGAATATTACTTTTTGGAGATTACCAATTTGGCGGTCATAACTACTTTGAAAATTGGTCAGTATTCGCTCCAGAGGATTGCTCAAGTTCAGTAGGTAAAGCGACTTATGTAAAGGCTGAACAAATAAAAGATATATCAACTCAAAAAATGAAAGAAGACTGGAGTCAATATGGTTATGAGTTAGTTGTCGAATTAGATGGTAGTATAAATGATAGTAAACTAGAATTAGTAAAGCCAGGAGATATTTGCCTTTATAAAGATAAGCCTCATGTAGGAATAATTGCAAATATCTTAGAAAAAAGTATAACCACATTACAATTTGCTAGAGATATAGATAGAGAAAGAGAAAAAATATTGGGTGGTGGAATTTATTATGATAATTTGAGTGATGATAAATATGCTGCTTATATTTTACGTTCAAATTTAGAACCATTAAGTGAGTCTATATCCTTAAGTAATCTTTTAAATAAGATAGATGCAAAATATGTAGAGCTATAGTAAACTGAGATGTATAATACAAGTCTACTTTTTTAAAATAATTTTAAGTAAAATTAATATTTTATTAATACAATATTTAAAAATTGTTAATTTCTGACCTCTTAATTCTAAAGAGGTGTCTTGTATTTAAGGAATATTGCGAGTTTCGAGCGGTAACCATAAAATATGGTTATTTTCAAAAAAGTTAATAGAAGACTTTTTTGATTTCATATATAATGCCTAGTTATTTTTAACAAGGCATCATACATTAATTTAATTCTTAGTCAAAAAATTATTAATATTTTTTAATAATTACCACCGAATTGCTCTTTAATAATTCTATCTTCCAGCGTATGGTTTTTATTAAAGAGCAGTTTGATAGGCTTATCCTTAGTAGATTTAACGGTAACATTTGTGATATTATTAAACTCCTGAAAGTCGGCAGTAGCATTTACTGGTCGTTTATTTATATTAAGTATTTCAAATTTAATCGTAGCAGATGAAAGCAGTAAAGCGCCGTGCCATCTACGCGGTCTAAACGAGCAGATAGGGGTTAGGCATAACATGTTTGACTCAAGCGGTAAAATAGGACCACCGGCAGATAAATTATAAGCACTACTTCCGGCAGGTGTTGCAACTAAAGCTCCGTCTGCTACTAATTCGCTCATTCTCTCTATCCCGTTTACGTCTATTCTAAATTTAGCAGCTTGATTAGTTTTACGAAATATCGATACTTCGTTAATAGCAAGTGCCGTATATATTTGACCGCTCGTATCTTCGACTTCCATAAGAAGAGGATTTAGGATAGAAACCGTACTTTCATGTATATTTTGTAATAAATTCTTGGTATCTAAAGGATTCATTAAAAAGCCGAGTTTCCCTAAATTAACTCCATAAAAAGGGATATTAAGATGCATATAGCGGTGAATATTATGTAGTAATTCTCCATCGCCGCCTATTACGATAATTGCTTCTGCTTCCTCTATTTTACAATAATTATAGAGTTTTCTTATTTCCTCTATAATAGCTAGATGTTTGGAATTTTGGTTATAAATCAATGCTATTTTATTTATATTCATTATATGAATTTCTTTTTTAATCATATAGACGCTTAGCTAATAATAAGTTATAAGAATATAAGTAATAAAATAAATATTAAGTTAAATTATGTCATCATTCAACATCAAAAATCATAAAAATGATCTGCTATTTGTACCACTAGGAGGATCTAATGAAATAGGTATGAATCTTAATCTTTACCATTATAAAGGTAAATGGTTAATGATTGATTGCGGTAGCGGTTTTGCTGATGATTATTTACCCGGTGTTGATATGATAATTGCCGATAGCAGCTTTATCGAGAAATATAAAAAAGATATAGTAGGTCTGATTTTAACTCATGCTCACGAGGATCATTTAGGCGGGGTACAATATTTATGGAATAGTCTTAAATGTCCTATTTATACTACTACTTTCACGGCAAATTTTTTAAAGATTCGTTTAAATGAATATGATTTTGCTAAAAATATAAAAATTCATGAAGTAAAACCCGGTAGTAAAATAAATCTAGATCCTTTTTCCTTAGAGATGGTGCCGCTGACTCACTCGGCTCCTGAAATGCAAGCAATTATGATCCGTACGGATGCAGGTAATATTTTACACACGGGAGATTGGAAATTTGATAATGACCCGGTACTTGGGAAAAAAGCCGATGAGGAGCTTTTAGAATCTTACGGAGATGAAGGGGTTCTTGCACTTGTTTGTGATTCAACTAACGTGTTTAATAAAGGAAGCTCGGGTTCTGAGGGGGATGCTAGAAAAAGTTTAGTAGATATTATAGCCGGCTGTCCTCAAATGGTAGTAGTTTCAACCTTTGCCTCTAATTTAGCACGGCTTGATACAATAATTCATGCAGCAGGGCTTGCTGGTAGAAAAGTAGTTTTAACTGGTAGAAGTTTGCATCGTATGATGCTTGCTGCTCAGGAAAGCGGCTATTTTAAAGATATTGCTCCTCTAATTAGTGAACGTGATGTTAGCAGATTTAGAAGAGAAGAATTATTAGTAATTGCTACCGGTTGTCAAGGTGAGCCTATGGCTGCCACCGCAAAACTGGCTAGTAATTCTCACCCGTCTATAAAGCTTGCTCCTAAGGATACAATGATTTTTTCTTCAAAAATTATTCCGGGTAATGAAAAGAAAATATTCAGGCTATTTAATATATTTGTTAAAGCCAGTGTAGAAGTTATTACCGAGCGAGACCATTTTGTGCATGTTTCAGGACATCCATCGATTGACGAGCTACAAAAAATGTATTCTCTAATTAGACCGAATATTTGTATACCTGTTCACGGCGAGCCGGTACATATTCATGAACATGTTAAGCTTGCTAAGAAAAACGGCATAAAACAGGCAGTAGAGGTTGAAAACGGTAGTGTAGTACTGCTTGAACCTAATAATGCAAAAGTAATTTCAAAGGTTGAAAACGGTTATTTAGCTGTAGACGGTAATTATTTACTGCCCGTTGAATCCCCGATTTTCAAAGCTAGAAGACATATGCGTGAGTCGGGTATCGTGGTAGCATCAGTAGTAATTAATAAAAAAGGGCTGCTTGCTGCAAACCCAATGCTGTCAATGCCTGGGCTGCTTGATCCGAAAGAGGATATGGCATTAGTTAACCTCATTAAAAACGACATTAAAGAACTTGTTACCATTCAAAATAAACAGGCTAAAAAAGCATTGTCGGATGAACAAGTAATCGAGGCAATAAAAGGAACAATCCGTAAAACCTTAAAACAAGAAATTAATAAGTCACCCGTTATAATAGTAAATCTTGAGAAAGCTATGGAGTAGTGTTATTTTTTCTTGACCGTCATCCTGTGGCTTGACCACGGGATCTAGTCTTTTTAATTTTTTTATGGACCCCGTGGTCAAGCCACGGGGTGACACCGAAGAATCTGAGCCAAGCAACGATACCTACAAGCTTGCAAGTGCCAAAGAAAAAATAAGCACATGAATAAATTTAAAAATATTGCGGTTTATGGGGGAGGGAGTTTCGGTACTAGCCTTGCTTCTTTAGCAGCACAAAACTGTAATAACGTTACTTTATTTTTACGTGACGAGGAAATAGCAAAAGAAATTTTACATAACAAAACTAACGTAAAATATTTAGGGGATATTAAATTACCTGCTCATTTACAGGCTACTACAAACTTAGATATAATTAAGAATTTTGAACTAATTATTATTGCAGTGCCGTCTTACGCTTTTGATTACTCAATAAAATTATTAAAAACTCACGGTATTTCTACAGCTAATACTCTTCTAATTGCAACAAAAGGCTTTGCCCGTAATCCTACTGAACTATTTTCTGATAGACTTAAAACTCTATTACCGCATAGCCCTACAGCGTTTTTTGCAGGTCCGAATCTAGCAAGAGAACTTGCTAAAAATTTACCGGCTTCAGCAAGTATTGCAAGTTTAGATATAGATATAGTAAATAAAATAGCTTATAACCTAAGTTCAAAAATTTTTACTACTAATGTGACAAGCGATATTGTGACATTACAGGTAGCAGGAGCATTAAAAAATATTTTTGCTATTAAAAGCGGGATTGATTTAGCAAGAGAGCAGGACGGAAATGCAAGAGCAATGCTTATAGTAGCTGCCTTAAAAGAAATTGCTACTTTATCGAAAGCTTTAAGCTGTATGCAAGAGGGGGGAATATATTATTAGAGGCGGGAGTAGTAGGTGATTTAGTTCTTACTTGCTATTCTTTAGGATCACGTAATACAAAATTCGGTTATGAGCTTGGAATTAGTAAAGATAAAAAGAAATTTTTACAAGAATATAAAGAGTTAGTAGAGGGAAAAGAGGCATTAAAATTAGTTTTGGATTGGGGGTGTCAGAAAGTTTGTGTAAGTTATAAAAATAGTTAAGAATAAAATTAATTAAAACAACTTACATGAGGCTAATATGAAGAATAAGAGTAAAGTATCAAATCCGACTATAGAAAAAGTAGTATCAGAAATACTATCACAAAGTGATCCATCTGAGATATTTGGCAAAGAAGGAATATTTCAGGAAATTAAAAAGCAGATAGTAAATAAGATTTTAGAAAAAGAAATGGAATCTCATATAGGTTATGAGAAGCATTCTAAGAATACCAAGGAGTCAGATAATAGACGTAATGGCAATTATGAAAAGACTCTAATAGATTCCGAGGGTCGTAAATTGATAGTAGAAGTGCCAAGGGATCGGGAAGGAGAATTTGAACCTCAACTAATTCCAAAAGGAGTAAGGAGATTTGAAGGATTTGATGATAAAGTAATATCTTTATATGCTAGGGGAATGACTATTCGAGAAATACAAGGGCACTTAGAAGAACTATATGCCACCAAAGTATCATCTGAGTTAATATCAAAGGTAACTGATGGCATTTTAGAGGAAGTTACTGCGTGGCAGAATAGAGCACTTGATAGTGTATATCCTATAATGTAGATTGTATTCATGTTAAGGCAAGAGACAATCATATAATAATAAATAAAGCAGTTTATCTAGMTATTGGCGTGAATATAGAAGGCAAGAAGGAACTATTAGGTATTTGGATAGGCAAGAATGAAGGATCTAAATTTTGGATGCAAGTAGTAACAGAACTGAAGAATCGTGGTGTAGAACAAATATATGTTGCGTGTGTTGATGGTCTTAAAGGTTTTCCAGAAGCAATAAATAGCATTTTCCCAAAAACCACAGTACAACTGTGTATTGTTCATATGGTAAGAAACTCTGTAAAATACGTATCATATAAAGATTTAAAATTGGTAACAGCTGATTTAAAGGCAGTTTATTCTGCAATAAATGAAGCAGAGGGATTAAGAGAATTACAAAATTTTGCTAAAAAATGGGATGAAAAATATCCAGTTATTTTTGATATATGGCAGAGAAATTGGTCTGGAATAGCTCCGTTCTTTAGCTTTCCGGAAGACATTAGAAAGGCGATTTACACTACTAATGCTATTGAATCAACTAACCGTCAAATTCGTAAAATTATAAAAAATAAGGGGGTATTTCCAGATGATAAATCGATTCAGAAAATAATCTTTTTAGCATTGACAAATGCTTCTAAAAAATGGACAATGCCTATTAAGAATTGGGCCATGGCTTTAAATCAATTTGCTATACTTTGTGATACTAATTTACAAAATTGGGCAAATGGAGAAATCGTACTTACACAAAAAATCTGACAGACCTCGCGTCTATTAATAAAAAGTAAATTATTGTTATACCATGGCTTGACTATTTCATCCCGTGGTCAAGCCACGAGATGACAGCAAAGAAGTCTGAATTTCTGCGATCAACGGAATAATATATATTATATCGAACAAGCATTACTGCCGTTATCATCATCTTCACGGATAAATTTTTGCTTTACCTTAGAATTATTATTATACGGCTTACTATTTTTTACCGGTGGATAATTTACAGGCTCATAATTTGTAACGGGCGGTGCATAATTTTGGTTTACCGTAGCATTTGGACAAGTATATTTTGATATATCACGCTTAGTTTCTCTAAGCATTGCTTTTATTTGATTTAATTCCTCTTGCATCTTTTTTTCTTTATCGCTATCGTCTTTTCTAACCTTTTTATTCGCTCTACTTAAAGTCATATCATCATCGGATTCAGCGAAGCCGGCTTCTGCTTTTTGCCTTGCTATATCCCTTTTAATCATCTTAAGATACATTTCACGATTTCTCTTTACAGGATCGATTCTTTCTCCTCTTAAAGGACTATCATAGTCATCATCATCGTCGTTATCATAATCAAGATTATCTTCTACTATATTCTTTTTAGCCAAAGTAATATATTTATTATTATATACAGGTTTTCTCTTGCCGCCTTTAGCACCTTTACTATCAACCAATCTATTATTTGCGGATCTTTGAAAATAGCTTCTAAAATTATCTGTACAAGCTGAAAGTAAAAACATTCCTAAAAATAATATTATAATTTTTTTTAACATATATTTATATTCCAAAACTTTTATTAGACTTCCTGTATAACGTAGCTAATAAGGAGGAATTTGTAGGAGACACGGAACGCAGTACCGCAGCAGCGTACGCTTTGGTACGTGAGGATACGAGTACCGGATCGACGCACAAATTACCCTTAGAAACAAGTTATGCAGGAAGTCTATTATGATTAATGCTACATAATAGCCAAACTTGCAAGAATAAAGAGCCGGACTGCTATGTACTTAATTAAATTATTGTTATTCTGAGGTATTTTTGGTCTTGTTGTATGTCTCCCACCCCATCATTGCGAGCGACTAAAAGGAGCGTGGCAATCTCAGGACTTTAGCACGAGATTGCTTCGTCAAAACTTACAGTTTTTCCTTGCAATGACGGAAAACAAAACTTAAATCACCTCTTCTATTAGGTTACTTAATAGCTTATGCCCTTCTTTTCTTCTTTTTAATAAATTTTGTGAAGCATCCTCTAATATCTTAGGATTACTTATCAAATCGAGTATTTTATCTGCTAATTTTCCTGCAGAAATATTATTCTGCTCTAAACACCATCCTGCTTTTTTATCTTCCAATAATTTTGCATTGTAGTATTGATGATTATCCGCAGCACTAGGCAGTGGAATAAAGATTGCCGGCAACCCTATATAGGTCAATTCTTCTATAGTAGATGCTCCTGCTCTTGAAATCACTAAATCGGCTTCTTTATATTGCAATGCCATATTCTCAAAAAATTCGGCAAATTCATAATTAATGTTTAATTTCGAGTATATATCTTTTATTTTTACTTGATCATCTAATGCTGCTTGCTGGATTATATTTAATTCAAGACCTGGCTGTTTTTGCATTAAAATTTGGATACTTGCAGGTATCAGCTCTGAAAATAACTTAGCTCCTTGACTACCGCCAAAGATGAATATAGTAAAGATATTATCAGTGGAAGGCTTGTCACCCCGTGGCTTGACCATGGGGTCCAAAAAGTCTTTAATAAAACCACTGGACCACGTGGTCAAGCCACGGGGTGACATTATATCCCTAATATTCTCTCTAACTACCCCACCGGTAACTACTATTTTACTTTTTGCAAATTCCGGTAAATTCTTTATTTTTTCATAAGAAATAGCTATCTTTTTAGTAAAGCTTGCAAAAAATTTATTAACTTTTCCAAGGTAAGAATTCTGTTCATGAATTATAATCGGTACTCTTAAAAAAATTGCCGCAAACATTGGAGCTATAACAGGATAACCGCCAAATCCTATAATAGCTGAAGACCTGATATTATATAATAATCTAATAGCCTTTAAAACTGCAATTGATAACCTAGGTAAAAACAAGAAAATATTACCTGAGCGTTTTAAATCTAGGATATGAAAAATTACTTTCATATCCTGTTTTATATATTTTTTGCATCTTAAATCAGTAATAAAATGAACTTCATACCCACGTTTCACTAACTCTTCCCCAAGAGCGACTGCCGAAAAAAAATGTCCCCCCGTCCCTCCTGCTACCAAAATGATTTTTTTCATATTTCAATATTACGAATTTTGTACGAATTTAACGGCGTTCGGTGTCTTGTAAAACCAAGAAGCATACCGGTAGCGATAGCTATTGCAAGCGTTGAAGAACCACCGTAACTAATAAACGGCAATGTCATACCTTTAGTAGGAAGTAAATGTAAAGTCACACCCATATTAATTATTGCCTGAAGCCCTAATTGTGCAATTATACCGCTAGCAGCGAATTGTACAAATTTATCTGTTTCATTTAATAACTTAATAAGACTTCTTAATACTATAAAAGCAAATATACCTATAACAATCAGGCAAATAATAGCCCCAAACTCCTCACCAGCTACGGCAAAAATAAAGTCCGTATGGGAATCGGGTAGCACCTGCTTTACTGCTCCCTCCCCTGGACCGCGTCCATATAAACCGCCATGCTCAAAAGCCTTAAGAGACTTACTAACTTGATAATTCTCGCTACTATCGTGATCTAAAAATGAATTAATTCTTTGCGTTACGTGAGGTAACCAAAAATAAGCAATAGTTACTCCTATCATTCCTAAAAAACCCGCTAGAACAATCCAAAATATCGGCATACCTGCAATAAACAGCTGAATACCAAAAACTGCCGTAATCATTACAAGCATTCCAAAATCCGGCTGAATAATTAAGAGAATAGCAACAATAGAATAAAGTATTACACAAATCGTAAAACTTGGAAAATCATCATTAAATTTTAGCGATAATATCCAGCCCGTAACAACTGCAAAAAACGGTTTGATAAATTCCGAAGGTTGAATAGATAGACCTAGAATATTAATCCATCGCACTGCTCCTTTTACTTCATAGCCAAAAAATTTAACTGCTACTAATAAAACTATACTAGCAATAAACCCAACTATTGCAAAACGCCTTAACCATTTCTTATTAAGACATGAAAATAATAATATAAGCCCTGAAGCGGCAGCTAAATAAAATATTTGTCTAGATGCAAAATAACTTTCTTCAAGACCTATTCTACTTGCTACTGCTGAACCCGAGGTAGTAACAAGCATTAGACTAAAAGCAAATAAGATAATTAAAGAAATTATTATTTGCCTATCGGTACTCCGCCACCATAATTTTATAAAGTTATTAGATATTTCATTATTCAAATTTTCCCTATTCTTTTATGGCTATATTGATGATGTTATTGCATGGATCAGAAAACACACTCGATGTCATACCGTGGCTTGACCACGGTATCCAGAAAAACAATAAAAAATACTAATATTATTAGTATTTTTAACTAGACCCCGTGGTCAAGCCACGGGGTGACAGTATACTACACAATTTTATAAACAACTCTCCACGCTCTTCAAAATTTTTAAACTGATCATATGAACTACAACTAGGTGCTAACAAGATATTTTTTACCTCCGCATTATCACCTATTGCATCCTTATAAGCAAGATCGAAGGCTTGCTCAAGATCATCACATATTACAAAATCTACTATATTCTTAGCAGTATTTGCAAATATTTCTTTAGCTTGACCATAAAAATAAGCTTTCTTAATTTTACTGAAATAAGGCTTTATTTCCTCAATACCACCCCCTTTAGGGGTTCCTCCAGCAAGCCAGTAAATATTATCTAGTGCTTTAATTGATTGCACGGCAGATATGGCATTTGTTGCTTTACTATCATTGTAAAAACTTATATTATTTATACTACCGATATATTGCATTCTATGAGGTAAACTTTGAAAACTACTTATAGACTCAATTATTTTTTTAGGTTCTACTCCTATTATTTTAGCTACTGCATAACTTGCTGCAATATTCTCATAATTGTGAAGTCCCTGCAAATTTTTATTAAACGATAATTTATAACTTATATCATTATCTTTAATTTTATCATCAACTACCAAAATACCGTTTTCAAGAATTTTAGTAACCGAAAAAGGAATTAGTTTTATACGCTGCTCTTGCTGTAATAGCATAAAAATCTTACGACAATAATCATTATCGATATTAATTACTGCATAACTCTTTTTATCCATTCGATCGAAAATCTTAGATTTTGCTGCAATATAACCGGTCATGTCTTGATGTCTATCCAAATGGTCGGGAGTTATATTAAGAAGCACTGCTATTTTAGCTGTAAAGGTTTTTACTAGATCTAGCTGAAAAGAAGACAATTCAAGTACATACCCATCCTTACTTGCTTTAGCTCGCAAAGCAGAAACTCCAATATTACCGGCAACCGGATAGTCTAAACCGTTACTATTTAAAATATGGCTTATTAAAGCAGTAGTAGTACTTTTACCGTTTGTACCAGTTACTGCGATAAAGTTTAAAATTCTTGATTTTTCAAATAATAAGTCTATATCGGAAGTGATTGGAATATTAAAATTTTTTGCAATCTTGACTATCTCATGCGTTAAAGGAATTCCAGGACTTAAGACAATTTTATCTAAATTCTGCCATCTTGAATCAGATAAAGCAGCAATAGCGGTTTTACTATATAATTCTTCAAATATATCTCTATTTGCTTTTAAATCATCATAAACAATTACATCATATTTATTTTGCAATTCCTCGTAAACTGATATACCGGTTTTACCAAGCCCAAAAACACCTATTTTCTGTTTTTTATGAGAATTCATGAGTAACTTATATGTCATTCCCGCGAAAGCAGGAATCTAGAAAAAATAACCTTAATATTGATACAAAATTTATATATTTGATAAAATAAACCTATAAAAAATAAGTTTTTATAGGTTTTGCTGGATTCCCGCCTTCGCGGGAATGACATCGAGGTCTTTTTAAAAACTGTCCACTATAAACAAACCACAGGATGACATGACTCAGAACCTTAATCCATGTCCTGCATTAATGCTTGTTCACCTTCATTAAATTCACCTTGTCCTTTTATATTATTATAAGTTGGTTTACTATTCCCAGGATCAGGTAAATAATAATGAGGCGGAACTTCTAGTGCTTTAGCACGCTGTACTTGATACTCATTAGGTCCGGCTGTTGATATACCTACGGTTTCTTTTAACTTTTTACTACAAGCAGAAGTAATTAATAAAACAGTAAATAATAAAAAAATCTTTTTCACTTAAACACCTATAAATTAAAATTATATTATACTCCTTGCAAAATGAACTTCTAGAGGTAATTTATACGTCAATCCGGTATCGAATCCTCACTTAGGTCTACTACGCTACGGTTCTGCGTTCCGTGTTTCCTTCAAATTCCTATCTATAAGTTTAATTTTGCAAGGAGTCTATTTTATCGTTACCACCCTTATCGGTATTACGAATTTTTTAGCCATAGCTTCAATTTGAGCATTATCATAATTCCCTTTAGCCTTTTCTTCAATAACTTTTTTAGTATTATAATAATCTTCTATTAAGATAATTACTCCTATTGTAATAAAGCAATCAGCTAAATTAAATACGGGGAAGCTATAATTCTGATAATGAAAATGGATGAAGTCAAAAACTGCTCCTCTAAAAAATCTATCAATTAGATTACCAACAGATCCGCCGATTACAAAGCTATAACCGGCAAAGCTTCCGATCGTTTTTGAACGTATCATCAAATAATATAAATAACAGACAATAATCGTGTTCGTTATTAAGAAAATAGCATTACTATATTGATAATATTCACGCATTAGACCAAAGCTAATACCGTAATTCCAAGTATAAACCATATTTAAGAAAGAAGTAACCTTAAGCATTAAGCCCGGCTTCCATCTCAAATTATCAATAAACCACCATTTACTTAACTGATCAATAATCACTAAGGTTATTATTATACGACTACTACGAGCGAATGTTAGATATAATTTTTTTAGGAGTAGGGACATAGATGTTTTGTGAATATTTTTGCGTGGATACCTAATCGTCATTGCGAGGAAATTGCATAGCAATTGACGAAGCAATCTTAGGAGTTTGTTATTATTTCATGAGATTGCCACGCAGCCTACGGCTGCTCGCAATGACGACTATCCTACAATGAAACTGTGGCTGCTTTCTCTACTTGCAATTCCTTATCAAGCTTAACATTTAAAGTTTTTATTTCTTTTTTAAATTGTTTAAATTTCTCTAAATTTTTTCCGTTTAATTCTATACCCGGTGTTGTTTTAACTGACATAGGATTAACATGTTTACCGTCAATTTTAACTTCATAATGTAAATGTGGACCTGTAGCTCTGCCGGTACTTCCGACATATGCGATGATTTGTCCTTGTTTTACGATACTTCCCACTTTTAAATTTTTTGCAAAATTTGAAGCATGAGCATAAGCAGTAGATAGCGTACCGCTATGTTTTACCTGAATAAAATTTCCATAACCCGACTTCCAACCTATTTCCGTTATAACTCCGTTTCCTACGGAATATATAGGCGTACCGGTTGGCGCTGCAAAGTCAACTCCCTTATGCATTTTAGTATAACCGAGTATCGGATGCTTTCTATTACCGTAATGTGAAGAAACTTTTATAACTTTTAGCGGAGTTTTAAGTAAGCTTCTTTTTACGCTTTTACCGTCTTCGGAAAAAAATGCATGATTATTTGCGTTATTGTCATGGGAATAACGATATATATTATATTCTTTCCCTGAAAGATTTAATGAAACATATAGAATTTTACCGTGGTGGGAAAATTTACCGTCTTCCGTTACGTATTTTTCCGTTATTACGGTTGCGGTATCACCGCTTTTTATTTGACGCTGAAAATCGATTTGATAAGCATAAGCATTAATCAGCTCTATTATACTATTATTCGATAAGCCCAGTTTTTTAAGGGCTGACATAAAATTTGATTCAATACTTACCGACGATTTGGCAACTTTTTTACTTAAAGGTACTACAATTTCTTCAACTTTAAAATTATCACCTTCTCTAATTACTTCAATAGTTTTTAGCTTATCGATAATTATAACGATTTTATTTAAGAATGTTACCTCTGAGGTTAAATCTTCATCTTCGTTTTCGGTAATTTTTGTTTCATATTCAAAAGTAATTTGCTGCCCTATTTTAAGAGCAGAAGATAATTTACCTTCTTTTACTAAACTTACAATTTTTTCTATTTCATTTTTAGGGATATTTTGTTCTATCAAAATTGACTTTATAGTATCGCCTTTTTTTACTACTACTTCTTTAAAGGAAATTGTTTCTTCTTCACTACTATCAGGTTGTACTAAAGTTATGGATAAAGTGTCGTTAACATAATTATTAACAGCAAAAGAGACAAAAATAACTAATGCTATAAATAATAATAAGGAGGCAGAGGTGAGGATTTTCCTGAGACGTGCACTAATAAAAGATGATGGTAATATGCCATTAAAATCATAAGATAGTGCAGTATCATTCATTAAAATTGCTCTGAAGATTATTTGAATCAATTTTTCATTACTAATAATAATATGAACTATATACGAACAAATTACAATAGAAAATTGTAAAATTTTGTTTTATTTCTGTTTTATTAGTTTTTTATTGCTTAAAACTAAATTTTTTATATAAGTTAATTTTCGTTAACTTATATAGATGAAGATTATGCCTAGACTTTTCCTATTTTTATTAATTTTTATAAATCTTATGTCCTGCTCATCTAACCATAATGCTGTCAAATTACCCAAAATAGAATATTATGAGAATATTTCTTTAAATAAAAACTGTCCTATAAATAGTGAAATAGTTCTAGTAGGTGGTTGTTTTGATTTATTACATTACGGTCATATAGAATTTCTACGCAAAGCTAAAAAACACGGTAAATACTTAATCGTTGCTTTAGAGCCGGATGAAACAATTATTAAATATAAAAAACGTCAACCTATCCATAATCAATTACAACGAGCAAAAATTTTAAGTTCTTTCACATTTGTTGATAAAGTACTTATATTACCTAAACTAAAAGAGATTACGCTCGGTTAGTGCAAAATATTTGTCCTTCTGTAATCGCTGTAACAAAGCACGATCCTCAGTTAATAAATAAGCAAATTCAAGCATAAATGCGAAAGTAATAGTAAGTTATTGACTTACTGCAACATCCTAATATAGGCACACTTTCTAGCTCAAATATTATTAATTATTAAAAATATGCAGTTTTTACAAAAATTTATCGATTTTTACTTTAATAAAACTGTATATACATTTATATATATATAAATATATATAACTTTATATGTGCTATGAAAAATATTATTAGACATCTTTCCAAACGAGGATTTAGAGAGGAATTTAAAGAAGACACTTCACCTCGAACCGCAACGTACACAAGCGTACGTGAGGATTCGAGTACCGGATCGACGTATAAATTACCTCTAGAAGCGAAGTTTGGGAAGATATCTATTGCTTTAATTTATTTTTTGATTGTTAGTAGTAGCTGCTTTGCTTCCGAGCCGTTACCTTGGCAAGTAACGTTCCAGCCGCCGGCAAGTCCGATTATGGAGGAATTACATCATTTTCATAATTTTCTGCTTTATATCTCAACAGCTATTGTTTTATTCGTTGCCGGATTACTTGGCTTTGTATGCATTAGATTTAATGCAAAAAATAATCCCGTACCGGCAAAATTTTCACATAATGTTTTAATAGAAATAATTTGGACTGTAATACCTATAATAATTTTAGTTATTATTGCAGTGCCGTCTTTTAGAATATTGCGTCATGCCGAAAAAATACCCGAAACGGATTTAACTATTAAAGTAGTAGGTTATCAATGGTATTGGCATTATATATATCCTGATCATGATAATTTAGAATTTGATAGCGTAATGATCTCTGATGAGAATTTAAAACCTGACCAAAAAAGATTATTAGATGTTGATAATCGAATTGTTATCCCTGAAAATGCTACCGTAAGGTTTCTCATTACCGCAGGTGATGTAATACATAGTTTTGCCGTTCCGTCGCTTGGGTTTAAAATAGATGCAGTGCCTGGAAGAATTAATGAAACGTGGACAAGAGCTGCCAAGAAAGGTGTATATTACGGGCAATGCTCCGAACTATGCGGTATCAATCACGGCTTCATGCCGATTGTTATAGAAGTAGTAAGCAAAGAGGATTTTGACAATTGGGTTGCAAATAAAAATAAGGTTGCCGAGAATAACGGGAATCAGAAATTGGTTGCTAATTAATATATGATAATGAGTGAGGAAGAATATAGAAATCAACCGGATGTAATTGATCTACCTGAATGGGAAAAAACTTTTTATTATCTTATATATGTAGGGCATTATAAGGATTATGACGATGCACTAGACATTCTAACACAAAATTTAAGAAATCCGGAAGAATTAATACAATTAAAGAAGATTTAATATTGCCTTTATTGTTTGAAAATTTGAAAAACACCAGTGAAAAAATTTTAAATGCAACTAATTTAGCATTGTTATTTGTATACCAAGATTAGAAAGAAAAGTTTATTTAGAATATTTTAAAAATAATTTGAAATTTTTAAGCCATAAAAAATTAAAAGTATTTATAGATAAAACATTAATAAATTCTTTAAAAAATGAGAAAGAAAAAATAGAGTTTATTTTAGGCTTTTGTCAAAATTCTTTAAATTACCAAGAAGCTTTAGAAATTTGCTTATACTTTCTTAAGAAAAATGAAAGTACAGAAATAAACAGTGCTGCTTTTGTTGGGCTTACTTATATAATAGCAAGATTTCAAAAAATAGAACTTAAAGCTATATTACCTTTTATCACAAAATATTTAAAACATTCTTCTATAGGTTCTGATTTATGGATGGATGCACAATCTTTATTAGGGAACATTGTAACTATGATACCATTTTGAAAAAATACTATTCTGTTCACTTAAAGACTCCGTCAATTATAGAGTATATAATGACTAAAAATAAACCAAAGAATCAAATAAAGCTTGAGAAAATGCTAAAATTATATGTAAATAACCTTAAGAGACAAAAAATTAAACTTAATGTTTCTAGTTTTCAAAAATCAACGTAAATTTTAAGAATTTAAATAAAAATTACAATTGCTATGCACTTACTTACAAATACAGAAGACCTAAACCACGATGACCACCATACTCCACACGGTTGGAGGCGGTGGCTTTTTTCTACTAATCACAAAGATATTGGCATTATGTATATCATATTTGCCGTTTTTGCCGGAATTGTCGGTGGTTTGTTCTCACTGCTTTTTAGGTTAGAGCTTGCAATGCCCTGCGGCACTTTCTTAAATCATGATTTCCAGCTATATAACGTGCTTATCACGGCACATGCGGTTATTATGGTATTCTTTATGATTATGCCGGCTTTGTTCGGTGGCTTTGGTAACTATTTCGTACCTCTGTTAATAGGAGCTCCCGATATGGCATTTCCACGCCTTAACAATATCAGTTTTTGGCTACTAGTTCCTGCTTTCATCCTGCTTATGGGTTCGGCATTTGTTGACGACGGTCCCGGAACGGGCTGGACGTTCTACCCTCCTTTAAGTAATTTGAGCGGTCACCCGGGAGCAGCAGTCGATATGGCTATTTTCAGTTTACATTTAACCGGTCTATCGTCAATCCTCGGATCAATTAATTTAATTGTTACTATCTTTAATATGAGGGCTCCAGAGATGGGGCTTTTCAAAATGCCGTTATTCGTTTGGTCTATATTAGTAACTGCATTTTTAATAATTCTAGCTATGCCGGTACTTGGCGGAGCTATCACTATGCTACTTACCGATCGTAACTTTGGGACTAATTTCTTTAAACCGGACGGCGGCGGTGATCCTGTATTATTTCAGCATTTATTTTGGTTTTTCGGTCATCCTGAAGTATATATCGTAATACTTCCGGGCTTTGGTATAGTAAGTCAGGTTATTTCAACTTTTTCACGCAAACCTATATTTGGCTATCAAGGTATGGTCGGAGCTATGGTAATAATCGGTTTCGTCGGATTTATTGTATGGGCTCACCATATGTTTACTGTTGGACTTTCTTATAATGCACTTATATATTTCACTGCCGGAACAATGATTATAGCAGTTCCGACGGGTATTAAAATATTTAGCTGGATAGCAACTATGTGGGGTGGCTCAATTACCTTCCCAACTCCTATGCTGTTCTCTATAGGGTTTATTATATTATTCACGATCGGCGGCGTAACCGGCATAATCCTATCAAATTCGGCACTTGATAGAGTTCTACACGATACATATTATGTTGTTGCACATTTCCATTATACAATGTCGCTCGGTGCTTTATTTACAGCATTTGCAGGCTTTTATTATTGGTTCGGCAAAATATCCGGTAAACAATACCCGGAAATTTCAGGCAAAATCCATTTTTGGATTACCTTTATAGGCGTTAATTTAACTTTCTTCCCGCAGCATTTCTTAGGTCTTGCGGGCATGCCGAGAAGAATACCAGACTACCCTGATGCTTTCGCCGGCTGGAATATGGTTTCGTCGATAGGAGCAGGTATCTCTATGTTTGCTGCTCTTTATTTTGTATTTATCGTTTTCTATACTTTAAAGTACGGTAAAAATTGTCCAAACAATCCTTGGGGAGAAGGAGCAGACACATTAGAGTGGACACTTACCTCACCACCGCCGTTCCATACTTTTGAAACACCACCACATATTGAGGGGTAATAGTGGCTTTGCTACGTGGATGCCAAGTCGTCATTGCGAGGAGTTGCGTTAGCAACGACGCGGCAATCTCATAAAATATGCCACGCCAGCATAAATGCTGGCTCGCAATGACGGGACCTTTATGAACTGTCCGGTACTATGAGGAATGACATAGCTGAAAGAAAAATAGTAAAACGATAATAAAATGCATAAAAAACCGATAATAGGTGTTACACCTAATTTAGCTCAAAATTGTGAAAAATATACTTACGCTGCTTTTCCATGGTACGCCTTGCGAAGAAACTATACCGATGCGATTATTGCAGCCGGTGGTGTACCGCTATTATTACCTTATCAAAGTGATACAATAAATCAGCTTATGGAACTTGTTGACGGTGTTGTAATTCCAGGCGGTGACGAGGACATACATCCTAAATTTTATGAGCCGGAATACGCCGAAGATGTAGTAGTTTCCAATGAAGAACGTGATAATTTTGAGATATTAGTTTTAAAGAAAGCATTAGAGAAAGATATTCCGGTTTTAGGAATATGCCGAGGTATGCAGCTATTAAACGTTATTTTTAAGGGTACGCTTATTAAACATATTCCTGATTATATTGAAACTGTAATTAATCATACACAACCTTCGCCTAAAAACATAGTTTCGCATGCAATTAATATAGAAGCAAATACTAAACTTGTTAAAATGGCTAATAATCAGCTACAAACTATGGTTAATTCGATTCATCACCAGGCTGTTAAACAACTTGGTAACGATCTTATCGTATCTGCAAAAGCAGAAGACGGTATAATTGAAGCAATTGAATCAACGAAACATAAATTTGTTATCGGCGTTCAATGGCATCCTGAATATCTTAACGATAATGGAGTAGATTTAGAATTATTTAAAGAACTCGTAAAAGCTAGTACAGTATAACCGCCTAGCTTTTTACTTTAACTAAAACTCCATTCTATACCTATCTCGCCTAAAACTTTTTCAGCCTTATCAATATCAGACTTAAGAGTCTGATAGTTGTTATAATATTCTTCAAATACAGAGGCAATAGGAGAAATATTTAAAAAGTCTTTTACCTCCTTACATAATAAAGTAATATTTTTAACATTTTCTACCTCGGAACTATGTAAGCTTTCTTTCATTTTATCTGTTAATAGAGGTAATTTATCTACTAAATTTTGTTTGTCTAATGTTATATCTAAATCTGCTATTTCTAAACTTTTTAAATATTTCTGCCCATCTAAAATAACATTCAAACAAGCTCCCACTATCGATTTAGCTTTTATATAATGATTATTTAAAATATCTTTTATTTTAGAAAGCTTTACTTCATCATTTGCAGTTTTTAATAATACTAAATTCGGTACTAGAGCATCTTGGTTATTTTTATAATACGCAATAGAATTTTCAAATATTTCTTGATCTAATTCATTATATTCAGGAACTTGAAATGTACTTGAAGCAGTAAAGAATTTCAAATTATTCTTTAGTAACTTCTTATCATTTTTATTAATTTCTTCTTCTTTTTTATTATCAATGGACCTTAAAAACACATTTTTAGGTAATATATTTTCAAGATTTGGATTTAATAATTTTTCAATTTCATTAGTTAATAGATCTACATTATCTTCGAAATTTTTCCCCAATCTAAAAACTTAGATACTAATTTATCCTCAAATTTAATTATTTCCCTTATTTTATCACTAAAAGTATCTAATATTTTCTTAAAATTTTCATAAGTTTTACATTCTTCTACTAAGAATTTTTTTAAATTATTGTAAATATCATAATTGCTATTATTAAAACTAATAACCTTTAATAAAGCTTCTGCTTCTAATAATAAAGTTTCTGCTTCTGAGTCTTTAGATATTTCAAGCTTTTCATTATTTGCTACTAAAAAGCAAAATCTTTTTAATGCTAAATCTTTTACAGTTACTATATCTTCATCTTTATAACTTAATAATTCCGATGGGTTATGTGCCAAAATAGATAATATCTTACTACTTTTAATAATTTGTAATATTTTTTCTTTAGTAGATTCTAACATTGCAACACCGTGAGACACAGGTGGAGTAGAACTTATGTCCTTTAAGGATATTAAAGAATTAATAAAAGACTTGTACTTAATATAAACTAATTCCACTAACTATATATAATAATTCAGTAATTGGTGCATATACTTCCTCATTTAAAATAGTAATATGAGAATCATTAGGTAGCAAATATAAATCGTTATTAAAAATTTTAGCTACTAAACCTTTAATTTTACCTTTAGATAGCCTAGATAAGATTTCTTTATTTAAAACTAAATGTTGACCTTTTTCTCTTTTGTCCCTAATATATATGTTATATTAGATATATTACATATTCCTTAATTTATATTAATAATTTTTGTATAGAATAGTTAATAAAAATTAATAATCATGAATTATGATTTTTAACAAAATTTGTTTCATTTTACAAATGTGTTATACTAAGCATAAAACAAATATTTATGGCTTATTTAGAGATATTTGCTCAGTACATCATTGATAAATTAGGGAAAGGTACAGAAGTTCAAATAATATTGCCTAATAATTTCTCATGCCTAGAATTAAAGAAGATTTTAACCGATAAATATAAAATTAAATTACCTATCATTATTCCTTTTAATTCTCTTATTTCAAAAAAAACCGATTCGGATTATGTATCTAAAATAGAAGAACTTCTTATTATATCAAAAATAATTACAGAATATAAAGACTTACCATTTAATAAAAATGAATCGTTAAAAGCTGCAGAAATTCTAAGAAAATTGTTTAATGACCTTATAATAAATAATATCGATATAAAATTAATTGAAGTCTATAACAATTCTAACTATTGGCAAAAGATTTATAAATTTCTAGAATATTGCTTTTTAAGATGGCAAGAAGAAATATCGTTTACTCAAAAACAAACTAAAGCAGTTTATAAATTAAAGCTATTACAAGAAGAAATAATAAGGATAAAGAATAGGAATAAGCAAATAATACTCGCCGGAATATTCAAGCCTAATGTTTTTTTAAAAAGATTTGAAGAAGAATTAAAGGATTACATAATTTACTATAACCCCGCCTCCAAGCAGATTAGCAATGGTATATCTTATTTAGAACCCGCAAATATTTATGAAGAAGCTAGACAAATAGCTTATATATGTAGCCGTAATAAAGATAAACGGATTGCAATCATTACAAATAATAATAAGCTTAAGAGAGTATATTGTAATTTTTTAGATAAATATGAAGATCTACTAGGTAATGACTTAAGGCTTACTAATATCAGCGAATTACTAACTTCCATTATTAAAATATTATGTAATAATTTTGATTTAAAACTTCTATTTTTATTACTTAAAAATCCTTTAATTAATTGTCCTATAGGACAGCTAAATTCACAAAGCTTCAGACAGGATGAATTTAAGAGTAAGTCTGCACAGCGTACAATAGTACGTGAGCACAGACTTAACTCAAAAAATTCGCCTGTATCAAGCTTTGTGAATGACTCTGTGCAAAAGTTAGAGTTAATGCTCTCTAATAAAAACCGTTTTATATCCTCGCCGAAATATTTATTGCAATTACAATTTGATAACGAGGATACAAAGGAGTATTGCCGTAACTTAATAGATATTTTATTTACCGATAACCCGCATAATATACCAGATATTCTAATAGCGGCTAAAGGAATAGCTGAAAAACTTTTACCTACTATTTGGGAGGAAGAAGGAGGAGTAGAACTACTTGAATTTTTAACAAATTTAACCGCATATCTCTCTACGTCATTCCCGCAAAAGCGGGAATCCGATAAATATATAAATTTAACGAATAAAAAGGATTTTCCTAAAATTTTCTCTTTTCTACTTTCTAATATCAAATATTACAAAAATACCGACTCTGCTAGTATAATTATCGGTTCACCGGAAGATTTAGCATTATGCGGATTCGACTTAATTATATTACCGCATTTTAATAATGAAAACTGGACACTTACTGCTAAAGCTCACCCATGGCTTAGCAAAAAAGCCTTGCAGATACTAAATATAGATTACAATGAAATCGCCCCTACTCTATATTCAGATTACTTCAATTTATTTCTACAAAATAAACAAATAGTTATACTGAATGCTAAAAAATATGATGGAAAGTTGTTAGTGCCGAGTAATTTATTTTTGAAGCTGCAACTTAAACATGTCATACCGTGGCTTGACCACGGTATCCATACGATTAATAGAAGTAACAATATTTTTCTGGATCCCGCGATCAAGTCGCGGGATGACAAAGTAGCAAGCAGCACCTTTTTTCCAGCCGTCTTATCAGTAACCGACATAGAAACATTAATAAGAAACCCATACGGTTTTTATGCTAAGAAAATTCTTGGACTACGTAAAAAAGATAATATATGGGAAGAGCCTAAAATATCGGATTTCGGTAATTTTATTCATAAAGTTTTAGAGGAATATTCTAAAAATCACGACAAACAATATATTAATTTAAATTTGCTTGATAAACAAAATGCTTTAATAAATATCGGTAATCATATTTTATATAGCACTATTTTACCAAACTACACAAAAAAAACTTGGCAAATAAAACTCACGGCTTTCAGTAAAGCTTTTATTTTATTTGATATAGAACGCCGAAAAAACTGCAAAGAAATCTATTTTGAAACTAAAGGGGAATTACAGCTAAATATTGCAGGTCAAGATATAAAAATAATTGGTATAGCTGACCGAATTGAAATAAGTAAATCAAATAATATAACTATACTGGATTATAAAACCGGTACTATCCCAACTAGAAAAGAAATAGAACTAGGACTCTCTCCACAACTTATTATAGAAAGTTTAATGTTACTAGAAAACGGATTTTATACAGCTAGATTCAGAAAGCTTGATACAAGCGAATTTTCTGACATTCGCCTTTGCTCACGTACTTTTGTACGCTCCGCAGGCTCAGTCGTCAATTCATCTTGTCTAAAGCTTTCTGAATCTAGCTGTATAAATAAAGAAATCACTATTGCTTATGTAAAAATAACCAGTACCGAACCTTATGTGCAAATAACGGAAATAGCTTTAAGCATCGAGACTTTAAATAGACATAAAGCAGGATTAGTAAAATTACTTGAACATTATATTACAAACAAGTTCTTTTCTTATAATTTGAATTTATCAAAGTATAATGATTATTTGCATTTGATGAGGTAGAGTTAACTGTAAAAATCGTCATTGCGAGGAAATTGCATAGCAATTGACGAAGCAATCTCAGGAGTTTGTTATTATTTCATGAGATTGCCATGCAGCCTATGGCTGCTCGCAATGACGAGGTGGTATCCATGCAATAAACCTAGTCAAGCCACGGGGTAGCATAACGTTTATAGCCCCATCACTAACTTAAATCCTTTATTTTTAATAATCTTACTATTCGTATTATAAATAATCGGATCGTTAATTTTTTCATGACCGAATCTATTTGTTTTAAATACCGGTACATCTAAACTATCTGCAAAATTACGAAGCATTAACATTGTGCTTTCAGAATTTTTATTAAATGAACCAAATATTATGGCCTTAACATCCTCAAATAACCCTGCTTGCTTTAAGTGTAAAAGCTCACGATCTAATCTAAAAGCAACTATATTCACATCTTCTAAAAAAAGAATTTTGCCTTTAGTTCTTATCTGCCAATTTGTACCGATACTAGCCTGCACCATAGTTAAGTTACCGCCTGTTAGTTTGCCGTTAACAAGATCACTTGACTTTGCTATATCGTTAAGAGGCACTAAATTATCTATAGTAACCTGCTTTACTTTACCTTTTAATATTTCAGCAAGCTTGGTAAAATTACCTTGATCTTTTTCCGACTTTAAGAGATCGGCTATATTACTGCCGTGAATAGTTTTCCAGCCCCATTCTTGTGATAGAAAAAGATGTAAAGCCGTTACATCGCTATACCCTATAAAGAATTTCTCTTTATTTGGTTTTGGTAGCTTTAGTAAATCGGGAATTATTCTAGCAGAGCCGTAACCGCCTCGTAAACTCCATACTACATTATCAGACTTATCAAATAATGCATCCCGCAGGCAATTAAACCTTACTTCATCGCTACTTGCAAGAAAGGATAACTTACCTTTAGCAAAACACTTAGAAGGAATTTGTAAATTTAGTCCATTAATATTTTTTAAATCCGACAAGGTTTTATTATCCGCTCCTGTTGCCGGAGCGACAACAGTAATAGGGATATTTTTTAGACTATAACCAGCAGAAAAAGTTGATATTGAAAAGAATAATATTATTAGTAAAGATATATTTTTAAGAATCATGGAATTATATATTCAGTGTTATACCGTGGCCCCGCCACGGTATCCAGTTAAGCATACTAGAATTGTTAGTATTTTTTATTGTTTTTATGGACCCCGTAGTCAAGCCATGAGGTGACACAGTGGGTTTTATCGATCCACACAACAATGGCTACTCGCAATGACGACTTGATATCCACGCAGGCAATGCCTTACGAGAACGACATAAGAAACGAGAACAACATTAAAAAACTAGTCTAAATAAGAAGCGACGCCAGTAAGTTCTACTTCTTTAGCTTTTATTTCTTCAATATTAAGGTCGCTATATTCTACAAACCAACTTAATAAGGTTGGTGCATTACTAAAAGAATTAATTACCTTAACAGTACTTGACTTATCGACACGACCTTCCTGTATATTATTATATACAAGCTGTAATGCTATTTCTTTTTGTAACAGTGTTCACTAGTATTAGGTTCAACTCTTTTTAAAGCCATATTCACAAACTCTTTATCAGGTAGGTTTTTTAGAATAGCCTTAACTTCAATTTCAGTACCATTATTAAGCTTTACTTTTTCTCCAAGTTTATTCGCCGAAGCCTCTGATATTTCATCATCTTCAGATTCATCAGTTGAATTTTCGCTTATTCTAAGGTTTTCTATTTTAGTCCATAGCTGCTCAGCTGAATCACAACCACTATCAGCTAGATATTTGTTACTTTCCTCTCTAGGTTGTACAAAAGTATTATCAATAAATTCTTTAACTATCCACTTATTGTTAAATTTGTTATAAACAGCTTTTATGAATAGTTCTAAATTATTAGAACCTAACTCTAAGAATTTTTGCTTAAGTTCTAGAGGGATATGACTTTTTGTATCTAACCATATTTGCATTCCTGATAATATTTCTGATACTACCTTATTAGTGTCTTGCGTCGGTACAGTAATATTATGCTTCTTAATATTAACATCAAGTGCATTTTTAGTACTAGCATCCAAGTTAGATACTAAGTTTTCTACTGGGCTGGGTTACTTTTAGCTTCTTTTAAAGTTCTTACTATTTTCTTAAATATTTGTACTATTTCTGAATGACTCCCGTAGTGCTTGTCTTCCAATCCCATTTAAAATATTCAAACCCGCCGGTAGCATGATTTGGAACTTCAACATGTGCAGATTTATGGTCATATCTAATGCCGATTACATCAAGATCTTTTTTATATTTCTTTACTTGAGTATCGATATCATTACGCTGTTTCTTAAAGTGTTGCTCTAATTTTTTCATAATCTCCTCCTTAATTCATATTTTTAATTAGTGTCCATATCATACTTATTACTATATGTCAAAATAAAACACTAATAGAAATTAACTTTTTGCTATATCACAAGCATGTAAATCACGCTTAAAGTATAAGCTACTATTCTTATTTAAGATTACCCGATAAATCTGAACATTTTCAAGTACTCTTTGAACGTAATCTCTTGTTTCTCGATAAGGTATAAGTTCTATCCAGTCAATAACTTCTCTTGTATCTTTTATATCCCTTGGATCACCAAACCTATCTATCCATTTTACTACATTATGACTTCCGGCATTGTAAGAAGCAATGGATAGAATATAAGAACCTTTATGATCATCTAATAATTTTTTGAAATGATGCGAACCAAGTTTAATATTATATACCGGATTTCTAGTTAAGTCTGCTACATTACATTTAACATTTATAGATCTTGCGGTATCACAAGCAGTAACTTTAATAAGTTGCATGAGACCCATAGCATTTGCATAACTTACTGCTTTATGATCAAAAACCGATTCTTGTCTAATTATTCCATAAGTTAAATGAGGTGGGATAGGCAAACCTGCTAGATTATAAGGCGTTGGAAAAGCACAATCCGGAATAAAAGCATTATTTTGGGCGGCAATTTTTGCTACCTCAACCATATGATTAGTATTATTATTTGCTTTAATAATATTCACAATTATTTGAATTTCTGCAGGACTTTTAGTGTTTTTAATCACTGCTTTGGAATATATCATGGCTAAGTAGTTTTTATTATATTTAACCAATAACCTTATTGCTTTAATAATCTCTTTATTTTCTATAGTTTTCCTTTCTTCAGAAGTTATTACGGGAATAGGAGGTAAAACTAACTTTGTCCTATTTAATTCAATATTTGCTACCTGCCCATAAAAGGTAAAAGAATATTTGGCTGCCTGCTCATAAAATTTTCTAGCCGTTTGCTTATCGCCTTTTGCTTCATAAGTACGACCGAGCCAATAAAATCCACGTGCCAAACTAATCGGAGTCTTAACAACTTTAATAAATTTATTAAAATGCACTAATGCTTGATCAGGCTTTTTTAAAAAACTTAAAGAAAGCCAGCCCGCAAGCCACTCCTGCTCCCTTATAGTTTCAGGACAAGTAGCAAAAGGAAGCGTTGCCATTCTATAGCTATTAGCAAAATCTTTGTAATCGATGAATTCACGAGCATAATAGGATTGAATACGACACCATTTAGCAAAATGTTTACGGTTATTTTTAGCTTTCTTAAACAAAGTAATAACTTCCTTTGTCGGCTTTTGTATTTTTTTAGAATCTAAATAACGATATAATAAACCGGAAGTATAGTATTTTTCAGGAACGCTTCTAAAAAGCTTTTCGGCATTCGGTGATTTACCTATAATAGCAATTTGTGCTTTAAAAGAATTACGATAGCCTTGATCTACATATTTTAACGATTGCTCAGCAGACCTAATATCATTTTTCCATAAATGCTCTTCTATTCGCTCTAAATGATCATTTGCAGTTAAATATTTATGCCACTTATTGTAATATGCATTTTCTTCTTCAGGAGTGAAATTGGCATATACCCAAGCTTCCTTAATAATAGGTAGTAATATTTTCTGATCTTTGATTAAACTACTTGCAGCAATTGCATAAAATTTATAACCTTTGCCGGTAAGAGGCGGATGTTTATTAAACCAATCAAAAATTATTTTTTTGTTCGTACTATTACTTAGATACTCTTCCGCTCTTTCTTCAAGCAGCTTATTTTGAGGCCAATCCGGATTATTGCGTAAAAACCTTATTACCTGCTCAAAACTATTATCTGAATATTTATTATCTAAATATTTCTGAGAAAGCACAATTTTTGTTAAAACTTTACTATTTACTTCTAGAGCTAAATCTTCAGCTTGTGACCAATTTTTTTGATCGATATAGGTAAAAACTTGCTTAACATTATCTACAGGATCAGAATTAGCATTTACTTTTAAAGCTAATAACAGAAATATAGCAATTAATAATTTTATTTTCATAAGTTTTATGATTTGTTGCAGTTGTCATCCCGTGGCTTGACCACGGGATCCAGTACCTTTATGTCATACCGCAACTTGATTGTGGTATCCAGTCTTTTTTTTCTGGATCCCGTGGTCAAGCCACGGGATGACAACTGTCAAACACCCGTAGAACCAAAGCCGCCGCTACTACGCATTGTTTCCTCAAGCGTACTACTTTCTTCCCATAATATACGTTCGTACTTTGCGATTATCATTTGAGCAATTCGCATGCCTTTTTCTATAATGAAATCTTCTTTACCGAGATTAATAAGAATGACCTTTATTTCACCTCGATAATCTGCATCAATAGTACCGGGTGAATTAGCAACCGTAATACCGTATTTAACGGCAAGACCCGAACGAGGTCTTATCTGTGCTTCAAACGAATCCGGTAGTGCTATAGCGATGCCTGTTGGAATCAGCTGTATTTCGCCTGCTTTTATTGTTATAGGTTGCTCGTTTGCGGCTATTAAATCCATCCCCGCACTATGCTCTGTAGCATATTCCGGCAAACTGCCGGAAAAATTTTCTAGTTTTTTAATTTTAACTTGTGTTATTGTCATATTATTTCATATCAAATTTATCGTTAATAATTTTATTTTCAACTGCATCAATTAAAGAATTAGCAAAATTATCTGCCAATATTTTACTTGACATACCGAGTTTCTTTTTAAGCCAAGGCTGCTTAGCACACAGATATTGAAACTTTATGTTATCGCCGAATTTTTCTTTCATTACGCTATACATATCACCTATGCCGTCAATTAAACCGTAATCAAGAGCCGTTTGTCCTGCCCAAAATTCACCGTTAAATAAAATCTCGTCTTGCTGTGTTAACTTCCCTACCCTTCTTGTTTTTACATATTCTACAAAATGCTCGTAAACCTGCTTTTGCAAATCTTTAATAATTTTAAGGTCATCTTTATTAATAGGTTTAAACGGATCCAAAATTGCTTTATTCTTTCCTTCCGTATAAACTCTTCTCTCTATTCCAAGTTTATTAATCGCTTCATGAAAACCGAATCCGCTTGACACTACTCCGATACTACCTATAACTGAGCTATAAGAAGCATATATCCGGTCTCCACTGCAAGCAAGCCAATATCCGCCTGAAGCCGCCATATCTTCAATAAAACTATAAATTTTTATTTTATTTTCTTTAGCAAGATCACGAATACGTTTCGCAATAAGTTCAGATTGTACCGGAGATCCGCCGGGAGAATTAATAATTAAACATAACGCTTTTAATTTCTTTATTTTAAAAGCCTTTTCTATTAGTTCATTTAATGATTCTAACGTAAGTCCCGATTGCATAGTACTTACTTTACCAATAACGCCGCTAAGGCGTAAAACGGCAATCACCTCTTTAGAATCACCAAAAACCGAAGCAACTAATTGATCTAATTTACTTATCTGCCGTTTGGTTATTATCTGATCAAATTCTGCATTCGCCATAGTTGATTTATTCACTTCATTCATTAATTTTACTCATTTTTAATTTGTGCTGTACTTTCCTTAATTATATCCTTTTTTATCGGCAGCAAAGGCTTAGCCGGTTTATTCAGAGATTGCTCGTTATAACTATTTTTAGGTTCAGAATAATTTCCGGGAATGGCAGATAAAATAGTATCTCTAACTTTTTCGTCATACCAATTTGTATTGCCGACAAAGCTAGTTACTATTTTGCCGTTTGGGTCTATTAATATACTAGTCGGTAAACTAACAACCCCTAAAGCTTTAAATAATTCATTTCTATAATCATGATAAATCGGCAAATATCTTATTTGATAGCTTTTAAAATATTCTTTAACAACTTTTATGTCTTGATAATCTTCTAAAATCGGAATTACTGAAAAAGGTAATTTCCTAAAATCTTTTTGCAACATATCAAGGTCAGGCATTTCTTTGACACAAGGAGCACTCCAAGTAGCCCAAAACACTAACAATATAGTCTTTCCTTCAAACTGATCAAGAGAATATTGATTTTTTTCTTCATCAAAAAAAATTATATTATCAGGAACGCTTGAACCTCTTAAAAATTCTAATTTATCCTGATGCTTAGCATAAATTTTAGGAATAAAGATTGTTATAGATAATAAAAATACTATAATATATATAAGATATTTATTATAATTTCTTAAGGTCATATAATAATTTATAGTAATGAAGACATTTTATTTTTTCGTATTAGCACTTACATTATGTAGTTGTGGTATAAAAAAGCCTTTAGAAGCACTGCAGAAAGAGGCAAAACGTCATTGCGAGCAGTCGTAGACTGCGTGGCAATCTCCATAGTACCCTACAATTTTTGTAACAATGTAGAGAAGTAGCGATCAAAAACAGTAATTGAGTCATATTCCAAAATTCTTTTTAATACTGACTTTGCTATGCTACTTGCTTGTTTCAGGCAGTTTCTTAAATGATCTAATCCGTATGTAAAAAATGATACTAAACGTTTTGGATTAGTTTTAGCGGTTCTAATTTTTATGGGTTGTATCTCATGTTGTATTAGTCCATTTTTTATTATTAAAGCTGATGCAATAGCACAAACTGTAACTAATTTTACGAATCTATCTGGGTTTGTTATATGGCTTTTTTCAATATCAAAACCACCGCTTTTGAGATGTTTAAACAACCGTTCAATTGACCAACGAAATTTATATAAAGCAAAAATGCTGACATCAATATCACCACTAGCCGCAACAACCATAAGCTCATTTTTATCATTTCTATAAGCCGATAATGTTACTGCATGATCCCATAACATACCCTTAACTTCAATGTATTCAAGGGCTTTTACATAATCAAAACTTTTACCAACTGGTTTAGTTTGTAAAGCATTTGTAATACGAATTAGCATATCTTTTCTAACTGGAATCGCAAATTTAATTTGTTTTGTAGTCAAAAAATTAAGCCATTCTTTGCCCATAAATTCACGATCAGCCAACAAATATTTAATTTTATGTACTCCAAAATTATTAATAAATCTCTCTAACATTGCCTCCATCAACCAGCTAGAGCAAGCTCCCGAATGCTCTAGGGGATACCAATAAATTGGTACAGAAATTTTACCAAATACTATGGCCAAAAATAATATATTAATATCACTTTTGCCAAATTTCCAGCATGTTCTATCCAGAACAATAATGTATTTATCATTAGCAAAAATATTTAAAATAAACTTAGCAACTTGATCATAATTAAATATTTGATCCCTAAAAAACCTATATATTCTCTGGGTTCTAGAACTATGTTTAGCTTTACCCAAAATTCCAAGTGCCATGTTTTTACCGCTAACAGAGCAATTCTCAATTAGACTCATAATCATTCCAGCAAGACATTCTAGTCTTGATCTTTTCCAAAAAAAGTTTAGTATCAGCGACTGAAGTAGTATATTGTGCATGGTCAAAAAATACACTCTTATACTACTTCAAATACCCATATGCAATACCACTCCTAAGCTTTTATTACAAAAATTGTAGGGTACTATGGGCAATCTCGTCAAATATCCTGACATTGCTTAGTCAAATTACTTCGTAATTTTCCTCGCAATGACGTACTGTATCAATACCTCTTAAGCGTCGTACCTTGCAAAACTAAGTCAAAACAATAAGACGGCATATTTTCCTGCGGTTCGATTAATATCGGATTTACTTCACCGCATTCATTATCACACATATTTTTATCAGATAAATCTAAGCGTGTTTCGAGAGTCGTAAGGCTAGGATGCTCTATTCTTATATTTGCACTTCTTAAATAACGAGAAGATTTATAAGGTAACATACTAATGAAGTAATATTCTCCTTTATTATTAGTAGTAGCAATACCAGAACCGGTAAAGCTTGAATCGCTTTTACTTGTAAATCTTCTTTTATCAACTCTAGTTTTTAAAGGTTCATAAGGATATTTACCTCCGCTTCCTGCTTGCCATAAATAAACTTTAGCATCTGCAACCGGCACACAATTTTGATCCAATATTTTTCCTTTAATTAATATCCTTTCACCGTAAAATTTTGATAATCTTCCTGTTTTACGTAATAAATTATTAGTAGTCTCAAAAACTTTCGGTTCATAATCATTAAATATATTTCTAGTAATTTTACAACGATTAAGCTTATTAGGGTAAGTTTTAGAAGCAGCAAATATGTTTAATGTCCATAAACATAAAAAACAAAATATAAATTTTTTCACTTTTCACCACTATATTTATAAAATTCTGCATCTAAATTTAAATCAATTATTTTTATTAATCAAATTATTTTTATTCTCATTTGATTATTAAGTAATTGATTGTTATAGTAAACTTTGTTGTACTAAAACATATACTCCTGATAAATGACAGAGTAGATAGACGAAGTTTAATTTGGGAAAGAGCAAGGAGTATATAAGGCAAGGAGAGAAACGTAGATAAACTACGTGAGCACCGCAGACTTAGTAATACGACGTAGCCAATTTTTCAAATTAAACGAGTATATATGCAAAAATTTTTATCTTTAATAATTGTAATTCTAATACTTTACAATATAGTAAAGTTAAAAATATCTCCCGACAACAATAATCCTACAACTGTAGAGCAAACGGCTTCAAATAATTCATCTACCGATGAAAACCAAACTAGTATAAATAATGAACCCCCTATTTCATTAAACGGTAATTTATTTGAACGTACGGTTTCAAAAATAGTAATAAATGCTCTTAAAACCGAAGAAGGGAAAGCATTCTTTGAAAATATTTTACAACCGTTAAATGGACCTATCAATCCTAATGATTACACTATTGAAGTACGTAAGGATTTAATAAAAACACTGTTCAAAATTAATACGCTCGGTAGCGGTAATATCGGTCCCGCTTCTTGCGGACATGTAGTTACCGTATTTTATCAAATATCAGATATGAACAATACTTTAATATCTGAAGATACTAAGACTTTTACTTTAGGCTCTGCTCCTATAATGCTTGGCTTAGATAATGTAATAATCGGTATGATGGTAGGAGAAGCACGAGAAGCTATTATTCCGGCAAAATACGCCGTTAATAATAGTAATAACATTATCTTCGATGATGCTTATAATTATAAAGTTAATGTAATTTTAAAATCCACATTACCGCAAAATTTTGTTAAAAATAATGAAGTAAAAATTTATGATGATGAGATAGCTTATCGTGTTCCTTTATTATGTGGTGAAAAAGTAAGCTTTAATGCTAAAATTACTCGATTATCAAACGGTAAAATATTATATGATTCTAAAGAAAAAGGACAACGAATAGATATGAAAATCGGCGATATTACATATCCTTTAATTTTTTCTTATGCCTTGCAAGGTAAAGTAACGGTTGGAACACGCAGTGTTATTGCTGAAGGCAACACATTTAAAGCCTTAGGTTCTAATATAAATAAAATTATTTCTCATGAATCATTACCGATAAATGAATATCTTTTACTTGAAATTAACGATTTTAAATAAATATGAAACAAAATAAAATATCGGATATTAGCCCTATTTTCAAACTCGCTTATAGAGAGGAATTTAAAGGGAACACGGAACGCAGCACCGCAGCGTACAAAGAAGTACGTGAGGATGCGAGTACTGGATTGACGCATAAATTACCTCTAGAAGTAGAGTTTCAAAATAGGGCTAACAAAAAACAAAAAAATTATATTTTATTATCTATCCTTGTCATAATGATAATAATTGTATATCTTATAGCATTAATAAAAATTGCAGGATAAATTTTGTAATTATTAAAAATTTAAAACTCAAATTAAACGAGTATATAAGAATCTTACTTTAAACTTTAATTAAGCTAGGAGTTTAGTATGGAAATTATTAAAAAAACCAAAAATATTATTATAATAGTAGGTTTAATATTTCTAGCAACAATCATTTATATCTCTACAAATAAGAGTCCCGATAATAAAACAAATGATAATATATTAGAAGTAAAGATAGCTATAAAAGATCATAAATTTGTTCCGAATATAGTTGAAGTACCAAAATCTACTAAGATAAGGTTAATTGTTCATAATGAAGATGGTACGGTAGAAGAATTTGAAAGTCATGATTTACATCGTGAAAAAATAGTTATGCCAAATGAGTCAATAAATATTATACTTGCACCCCTCAAGTCCGGAAAATATGAATTTTTTGGAGATTTTCATCAAGATACGGCTCAGGGTTTTATAATTGTTAATGATTAGATAAAAAATATGTTTAAAATTGCTTTAGTAATGTTTCGTGAATGTTTAGAAATATCTTTATTACTTGGTGTAATACTCGCCGTAACAAAACAAATAGAAAAATCTCGTCTTTATATTATTGCCGGAGTAATGCTTGGAGTAGTATTTGCTTCAATTTTTGCATTTTTTACACGTAAATTATCTTTATCTTTTGGCGGAATAGGCGACGAGTTATTCAATTCCGGAATTATGATACTAATAACAATTCTGATTAGCTGGACAATAATATGGATGCAAGGTTACGGTATAAAAGTAAAGCAACATATAAACGACTTATCGGTAAAAATTCATGAAGGTAATGCCAGTTATTTCATGTTGGTTTTTTTAGTTGCCACTACCATATTACGAGAAGGTGCAGAAATTATTATTTTAGTATATAGCATATCTTCAGTTGAAACAATACCAAGCAGTATTTACTTGCAAGGAGTGATAATAGGTGCTACAAGTGGCTTCTTACTTGGTTTAGTAATATATTTCGGTTTAATTAAGATTGCTAATCAAAAATATATTTTTAAAATCTCTACCGTATTATTAATGCTAATAGCAGGCGGATTTGCAGCAAGTGCTGCAGGTATTTTAACCTCTTCCGGTCTAGTTATGTTTTTATCCGATCAACTTTGGGATAGTTCATGGTTAGTAGCAGATAGAAGTATGATAGGTAAAATCTTACATATTGTTACCGGTTATATTGCAAGACCTAACGGGCTACAAGTACTTGCCTATTTTACTATTATATTACTGATAAATATTTTCATACAAATAAAATTAAGATATTCAAAAAATACCTTAATATCAGTACAAAAAATGAATCAAATTAATTTTATCAAAAAGAACAATTAAATTAAATATGTTAAAACTTTTATCAGAAATTGGTCCGGTAATAGCATTTTTTGCGGGCTTTTTTTATGGAGGCGGTATACAAAACGCTACTCTTTATATGCTTATTACCTCTGTTATTTGTATTACCCTTTGTTATGTTATAGATAAGAAAGTATCCAAGCTTTCTATTATTTCTACGGCTGTTTTATTAGTTTCGGGAAGTATTACTTTAATTAGCGGCGATTCAATGTATATAAAAATCAAACCTACTATATTATATGTTATTTTTGGAATAATATTTCTCATGAGCGGTATAAGAAAAAATCCCTTTATCAAATATGCTTTAGAGAGTATAGTACGTCTTAAAGAAGAAAGCTGGATAACTTTAAGCTATAGAACAGCGACTTTTTTCTTTTTTATGGCTGTAGTTAATGAAATAGTTTGGCGTAATTTCTCAGATGAAACATGGGTAAAATTCAAAGTATTTGGCGTAATACCTATTACTTTTGTTTTTATTTTACTGCAATTACCTCTTTTATTAAAGAATAAATTACCGGATAGTGAGATATGATATATAATACCTTACCATTTTTACTCTATGTCATCCCCTATAGTACCGGGCCTTGTTGCATGGATCGAAAAACCTACTCGATGTCATTCCCGCGTGGCACTGTTGCGTGGATCTAAAAACGCGTTCGGTGTCATACCGTGGCTTGGGACCACAGTATTCAGAAAAACAATTTAAAATACTAAAATTTTAGTATTTTAAGCTGGATCCTGCGATCAAGTCGCGGGATGATAGAAAAACTGATCCACGCAAAAGTGCCACGCGGGAATGACATCGAGTAGGTTTTTCGATCCATGCAACAAGGCCCGGTACTATAGGGGATAACATAAACAAACAGTTAATTCTTGAACAAATACAATCTTTTTAAAAATCGTATGGTACTATTGTTATGATATTACGAGTTCTAATTTTTATAGCTCTTTCTTTTAGTCTATCTGCTTGTTTACCTGCCATTTTTACCGCAGCAATCACTACCGGCATTGTTGCTTCAAAAGATCAACCAATGTCTGAAACATTAAATGATTCAAGGACTTCTGCCGGTATTAAAGCTAATTTAGTAAAAAATAATTTTAGAGATTTAGGTACTAAAATAAAGGTCGAAGTATCACAAGGAAGAGTATTATTAACAGGAAATATTCAAAAAGAATCTGATGCGTTAAAAGCCGTAGAAATTGCTTGGAATCAAAAAGGCGTAAAAGAAGTTGTTAATGAGTTAAAAGTAAATAAAAACAGTAATCATTTTGACTTAGCCCAATATACTAAAGATAGTATGATAACCACGCAAATTAAAGCTAAAAACTTAGTCAGAAAAGACATTAAATTTGCTAATTATACTATTCTAACTATAGATAATATTGTTTATTTATTTGGAGTTGCAAGATCAGAAGAAGAGCTAGAAAAGCTTGCTTCTATTGCATCAAAAATAAAAGGTGTTGAAAAAGTTGTGTGTTACGCTAAAATAATGAATAACTTTAACACAAATAATGATAATAGTGAAGAATCATAAATTCAAATTAGACCTCTTGCAGAACGAAGCTAATAAAGAGGAATTTGAAGGAAACCCAGTAAAATCCACTGTGTCATCCCGTGGTCAAGCCACGGGATGACAGAGGTGAAATTGATCCACGCAACAATGCCACGTGAGGATGCAAGTACCGGATTGACATACAAATTACCTTTAAGAGCAAGTTATGCAAGGGGTCTAATACTTTTGTTAATTTTTTGTTTTGGTCTAAGCGGTTGTAATACCTCAAAAAGATTACCTTATTCCCGTAAATATTCATACAAAGAATTATCAAAAGATGATCCTCATAATCTAACTTATAAAGGACATTATAAAGTTGGAAAAAATTATAAAATAAAAGGAAAGACTTACAAACCTCACAACCCTAAATCTTTTACCGAAACAGGTTATGCCTCATGGTACGGTGGACGTAAAGACGGTTTTCATGGTAAAAAAACAGCTAACGGTGATAGATTTAATAGAAATTTATTAACTGCCGCACACAAAACTCTCCCGCTTCCTTGCTTAGTTAAAGTTACCAACAAAGCCAATAATAAATCAGTAATTTTAATGGTTAATGATAGAGGTCCTTTTAAGAAAAATCGTATAATAGATGTTTCTCAAAAGGCGGCTGAAATTTTAGCATTTAAAAATCAAGGTATAACTAAAGTAAAAATAGAATATTTACCTAATGAAACTGAGAAATTTCTAAAAAATATTAATCTAAAAAAACCACAAAGTAAAACTTTAGCTAAAAAATCTTCATCTACTAAAATTACAAAAAACAATAAATGTAGCGTTAATTGTCATATAAAACTTGTAAATCTGAAATATAAGCTAGCCGTAAATCCTTAAAAACGCGAGTTTCGTATTAATAGAGGAACTGAATAGCTGATAGTAACTGGGTTACGAGGATATTAGTAATATTGTTTTTGTTATAAAATGTACTTAAAACTGCATAAATTTTTAGTAAATTGTCTTTTTTGACTATAACTATTAAATTGTAAAACTTGTCACACCTCTTACAAACCTTGAAAGGATAAGCATTATAGCATATTCATTAACCATAATTTAGGCATCTTAATACGAAACTCGCGTTTAAAAGATGAGTGAATATTAAATCGTCATTGTGAGTAGTCGTAGGCGTTGTTGCATGGCTCGGAAAGCACGTTTGGGTCATACCGTGGACAAGCCACG
>NZ_CM000770.1:556250-570175 GCF_000160735.1 Rickettsia endosymbiont of Ixodes scapularis | reverse complement strand
CTCCATGCAACAATACCCGCTCGCAGACGATGCATATCAACTACGTATATTCTTTTTCTTTATTATTTTTGATTTAGCTTTTGTAGTAGATTTATTATTAGAGGCAAGCTTGATTGAAGGTTTAGGGACTATAGGCTTAATATTAAAATGCTGATCTAGTAGCCCCATCATTTTTTGATCACGAGATGCGGCACTTTTGCCTCCTGTAACAACAGCAATCAATGATTTGCCGTTCCTAGAAGCGGTAGTTACTAAATTATAACCTGCCGGTGTATGAAAACCTGTTTTCATGCCTTCTGCACCTTGATAATTTTTAGTAACTCTATTATGTCCGTTTACTATGTTTCCACGAAATACAAAACTGGTTTTAGCAAATAACGGATAATATTTTGGATAATCTCTTTTCAGGGCCATAGCAAGTTTAGCCATATCTCTTGCGGTAGTTTGCTGCAATGGGTCATGCCAACCTGAAGCATTTTTAAAATAGGTATTCTTCATACCGAGCTGTTTAGCTTTAACATTCATTAAATGAGCAAAAGCTTTCTCTGAACCTTTCATATTCTCAGCAACCGTTACAGCAGCATCATTAGCAGATTTTATGATTAACCCATTAATTGCCTCTCGAACGGTTATAGTTTCCCCTGCTTTTAAACCCAACTTACAAGGCGGCATTTTTGAAGCTTTTGCTGATACAAGTAATTTTTTATCTAAAGGCAATTTACCGGCTTCAATTGATTCAAACATTAAGTATAGAGTCATTAGCTTAGTTAAAGAAGCGGGATAAATCCGAATTTGTGAATTATGGGCCTGCAACACTTTACCGCTTTTTGCATCAATTACTAAACTAGTTTGAACAGGAGGTTTAGGTGTATTTTTTACAGCTTTCTTCGCTTCGCTTATGGGAGCAAAGAAAAATGTTGAAATAAAAATATAAGGTAATAAAAATTTACTAAACATTTTAAATAAATAAAATATTATTCAAATTAAATCAAGTAAAATACTGTGTCATCCCACGACTTGATCGCGGGATCCAGTTAAAAATACTAATAATTAGTATTTTTAGTTATATTTCTAAATACCGTGGTCAAGCCACGGTATGACAGCTTACTTTTTTGCCTAATACAACAAATATTACTACACATTAACCCTTTTATTAAGATACATTAATATAAATAAAGCAGGCAAGGCTAAAATTATAGTAAAGATGAAAAAACCGTCCCAGCCCATCATATTTACGAGTTTTCCGGCATAAATAGTGACAGTATTGTTACATAAACTACTAGCACTACTAAGTAAAGCATATTGTGTTGCCGAATATTTTTTATTACATAAATTACCTATATATCCGACTAAAGCAGTAGCCCCCATAGCAGCAGCAAAATTCTCTATAGTAATAGCAATTAATAAAGCTTCAAAAGAAGGAGGTTGGTGATTAAGCCAAATAAATGCAAAATGCGTTAAGCTTTGGGCAATACCGGTAATAATCAAACCTTTAAAATTTCCCACTCTATACATTACAATACCACCGGCAAAACCACCGACTAAGGTTGCAATCAATCCATAAATATCGTTGCAACGGCAAATATTATAGCTATAACAAAGAAAGTTAGTTGCCAATTATTTCCGGTTATTTCTGCAAGATATAAAGCACCTGCCCCTGTAATAAGCATACCGATTCGATAACCGAATACGGCAGTTACACTAGCTATGCTTTGTGTTTCCTGATCAAACTTATCTATACGCAACGCATCAACGGCAATATCGAACGTGCTAGATAAAAAGCCTAATAATATAGTCAAAAAATATAAAGAAGTTAAAGAAACTTCAGGATTTTCCTTGCTCATAGCAATTAGTATTAAAGCCATTAAAGAGCTATCTAATATAAGCCAACTTTTTCGATGTCCCCACCTACTTAAAAAAGGTATTTTAAAATTATCTACTAACGGTGACCAAAATACTTTTAACGAATATGATAACCTTGCAACCGCAAAAGTAGTAATAACAGCGATATCTATTCCAGATTCTTTTAACCATACCGAAAGAGTAGAAAAAATTATAACCAGCGGCATACCACTAATTATTCCTAAAATAAATATTTCAAATAATCGATACTCTTTAAAAATCTTGGTAATGAGCATTGTGGTATTCCTTGTGTTGATGTCATTCCTGCGTAGGCGGGAAAGCGTTGTTGCGTGGATCGAAAAACGCATTCGGTGTCATACCGTGGCTTGACCACGGTATCCAGTCTTTTTTTTTATTTTTTACTGGATCCCGCGATCAAGTCGCGGGATGACAGTGAGTGCCTCAATAATAACTAAAGAACCCTCAGCTATAAGCTGAGGGGTTATAAAGTGGAATCGATTAGAAATCGATCATCATTCACAGGTTCACCTTCCTGTTCATCAATATAGCGCTGTATCATTTCATCAGTTATATTACCTGAACTGACCGCCATATAGCCCCTAGCCCACAAATGATTGCCCCAAAATTGTTTTCTTAAATGAGCAAATTCTTGCAATAAAATTCTTGAGCTACTACCTTTTAAATACTGTACTAACTTGCTAAGAGATATTTGTGATTTATATGAGATAAACATATGCACGTGATCACATGATATTTTCCCTGAAATTATATATACTTCATGTTCCATACAAATCTGCCTTAGTAAATCTCTAGCCCTTTCCGCTACTTTGCCTATCAATACTCTCTTCCTATATTTTGGTATCCATATAAGATGTACTTTTAAATCATACTGACTATGACTATTCTTTCTATAACTTCTCATGTTTCTTGATATAAATTCATTGCTAAAGCAATTTCATTATATCTTCCCTTCGCCTGAAGGCGAGGGATTTCTTATCCCCGAAGGGGGACATTAAGAAATATGAGCTATTTACTTTATAAATCAACCATTTTCTCTTAACTCCTTATTATACAATCTATAATACTCATCCTTATTCTTAAGTAATTGTGTGTGAGTACCCTGCTCACAAATCTCACCGTTTTTCATGACAATAATGTTATCAAGGTCGGTAATACTGCTTAAACGATGCGTAATAATTAAAGTGGTTTTTCCTTGGCGTAATTTCTTTAAAGATTCTAGAATTTTCTGTTCGGAAGCTTGGTCTAAGCTGCTTGTTGCTTCATCCCAAATTAAAATAGGTGCGTCTTTTAAGAAAGCCCTAGCAATAGATAAACGTTGACGCTGACCACCTGAAAGAGTCGTCCCCTGCACTCCTATCTGCGTGTCGTAACCGTTCGGCAGATGCATAATAAACTCATGAGCATCTGCATATTTCGCTGCTCTAATTATTTCTTCTCTTGTAGCGTTTTCCTGACCGTATGCTATATTTTCTGCAACGCTTGTATCAAATAAATGAGTATCTTGAGTAACTAAGGAAATCTGACCTCTAAGTGAAGTAAGCTTAATATCTTTAATGTCATGATTATTAATTAAAATTCTTCCTTCATTTGGATCATAAAAACGCGCTAATAAATTACTAAGCGACGTCTTACCGCTACCTGAACGCCCGACAAACGCAATCATTTTATGAGGCTCTAGCTTTAAATCTATATATTTTATAGCTATTTTACTCTCAAAACTTAAAGCCAGTTTTTCAAAAGTAATTTGTGGATTATATAAATCTACTTCTTTAGCATCTTTATGATCTTTAATAAGAGGTTCGGTATCCAAAATACTAAATACCCTCTTAGCTGCTGCTATTCCTTCTTGCAAATTAATATTTAACGATACCAAACTTTTAAACGGTCTATAAGCTGCAGCAAAGGCAGCTAAAAAAGAAAATAATGCACCGGGTGTTGTTTTACCCTCAAGGACTAAATTACCTCCGTACCATACCATCCCTCCGACTGCAAGACCGCTTAAACCCTCCATAATCGGTGAAACCATCGCATCTAGCTTAGATGTTTTTTTGTAGAACTCTAAAATATTATTAATAATCAACGATGCTCTATTACTTTCTATTTTTTCGCTTACAAAAGATTTAATAATCTTAATTGACTGAAATGTTTCATCAAGCCTAGAAGTATAATGCCCAAGCTCCTCTTGTGATTGTGAAAATATTTTTCTTATCTTTCTGCCCATCCTTTGCACCGGATAAACGGCCAAAGGAAAAACAAGAAAAACTACGCAAGATAATAGCGGTTCTAAATGAAACATCGTTATTATTAAACATGTTACAGTTAGAAAATGTTTAGCACATCCGACAAGTAAATTAGAAACAGCCCCACGCATCAAAGAAATATCATTAGTAAGACGAGATATTAAACGTCCTGAAGATTGGTTTTGAATAAAAGAAATATCGATAAATAACAAATGCTCATACATTTTTATCTGTAAATCGTTTAGTACCCTCTGCCCAACAAATTTTATTAGGTAATTCTGATAGTACTCTGAAATTCCTTTTATGAAAAAAGTAGCAATCAGCACTATAGGCATTATTATAAGCATTTTCTTATCATGTGTTAAAAAAATCTTATCAATAATAGGTCTAACCGCATGTACAATCACTGCCGTACAAAGTGCTGCAATAACCATACAAAATATCGAAAAATATATTTTATTTGCGTAAGGTTTAACATGATCTTTTATCAGCCTCTTTATAAGATCTGCGGCTGTATAATCATGATTCAAATTATTATTATTCATTCTCATTAAAAATATTAAATTGATGATGTGATTGATTCGGTATAGGCATTTTCAAATGCTCAAAAGCGGCAATCGTGATTACCCTACCTCTAGGAGTTCTTTGTAGTAAACCTATTTGTATAAGATAAGGCTCTATGGTTTCTTCAAGTGCGTCACGCTGTTCAGATAAGGCAGCGGCGATCGTTTCAATTCCAACAGGACCGCCGTTATAATTATCCGCTATGAATTTCAAATAACGATAATCATTGCTATCAAGTCCTATGCGATCAACTTCCAAACGATTTAACCCAAAATCAGAGATTTCTTTATCTACTCTTGATTTACCGTCAACTGCCGCAAAATCTCTTATACGACGAAGCAATCTTAATGCAATTCTTGGCGTTCCTCTACTTCTCTTAGCTATTTCTTCAGAACCCGAATCGGTCAAATCAATATCAAGTAGTTTACTTGCTCTATTTAAAACTTTCTTAAGCTCCTCGGTATTATAAAAATTTAGCCGCATAGGAATACCGAACCTATCACGCAAAGGATTACTAAGCAGCCCAAGGCGTGTGGTAGCCCCGATTAAGGTAAATTTCGGCAAGGTTATTTTCACTGACCTTGCGGCAGGTCCTTCACCGATAATTATATCAAGCTCAAAATCTTCCATAGCAGAATATAAAACCTCTTCAACCGCAGTATTTAAACGGTGGATTTCATCAATAAATAATACGTCGTTCTTTTCAAGATTAGTGAGAATAGCAGCAAGATCAGCCGCCTTAAGTATAGCAGGACCGGAAGTAGATTTGAAATTACCACCGATTTCATTAGAGATAATCTTAGCAAGCGTAGTCTTACCAAGACCGGGCGGACCGTAAAATAAAGTATGATCAAGATGTTCATTTCGAGATTTTGCAGCTTTAATAAATACCGAAAGATTTTCTTTAATCTGCTGTTGACCGACAAATTCTTGCAAATATGACGGTCTTATTGGCAATTCTTGATCATTTTCACTTTTTTCGGGTGATAATATATTAGTCATTAATTTAAATCGAATATAATGACTAATAATAGCGGAAACATAGTTTTATGCTATAAATTATTTTAGACTTTTATATTAGCCCTCTTCACAGAAACTAGTTACCCCTTCTCCAAGTTTATCTACGGTTTCAAAAAATTTTTCTGTATCAGTAACTCCTAAGTTTTTTAATTCTTCTTTAAGATAATTTTTATTTAATCCTTTATATACCTTTAAATAATGACCAAATATCTCATTTGATAATATCATATTAGGATTTTCATAATAATTTTTTAAAACTTCTGCTACATCTTTTAGAGTAAGATTATTTTCATCAGTTATTTCTGTAATTTGTACATCTAATTCTTGTCTATCTTGAGATTTCATTCCTATCTTATAACCAAAATATTAATCCAATTAAGCTTTTATTCTCTTTTATAACCTCAATTCTGGATTAGATAATTTTTAGATATAGCTGGTTTGTTAGATTTCATACAGTAAGCAACAAGAGTAGATAAGATATGGACGAAGGCATTCCAAATTGATCTATGTCTTGTATGTTCAAGTTCAAAAACCTCTTTAGTACACTAAAAACTGTTTCAATAATTGAGCGTTTGCGTAGTAAAATTTTTTCAATCAATGGTATAAGTTTATTCTTCATGTTCTTCTTTATCCCAGTTACCAACTTGATCTCTCTGACGTATAGTTCATCAAAAAGTTCTTGTTTTATATAACACGAGTTTCGTATTAATAGAGGAACTGAATAGCTGATAGTAACTGGGTTACGAGGATATTAGTAATATTGTTTTTGTTATAAAATGTACTTAAAACTGCATAAATTTTTAGTAAATTGTCTTTTTTGACCATAACTATTAAATTGTAAAACTTGTCACACCTCTTACAAACCTTGAAAGGATAAGGATTATAGCATATTCATTAACCATAATTTAGGCATCTTAATACGAAACTCGCGTTAATTTAAAACCAAAGAACCAACCTTTTGTTGTTTTGCCTAATGCAGCAATACCAGCAAACACCTTATTGCGAGATACTCTTTTTGGATGACAAATTGCTAAAGATGTTGCATCAATATAAGAGACTCCGGTAGGTTGAGATTGATACATATACCATTCAAGCAATAAAACTAAATACGTTAGAATTCTGGGTTTTAAAGCTATAAAACGAGTATATGATGGAAGAGTTACAAATTCAGATTTATATAATTGTAGATAGGACATCTTACTACATGACAATTTTTAGAGATGTAAGGACTAAAGGATTGAATTTTGCTGATAATTCATGATGATAACGGGGAAAGAACTTGGTTTACATATGAAAGATCATTCCGCCCCTCTAGTCGAATTATTACAAAAACATATTTCGCTTAATTTATCAAGAGCAAAATGTTTAGGATTATTTATCATTTCAATGCTTAACAGCAGGACAGTAAACATGTCATTATTATGCAATAGAATGCCGTCTGGGATTAAAGCAGCTTCATGGTATAGAAGGATGCAAAGATTTATCTCTGAAATCTCAATATCATGGAGAGTATTACCTGTTATGTTAGTCATGATGACTGGGCTTGAGCAGGAGCAAAAATGGGTATTGTGTTTAGATAGAACGAATTGGAAATTTGGTAAACGACATATAAATATTTTATATTTAGCTGTCAGTTTTCATGGTATAGCGATCCCCCTTTTTGGAATTTTCTAAGTGATAAAAAGTGTGGTAACTCTGATTATATTGAGCGTATTGATCTGATGGAGTGTTTTTTAGAAGTTTTTGACAAAAACCGCATTGAAGCATTAACCGCTGATAGAGAATTTATAGGTAAGGAATGGCTCTCTTGGCTTAGAACAAATCAAATAAGATACGTTTTTCGAGTTAGAGAAAATAGACAATATATCAGTAATGCAAGGGGAAAAATGGTTAAAATACAAGAGTTATTTCGCCCTCTAGCCATAGGATCGCATGTGAGTTTGTCACAACGTAGAATTGGTACAAAAGGTGAAATATTTAATGTAGTAGGGATCAGAAATAAGAAGAGTGAACTTGCAGTCTTAATACATAGTGATGAGATCAAAAATCCTGCTGAGATTATATGCTCAAAGATGGCAAATTGAAACAATGTTCAAAGCTTTTAAATCAGCAGGATTCAACTGTGAAGCAACTCATATTACTAATGATTTACGATTAGATACATTGATGCAAATATTGTCTATTGCATTTTGCCTAGCTTATCAAACTGGAGAGATTATAGTTTTAGATAAACCAATAGTTATTAAAAAACATGGTTATAGGCAAAATAGTATATTTCGTGTTGGATTAGATACATTGGTTAATATCTTGTATAATATTTCTACTCAATTAGTACGTTGGATACAGCTGTTGTCCTTGATATTCCAATATCCAAAGATGATAAAATGAAAAATTGTCATGTAGTAAGATAGGACATATAAAAATATTTAACGCGAGTTTCGTATTAAGATGCCTAAATTATGGTTAATGAATATGCTATAATGCTTATCCTTTCAAGGTTTGTAAGAGGTGTGACAAGTTTTACAATTTAATAGTTATAGTCAAAAAAGACAATTTACTAAAAATTTATGCAGTTTTAAGTACATTTAATAACAAAAACAATATTACTAATATCCTCGTAACCCAGTTACTATCAGCTATTCAGTTCCTCTATTAATACGAAACTCGCGTTTTATTAAATCTTATAAGTTTTAATATTTTGTTAAAAAAATAACTAAAATATGGATAAACTATAATAAATAGTTTTAAGAATGCAATAGAAATTTAATTAAAAGTGTAAATAAATGAATTGAGATTGATTTAAAGAAGAATCACTAGAAAGATTCAACATTATCTAACTTTTTTTGGACGGCAAAAGTCCTTAATTTATAATGTGTTCGCTGTTTGAGGTGTATATAAATTGGAATAGAAATAAAGAATGGTGGCCACGGTTGGAATTGAACCAACGACACAAGGATTTTCAGTCCTTTGCTCTACCGACTGAGCTACATGGCCGTATATACTCGTTTAATTTGAAAAATTGGCTATGTCGTTCTACAAGTACTGCGGTACTCACGTATAAGCGCTGCGTTCCTCGTCTTGTGAACTCCTTGCTCTTTTCCAAATTAAACTTCGTCTACTTACTCCTCATTTATTCAGAGTATGCCTAAATCGTCATTGCGAGCGACTGAAAGGAGTGTGGCAATCCAGAAAAGATAATAAAAAAATTCTATAAATTAGAATTTTTTAACTGGATTGCTTAGTCGAAACTTACAGTTTCTCCTCGCAATGACTGGAAAACCAAATACAACAATAAGCTTATAATAGATTAATCGGCTTTTGTCTATTCTTAATTAGTAATATTAGACAAAAATCTTACTACATGACAATTTTTCATTTTATCATCTTTGGATATTGGAATATCAAGGACAACAGCTGTATCCAACGTACTAATTGAACTGTCCTGCTGTTAAGCATTGAAATGATAAATAATCCTAAACATTTTGCTCTTGATAAATTAAGCGAAATATGTTTTTGTAATAATTCGACTAGAGGGGCGGAATGATCTTTCATATGTAAACCAAGTTCTTTTCCCGTTATCATCATGAATTATCAGCAAAATTCAATCCTTTAGTCCTTACATCTCTAAAAATTGTCATGTAGTAAGGATAAAATTGGAATATTAGAAGAAGTTACGGCAATAGCTCATAAACGTATTCTTGCACAACAAATAAAGCAAATTATGGAACAAAAGCATATAACAAAATCAGAAATGGCGAAAAAAATGGAAACTAGTAGATCAGCTGTAGATAGACTCTTAAACCCTAATAATCCTAATGTCACCCTTGATACCTTAGACCGTGCTGCTATAGCTCTAGGAATGAAATTAAATATTTCCTTAAACTAATTTCAATCGATATTTCTAAAAATTAGCATTTCGATTTTTTAGGGCTGTTTTGATTAACTGATCAATAGAGATTTCGGGATTTTGGGTAATGATACTTTGAACGGCGTTTTGAGCTTCAAATCTAGAAAAGCCTAGATTTACTAGAGCTTTTATTACTTCATTGCTTGCGACGGGTGTAATATTCTTAATATTTAAGCTATCTTTAATAATAGTTGAGCCGCTTGATATTTTCGCTACTTTACCTTTCAGCTCTAACACTATACGCTCAGCAAGTTTAGCTCCCACTCCGGATATTGCTTTAAATATATTTTTATCTTCATTATTTATAGCAATTTGAATATCCGAAGGTGTAAGGCTTGATAAGATAGATAAAGCCATTCTTGTACCGATACCGTTTACTGATTGCAGCAAATTAAAAAAACTCTTCTCTTCTAGAGTCAGAAAACCGTAAAGATGAATATGTTCCTCTCTAACATGGGTTTCTATAAATAGTTTATAAAACTCCCCTTCAGCAAGTTTACCTAAAGTTTTACCCGAAGCATAAACAAGATACCCTACCCCGTTTACGTCAATTATAACATAATCATCGCCTTGGGAATCAACTTTACCGCTTAATTTACCAATCATATATTTACTTTTTCTTTTTACTATATATTAAAATTAGTGTCGGTAAAGCGGTAATAATTGCTGCTAAGATGTAAACACTGCCCATCATTAGGAATAGTTTGAGCCAAAACCATATAAGCAACTATTATCATCACTACTAATATAGACCGTAGACCGGTAAAAAACAAATATTTTATAAAATTTTTCATGTTAATCCTTTTTTTGTCATCCCGTGGCTTGACCACTGGGTGACAATGACACGTTGTAACCGTATAACAACTACACAAACTTGTAATAAGTCTGATTCTTATCACCTTTGCTTATTAAAAATTTATGCTCTAAACCATATAACAAATCTCTACTAGCCGTTGCCGTAGAAATATTTTTATGTACATTAATATAATCTTTTCTAGAAAACCATTTATCTATTAAATTAATCTTAGCAAATTCCATTCTAGATAAAGGCGTATTTGCCTCATATGTAATATTATTACTATATAATCTTAATGCTGCAACTATTTTATCAAGCATAAACTCGATAAATAACGTCGATTCACCAAGCTTATCACACCTGCGTAAAACACTATAATACTCACTTTGATTATTCCTTATCAAACTTTCAACGGAAATATATTCAAAAACTTTATTAGTTTGCATTAGTAATAATTGTTGCCATAACCTACCGATTCGTCCGTTACCGTCTGAAAAAGGATGGATAAATTCAAACTCATAATGAAATATACAAGCCTTAATTATTCCGGAAACATTCTTATCTTGTGTTATAAACTCAAATAAATCCTGCATTAATAAAGATACACGACTTGCCGGAGGTGCAAAATGTATAATCTCCGTGCCTTTAAATATAGCGGCATTACCTTTACGCCACTTTCCGTTATCTTCTACTAATCCTTGCATTAATATCTCATGTGCTTTTAATAATGATTCAAACGAAAAAGGATCAAACATGGTTAAATCATTATATAATTTTATAGCATTATTTACCTCTAAAATATCTTTTTCAGGTGCAAGTACACGCTTGCCGTTTATTATATCGGTTATCTGCTCTACACTTAAACTATTTCCTTCAATTGCTAAAGAAGAATGGATGGTTTTAATTTGATTATTTTTTCTAAGTTTTATAGGTTGAGAGTAAAGCTTGCTACCGGCTAAAATACCAAGCTCATAAGAAATATCTTGTGATAACTCCAAGATTTTATTAGTTATTTGAAAAGGCGGTTTACTATTCATTATATGATAGTATCATATGATACTATCATTGTCTACGAAGAAATTTTTCTATATCATTCCCATAGGGTATTAGCCTTGTTGCATGACTCCAAAATCGTCATTGCGAGCAGCCGTAGGCTGCGTGGCAATCTCATGAAATAATAACAAACTCTCCTAAGATTGCTTCGTCAATTACTATGCAATTTCCTCACAATGACGTATATCTCTTTATTTTACAATATACTCATTAGACTACCTATCTCAATATCTTCTATCACCCCACTTTTACGGTTTTTCAGCTCAACAATATTATCTGCTGCTTTTTTAGGACCGATTATAATTTGATAAGGTGAACCGATAAGATCGTGCGTAGCGAATTTACTGCCGGCACGTGCTTCGGTATCGTCATATAGTACTTCTATGTTTTGAGCAGATAGCTCTTTATAAGCTTTTGCCGCAAGCTCTACACATTTACTATCATGAATATTTAAATTAATTAGAGAAACTTTAAAAGGAGCAACGCTAGAAGGCCATATGATACCTTTCTCATCGCAATTTGCTTCTATGATAGCTGCAACTAACCTTGAAATGCCTATGCCGTAAGAACTCATTTCTACAGGAGTTAGTTTACCATGCTCGTCATTAATTAGAGCATTCATATTAACCGAATATTTTGAGCCGATATAAAAAATATGCCCCACTTCTATCCCTTTACTGCTAGTTATTTCTTGTTCAGATATAGGTAATTTATTTACGTCATGCTTTTCTTCAGCTGCCGCATACCAACTTTTAATTTCCTCTACATCGATATCAGAATTATCTTTTAATGTCTTAAATCTTTTATCGTAATAAATAGTACTTTCACCGGTTTCGGCGATTATATGAAACTCATGGCTTAAATTGCCGCCAATTGGACCGTTATCGGCAATAACAGGAATAGCAAACACGCCTAAATCCCGAAAAGTATTAATATAAGCCTGATACATTTGATTATAGGTCTTAACGGCATTTTCTTCATTTATATCAAAAGAATAAGCATCTTTCATAAGAAACTCCCGACCTCTCATAACGCCAAAACGGGGTCTAATCTCATCACGAAATTTCCATTGGATATGATAAAGATTTTTCGGCAAATCCTTATATGACTTAATATTATGACGAAAAATATCCGTAATCATATCTTCGTTAGTCGGACCGAATAGTAAAGTATTATCGTGGCGATCTTGAAATTTTAGCATTTCTTTACCGTAATTATCAAAACGTCCCGATTCCATCCATAAATGTGCCGGTTGAATGCAAGGCATTAGAACTTCCAAAGCTCCTGCTTTATTCATATTTAAGCGTACTATATTCTCTATATTTTTCAATAGTTTTAAGCCGAGCGGAAGCCATGTATAAATCCCTGCCGCTTGCTGCCTAATCATTCCGCTTCTAAACATTAATTTATGCGAAGTTACCTGAGCTTCACTTGGCTCTTCTTTTAAAACAGGTAAAAAATATTTTGATAATAACATAGAATTTTTTTAGTTTAATATATTTTTCCGTCATTGCGAGGAAAAATTGAAAATTTTGACGAAGCAATCTCGTGCCAAAGTCCTGAGATTGCCACGCTCCTTTCAGTCGCTCGCAATGACGACCCAACTATCCAATCCATACAACACCAGCAGGATGACAACAAAAACAATATTTTACCTTTTCGAGGTAAGGTTTAAAAACTCATGGCGATATTTCTGCTGCTCCGCAAATATACCTGTACAATGCATAGTATTCATTACGCTGTTATCTTGCATCACTCCACGCATCGACATACAACTATGCAAGGCAGAAATCTTAACGGCAACGCCAAGCGGCTTTAAATTCTCCTGTACGCTTTCTGCTATTTGTACCGTCATTTTTTCTTGAATTTGTAGCCTTCTAGCAAAAATATTTACTATTCGTGCTAGCTTACTTATACCAATAATACAATTATCAGGAATATAAGCTATATATACCGTACCATTAAAAGGTAACATATGATGTTCACAAAAAGAGGTAAATTTTATGCCTTCCAGCGAGATAAAGTCCTGAAAATTACAAGTATCGAAAAATTTGGTACTTAATATTTCAGCTATATCTTTTTCATAACCGGAAAATATCTCTTCATAGCTATTAATTACTCTCTCGGGAGTTTTAAGTAACCCTTCTCTATTAGGATCTTCACCAATGAATTTTAGTAGTGTTCTTACTGCTTCTTTAGCTTCTTCTCTAGTTGGTTTACTCATGTTTCTAGTTTTATACTGTTAAAAAACATTACTTTAACACAAATATATACAAACATCAAGCCACCTACTATAGCAATAAGCCCTCCTCCGCCCATCATTCCCATTAATAGCTTAGCTGACATCGGCATTACGCTATTTGAGTCTTTCCGCATAACACCGTAACCACCGGCGAGTGCTAGTCCCAGTATGTGCAGAATCTGCCCGAATGTTAGGAGGTAGATTACAATGTCATCCCGC
>NZ_CM000770.1:506514-556150 GCF_000160735.1 Rickettsia endosymbiont of Ixodes scapularis | reverse complement strand
TTTGGATCCCGTGGTCAAGCCGCGGGATGACATTGTTATTTTTAGACACTATAATACCCAAATAACTATACCCCATACAAGCAATGCTAATCCCTACTATAGACCCGTGATAATGAGCAGGGATACTACATTTATACCTGAGATATTCATCGCTATAAGTCCGCCAAGTAGGAATAAAGTAATGGAGTAGAGTAAGATGGTTTTGATGATAGAGTATGTCATGCCCGCGTAAGCAGGAATCCATTCTTTTTTTTCTGGATTCCCGCCTTCGCGGGAATGACATAAAAATACCAACTCAAACCCCATACCGACCAAACATAAAACAGGAGCAAGACCGCCTAGATATTTCATATGATTTGTATAAAATTCTTTGAAGGCTCCATCGATAATGTCATAAGACGCATGACCGAATATAGCAATAATGCCGAAAATAAAATTTAAATAAAGTAAGAAAAGATAGAATTTTTGAAATTTCAATTCTCTAGCTATTAACTCTCTAAATAAACTAACCCAAATAAATATTAATATTTGAGTATATATAAATTGTAGTAAATGACCTCCGCTCCAAAAAAGTAATTCATAATAAAATTCTATCTCGATAGGAATAATTTGGATAATGTTTTGCAAACCATTATAAGACCATCCAAAACAAACAAAGCTTAAAATAAACATTATAATAGTCGATAATACGGTAAAATTAACTAGACTATTTAAGTTCATCCAATCGAAGAAATATAAAATATTTATAGCATATAATAGTAGCGTAACACCAAATAAGCTTAACCCCAAAATAAATACGATATTTTCAAGCATCGGTATATAATTATTCATCACCGGATTATGCCCTGCTATTGGGGAGATGGCTATAAGTATCGTGCTTAGGAAAGCAAGTTTGCATAGTATGTCATTCCCGCGAAAGCGGGAATGACAAAGAGGGTTGCGAGAATGACATAGACCAAACACTAGCCGTAACGGACAACAACCAAACTAATACCGATAAATTAACATGAATAATTAAAGCAGATTTGAAAATATGAGGATTTGGAAAAAAGCTTGATAATTGCGGGGTACGTAATACCACCAAAATAATTGAATATAAACCTGCAAACCCCAAGGATAAAATACCAAGCTTAAGCCAAGAGATAGTTAAGCTATTATTTTGTGATTGATTGGTAGAATTCATAACTACACGCGAGTTTCGTATTAAGATGCCTAAATTATGATTAATGAATATGCTATAATGCTTATCCTTTCAAGGTTTGTAAGAGGTGTGACAAGTTTTACAATTTAATAGTTATAGTCAAAAAAGTCAATTTACTAAAAATTTATGCAGTTTTAAGTACATTTAATAACAAAAACAATATTACTAATATCCTCGTAACCCAGTTACTATCAGCTATTCAGTTCCTCTATTAATACGAAACTCGCGTAACTACAGGTAAATATTAAATATAATCTACAAATAGCTCACGGTATTTAAATAAGCAATATTTCTTTATTTGCTTTAGAAGTTAACATACGATATTAATAAGTCAATCAAAAGTTAATAGTTAGACATGACTAACAACCCACGCATCGGTATAGGCGCTATAGTTTTTAATAGCAAAAATGAGATTTTACTAGGCAAGCGTATTGGTTCTCACGGTGAATCTAGTTATGCTCCTGCCGGTGGACCATAATTTCCCTCTATTAATAAAAATAAACCAAAATGTAATACCATTTATGTTAAATGAACAACACTAATAATTAGTATTAATTCAATATTTTAAATATTGTTGCATTTGTGCTTCAATAATATAATTTTATCATTTATTTTATCGTCTCAATGAGTTTTTTAACTCCCTCGACTGACTTATCAAATAGTGCTTTTTCCTCTGCAGTTAACTGTAGTTCTATTACTTTTAGAACACCTTCTTTACCGATAATAATAGGTACTCCGACATATAAATCATGTACGCCGTACTCACCTTGTAAATAAGAGGTACAAGTTAGAATTTGACGTTTATCTTTTAAATATGCTTCAAGCATTTCTATTGCTGAGGCTGCGGGAGCATAATAAGCAGAACCTGTTTTAAGTAATGCAACAATCTCACCGCCGCCGTTTCTAGTACGATCAATTATTTTTTCAATACGCTCATTACTTGATAAGCCCATTTTTATCAAATCAGGTATCGGTACACCTGATATTGTAGAATATCTTGCAAGAGGTACCATTGCATCACCATGACCGCCGAGAACCGTGCTATTAACATTGCTAACCGATACTTTAAATTCTTCAGCAAGAAAAAGATTAAATCTTGATGAGTCAAGTACGCCTGCCATACCTATTACTTTATTATGAGGTAGCCTGCTTTCTTTAAGCATGACATATACCATAACATCAAGTGGATTGGTAATTACTATTACAAAGGCATCAGGAGCGTATTTTTTAACATTCTCTGCAACCGTTTTCATAATACCGGTGTTAATGCTAATTAAATCGTCTCTACTCATCCCTGGTTTTCTTGGTAAACCGGCAGTAATAATTATGGTATCAGATCCTTCAATATCTTTATAGTCGTTTGTGCCTTTTATTTTGATATCAGACCCGGCTATTGTACCGGCTTGCATGAGATCCAATGCTTTTCCTTGCGATACTCCTTCAGCCACATCAAATAACACGATATCGCCGAGTTCTCTAAGGCTAATTAAGTGAGCAAGCGTACCACCTATGTTACCGCTACCTATTAATGAGATTTTTGGATTTTTTTTCATTACTCCCTCTACAAATATTAAATATCCTATTACTATATTACAAATACATTCAAGAAAAAAGAATTTTTAAATTATATTGTTAATTGGTTAATTTTTATGAATTAACCATTCACATTGACTTTGATTAAAATAGATTAATATAATGCCGAGTCAAAAATACCATGAAACATGGAATTTTAATAAAATAACTATGCCTAAAATTTCTAAGTTGATAAATATTATTAAATCTTGTGTGGGAAAGGGGAGTAATACAAAAGAATGTAAAACCGTTCCAGATGTGTTTCACGATTTATGCGTTAGTATTAACAATAGTCTTAATAGCAAGAACAGTAAAGATGTAAGCTTTGATACGGTAGATAGCCCAGAAAACAAAAGTACCCTACATTATATAACTGACTTAGCAGATCTTAAAAAGTTACTTCAAAAAGGTATTGATCCTAATATATGAGATGAGAATGATAAAACAGCTTTAGAGGTTACAGGTAATTTTAAAAAAGCCAAAATGTTACTTGAATATGGTGCTACGGTGAATGACTATAAACAGATGGGTGAAGTATTACATTACAATGCATAATAATGCTAATACTAATTTTACAAAAGCAAATTTAACGCGAGTTTCGTATTAATAGAGGAACTGAATAGCTGATAGTAACTGGGTTACGAGGATATTAGTAATATTGTTTTTGTTATAAAATGTACTTAAAACTGCATAAATTTTTAGTAAATTGTCTTTTTTGACCATAACTATTAAATTGTAAACTTGTCACACCTCTTACAAACCTTGAAAGGATAAGGATTATAGCATATTCATTAACCATAATTTAGGCATCTTAATACGAAACTCGCGTTAATTGGTAAAAAAGACCGACTAATCCAATATTCAGCAACTTTACAAAAATCATCGACAAAACAAAATAATGCGGTAATATATTTCTTCAAGGGGATACTCTTGTTTTTTTTGCTAAAAACTTATATAGAATATCTTCTATCCCTTGTAAATACTTCCATTCCTACCTCTTTTAATCCAGAATTCGGGTTAAGAGTATATGTTGACAGATTACAGAGCTTAAAAAATAAATATGAAAAAGCAAAGGATAGCAGCCAAGCTGTTTCAAAAATAATATTAGATTATATTGAAAATCAAGAGAGTGATGGTTTAAAAGCTAAACTTGTTATTACTTGTCAAAATCTAGGGTTAATCGAAGATTATTCGGAAGTAGCTCAAGAAAATGCAGTATATAAGTGCTTGGATGAGGCTTTTGATTTGCTTGATCAAGGACTAAAGAACCCTCAGCTATAAGCTGAGGGGTTATAAAGTGGAATCGATTAGAAATCGATCATCATTCACAGGTTCACCTTCCTGTTCATCAATATAGCGCTGTATCATTTCATCAGTTATATTACCTGAACTGACCGCCATATAGCCCCTAGCCCACAAATGATTGCCCCAAAATTGTTTTCTTAAATGAGCAAATTCTTGCAATAAAATTCTTGAGCTACTACCTTTTAAATACTGTACTAACTTGCTAAGAGATATTTGTGATTTATATGAGATAAACATATGCACGTGATCACATGATATTTTCCCTGAAATTATATATACTTCATGTTCCATACAAATCTGCCTTAGTAAATCTCTAGCCCTTTCCGCTACTTTGCCTATCAATACTCTCTTCCTATATTTTGGTATCCATATAAGATGTACTTTTAAATCATACTGACTATGACTATTCTTTCTATAACTTCTCATGTTTCTTGATATAAATTCATTGCTAAAGCAATTTCATTATATCTTCCCTTCGCCTGAAGGCGAGGGATTTCTTATCCCCGAAGGGGGACATTAATAGGAGAAGATGCTCAAAATACATTAGTTTGATCAACTATTACGTGGATCGATTTCACGATTGTCACTAATGGTCAAGCCGACCTTGTTGTATGGTTTGATGTCATTCCTGCGTGGATTGGTTTTCCCGTCATTGCGAGGAAAAATTGAAAATTTTGACGAAGCAATCCAGTTTAAAAATGCTAATCTTTAGCATCTTTTTATTTTTTACTGGATTGTCACGCAGCCTACGGCTTGCGTAGCTCATGACGATTAGGTATCAACGCAAGCAAGCCTTCACAGGAATGGATACCCTTACCAACGTTGTATCATCTTATTATAATATTTTGATAAAACTTTCACGCCATATAGCCATAATAGACATACGATTACAAAGCTAAACATCAATAAGCCGGCTATGTCGTTATGTACGGCGTTCGGGAAAATACTAAAGGATATGAATTGAATAATAGCACCTATTGATTTACCGATTTTAGTACCCATAACATCAACGGCAGCTTTACCTTTGGTCTTCATTTCACTATCGAGCGGAATATATACCATTTCTTTAGTAGCATCAAAAAGTGAATATTTTACGGATTTGGAAAGTATATGCCAAAGTCCGCCGATAAAAACTATAACGACAAGCGGCGAACTATAGCCGAGAGTATTTACGATATTTCCTAGATGATTTTCAAAAACCGTGAATGAAAAGAACATAACACCTGCTCCAAACATCATAATCGGTGTTATAATAGCTCCCCAAAACCAGCCGCATATTCTAATTAAACTACTTCCTAAAAACGCACTAACTAACGTGAGTACTCCCGTCCCAAAAAACACTTCACCGTGATAGGATATAAAATCCTTTGTAGCAGGATAGAGTTGTTTTACTTTTGACATCCATAATCCTTCTATTAGGCTAATACTCATAGAATAAGACATTACAAGAAGACAAATAAAACCGAGATATCTAGAAGTCAATATTACTTTTGCACTTTCGACCAAGCTTAATTTTAATATATCCGTTCTTTGATTTTTAAATTTAATATTTTTGTCAGCTTCTACGACTGATTTATCAATAAATTTATGAAGAGCTAGACAAATTAATCCGGATATTAAAATAACCATAATAAAAGACTTTAAAAGGATTTCATTTGTATCGTTTAGATGAGAAAATAAAGGTAATAAGAAATGCTCGCTCTTAGCAAAATAAATAATTACGGTTCCTGAGATGAGTAAATTAGTTTGTCCAAATAAAGTAAAAAATGAGTAAAACCTCGGTGCTTCTTCGACTTTAGTAATTTTATTCGCAAGCTGCCAATATAAAAGAGTAAAAACTATAACCGGCCATAATTCGCCCATAATATAAAACAATACCAAGCTCCATTGTCCCCAGATTATTAAAAACCACTTTAAATGGGGAAGAAGGGTTATATAATGTTTAACTAATTCGGGATCGGGATGAAAAAACTCTCTGTACGGAAATAAAATAAAACCAAAAATTGCGAAGAAAAATAAAAAAGTACCGGTAATTATCCTAAAAACCTGCTCTGTTGTCATAATATTACAGAGTTTAGAATAAAGGATAACAAATAAAATTCCCATCGGCATTTCGCCCCAAAGTTTGATAAAACTCAATACTTCCGAGCTAATTAAGGTAACAACAAAACTATCTTTAATACTACGAACTAAGTTTTGATTAAGTAGAATAAAAAACATTAGTAAAGCCATCGGGATGAATTTAGTTAATTCATACGATCTAATCGGCCATACTATATGCCTAAATTTACTGTTTCTGGCTTTATTCCAAATTGTGAAGTTAGAATCCACGGCATCCATTGATTTACTATGAGCTTATTTTTTTAGTACCGAATAGTTTTTAAAAATGTTATGTTTTTGCAAGGCTTAGAGCTTTATATGTCATTCCCGCTTTCGCGGGAATGACATCAAACGCTTTTCAAAAACTGTCCGGCTATATTATTTTTTATGCAACCTAGACTATAATAAAAACTATATCAAGATTTTTTAAAATAGTCTCATATATTGTTGTTAATTACATTTATTATACTCAATTGCAGCCTTAACAAATTCAATAAATAAAGGATGAGCTTCAAAAGGTTTAGATTTAAATTCTGGATAAAATTGTACTCCTACAAACCAACGAAGTGCCGGTAGTTCAATTATTTCTACAATCTCTTCATCTTTTGAAAAACCGCTAAATACTACTCCGTTTTTTTCAAAAATATTTTGAAATTCATTATTAAATTTATATCTATGACGATGTCTCTCATTTATTTCAAGGCTTTTATAAGCATTAGCTGCAATGGTACTTGCGACCAAACTACAAGGATAAGAGCCAAGCCTCATAGTCTTTTTTACATTTTCAATTGTTATTTTTGAGTCTTCACGGTTTTTATTTATTTTCTCAATAATTTTTGTACCGTCTACTTTAAATTCTTCCGTTACTGCATCTTTAATACCGATTAAATTCTGAGCTATTTCGATTGTCGCAAGTTGCATACCGAAACATATTCCAAAAAAAGGTATGTTATTAGTACGGGCATATTTTATTGCTATAATTTTTCCTTCAGTTGCCCGTTTTCCAAATCCGCCCGGTACTAAAATCCCGTCTATATCTAATAATTTTTTATTAATATTCTCTTCAGTTAGATTTTCAGCATTTATCCATACTAAGTCAATTTTGTATTTGTAATAAATACCTGCATGATCAAGTGCCTCGATTACTGATTTATAAGCATCTTTTTTAGCTATTATAGCGATTCTTACTTTTGAATTAGAATCTTTTAGCCTACCAATTATATCATGCCATTTATCTAATTTGGACGGCACGACATTAATATTAAAAAATTTTAATACTTTATTGTCAAGACCTGAATTATGATACGCAATCGGTACTAAATATATATTTTTTTGATCTATTGCCGGAATAACATATTCAGATTCTATATTACAAAATAAAGCTATTTTATCTATTTCGCTTTTTGAAATATTACGTTTTGCACGACAGACTAGTATATTAGGTGAAATACCTATAGCACGTAATTCTTTAACTGAGTGTTGGGTAGGCTTTGTTTTTAATTCACGGGCGGTTTTAACATAAGGTAATAATGTTAAATGAATAAATAAACAATTTTCGCTTTTTAATTTGTTACCGATTTGCCTTATAGCTTCAAAAAACGGTAGACCTTCAATATCATCGACTGTACCGCCTATTTCACAAATAATAAAATCAAAACCCTTGGTGTTTGAAAGTATAAAATCTTTTATTATATTCGTAACATGCGGGATGATTTGAACGGTAACGCCGGTGTAATTTCCTAAACGTTCATCTTTAAGTAATTTTGAGTATATCGCTCCTGTCGTGATGCTATCAAACTTGCACGAGGAAACTCCGGTAAAACGTTCATAATGGCCAGGATCTAGATTGGTTTCTGCTCCGTCATCCGTTACATATACTTTCCCGTGTTCGTGAGGATTCATAGTCCCAGGGTTGACGTTAAGATAAGGGTCTAGTTTTCGTACGCAAACTTTAAATCCTTTCGCTTGTAATAGCATAGCAAGAGATGCTGCCGTTAGACCTTTACCGAGTGATGAAACAACGCCGCCGGTAACAAAAATGAAACGTACCATTATTTATTATAAACCTAGTTTACTAATATTTTCGTAAAATTTTACTGTTTTTTTTAAGTCTTCTTCCGTATCTACGGAAATAGGAATATTCTCAACTAAACATGTACCTATAGTCATACCGTTTTCAAGGACACGTAATTGTTCTAAACGTTCTGTTTTTTCTAAAAAAGTTGGCTTAAGAGATACAAATTTTTCTAAAGCGTTTTTGCGAAAACCATACATGCCTACATGATATAAAAATTCTTCTGCACCGTTTGGAATAAGACTACGCGAAAAATACAATGCTTTCCCCGCTGAGTCAACCGCTACGGTAATATTACTACTAGCTTCCACTGATTCCCTATCTACTTTTACTACTGGTGTAACAATATCGTATTCGCTGTTTTTTAAATATTCTATAATTTTCAAAATAGAGCTAGGTTCAATGAAAGGCATATCTCCCTGTACATTAACTATGTAATTAATATGTTTATTATTTGGAATTAATTTAAAAGCTTCATAAGTACGATCAGTGCCGGTAGGGATATTGCTATCGGTAAATATTACTTTCCCTCCGACTTTTTTAATAATTTTTGCTATCTCTTCCGAATCGGTTGCAACGTATATATGCTCAAGGTTAGCCTGATTTACTTGTTTGAATACCCGCTCGATTAAAGTTATAGAGCCGATAAGCTGTAAAGGTTTTTGTTTAAGCCTAGTTGAACTTAGCCTTGAGGGGATAATTATAGCCACGTCCTGATGCTGCATAAACTGCCTATATTTAAATTAAAAAATAATTGTTGACAAATTAGCCTTTTTCGGCGATAAAGTAAAACATAATTTTTGAATATATTTTATACTTTAGATGTCATCCCGTGGCTTGACCACGGGATGACACACAGAAAAAGCATAAATATATTTAAGAGCTCGTAGCTCAGTCGGTAGAGCATTTGACTTTTAATCAAAGGGTCCCGGGTTCGAATCCCGGCGAGCTCACCACATCTCTATATTGTGGGTTTGTAGCTCAGCTGGTTAGAGCACACGCCTGATAAGCGTGAGGTCGGAAGTTCAAGTCTTCTCAAACCCACCACTAAATCTACCGCAACTATAATGGTACCCAAAAACTGGACTACTAAAATGATAGAATGAGATATAATTTTCAAATACAAAAGAGAAATTATATGTCTAAAAAAGCAAAACAATATAGTGCAGCAGAAAAAACAAAGATAGTTTTAGAAACAATAAAAGCTGAAATGACAATAGCTCAAATTAGTAGCAAATATGGAGTTCATCCGACACAAATACAAGAGTGGAAAAAAGAGGTATAGAAAATTTAATTAGTGGTTTTCAAATTAAGCCACAATCCAAGGATCCAGATCATCAGGATTTAATAAAACAATTGTATGAACAAATAGGCCAGTTAACTGTTGAACGTGACTGGTTGAAAAAAATCTACATTGTTTGGACTTGGCAATTAGAAAAAATATGGTAGATAAAGATTGTAGTAATCTAAGTATCGCTAGGCAATGTACTCTACTGTTTATTAACAAATCTAGCTATTATTACAAGCCACAAGGCTTAACCCAAAAAGACTTAGAAATAATGCAAGTAATTGATGAAATATACACACAGCATCCTTACTTTGGAGCAAGAAGAATGTCTGAGCACCTTGTACCATTTGGAATCACAATAGGTCGCGAGGCAGTAAGTCGTTATTATAGAATAATGGCTATTGAAGCTATCTATCCTAAAATGAACTTAAGTAAGCGCAATCAAGCTCATAAAATATATCCATATCTTTTAAAAGGAGTTGAAATTATTAAAGTAAATCAGGTATGGAGTACAGATATCACTTATATTAGAATGGCACAAGGATTTGTATATTTGGTAGCAATTATTGATAGGTTTAGTCGTTATATTGTAAGCTGGAAGGTGTCTATTAGTTTAGAAAGTGACTTTTGTATTGATGCACTGGAAGAAGCTATAATAAAATATGGTCAGCCTGAAATCTTTAATACAGATCAAGGTTCTCAATTTACATCAAAAAATTTCACAGATAAACTAATTAAACGTGAAATCAAAATCATTATGGATGGCAAAGGCAGAGCCCTGGATAATGTATTTATAGAAAGATTTTGGCGTTCATTAAAACAAGAAAAAATATATTTGATGGTTTTAAATACTGTCAAGGAGGCAAAAAATGCTATAACTGATTACATAAATTTTTATAATAGAAAAAGAATGCACCAGTCATTGGAATATCTCACTCCGGAACAGGTGTATTTTACAAAAATTATTGAGTAAAATTATAACGCAAATTATATCTCATAAATCTTAATTTTTAGTCTAGACAAATTGGGCCACCTCATTGATTTTAGCCGATTACTATCTATCCCCGCTTGTGCTACAGTTTTCTTTATTCGTCTTTTTGCATCAATGAAATCCGGAGTCTCCTAAGATTTGTCCTTGCAACAGCACCAACTATAGCAATAGCTGCTCCAAACCAAAATGCAATACGTCAATCAAGTCCAAAAGAAGTAACAAGTGTTCCTACCGCCAATGCTACGGTTGCACCTAAAGTTACAAAAACAACAAGCGAAGCCACCACCCAATAACGTTGAAGAATTTTTGTCATTTCGGTTAGATAAAGCTCGGCACCTACTACCTCCCCCATAGAGGACATCCCCTGAGCGATCCGACACGCAGTTACTACAAAAGTCGCCGTAATACTAATTTCGGCATAAGTTTTTAAATTAGCCATTATAAGACAACAAAGCGACATTAAAAAAGTTGTAATAATGACCGTTGCCTTACGACCTATAGTATCTCCTATCCAACCGAATATTAAAACACTGATAGGTCTAAATACATATTGTTGAACAATATGCAATGGCAGAATATAGAGAAACAGCTCGTGCATCGGCTTCAGGAAAAAATAACTCGTTAAGTAGTACCGCCATGTGTACATAGGAGCATGAGATCAAAATATTCAAGAAACATACCTATCGATAGTAGCCCTATTGCTTCTTTTTGATTACGGGCTAAACTCTTTTGCGTAACTTAACATGCTTTTTTACAGAATTAATCTTACTACATGACAATTTTTAGAGATGTAAGGACTAAAGGATTGAATTTTGCTGATAATTCATGATGATAACGGGGAAAGAACTTGGTTTACATATGAAAGATCATTCCGCCCCTCTAGTCGAATTATTACAAAAACATATTTCGCTTAATTTATCAAGAGCAAAATGTTTAGGATTATTTATCATTTCAATGCTTAACAGCAGGACAGTAAACATGTCATTGTTATGCAATAGAATGCCGTCTGGGATTAAAGCAGCTTCATGGTATAGAAGGATGCAAAGATTTATCTCTGAAATCTCAATATCATGGAGAGTATTACCTGTTATGTTAGTCATGATGACTGGGTTTGAGCAGGAGCAAAAATGGGTATTGTGTTTAGATAGAACGAATTGGAAATTTGGTAAACGACATATAAATATTTTATATTTAGCTGTCAGTTTTCATGGTATAGCGATCCCCCTTTTTGGAATTTTCTAAGTGATAAAAAGTGTGGTAACTCTGATTATATTGAGCGTATTGATCTGATGGAGTGTTTTTTAGAAGTTTTTGACAAAAACCGCATTGAAGCATTAACCGCTGATAGAGAATTTATAGGTAAGGAATGGCTCTCTTGGCTTAGAACAAATCAAATAAGATACGTTTTTCGAGTTAGAGAAAATGGACAATATATCAGTAATGCAAGGGGAAAAATGGTTAAAATACAAGAGTTATTTCGCCCTCTAGCCATAGGATCGCATGTGAGTTTGTCACAACGTAGAATTGATACAAAAGGTGAAATATTTAATGTAGTAGGGATCAGAAATAAGAAGAGTGAACTTGCAGTCTTAATACATAGTGATGAGATCAAAAATCCTGCTGAGATATATGCTCAAAGATGGCAAATTGAAACAATGTTCAAAGCTTTTAAATCAGCAGGATTCAACTGTGAAGCAACTCATATTACTAATGATTTACGATTAGATACATTGATGCAAATATTGTCTATTGCATTTTGCCTAGCTTATCAAACTGGAGAGATTATAGTTTTAGATAAACCAATAGTTATTAAAAAACATGGTTATAGGCAAAATAGTATATTTCGTGTTGGATTAGATACATTGGTTAATATCTTGTATAATATTTCTACTCAATTAGTACGTTGGATACAGCTGTTGTCCTTGATATTCCAATATCCAAAGATGATAAAATGAAAAATTGTCATGTAGTAAGCAAATTTCCAATTCGTTCTATCTAAACACAATACCCATTTTTGCTCCTGCTCAAACCCAGTCATCATGACTAACATAACAGGTAATACTCTCCATGATATTGAGATTTCAGAGATAAATCTTTGCATCCTTCTATACCATGAAGCTGCTTTAATCCCAGACGGCATTCTATTGCATAACAATGACATGTTTACTGTCCTGCTGTTAAGCATTGAAATGATAAATAATCCTAAACATTTTGCTCTTGATAAATTAAGCGAAATATGTTTTTGTAATAATTCGACTAGAGGGGCGGAATGATCTTTCATATGTAAACCAAGTTCTTTCCCCGTTATCATCATGAATTATCAGCAAAATTCAATCCTTTAGTCCTTACATCTCTAAAAATTGTCATGTAGTCATGTAGTAAGAGAATTAATAAAGAACTATACTGTTTTATATAAAAATAAAAGTCAATTAAAAAAATTAGATTTTATAGCATTGCTAACTAAAGACAGGTATCGTATGAGCTGAGCGACTGAAAGGAGCGTATCAATCTAAAAAAATTCTAGTTTACAGAGTTTTTAACTAGATTGCTTAGTCAATTACTTTGTAATTTCCTTGCAATGGCGTTAATTTATTAAATAATCTATATTTAGCAATACCAATAAATTTCTAATTTAATACTTGCAATTTATCTTATAATTACTTATATTCAGATTCGCTTAGATTAAAAAGCACTAAGGCGTTTTATATGTAATTAATTTTGATCCCCTTAAACTTTTTACATTAAAACGCCGTTATTTTATTTAAGCGGGTGTAGCTCAGGGGTAGAGCGCTACCTTGCCAAGGTCGAAGTCGAGGGTTCGAATCCCTTCACCCGCTCCAATGATTTTTTCTTAAGAAATATTAAAACTATTTCAGTATTAACCTGAATGTTTAGGATGTCATTCCTGCTTTCGCAAGGCCTTGTTGCATAACTCGTTTTATGTCATTCCCGCGTAGGCGGGAATCCAGTAAAGCAGATAAAAAACTTATTTTTTTATCTGTTTATTTTATCAAATATGTAATCTATATCAATATTGAAGCTATTTATTCTGGATTCCCGCCTACGCGGGAATGACATAGAACATGTTTTTCGAGCCAGGCAACAACGCCCTTTCACAAATGACATCGGTAAGTTTATCATAAATTCAATCTTCCAAACCATTTATTTATTTTACCCTTGCATAAAAGCGTTTAGCTAGCTATTTTTATTTTATTAAACTTCTTGCATAACGTAGTTAATAAGGAGAAATTTGTAGGAGACACTTCACCTCGAACCGCAGCATACACTTAGTACGTGAGGATTCGAGTACCGGATCGACACACAAATTACCCTTAGAAGCAAGTTATGCAAGAAGTCTATTGCAACAATTAGGAAATTACATATGTCAGCAAATACGCAAGATAACCAGACAAACAATAACGACACTATAGAAATACAGGAAACTGAGGTAGTACCTGTAGAAACAAATTTTCTACAATCGGGGTTAACAAGCTTAATACCTATGGTTTTAATTTTTGCCGTATTTTACTTCTTATTATTACGTCCACAAGAAAAACGCCGCAAAGAAAGAGAGAAATTAGTAAGTGAAGTTAAAAAAGGCGAAGAAGTTCTAACAAATAGCGGCATTTACGGTATTGTGACTAAAGTAAGTGAAAATGACAATAATATTGAAATCGAAATAGCTAAAGACGTACGTATTAAAGCTTTAAAAAGTGCTATTATCAATATAACTAGTCGTACAAAAGAAGTAGCAGTAAAAAAAGAAAATAACAAAAAAGATAAGAAGGTAAGCGGTGCAAAATCTTCCTAAATGGAAAATCTTTCTTTCAATTATATGTACGGTTTTTGCGGTTATTTGTGCCTTACCTAATTTCATGCAGGTAAACTCTAAGTTTCTGCCTCATGATTCAGTAAATCTAGGGCTTGACCTTAGAGGAGGAGCCCATTTATTATTCGATGTTGATTTTGACACCTACTTAAATGATTCAATGGAAAATCTTGCCGACACTTTACGCAAAAATTTTCGTGAGGATAAAATCGGCTATAAAAATCTGTTAGTTAGACAAAATAGCATTCAATTAGAAGTAAGATCGCCTGAGGAATTAAAGCCGTTAAAGAAAATAATTAATAAAATCGATCCGGAAATTATCGCTGAAATAAATGAAAATAAAATAAAGCTTAGCTACAGCGAATCTAGATTAAATGACTTACTTAATAAGGTAGTAGACCAATCTATTGAGATCGTTCGCATGAGAGTTGATAGTACCGGCACTAAAGAGCCGACCCTACAGAAACAAGGCGATAAGCATATATTGCTGCAAGTTCCCGGTGAAGAGAATCCCTCTTACCTGAAGAATATATTGGGGAAAACTGCAAAGCTAACTTTTCATTTAGTTGATGAAAATGCCAATATCGAAGAAGCGGTAAAAGGACATGTTCCGGTAGGTTCAATGCTAGTTAAGGGAGATAGCGAAAGTCATGGGGAGTATTATGTAGTTATAAAGAAAAAAGTTGTTTTAGGTGGGGATCAGCTTACAACCGCTTCAGCTTCTTTTGACCAAAATTCGCAAGCGGTAGTTGCTTTTTCTTTCAACAATTTAGGTAGTAAAATATTTGGTGAAATAACCAAAAATAATACCGGTAAACGCCTTGCTATAGTTTTAGACAATAAATTACTAAGTGCTCCAACGATAAACGGAGCAATTATGGGCGGAAGCGGTATAATAACAGGAAATTTTACCGTTGAGTCGGCAAATGAGCTTGCACTATTATTGCGAGCCGGTTCGCTCCCTGCCCCACTTAAAATTATTGAAGAGAGAAGTATAGGGCCAAATTTGGGTGCTGATTCTATAGAGTCGGGCAAAAAGGCAGGACTTATAGGATTTATAGCAGTGTGTATATTTATGGTTTGGTCTTACGGTGTGCTTGGTTTATTTGCCAATATAGCCTTAAGCCTTGCATTGTTATATATTTTAGCTTTACTTTCACTTTTCCAAGCTACTTTAACTCTGCCGGGAATTGCAGGAATAATACTAACTATGGGTATGGCTGTTGATGCTAATGTATTGATTTATGAAAGAATTAAAGAGGAATTACATAAGGGAGTTTCTAATCTTTATGCTATTAAAACCGGTTTTGAATCTGCGGTTGTTACTATCCTTGATTCCAACTTAACTACTTTAATCGTTGCCTTTTTACTTTATATATTTGGAGTCGGGGCAATAAAAGGTTTTGCCGTTGCATTAACGATCGGGATTATATCTTCAATATTTTCGGCGATTATCATTACTAAATTGTTAATAGATATTTGGGTAAAATATTTTAAACCTAAAAAACTAGGTCTGGTGTAAGAGGTTATCAGTAATGATTTTTATGATATTGTTGCGTACCGGAGTCGTCATTGCGAGGAAATTGCATAACAATTGACGAAGCAATCTCAGGAGTTTGTTATTATTTCATGAGATTGCCACGTCGCCTACGGCTTCTCGCAATAATGATTTTGACAACGTTCCTCAAGCCACAGAATGACAACGAAAAAACGGACAATATATTATGAAAATACAGTCAAATATTATAAAAATAATTATTGTAATTAGCTTATTAATAGGAGTAGGAGCATTATATTTATTGCTATCTTTAAAAACTCCTGACAAACCGCTTGCCGGTCAAGTTAATATCTATGAAGATAACGTAAAAATCGGCGGTGATTTTGAGCTAACTGACCAAAATGGAAAGATATTTAATAGTGATAAGTTGCAAGGCAATTTAAGTCTCATTTACTTTGGTTTCACCTCTTGTCCTGACATATGCCCGACCTTTCTAAATAAGATGACGGAGATTGTAGAAAATTTAAGTAAACATAACATAGATATTCTACCTGTTTTTATCACTATTGATCCAAAACGTGATACACCGGAAGTACTTAAAGAATATCTAAAACATTTTCATCCAAAATTTATAGGTCTTACCGGTAACGAGCAACAGATAAAAGATGTAACCGATAAATTCAAGGTTTTCTATGCTCGTGTAAATGGTGATGATGACGACCCGAACTATATGCTTGATCATTCATCTTTTACCTATTTAATCGATGCAAACGGAAAATATCTGAAACATTTCTATTTAGATTCTTCACCTAAAGAAATTATGGAGTTTTTAAAAGGCAATTAATGAGTAATTATATATTAGCTGCATATTTATTTACTTTTTTAGTTTTAACGATATTGTTAATTGCAAGTTTTTTAAATTACAAGTCATTGAAAAATAAACAGAACTTTAATGCAAAAGAGAGTAAGAAATAGATTAATAACAATAATTATTTGTTTCTGCTCAGCATGTTTAGGAATTAGTATAATACTTTACAATTTAGAGAAAAATATAGTATTTTTTTTGCCGCCGTCAAAAATTAATGGAATAGAACAAGGCAAAGAGTTAAGAGTCGGTGGGCTTGTTAAAACAGACTCAATAAATAAAATTGCTGCTGATAAGACAAGTTTTGTTATTACCGATAATATTAAGGATTTAGAGATATTATACCAAGGTGTAGTCCCTGCCCTATTTCGGGAAGGACAAGGAATTATTGCCATCGGGCAATTATCGGATGGGAAATTTATAGCAAGACAATTACTTGCAAAGCATGATGAGAATTACAGACCTCCGAGTTAAAATACTCGGTGTCATACCGTGGCTTGACCACGGTATCCATAAAAACAACTTAAAACACAGGTTGTTTCAACATTTTTAACTGGATGCCGTGGTCAAGCCATGGTATGACAAAAACAAGACAAAAAACATGTTTATAGATAAAATCAAAGCAAAAGCAAATAATGACGAAATAAACGTAATTATCGAAATTCCGATGAATAGCGGTCCAATCAAATATGAATTTGACAAAGAATCAGGAGCGGTTTTTGTTGATCGCTTTATGCAAACCACTATGAGCTATCCATGTAATTACGGTTTTATTCCTCATACTCTTTCAAATGACGGTGATCCCGTAGACGTACTTGTCGTAGCTCATCATCCGGTAGTGCCTGGGTCGGTTATAAAATGCCGAGCAGTCGGCGTATTGATGATGGAAGACGAATCAGGGCTTGATGAGAAAATAATCGCAGTACCGACTTCTAAGCTCGATATTACTTTCGATCATATTAAAGAGCTAGATGATTTATGTGACATGCTCAAGAAACGTATCGTGCATTTCTTTGAGTATTATAAAGATTTAGAAAAAGGTAAATGGGTTAAAGTTACCGGATGGGAAAATAAAGCAAAAGCCGATAGCTTGATTAATGAAGGTATAGACAGGGCAGGAGCGTAGAGCAACGCTGTCATACCGTGGCTTGACCACGGTATCCAGTAAAACATGATAAAAATTTATTTTTATATATTTATTCTATCAAGCTATGTACTATCGTTAACAACGTTGAGGTTATTTTTTCTGGATACCGTAGTCAAGCCACGGTATGACAGCGCGTACGTTTTTTGATCCATGCAATAACATTAAAATAAGATAAAAAACAAACAGTGGCCAACTTCTTGCATAACGAAGCTAATAAAGAGGAATTTGAAGGAAACACGGAACGCAGCACCACAGTGTACACTTTAGTAAGTGAGGATACGAGTACCGGATTGACGCACAAATTACCTTTAGAAGCAAGTTATGCAAGAAGTCGATTATTTCGTTCAGGAGTCGTAGTAGCTTTTTTTACACTAATTTCTCGCATATTCGGGCTTGTGCGTGAACAATTTATCGCATCATTATTCGGCTCTATGCCTATGGGTGATAGCATTAATGTTGCTTTTAAACTACCGAATCTATTTAGAAGAATTTTTGCAGAAGGTGCATTATCAAGCGTATTCATTCCTATTTATAATGAAAAAATGCTTATTTCTAAGAAAGCCGCTAATAATTTTTCAGGTGAGGTTTTTACCCTTCTACTTCTGACATTAATAGTAATAATAGCATTAATACAAATCTTCATGCCACAATTAATGCTGTTTATTGCTCCTGGATTTCACGGTAAAAAAGAAAAGTTTGAGCTTACGGTATTTTTATGCCGAATTACAATACCTTATTTAATATTTGTTTCATTAACGGCTCTACTTGGCGGAATATTAAACTCCGTAAAGAAATTTGCAGCTTTTGCTTTTTCACCAGTTATTTTAAGTGTATGCGTAATAATTTTTACTCTAACATTTGACAATTATATAGAGTCTACTATCTCAATTAGCTTATCTTTAATAATTGCCGGAATATTACAAGTTTCTTTTATGTTTGTCTGTGTGAAAAGAGCGGATTTAAACTTTCCGATAATTTTTAACCCAAGCGATCCCGATGTAAAAAAGCTTTTGATTAATATGGGACCAGCGACCATTAGCTCCGGCGTACAGCAATTAAACCTTTTTATATCCCAATCTATTGCTAGCTTTATTGAAGGTGCTATTTCTATATTATCTTATGCCGACCGGATATATCAATTTCCTTTATCGATAATAGGTACTAGCTTCTCTACTATATTGCTACCTGAGCTGTCAAAAATATATAAATCAAATGATATAGTAGCTGCAAAAAAAATACAGAATAACGCTATTAGAATGGGGCTATTGTTATCATTGCCTGCTACATTCGGTATTATAATTCTATCTCATCCGATTATTAATATAATTTATGAAAGAGGAGTATTCACGAGCCAAGATACTACAAATACAGCTGAGGCTATTTCTGCGTTTGCACTTGGGCTTCCTGCTTTTATTTTGGCAAAAATTTTAACTCCTATTTTTTATGCTAACGGAAATACTAAAACACCGCTCAAAATAACCTTATTTTCAATAATAATTAATACCGGTATGAATCTATTATTAATGGATTCTTTGAAACATATCGGTATTGCAGTCGGGACATCTATTGCAGCTTGGTATAATCTAGGTTTATTATATAGCTATACTACAAAACAAAATAAGCTACATATAGAAACCGGTATAAAGCTTTTCTGTGGTAAAATTTTGTTATGCTGTACATTAATGTCTATTATAATTGCTTTAATAAAGCATTATTATTTAGAATATTTTTATTCGGAATATTTACTGATTAAGGTCTGTATGCTAGGCAGTACAATTGCAGTTGGAATGGGAGCATTTTTCGGCATGGCATATTTATTAAAAGTGGTTAATTATGATAATAACAAGAAATAAGCACCAATCAAATTATCAGGATTTGCTAAAAACCTTAGCTATTATAGCCATGATTATTGATCATGTGGGTTTATATCTATATCCCGAATTAACAATTATGCGGATCATAGGTCGTACAGCTATGCCGGTATTTTGCTTTTTTGCCGGTTATAATTTTCATGATAAGCCAAAAACCCATATAATAATATTCGGTGTTTTGCTACAAATATATACCACTGTGCTATTTAAACAGTTTCTTACTACAAATATTCTAATCTCTATCTATTTAGGGCAATGGTATATTTATTATTTTCGTAATTCTTTAACTCGCTTTTTCTATAGCGGTTATTGTCATACAATTATAATGGTAATATTGTGGTATATTAGCTGGGCTTTGATTGATTACGGGACTCTTGTAATTGCTATAATGATACTTGGATTTATTTCAAAACATGAACAGGCAAATCTAAAGCTTTGCTGTTTTATAGCAATTTTTGCTTCTTTCGTGCATTCAACTCTTTTTACTCTTGCAATTTCCTTTAATGAGTTTAATTTTTCAAATACTGACTTAATTTTAAACCTCACTTTCTTAACAATTACCTATATATTAATGATCATAAGCGATTATTCACAAAAAATACCGATAAATTTAAAATGGATAAGCCGAAATGTTTTATATATTTACTGCATACAAATTATGATCTTACAATTCATATTTATCTATAAATACACATATGGTTTTAAAAATTGGTAAGTAAACATTAATAATTAGTGACAGTGGTCCTAGATTAATATTAATATGATTTAGATAATGTTGATATTACTTATATGGATTTGATAGATCGTCTAATTCCGGATAATGAACAATATAAAGAGCAATTTAGAAAAAACAAACTATTTAAAATTAAGTTAGATAGTACTCTACAAAAAAAATAAATTTCTTAAACATTTTCGGATTTGGTCAGACGAATTTCAAAAAATGGTATTAGCAAGAGTAGTGTTTTCTGAAACAAAAGAATTTAAACAACTTGCATGGAAGCATCTTACCGATGAATTTGGACATAATATAGAATTATCCCAAAATCTAGAAAATGGTAAAGAAACTACGGATTCTATTTTTGAGGCCTTAGGTTCTTGGTTTACGCTAAAAATGATAACTCTTGGAGATAGTGAAAGAGCCGTCCTTGCCCATTTAGTAATAGAGTCTTGTGCTACTATATTTTATGAAAAATTAGGATCAATATTTTTTAATCATAAAGCAGCAAAACATTTCAAAACACATATGCATCTTGATCCTGAACATGAACAAATGGGAATAGATTTATTAAAACAAATAAATATTAATGATTCTTCTTTACTCAATATTCAAAAAAAAGCTGGGATATGATTGAAGCTCTGTTTACTAGACTTGCTGAAATCACACAGGATTACCTTTATCTACCTAACTAATGTAAATAGCGAATTATTACATAATCCGCTATCTAGTTAAAAATAATGAAAATAAAAACTAATTAATTGACATTTAAATCCATTATATGTATATCACTAAAGCTTATTTATATATTAAAAATTTTTAATATATAAGCTATATGAATATTAAACAATATTAATGGATTAAGTTATGCCAATACTCCGCGTACTAACAGCAACACCAAAAAGCATTTTTAGTAAACTTACTTATAAATACGATTTAGCTACTACTATACGTGCTTATAATGCTGTAAATATACATCTAGATGAAGCTTTCAAAACTTCATTACAAAATAATTCTTACAAAACTGCAAAACTACTACTTTCATCAGGTCAACTTAATCTTAATTATAAGGACGCCTAAGGAAATTCAGTTTTAATGAATATACTTCAATCACAAACTACTAAAAAATTATTTTAGCAAGGCAAAAGTAGAAACTGGTTTTAAATTATTTCCTTTAATACCTAATAATAACGGTGAGACAATTTATAATATTGCTGCAGTAGCAGACAATAAAAAAGTTTCAAAAATTCTTTATCATAAAATAGCAGAGCTTCATGATCTTAATAAAATAGTAATCCAATACTTTGCTAACAAAAAAACGCGAGTTTCGTATTAATAGAGGAACTGAATAGCTGATAGTAACTGGGTTACGAGGATATTAGTAATATTGTTTTTGTTATAAAATGTACTTAAAACTGCATAAATTTTTAGTAAATTGTCTTTTTTGACTATAACTATTAAATTGTAAAACTTGTCACACCTCTTACAAAGCTTGAAAGGATAAGCATTATAGCATATTCATTAACCATAATTTAGGCATCTTAATACGAAACTCGCGTAAAATAGATTCAAATACTTTAGATTAGGATTTTTAACTGGATTGCTTCGTCAATTGCTATGCAATTTCCTTGCAATGATGAAAATCACTAAACCTAAACCAAATCGCTTACTTGCGATTTGGCGAAGAGCTTTATCTGAAAGTTAACAAAATTTAAATTACCTTTTGAGCCTATTTCCGCAAATTTATGAGCTTTAAGAAGTAGGTCATAATCGTCCGCTAAATCGGCAAAGAAAAATTCGATTTCGCCGCTTTGTTTTACTCCTAAAATCTCACCGCTACCTCGAAGTTTTAAATCCTGCTCAGCTATATAAAATCCATCATTAGTTTGTTTCATTATCTCAAACCTACCTCGGGCAACTTTTCCAAGCCTTTTAGGATTATATAACAATATACAATATGACTGCAAACTACCCCGCCCTACTCTACCTCTAAGCTGATGAAGTTGAGCGAGACCAAACTGCTCAGCATTTTCAATAATTATTAAGGTGGCTTCAGGTACGTCTATTCCGACTTCAATAACGGTTGTTGCAACTAATATCTTAATTTCACCTTCCTTAAATTGCTTCATTATTTGGTCTCTCTGCTCGTTCTTCATCTTACCGTGAATAATACCGGTATAACCTTGATAGATATTTTCAATAGAGTTAAAACGATTCATCACATCCATCAATAAACTATCCTCTTCCTCCTCTGGTGTCATCCCACGAGCTTGTAGCGGAATCCAGTCAAAATTACTAGCATTATAAGTTGTTTTTTGGATACCGCAGTCAAGCCGCGGTATGACAACAGGGGGTTTTCCATGCTCTATCAATGGACATATCCAATATACCCGCTCACCTACTACAAGTTTCTTGTTTATTGCTTCGATAATATGCTCTATCTTGTTAACGGACATAGTGTTCGTAGCGATAGGTAAACGATTTTTCGGCTTACCCATTAGCTTTGAGATACTCATATCGCCAAACATAGTAAGTGCAAGACTCCGAGGGATTGGTGTAGCAGTTATAACTAATACATCGGGATTTACTCCTTTATTTATTAGATTCAAACGCTGCTGCACTCCGAATCTATGCTGCTCATCGATTACTATATAACCTAGCTTATTAAAACTTACTTTCTCTTGAAATAACGCATGAGTACCGACTAATATATCAATCTCACCACTTTCAAGCTGCAGCATAATATTTTTGCGAACTGACCCAAGAATCTTACCGGTAAGCAACGCAACCCTTATATCAGTATTTTTTAATGCTTTAACAAAAAACTCGTAATGCTGGTTAGCAAGCAAATCGGTTGGAGCCATAAGAGTTGCTTGAAACCCGGCTTTCACGGTATTTACCATCGTAAGCAAAGCTACCAAAGTTTTACCTGAGCCGACATCGCCTTGCAACAATCTCATCATTTCTCCTTTATCGCTTTGATCAAACTCTATTTCTTCTATAACCTGCTTTTGATAAGAAGTTAACTCAAATCCTAGCTCATTTAATATATTTGCTTGAATAGCTGCAGCTTTAGGGTAAATATTACCTTGTCTTCTACTTATTTGCGTACGTACATTTAAAAGAGATATTTGATTAGCGATAAGCTCCTTAGCTGCTAGTTGTTTTTTGGCCGACTCAGTGTCATCCCACAGCTTTATTGTATTGCTTGGGGTTGTCATCCCGTGGCTTGACCACGGGATCCAGTTGTTGTTATGGATACCGTGGTCAAGCCACGGTATGACAGCCTCACTTACATGCAACATTTTCAAATTCTGCAATATAATATCTAAATAATCTTTTACTTCTTTATCTTCTATACTCTTACATTTCTCTTCAAATATCTCTATTGCTTTTATGATATACGAATATAGCTGTTTGTTACTCAGTAAATATGTCAGGGAATAAATCGGCTCTATTTCCTTTGCAAGCTTAGGATTAGTAATAAATTCAGGATGTGGAATCTGCAAATAATGATCAAAAAATTGTACTTTCCCGCTGATAATATGAGAAGTACCAATTTTTAACTTGTTAAAAATAAATGGATGGGGCTTATGGAAAAACACTAATAACAATGAACCGGTATCATTGCTAGCCGTAATCTTTAACGGCTGATGGCTTTTTTTCGGTAAATTAATGCTCTCAATTACAATTTCCGTTTGGATTATTTCACCGTCTCTAACTTCGGTTAAATTAGGTGATAATATTTTATTTTGATAAGAAACGGGTAGATAAAATAATAAATCCCGAATATTGTTAATACCAAGCCTTTTAAGAGCAGATACGGTATCTTCACGTATATTAATGAACGTTTTTACAGAAGAGAATAAAAATTTTTCTAGAATAGTTAGCATATATAGTCATATATCATTACTTTAATATCATGATTACATATATACTTTAAAATAAGTAGAGAGTTAATAAAAAAATAAGTGTCCTTATGTTATGCCTACGAAAGCATCGCCTATGTGGATCAGTTTTTCCAGTGTCATACCGTGGCTTGACCACGGTATGACACTGAACACATTTTTAGATCCACGCAACAACGCCCGCTCGCAATAACGTTTTTTGCAATGCTTATAAAGCTAATTTTAGCCCTGCTCTAAGAATAGCTGAGGCTTTTAAAGGCATATAGCTTAAGCAGGTAAGGTAGTTACTTTTTGTAATACGTGATAAGCAGCATCAAAAAAATATGTAAAGTTACTAGTATCTTTTCTAATTTGATGTTTAATTTTAAACCAATAATGTTCTATAGGATTAAGGTCAGGACTGTAAGTAGGAAGGAATAAAATACTTGCCCCTACCGATTCAATTAATTCTTTTACCTTAGAGTTTTTATGAAAATTAATATTATCCATTACTACGACTTGTCCTGCCCTTAATTCTTTAATGAGTATATCCTTGACATACGTCTCAAAAATAGCTTTATTACAATTGCCTTCAAATATTAGAGGTGCTACAATATTGCTATTAAATAGGCCAGCAATCATACTAATTCTGTGTTTGTGCTGATAAACTTTTTCACCATAACATCTTTCTCCTTTTGGGCTCCAGCCATGTTCTCGACACGCATTATCTTCTATTCCTGATTCATCCAAAAACACTAGTTTATCTTTGTCTATGGTGGTTATCTTTTCTATAAACTCATTTCTTAATTTATGATTTCTTTTGGGATGAAGAAAAGTTTTTTTATAGCTGTAACCAACTTTTCTAATCATGTTTATTATAGTTCTTGCTGACACTTTACTAGGATACAAGATGGCTAGCTCTCGACTGCTTTTATCTTTATTAGATTCCAAAAATTTTTTAAATCCTTCCATATCTGTTATTTTATGACTATGCCCTTTTTGATAGCCAGTTTTTAATTGAACATCTCCTGTTTCTTTCTTTAATTTCTTCCAATCATATATTACTTTACGGCTGATATTAAATACTTGACTTGCTTCTATTATTCTTTTCCCTGACTCAATATATTGAATCACTCCCTTTCTTAAATCATATGAATATGGACTTGGCATAACTATTTTCTAATTACTTTACCATATCCTTTTATTAATATCACTATCTTAATTGCCTATGCTATACCAACGATAAATCTGGCTGTTTTGTAACCGCCTGAGCCGACTATCTCAAATGTTTCATTTAAGCTAAGCTCAAAATTAACTGCTCCAAGTCCACCTTGTTTACAGCTCTCTTTTAAAGGAGTAGCGGTTAACATTTTAGGCTGATTCCAAAATGCCGCTTCTAAACCTAAACCGATAAAATCAAATTTGACTAAAATTATTAGCTTTAACTCCGACACCGTAAGACTTAAATTTCTGATTTTTGCCGTAATTAACATTAACTTGAATATATTTGTTATCAACAACAAAATGGTTAACTAAACCACGCTCTAAACCGTATGGAGCAAGTATTGCTCTAGTAGCCGGTAAATATTTAACCGGTCCTAATCAATCATCAGAATATCATTTAAGTTAGTATTCATTACAAATGAATAACCTGAATAAACTAAAAACGGATCAAATAAATCTAAATAAGCATATGAACGAATTTTATTTTTAGTAATATAATTTTTACCGTATATGGAGTTAATCGCTTTTACATATGCATTTATATGCTTACCGCTTTTATCTTCTTTGTCATCAAACTTAGTACTAAAAATATAACTTGCTTGATCTAGTCTTGTCCATAAATAACCTATACCGTAAGTAGTATTAATTTTGTTAATTGCCATATATCTATCTTTAATATTTTCAGATAGTAAATAACTTGCTTGAATCCCCCCTGTATCTATAGCAATTTGCTTATGAACTTGCAAAGAACTAAAGAACCCTCAGCTATAAGCTGAGGGGTTATAAAGTGGAATCGATTAGAAATCGATCATCATTCACAGGTTCGCCTTCCTGTTCATCAATATAGTGCTGTATCATTTCATCAGTTATATTACCTGAACTGACCGCCATATAGCCCCTAGCCCACAAATGATTGCCCCAAAATTGTTTTCTTAAATGAGCAAATTCTTGCAATAAAATTCTTGAGCTACTACCTTTTAAATACTGTACTAACTTGCTAAGAGATATTTGTGATTTATATGAGATAAACATATGCACGTGATCACATGATATTTTCCCTGAAATTATATATACTTCATGTTCCATACAAATCTGCCTTAGTAAATCTCTAGCCCTTTCCGCTACTTTGCCTATCAATACTCTCTTCCTATATTTTGGTATCCATATAAGATGTACTTTTAAATCATACTGACTATGACTATTCTTTCTATAACTTCTCATGTTTCTTGATATAAATTCATTGCTAAAGCAATTTCATTATATCTTCCCTTCGCCTGAAGGCGAGGGATTTCTTATCCCCGAAGGGGGACATTAAAATCTTTAGCTTTAAAATATGTTGTACCCTCAAAAGGACCTACCTCATATTTTGTTACTTTTAAGTCAAATTCTCTTGCTCTTGCTCCATGACCTCCTATTTCATGATTACCTACCATAATCCAAGATGTAGCAGTAAATCTTGTAATATAACTTAAGATCTTCATAGCTATATTATTTGAATCGGCAAATATAGCATCATCTAATTGACGGTAACCTTCAATCAATGACATAGCAGCATCGCTACTCGCTTTTGAGGACATATCTTTATCATAAGTAACTACATAGCTATAATTTTTCTAGAATTTTCTTGAACTGTAATATCATCATCAATATTTGATGCAGTTGCTAATACTGATGATGAATATAAAAGACAAGTAGCAATAGTTAAATTTAATGTCCCCCTTCGGGGATAAGAAATCCCTCGCCTTCAGGCGAAGGGAAGATATAATGAAATTGCTTTAGCAATGAATTTATATCAAGAAACATGAGAAGTTATAGAAAGAATAGTCATAGTCAGTATGATTTAAAAGTACATCTTATATGGATACCAAAATATAGGAAGAGAGTATTGATAGGCAAAGTAGCGGAAAGGGCTAGAGATTTACTAAGGCAGATTTGTATGGAACATGAAGTATATATAATTTCAGGGAAAATATCATGTGATCACGTGCATATGTTTATCTCATATAAATCACAAATATCTCTTAGCAAGTTAGTACAGTATTTAAAAGGTAGTAGCTCAAGAATTTTATTGCAAGAATTTGCTCATTTAAGAAAACAATTTTGGGGCAATCATTTGTGGGCTAGGGGCTATATGGCGGTCAGTTCAGGTAATATAACTGATGAAATGATACAGCGCTATATTGATGAACAGGAAGGTGAACCTGTGAATGATGATCGATTTCTAATCGATTCCACTTTATAACCCGGGGGTGTCAGAAAGTTTGTGTAAGTTATAAAAATAGTTAAGAATAAAATTAATTAAAACAACTTACATGAGGCTAATATGAAGAATAAGAGTAAAGTATCAAATCCGACTATAGAAAAAGTAGTATCAGAAATACTATCACAAAGTGATCCATCTGAGATATTTGGCAAAGAAGGAATATTTCAGGAAATTAAAAAGCAGATAGTAAATAAGATTTTAGAAAAAGAAATGGAATCTCATATAGGTTATGAGAAGCATTCTAAGAATACCAAGGAGTCAGATAATAGACGTAATGGCAATTATGAAAAGACTCTAATAGATTCCGAGGGTCGTAAATTGATAGTAGAAGTGCCAAGGGATCGGGAAGGAGAATTTGAACCTCAACTAATTCCAAAAGGAGTAAGGAGATTTGAAGGATTTGATGATAAAGTAATATCTTTATATGCTAGGGGAATGACTATTCGAGAAATACAAGGGCACTTAGAAGAACTATATGCCACCAAAGTATCATCTGAGTTAATATCAAAGGTAACTGATGGCATTTTAGAGGAAGTTACTGCGTGGCAGAATAGAGCACTTGATAGTGTATATCCTATAATGTAGATTGTATTCATGTTAAGGCAAGAGACAATCATATAATAATAAATAAAGCAGTTTATCTAGCTATTGGCGTGAATATAGAAGGCAAGAAGGAACTATTAGGTATTTGGATAGGCAAGAATGAAGGATCTAAATTTTGGATGCAAGTAGTAACAGAACTGAAGAATCGTGGTGTAGAACAAATATATGTTGCGTGTGTTGATGGTCTTAAAGGTTTTCCAGAAGCAATAAATAGCATTTTCCCAAAAACCACAGTACAACTGTGTATTGTTCATATGGTAAGAAACTCTGTAAAATACGTATCATATAAAGATTTAAAATTGGTAACAGCTGATTTAAAGGCAGTTTATTCTGCAATAAATGAAGCAGAGGGATTAAGAGAATTACAAAATTTTGCTAAAAAATGGGATGAAAAATATCCAGTTATTTTTGATATATGGCAGAGAAATTGGTCTGGAATAGCTCCGTTCTTTAGCTTTCCGGAAGACATTAGAAAGGCGATTTACACTACTAATGCTATTGAATCAACTAACCGTCAAATTCGTAAAATTATAAAAAATAAGGGGGTATTTCCAGATGATAAATCGATTCAGAAAATAATCTTTTTAGCATTGACAAATGCTTCTAAAAAATGGACAATGCCTATTAAGAATTGGGCCATGGCTTTAAATCAATTTGCTATACTTTGTGATACTAAATTTACAAAATTGGGCAAATGGAGAAATCGTACTTACACAAAAAATCTGACAGACCCGAAAGATAAAATAGCCGCAAGCTTCACTAATTCTGCTTCTTATTCAGGTGATAAGTTATGCAGTATTCAGCAGCTATTTCACTTCGCTATGCAGCATTGTATGATTTGGGTTGGGCGAGCTGAAGCTGCCACGAATTTTGCCGATCATGAGATGGCTGATCCCGATAAAATTAACCGCTTAGGTAGCTGGTCAGGACTTATGACTCAATCTAACCACAAATCTTCTCCTGATATTACTCCTACTCAAGGTGATCTAAAAACTGCTAATTTATTTGGCAAAAGAATAGTTGAAATAAGAAGTTTAAAGGGTAGAGCCCAAATCGTCACGAGCTAAGCGACTGCAGACTTTGTTGCGTGGGCCGCTTTTTCTCTTGTCATCCCGCGACTTGATCGCGGGATCCAGTCTTTTTAAACTTTTTTATGAATACCGTGGTCAAGCCACGGTATGACACCGAATGCGTTTTTCGATCCACGCAATAAAACCCAATCAAAGAAATAACATCTTAATTAACTTCTCACAAATGATGGTTTTGTGAACTCCTATTATTTAGAATTTTTTGAGCATGCGTAGTCGTTTTAGCATCTCGTTCTCCTTTAGTTTTTAGAATTTTTGATTTATTACTATTAACACTAACATCACTCCAGTTACCGCTATCGCTTTCACTGCCACTACTACTATCACTCATCTCCATAGCAACTCTTCGTGCTAAAATTGATGCAACTCCATTAAGTTTGTTAACATTCTGAGCAGGCTTACTATGAGAATGTGCAACCGGTTTTCCTGTATTAGGATCAAATTCAACTTTTTTACCCGAATTCTGGATTAAAAGAGGTAGGAATGGAAGTATTTACAAGGGATAGAAGATATTCTATATAAGTTTTTAGCAAAAAAACAAGAATATCCCCTTGAAGAAAGATATTACCGCATTATTTTATTTTGTCGATGATTTTTGTAAAGTTGCTGAATATTGGATTAGTCGGTCTTTTTTACCAATTAGCAATAAAAAACCTACAAGAGAGTCTAAGATAAGCCATTCTGAGCTATTAACAATAGTACTTTTATATCATCAATCACCTTGTAAAAACTTTAAATATTTTTATATGTCCTATCTACAATTATATAAATCTGAATTTGTAACTCTTCCATCATATACTCGTTTTATAGCTTTAAAACCCAGAATTCTAACGTATTTAGTTTTATTGCTTGAATGGTATATGTATCAATCTCAACCTACCGGAGTCTCTTATATTGATGCAACATCTTTAGCAATTTGTCATCCAAAAAGAGTATCTCGCAATAAGGTGTTTGCTGGTATTGCTGCATTAGGCAAAACAACAAAAGGTTGGTTCTTTGGTTTTAAATTACATTTATTGATTAATGAACTTGGAGAGATTCAAGGTTTAAAACTAACGCCTGGCAACATAGATGATAGAGTGCCAGTGCCAGAAATAACCAAACGTATTACTGGATTGTTGTTTGGGGATAAATGCTATATAAAACAAGAACTTTTTGATGAACTATACGTCAGAGAGATCAAGTTGGTAACTGGGATAAAGAAGAACATGAAGAATAAACTTATACCATTAATTGAAAAAATTTTACTACGCAAACGCTCAATTATTGAAACAGTTTTTAGTGTACTAAAGGGGTTTTTGAACTTGAACATACAAGACATAGATCAATTTGGAATGCCTTCGTCCATATCTTATCTACTCTTGTTGCTTACTGTATGAAATCTAACAAACCAGCTATATCTAAAAATTATCTAATCCAGAATTGAGGTTTATACATTTCATTGAAGATAATAAAACTTATGATTCTTATGCAGGACGACGTTCTAAAGAAGCAGTGAAAGAAAAGCTAAAAGAATTGAAATAAATCTCAATTTTTATTTTCGAGGAACAACCAACAGTGAATTTGCTATTGGTTGTTGATTAAAAAGCAATACTCTAAGTTATCTATACTAAAGTACCTTCTTCTTCATAGGAGACTCTGGTCATATCTACCACAGCATGATCATTATCAAGTAGAGTGTTATTTTCAGTAGTAACATCTTCATTAATTTCAGCAGCAAGTTTTTCAGCTTCAATTTCATCAATATATTGTTTTAATTTAACGCGAGTTTCGAATTAATATAGCATAGGATTTAGCATATCAAGAGAGATGTAATAGAAGGTTTATTATCAGACATTTGATAATTTATCAGTGCTGCAACCATATGCACAAAGGCATTTGTAACTGATCTATGCCTTGAATGCTCAAACTTCCCCAATAGTTTAATTTTACTAAACACAGATTCTATTAATGCTTTTTTAAGCAATAATATTTTATCCAACATAGACATAAGTTTATTTTTCATATTTTTCTTTACCCTAGTTACCATAAAAATTCCTTGCTCTAAAAGTTGTAGAAATAATTGTTGCGAAATATAACCACGATCTCCGAATACTTTACCAAGAAACGCGAGTTTCGTATTAATAGAGAAACTGAATAGCTGATAGTAACTGGGTTACGAGGATATTAGTAATATTGTTTTTGTTATAAAATGTACTTAAAACTGCATAAATTTTTAGTAAATTGTCTTTTTTGACTATAACTATTAAATTGTAAAACTTGTCACACCTCTTACAAACCTTGAAAGGATAAGCATTATAGCATATTCATTAACCATAATTTAGGCATCTTAATACGAAACTCGCGTCAAAAAGATTTTTGATTATCAGTTCCAGCTGTTTTCTATCATCCTTATTGCCAGGGCTAAAAGATGCTTTAACTATACCACCGGCTCTATTAATTATTAGATGTAGTTTAAGTCCATAGAACCAACCTTTTGTTGTCTTACTGCTTGCTGCTATGCCGGCGAACACTTTATTCATTGAAATACGGTATCTCTTACATACCTCTATACTACTTGAATCTACAAAAGAGAGTCCGTCACACTGATCCAAAATAGAATTGAATATTAGTACTAATAGTGGTAAATGTGGACCTATTATTTTTATAAATTGACTATAGCTTACTAATTGAAAATCTCTTTGATGATGAATTCATATTTGCTTCAGATAATAATTCTTAAAACAATCATAAGATGACTGCCAGTAGCCTATTATAATTGTTATTACCTCACTTCTGTTCAGTCGACTTTTAGGACCAGATTTGTTGTTATGATTAGTAATTGAATTTGTATGCTTGTCTAATTCTTGAAAAAAATCATCGACGTAACAAAATATTTCTGTAAAATCCATTATCATAGGTTATTGCTCTTAAAGTTTTTTCAATAACCTATAAACTTTTTTCTAATACTATAAATACCATATTTTAATTAGCAATTTATATTTTGTACTCACTTTATAACAAAAACAGTATTATTAAGATCCCCGTAACCCAGTTACTATCAGCTATTCAGCGACTTTTTGAATACGAAACTCGCGTTATTTTAAATTATAAGTGCGTTTTAATAGTATATTATATTTAATTAAGCAATTATTAATTGAAAGTTTTCTTGGTTATTTCATACCAACAATTTTCAGGAATAGCAGCTTTATTACTAAAACCGCATATAATTAGCTGGTCTTTAGCTCTCGTCATTGCAACATAGAGTAGTCTTATATATTCTTGCAAATCTTTTAATTTTTCAGCTTCTTTCAGCTCTTGTAAAAACCTAGGAGTGTCAGCAGCATTAGCAGAAAAAAACATTTCACCTTTATCGTCCCAAATAAATTTATTGCTACTTACCGGCAAAGTAGTAGAATCGCATAATATAACGATAGGAGCTTCAAGTCCTTTAGAGCCGTGTACGGTCATTACTCTTATTTTGTCTGAATGCTCCATATCATGTTTGATATAGATATCGTTATTCTCAAACCAAGCAACAAATCCTTGCAAAGAATTATCTATATCATTCACATAGTTTTTGCTTAACGTTAATAGCTCATTTATTATATTATTGCTATCATCACCATTATAAGCATTAAGATTCTCTCGTAAATTTAAATTATTCACCGCTAAATCAAAGAAATTCTCAACAGTCGATATTTTATAAATTTCAATTAGGGAATTTAACTTAGCATATATTTCTTCATAAGCAGATAGATTATCCCATAAACTATTATCGTTTTTATTTACAAGAAGTTCGTATAATTGTTGCTCGTTCATGCCGATAATCGGCGATTTTAGTAAACCGGCAAGGTTTAAATCATCGTCAGGTAATAAAACAAATTTAGCCACGGACATTAAATCCATTATAGTTAGATTTTCTTTAAGATTAATTCTATCGCTTGTTTCAACTTTAAGCTTAGCTTTGCTAAGTTCTTTAATCAGATTTTTACTAAACTCATCTCTCTTTCTTACTAATATTATAAAATCTTTTTCAGATATTCTGTGTGCGGTAGACGGTAAAATTTCTTCGCTTTCTATTTGTTCTTTTATAAAATTTACGATTTTTTCTATGAGTAAATCGGCAGCAGATTTAGAATTTTCATAATCTTCGGGTAATACCCAAAAAAGCTCTTCTTGTTTTTCACTTGTTACTAAGGGCCAAACCGTTACGATGCCTTGATGTGTACGGAATGAGGATATTAAAGGATTATCCGAAAGGAATAAATTAGGGTAATCGGATTTTATATTTTTTAAAACATTATGAGTAAACTGTAAAATTTCTGCACATGATCTATATGAATATTCAAGGGTGATATTTTTGAATTTCTTATTAGCATTTGTGAGATTTGCTTTTAATTTTTCATTTACTAAGCTGAAATTATGAAGATCAGCTCCTTGAAAGCTAAAGATCGATTGCTTATCATCGCCTACTATGAAAATTGTCATACCGCGAGCTTGTAGCGGGATCCAGTCTTTTTTTATTTTTTCCTGGATACCGTGGTCAAGCCACGGTATGACATTTTGTGGTTTATCTGCTGCATTAAATTCTGTTATTAAAGTAGTAATAATATTCCATTGCAGGGGGCTTGTATCTTGTGCTTCATCGACAAGAATATGATTTATCTCGCTTTCAAGCTTATGCAGCAACCACTCATGAGTAGTTTTATTATTTAGTAATTTCTCGGTGTAGTAAATTAAATCGTCGTAATCGAGTAAATTATTTTCTTCCTTATATGAATCGTATTTTTTTAAAATAATATGAGCAAGTTTAGTAAGTAAGTTCGTATGATATTCTAGCTCTTCTATGCGACGCAGCTCATCTAATCGGTAAATTTCAGAGGTAATTTTTTCTAGCTCTAGTAATAATTTAGGATATTTCCTTATTAATTCTTTCGATAAAAGGCTTTTTCGTTTTTTCCCGTCTTTGGTAAAAAAAATTTCTTTCGGTTCTATCTCCAAATCATATTCTGCAAATAAGTTTTTTACCTTGTCATAAATATTATTTAATTCCCCTAACGCTAATCTTTTATTATAAATCTCTTTTGGAATTTGAGTATTTATAAATAACTTTTTGAATTTAATTTTCTGCTCAATTATTTCAGTAAAAATATCTTGTAGTGTTATTTCATGGAAGCGGTTAAGTAAAATTTTAATTAAGTCATTATGCTCGTCGCTTAAGTAAATTTCATTTCTGATATTTAGGAAGATATCTTGTAATTTAGTTTCTTCAAGAATCTTAAACTCCGGTGTTATGTCTGCTTCTACAGGAAAAGTTTTAAGAATTTTTTGACAAAAAGCATGAATTGTATAGATATTTAAAGGCTCATTACTATTTAGTATTTTATCATATAAAGTTTTTGCGTTTTCTGTTTCTTGCGGCGACGGCTTATTGCCGCTCATTAAGAAAAGTTCTTCTTCTAGTTTCTCGGCGTTGCAAAGAGAAAGATATTTAAGTCTGCTATTAATCCTTGCTTGCATCTCTATAGCTGCAGCATTAGTAAAAGTAAGGCATAAAATATTTGAAGGTTCTACGCCCGTTATTAACAGACGTAAAAATCGATCGGTTAGGATTTTGGTTTTACCGGTACCGGCAGATGCCGATACCCAAACAGAGTAATTAGGATCAGATGCTTGTTGTTGTAGATCGCTCATTTATGTATCGATTTTCTACTGTCACCCCGTGGCTTGACCACGGGGGCCAGTCTTTTTAATTATTTTTCTGGATCCCGCGATCAAGTCGCGGGATGACATCCACAGCCATATAACGACGCCGATAAATCACATATATTACGATTAAGGAAATAGCAAGTCCAAACCAAGTTAGGGCGTATTCTAAATGGTCATTTCTGATTGTTGCTAAATGATTTATTGAAAGCAGTAATAAAATATCTAGATTGCTAATATCTTTTCCTTCCGCAATAATATAAAAATTCTCAAGATCTAAGCCTAACACTTTGGATGCTTCTTTTAAATCTAGCGTTAGCCACACATTATTTTTTATATCGTTAGTAGGTAAGTAGCTGCGAGTTTTTTCTGATGGCATGGTAACACCGATAATCTCGTGCTGCTGGTCGTTTGTAGCTTGCGTGATAATATTTTTATTGCGATTACTGAACCAACCTCGTACTACTAAAATAACTTTATCTTCTATGGTTTTAAAAGGAGTAACTAAATAATATCCATCTTTTTCACTCGACCTTGACCTTCTACCATATAAATGTATGTCTTTATTAGGCAAAAATTGACCGGTAATTTTTACTTTGTGATAAGGTAAACCGTCTTGAATTTCTGCTAAATTAATTGCAGGTGAGGTTAGGTTAGCTTGCATTGAAGCTAAAAATAATTTCTTTTCTTTTAAACGACTAAGTTGCCAAAAGCCTAAAGAGATAAGTATTGTAAAGGTTATAAGTACAAGAAAATTTGTTTTCATAGATAAGTTTTAAGGGGATTGTTAAAAAAGCCTATGGTGTCATAATTAAGCCGGTATTAAAATCTTATTTATGAACTCTTTATGTTTTTGCAGCTCTTCTTTTGTAGGTTTAATAACAATAGTAGCTTGCTCTGTTTTGTTATTTACTTGATTAGTTACTAAATTATTTATTCCGGCAGATTTATCAACCATTTTAAAAGCGGATTGTCTACCGCCCATTAGCTCTACATATACTTCTGCAAGTAATGCTGCATCTTTCAAAGCTCCGTGAAGCTGCCTACTTGAATTATCAACTTTAAATCTTTTACATAATGCATCAAGATTATATTTTGAGCCTGGAAACATACTTCTAGCCATTACTAAAGTATCAATAGTATTTGCTAGTTCCAAGAGTTTAATTTCGGCTCTCTTTAATAATGATAATTCGTGATTTAGAAATTTAATATCGAAAGGAGCATTATGAATAATAAGTTTGCTATCTGCAATAAACTCTAAAAAATCATCGGCTATTGTATGAAACAGAGGCTTATCCTTTAAAAACTCACCGGATATGCCATGCATTCTATAAGCTTCAAACGGCATATCTCGCTCAGGATTAATATAAAAATGAAAATTCCTTCCTGTTAATACCTTGTTTACCATCTCAATAGCCCCGATCTCAACGATTCGATGACCTTGTCGTGGGTCAAGCCCCGTAGTTTCGGTATCTAAAATTATTTCTCTTAAACTCGACATTCCAAATCCTTTATTAGTCTTTAAAATCGTCATTGCGAGCGGGTGTTGTTGCGTAGACCGATTTCACTGCTGTCACCCCGTGTCTTGACCACGGGGTCCAGTTACTAATAATAAAATTATTAGTATTATCAAGTTATTTTTCTGGATACTGTGGTCAAGACGCGGGGTGACATCGGATGCATTTTTCGTTTCATGCAACAAGGCCACATTTCCTCGCAATGACGAGAATTATATTACTTCCAAATCCTTTATTAGCTTCGCTATTTGTTTTTCCAAGTCTAACATATCAACGCCGCTATTTATAGCAAAATCTGCTTTTGCTATTTTGCTCTCTTGTGATAGCTGAATTTCTTTGATTTTATTATAAATTTCTATATCAAATGAAGATCTCGTTATTGCTCTTTGCATTCTTATTTCTTCAGAGCAGTATATTGTTACGACAAAATCAAAATATTTATCAAATTTAGCTTCATAAAGCAGCGGTATTCCGGCAAAGCCAAATTTGGAATTAGCGTTTTCTTTTTTAAATAAAATGAGTTTATCTATTAGTAAGGGGTAAATAAAATTTTGTATTTTTTCTCTAGCTAGGTCATTATTATAAATTAAATTACTGATTTTCCCAATATTGAAATACTCAAGTTCAGGTAATAACTGTAGAATCCGAGTTTGCACGTTCAAATCTTGATATAATTCTTTTATGCATATATCGGCACAAAAAGTTTTATATCATTTTTCTGCTAAATAATCCAAAATAAAAGTTTTGCCCGATGCATAGCTACCAGTAATACCTATTGCTAACATTTTGTTATAAAAATTTTATGTTCATTAGCGAGTTTTATAGTTAATTCTTCTTCGACTATAATTACGTTATTTTTCTGAATCGCTACTCCTTTGTAATTATATTTAGCAAGATTCTTTATAGTATTAGGACCGATTGTCGGCATATCTAGTCTATTATCTTGACCTAATTTCGGTATTTTTACTAATACTCCTCCATAAGGATTTTTACGTAAATCTGCACATCTCGCTATTAAATTATCCGTACCTTCGGCAGCCTCTATACCAAGTATGTAGCTACTTTCAACTATAACCGATTGTGCGATGTCGAATGAACTTAGATGATTCAATAATTTTATTCCAAGCTCAATATCATTTTTATCTGAACTTGTAGGGTTAATATCGGTTATAGTATTGGAGTTACCTTGTTGATTTTTATATATTTCATTACTTGAGATTACCTTGAAACCGTAACTTTCAAAAAAATCTGCTACTGTTTTTAGCAAACTATCATCTCCTCGAATTTTTTGCCCAACTATTTTGAAAAGCAATAAACCGCCTATTTTATCTACGGCTAAATTTTTAAAATTCGGTCTATTAACTCCGCCGATAAAAATAATATTTTTTACCTCATGCTCCTTAAAATATTTTATAGCTTCCCCGACCATACCGATTTTTAAAATCTTATATTCAAAATCTTTAATTTGATCTATATCAGCTTCGTCTTTAATTGCCGCTATATAGCAATTACCGCCTTGCTTTATATAATTACCTGCTATTAAGTAAGGTAATGAACCTCTGCCGGCGATAATTCCAAGATTTGGTAGCATAATTAAGTTTTTAATTTAGAATTCTAAACATTTATTATAAGTCCATTTTTAATATAAATCTAGAATTCTTATTTGACCTTTACATTTTAATCAAATTAAGGCATAATATTTGGTGCTAATATAGCTATAGTAATAAACGTAATTTAGAATAGAGGTTGCGGACTCGGGGGCAGTACCCGACGCCTCCACCAATACATAAGAATGTTATTCCCGCATAGGGTGGATTATTGTTACATGGCTTGCTTATGTCATTCCCGTGTAGGCGGGGATCCAGAAAAATAACTTAAATATGGATACAGAAGTTACATATTTGATAAAATAAACATATATAAAAAACAAGTTTTTTATATGTTTTACTGGATCCCCGCCTACACGGGAATGACATAAGCAAGCCATGCAACAACGCTCCCATATAAGAATAACATCAAAATCTTGGGGGCGAAATAGGATCGACGTGCCTAATAAAAAGATTGCTTTTACTCGGGATGATTCCGCCGATGGCTTTTGCCATATGGGTCAAAACAAAGAAACGCAAACGATAATAATCGTTCTGGAGGTCGTTTAGCTTTAGCAGCTTAACCCTTACGCGGCTGGATGGTTTGCCGGGCAACAGAAAAACCCTCACGTATATACTCAAATGATTTCAAGAATTGAATTTTATTTTGAGAGGTGAGTACCCGCAGCCTATAACTTAATAGGTGAGGATGCGAATCCTTGATAAAATGAAAGAGCAATTCTTGAAATCATTTGAGTATATACGTTTAATTTAAAAAATTGGTATTGCCTAAAAACGGTTGATATTGTCATTGCGAGCGAACGTAGAGAGCGTGGCAATCTCATAAAGTAGGACTCCTGAGATTGCTTCGTCAAAACTTACAGTTTTTCCTTGCAATGACGTAAACTGTTCAAATTAAACTTCGTCGACCTATTTTTATTTATTTTTCTCGTATGAATATTGAATATAAAAAATTTGTGAATGAATATATGCTAGAATTTGTGAAAAAAATTCTAACAAAAATTCAGCATGAAAATTTATATTGGGATCAGTTAATATACATATCGTACAGAACCTATAACCCTGCGGTAATTTTACCTTCAAAAGTTAAACAGGCATATCCAAAACAGATAACAATAGTACTGCAATATCAGTTTGAAAATTTAATAGTAAATGATACGGGCTTTTCTTTAACGGTAAGTTTTGACGATGTTAAAGAAATAATTTACGTACCTTTTGATGCACTTATTAGCTTTGTTGATTCCAATAATAATTACAGTCTAACTTTTAATCAGCCGTTAAATATACAAGAAAATCCTCAACATGAAGAGGAAATAAGTAATAATAAAAGTTATCAGACTTCATCATCTTCAAATCCAAATGTTATAATGTTAGATAAATTTCGTAATTCTTCTAAACCTAAACCTAGTTAATGCATATTATGGATTCAAAAGTAGTGATATATACTGATGGTGCATGTGCGGGTAATCCAGGCCCCGGAGGATGGGGAGCTTTGCTTCAATTTAATGATACTAGCAAAGAAATATTTGGGCATGAGTTAGATACGACTAATAATCGTATGGAAATTACGGCAGCACTTGAAGCATTAAGGATTTTGAAAAAATCTTGTAATGTTGAGATTTATACTGATAGTAAATATTTGCAACAAGGAATTACCGCTTGGATTCATAATTGGATAAAAAATAATTGGTGTAAAAGCAACAATGAACCCGTTAAAAATGCCGATTTATGGCAAAAATTATACGCAGAATTGAATAAACATACTATTATTTGGAAATGGGTAAAAGGTCATGCAAATAATAGCGGTAATATTGCTGCCGATAAACTTGCAATGCAAGGAAGAGAAACTGCTATAGAAATTTTAAAATGTCGTGGATAGATAAGTTTTTTATTACTTTTTTTCACAAAAAAGTAGGAGAAGATGAGTTTTTGAATCAATATTATGAAAGCCGTAATATTGATTATTTAGGGCGTCCAAGGAGGTTTGTTATTTATAAAAATGTAAATGAACCTACAAAAATTCCGCCGAGTTGGCACGCTTGGTTACATCATTTAGTAAATGAGATACCGAAAAATATCCAGCTTTTTCCATGGCAAAAGAATAATATAATAACTAAAAAATCATCTAAGATATCAAATCTTAAATATAATAGATGGCAGCCGTAATTAACTAGTATACTCGATGAACTTCAAAAATTGGCGTCGTCGTTTTATAAGATCTGCGGTACTCACGTATTAGTATACGCTCCGTTCCTTGACTTATAAACTCCTTGCTCTTTTTGAAGTTGATCTTCGTATACCAATTCTTCATTTATCAGGAGTATAATATAAAAAACAATGAAACAGAATATTATTGAAACAATTATCGGCTTTGTAGTATTAATTATTGCTTTGCTATTTTTGATTTTTGCCTACAAAACAGGTAGTTCTATAACTAGCTCAAAAGGTTATCAGGTAACTGCTAATTTTCAGAGTGCAGAGGGTATAGAAGTCGGAAGCGACGTAATGATCTCAGGTATAAAAATCGGTAGTGTAAAGAAAATTACTTTAGATCCAAATAGCTTTTATGCAAGTGTATATCTAAATATTAATGATGATGTTAAAATACCTAAAGATTCTAAAGCCCAAGTAGTCACCAGCGGGTTACTTGGAGGTAAATATATTTCAATTGTACCGGGTAATGACGATGAAAATTTAGCAGCTAATGAAGAGATAAGATATACTCAATCAGCAATTAATATTGAATCATTAATTAATAAAATTGTTTCTTCATTCGGTAGTAAGTAAAAACTCTCTAAAATTCAACCGAATCTATTCTGGATTCGGTTTTCTTTATTTTAAAATCTCTAATATATGAATTATTAAAAAGTAGCATTAAGCAAGAAGAGAAGTCTTATGGCAAACCATTTGTCTATTTTTTAATATTCTAGATTTAGTTTTAATAATTATTGCTAATTAACGCGAGTTTCGTATTAATAGAGGAACTGAATAGCTGATAGTAACTGGGTTACGAGGATATTAGTAATATTGTTTTTGTTATAAAATGTACTTAAAACTGCATAAATTTTTAGTAAATTGTCTTTTTTGACTATAACTATTAAATTGTAAAACTTGTCACACCTCTTACAAACCTTGAAAGGATAAGCATTATAGCATATTCATTAACCATAATTTAGGCATCTTAATACGAAACTCGCGTTAAATACTAAATCTTTCAAGTTAAATTCTAAAGATACTATATATTACAAGGTAGGAAATTTTTGTGAAAAGATAGGTTTACCTAGTATAGCTTAAGCAGGTAAGGTAGTTACTTTTTGTAATACGTGATAAGCAGCATCAAAAAAATATGTAAAGTTACTAGTATCTTTTCTAATTTGATGTTTAATTTTAAACCAATAATGGTCTATAGGATTAAGATCAGGACTGTAAGTAGGAAGGAATAAAATACTTGCCCCTACCGATTCAATTAATTCTTTTACCTTAGAGTTTTTATGAAAATTAATATTATCCATTACTACGACTTGTCCTGCCCTTAATTCTTTAATGAGTATATCCTTGACATATAGCATAGGCAATTAAGATAGTGATAATTTGATGAACGAACATTAGAATTCCCCATGACGAATATTAAAATTCCCCATTTTTGAGTAAAAAATATTGTCTAAAGTATTACATTATTATCCTCCGATTTTATAGTTAATTTTTTGCCTTTCGCTGTAGCGATTCTATAACTTTCAGTATTTAGTTCAAGAATTGAAGAATGGTGAACCAATCTGCCAATAGCTGCTGACGTAGTCATTTCATCTTTAAAAATAGTATTCCATTTTGCAAAAACTAAATTGCTAGTAATTAATACACTACTCATTTCATAACGTTCAGGTAATAAGGTAAATAAAACATCAGTTTCTTCACGATTATATGGTACATATGATATATCATCAATTATCAATATTTCAAAATAATCGAATTTTTTCTTACTACATGACAATTTTTCATTTTATCATCTTTGGATATTGGAATATCAAGGACAACAGCTGTATCCAACGTACTAATTGAGTAGAAATATTATACAAGATATTAACCAATGTATCTAATCCAACACGAAATATACTATTTTGCCTATAACCATGTTTTTTAATAACTATTGGTTTATCTAAAACTATAATCTCTCCAGTTTGATAAGCTAGGCAAAATGCAATAGACAATATTTGCATCAATGTATCTAATCGTAAATCATTAGTAATATGAGTTGCTTCACAGTTGAATCCTGCTGATTTAAAAGCTTTGAACATTGTTTCAATTTGCCATCTTTGAGCATATATCTCAGCAGGATTTTTGATCTCATCACTATGTATTAAGACTGCAAGTTCACTCTTCTTATTTCTGATCCCTACTACATTAAATATTTCACCTTTTGTACCAATTCTACGTTGTGACAAACTCACATGCGATCCTATGGCTAGAGGGCGAAATAACTCTTGTATTTTAACCATTTTTCCCCTTGCATTACTGATATATTGTCTATTTTCTCTAACTCGAAAAACGTATCTTATTTGATTTGTTCTAAGCCAAGAGAGCCATTCCTTACCTATAAATTCTCTATCAGCGGTTAATGCTTCAATGCGGTTTTTGTCAAAAACTTCTAAAAAACACTCCATCAGATCAATACGCTCAATATAATCAGAGTTACCACACTTTTTATCACTTAGAAAATTCCAAAAAGGGGGATCGCTATACCATGAAAACTGACAGCTAAATATAAAATATTTATATGTCGTTTACCAAATTTCCAATTCGTTCTATCTAAACACAATACCCATTTTTGCTCCTGCTCAAACCCAGTCATCATGACTAACATAACAGGTAATACTCTCCATGATATTGAGATTTCAGAGATAAATCTTTGCATCCTTCTATACCATGAAGCTGCTTTAATCCCAGACGGCATTCTATTGCATAACAATGACATGTTTACTGTCCTGCTGTTAAGCATTGAAATGATAAATAATCCTAAACATTTTGCTCTTGATAAATTAAGCAAAATATGTTTTTGTAATAATTCGACTAGAGGGGCGGAATGATCTTTCATATGTAAACCAAGTTCTTTCCCCGTTATCATCATGAATTATCAGCAAAATTCAATCCTTTAGTCCTTACATCTCTAAAAATTGTCATGTAGTAAGAATAATTTGCTTAAGTTTTAAACTAAGTTTTGCTTCTAGTAATTGTTGAACCAAATTAGCTGCTGTTGTATATAATACACGCCTACCAGCAAGACACCACTCACGTGCTAAACCTATACTAAGATGACTTTTGCCAGTGCCAGGATTACCAAAAATAAGTATATTTTCATAGCGATCCATAAATTCTCCTTGTGCAAGATATTGGATCTTAGTTGAYGATAATCCTGGGATACTCTTAATATCAAAGTTGCTTAATAACTTATCTCGAGAGAGTTTTGCTTGCTTCAGCAATCTGGCAATACGTTGCTGATGTCTATGTTCTAACTCACGTATGGCTAACTCCTGTAGTAATCTATATATGTTTTCTTTTCTTGCTCAAAGCTTTCTGCAACTGATTTGTAGCATGATGCAAAAGTAGGTAAGCAAAGGTTCTTGAGTAAATTATTTAGCGGTTGCAGAGTTATTATCTGTTTACTCATGCGACCTCCATTGTTTTAAAGCAATGTAATTGATCATATTCAGACAGTATTGGTTGATTAATTTTTACTGAACAAACAGTTTTAGTCTGACTATTTAGTAAATCTGTAATATGATCAATTATTGGCTCAATCTTCTCTTCTAATAGCACTTCTAATGCAGCAACTACATTCAATTCTCCATACATTTTTGCTAATTGTAATATTTTAAGATATATTTTATGCCCTTTATATGGATATATAGATATAAGCTGGTCATATACCTGACGAAATATAGCACGTGGGAATAAAGCTTCATAATATTGATATTGGACAAATGCTCTAGGTTTACGTACTAAACTATCAATAATATGTCTATAATCAATAACATAGCCATTGCTGATTCTAGACATTTTTTGTAAACATTTGTTACCATAGTAAAGCTCTATTTCTTCAGAATAAATATAAGCTTTTAAAGTATAACCTATTAAGCGACTAGGCACAAATAAGCTACAGATAAAATACTAACTGTACTGCTTGGGTTAACACGTACTGATAATATTGTAGGTGCATTCCATTTCCTGATTGGTAACTCTTTTAAATAAACTAATTCTTCAGCTAATTTTTCTTTTCTACAGCTATTGCGCTTTTCTTTAATTTGTGTAAGGAATAATTCATAAGCTTTTAAATCAACAAAATTACGTGATCCACGTAATAGCAAATGTTGTTTCACTGCTTGCTTAAATGTATCATGACTTTTTTCAACAGAACCATTTTCATGACTAACACCGGGATTATTTCGCGATGGTGCAACATCGTAATAACCAAGCAATTCTTGCCATTTTTCTGTAAATTGTCTACTATTACCACATTGCTTGGTAGCTGCACTTAAATTATCTGTACGATGCTCTGGTAAAACTCCACCTAACTCCCATACAGCTTTTTCAAACCCTGATGCTAATGTATCAAAACTTTCACTATGGCATATGCTGAAAGTTTCCCAACATGAATAAGGCAACATAAAATGAAATAGTAAGTGAGGATATGGTTTCCCACCAATACAAATACCCAATTGATTCATATTGCTCCAATCAGACTGGCTTTGTTTGCCAGGAAGAATATTTTGTAAAAAGATTACTGGCTTATCCTTACCATGTTCAGCTCTCCATTGTTTCAACCTTTTCTGCAAACAGCATAATTGCTTTCCATTATAATTCCCATGATACTTTTCTGTCAAATATGCTAATATGGTAGTTGCTTGCAACTACCGGAGCTGATTCTAGCATTGATTCTATTTCATCCCAGTGCTTAACAAATGGATCCTTACGTGTCCTATATTTACGTATTGTTCGTAATTCGCTTGGATACTTATTAACACGTAAATACTTACGTGCCGTTTTTACACTCATACCTGCTTTTGCAGCAGAAATTATCTGATTATATTTTTTGATCTTTTGCATTAAAATACCTACTTGTTTATTTGTACATGTCATCAGTAATTCTCGAATAATATATAAATCTTAAAAAAGAAATTTTTATTCGATTTTACTGTCCATAGTTACTTCTTTTTTATAGGTAATTTTAATGTTCGTTGAGGGTAATTCTAATATTCGTTAGTCATTCTATAACTTCTCATGTTTCTTGATATAAATTCATTGCTAAAGCAATTTCATTATATCTTCCCTTCGCCTGAAGGCGAGGGATTTCTTATCCCCGAAGGGGGACATTAAGAAACGCGAGTTTCGTATTAATAGAGGAACTGAATAGCTGATAGTAACTGGGTTACGAGGATATTAGTAATATTGTTTTTGTTATAAAATGTACTTAAAACTGCATAAATTTTTAGTAAATTGTCTTTTTTGACTATAACTATTAAATTGTAAAACTTGTCACACCTCTTACAAACCTTGAAAGGATAAGCATTATAGCATATTCATTAACCATAATTTAGGCATCTTAATATGAAACTCGCGTTACTTTACCATATCCTTTTATTAATATCACTATCTTAATTGCCTATGCTATAATATATAGATTTAACTGTATTCCCCAGCAAATAGTAACGTTAAAAGCAAGAAACAAACTAATATTCTGCCAGTAGCCTATTATAATTGTTATTACCTCACTTCTGTTCAGTCGACTTTTAGGACCAGATTTGTTGTTATGATTAGTAATTGAATTTGTATGCTTGTCTAATTCTTGAAAAAAATCATCGACGTAACAAAATATTTCTGTAAAATCCATTATCATAGGTTATTGTTCTTAAAGTTTTTTCAATAACCTATAAACTTTTTTCTAATACTATAAATACCATATTTTAATTAGCAATTTGTATTTTGTACTCACTTTATAACAAAAACAGTATTATTAAGATCCCCGTAACCCAGTTACTATCAGCTATTCAGCGACTTTTTGAATACGAAACTCGCGTGAATTAATAGATCGATGAAATGCTTTGCTGCTTCATCAAAGTCAGGATCGTTGATTTCTTTTGGAGAAGTATAATTAGTGCCTAATTTCTTTGCTAGAATTGCATCTAAAAAAGTCTCATTTATTATATGTTGTTTCTTCATAAACCCTTTAATAATAATTAGTTAATATATAGCTTAACTAATATAGAAAAAATTGAAGAAACGTTTTAATAGGAAATTTATAAGTAGTATTACTGCAACAGTATATATTCGATGTCATTCCGTGGCTTGTCCACAGAATCCAGAAAAAAGCGAGATAAATCGAGCTTTTAATTTTAAAAATTTAGTGTGTTTATACTTTTTAGTAACTGGATTCCCGCTTCCGCGGGGATGACATCGAAGCACTAGGATAACCCCAATCAATTCTTTTTAGGCAGTACCAACTCTTCTAATTCATATTTCTTAAATGATCTTCTAATTTTCTTAGCTTTCTACCCTCGTTTACTATAGGCTTTACATAGGTTTGCATTTTTGCATTTTCTCTATATTTATTAATCTGATCGATCTGAGCATTGACTTCATCGGTAATGGCTTGCTTTCTATCCTCTATTTTATTTAATACTTCAGTACTATACTCATAATTTTTAACATCAGCATTAAAGTTATTAAGCTCTTCCGTAATCTTTTGATCTATTTCAGCTCCCTCGGCGGTATCTTTAACTTTTTGTGCTATTAATGCCGGCATTTCTTCGATCTTGATATCATCTCTTTTGAAATGATCTTTAAGCTCTTTATAAGTTTGCTCTAAATTTTCCTGAGCTTTCTCGTACATAATATCATAATGCTCTTGACGACGGGTATATCGATCTTCATCTATAAATTGTGCATGTTTTCTATGAGCGTTATCTATAATATCCCGCATCTGAGAATCAGTAGCTTTCTCACGCATAAATCTATCGCCCATCATTACCGGATCACCTTCCTCAAATAACCTACCACGCACCTCATGAATAAGCTTCCTTTGAGCTAATTCTTGATAATATTCTACATCACTCTGTCTATCTGCTTTTTCTAGTCTTGCTAGATATTCCGATGATAATATATCTGCTTGAGCAGCTAGCGTCTCCTTATTAATATGCATTTGAAACTCTTCACGTTCCCGTGCTTTTTCATCATCTTTTAATTTTTCGCTATAAGTTCTAAGCCTTGGATCGTTATATTCAAAATCATGCCATTCGGCACTGGTTAGATTACCCTCATAAGCATCGTGTAAATCTTTACCGACTATTGCAGTTAAAGCTCCTCTTTTTATTCCTGTATAACCTGCATATATTTTTTCGCCTATACCTACACGCTTTTCTTCTTTTAATTTACGTTTTGTATCAACACGATGCTCCATCTCTTGCCAGCTTCTAAGCACTCCTATATTCTTACCGAACAGACCAACACCTCACCCTGACATTTCTTGGTGAGCATGCTTATAAGCATCTTGATAATCTCTAGTAAAGTTCGCATCACTAGCGAGTTCACGTAAGTTAGCATCTTTTAATGACTTATCAAACTCAGCTTTTTGTTCTTTACTTAAAGCAGCGTAATCTTTCACTCCATATTTATTTGCAGCAATTTTATCTCGAAGCTGAGTAAATTTCATTTGCGATAGTTCTTTTGCTTTTAATTCATTCCCCTTAGGTAAATTCTTTAATAATCCTGAAATACCATTTTCATAATCAGTAATAGCATTCATTTTTACATCTTTAGAATCTATACCGTATTTTCTCTTAACCTCATTTTGTACGGCTTTATTTGCTGAAGAACCGAGAGCTTGCTTTTCAAGCCTTCCCATCATTATACCCTCAAATCCTTTAGCAAAGAACATACTAGTTTCTCCTAACTTCGCACTTACACGGGTAGTTACAGGTGCACTTACCGTCTTAGCCACATAACTTAGCGGTCTATTCATTTGCTTCGCTGCAGATTTATAAGATTGCTGATTAACTTTTTGTATGTCTGTTAAATTACCTGAAGTACCGGCAATAAATTGTGCCGTCGATATAGCAGTATCGTTAAATTTACTTAGCAAATAAATAGACACAAAAATTAGTAATATCCCATCAAGTTGGACAAATTTCCCGTTTATAAAATTACTAATCCTTTTTGTATCTTTAACTAAATCTAAAAACGGTAATTCAATATAGCGTTCATCTATACACTCGTACGCAGCACAATGCTTACATTTATCAGGATCATTCTTACAAAAATCATCTACTATTATATGATCTTCGGGAACTAATATCTTTGCTTTGTGGAAATTATTTATACCGCCTTTCATTGGTACGGGGAACCACCAATAAAATATTGAATTACCAAGGCTTGGATCTATATCCTCAAGAAAACTACCGAATATTTCATTTATCGGACCTAAATTAGGAAAATCATGTTTACATACCGCAAAACCAAGCGTTGAATATATTTCGGTTCTGATGATCATTGAAATAAAAGCGATACCGGCAAATAAAATTATAGGCTGTAATGCGTATGATATTAATTGTCTTAACCAATTCTCAAATAATGAACGAGTTATATTAAACAACATGAAACAAATAAATATCGGTCCCATAATTATAATCATACCGATAGTTATAAGAGCGGTTAGATATATAATAGTAGCTTTAAATATAAGAAAGAAAATAAAATACAGAGCTATTAAATATAGAATGATATATATAAAACCAAGCCAATCAACAAATAGTAAAGAAAATAATTTAGATAAAGTTTGAGGAGAAATAAGTAACCCAAGCAAGCTTTGAGAACCGGGGCCGGTAGCCGAAGCTTCATTAATTATTTGCAGTATTTGCTGAACCCCATCAATAAAAAATACGAATAAATAATCATGAAAAAATGTCCAAGCTTTATCCGTACTTAATAATATTGAGACTATACTAACTTTTAATATTCTAACTATAAGTTCGATATGAGTAAGGTTTATATTACCTATTAAAAAGGAAAAGCCTGTAAACATTATATATAGAGTTAAAATAGCCGAGACACTCATCCTATAACCCGACGTATCAATTATTTGTTGATAAGTTTTCTTTATAATCCCATCCTTACCAAATAATACTCCTTTTATTAAATCCGTTAAAAATTGTAGAGGATCGGGTCTAGTATCAGTAACTCCAGACTTTATTACTAATCTATATTGCCCGCTATTATCATCATAAAATTTATCTATAATCTTAAAATAAAGAGGAGAT
>NZ_CM000770.1:502162-505514 GCF_000160735.1 Rickettsia endosymbiont of Ixodes scapularis | reverse complement strand
CATGCAGATAACTGACTGAGTATCTCTATCGCAGTATATAACTCACGTCTTACATAACTGTTAAAGGATAGCCGTTTACTTATAAGCACTATCACGCATGGTGCTACCTGATCACCTCCTGTCTTGAAGTAATTTCTTCCGGATCATATCTAGAAGAGACATTGAATTTGATAAAACCCGAAATCATCAGGATCAATACAAGTATCGCCGGTACAACCCGGAAAGCAGCAATAGCGATATTAATAATGTAATAAAAATATTTTTGTTCATTTATTTTTTATGTGTTATTTCCATATGTCTCAATTTCAACGTCATTGCGAGCGACCGTAGGAAGCGTGGCAATCTCATGAAGCAGTATTAAATTCCTGAGATTGCTTCGTCAATTGCTATGCAATTTCCTCGCAATAACGGTGAAAATATTTACAATTATTCTTTCCTCTCTCCTTCCTCTTTCTTCACATCATTACGCTCAGCAAGGAATTTATTTGTAAATTCACCACCCCCTTCCGGTTTTCTAGCTTTATAATTTTGATCAATTATCTTGTCTTTGAAAACTCTAGCCGGAGCCATTGCAGCCTTTTTAATCGGTTTTGTTACCGAACCTATATCCTGCATAACGGCTCCCACAGGATCAGAACGTTCTTGATAATTTCCTGATATTCGTGCCGGTGTAACATTTGTAAGCATTCCGACTACTACATTTACAAAAGTTACTAAACCATATAACATCAAGCAATATGAATAAAATAATAAAGCCGTAGTAAATAATACTAAGAAAGTATTAGCGTTGTTCGTTAGAATATTAGAGCTACTAATTTCCGGAACATCCGGTACATAGAAAGGTATTCCGGGTAAGAACGGTAATGTAAAAGAGAAATTAATCGGAATACCAAGATTTGTTAAATCAAGCCCTATTTTTATCGGTATAAGAGTATCCCAACAGGCTCTAACTACCACTTTTAAAAGCTGCTCAGATAAAACCTGATCTATCAATAAAAAGAAAATCAATAATATTGTCGGCTGCACTACATAGCTAAGCAATGTCGATATCCAATTATCAAATAAACTTTTAGTTTTTTCAAATAACATTAATATTATGAAAAACGGTGCTAATGAAATCATAACAGTTACCCCTATGAATGCAATAACATAGCCTATTATAACTTCTAAAATAGCTCTAAAATAAGTAATAAGTGAATAAATGGTTATAATAGCGATAAATGCTAAACCATTATGTATTTGTAATAATTCAATAAATAGTAATCCCCAAATCCTACCGTTAGTATATTTATCAAATATAGGATCAATAAAACCAAAAATATTAGATCTAGAGCTTGTAGCACCTACTACGTTAGTTACAAAGAAATCAATACCGTCAGTAAATACACTAAAGAAGTATGTATTAAAGAAGCTCCAACTTTCTTCTCTAATTAAAAAAGCTACTATAGCTATTTTGCATATACGTGTTATTACTTCTACGGCAGTTAATTTTAATGCTCCTGCAACGAACATTAGCCCAAATATAGTAACATAAAGGGTTAATGCAGCTTTAGCTATATTCTGCACTGCAGAATTTTTAACTAACTTAATATAAAAATTTTGACTAAAAGTTCTAAACTGATCGGTAATAGGTTTAATAGCACCGTTATATATTATATCAGAAAACCAAGTCGTACCAGTATAATTAGCATAATTTACACTAACTACCCCTTGTATATTACTATTAGGATTTACTACCCTTAACCATAAATATCCATCTTGCGGTGCATCAGTCTCAAAGTTATAATCTACCGGCGTACCACGAACAGATGAATCAGGTAACGCACCATCAGATGTTATTAAATATTCTAACTTTATATTTTGTTGATCACCCGGATTAATTGAATTTGTCCCGTTACCTATTTCAACAATCATCGAATAACGACCGAAATATAAAAAATTAGCTGACCAATCGCTAGTATTTATATAGTTTACAAAACTATTATAATCAGGAAATCTGCCATTACTCCAATCACTCATTAAAACTGAATTACTAAACATGTTACTAACTTGCCAATCGCTAGTAAAATCCATAGTACCACCGATAGTGGCTTGATAATATATAAAACTACTTTGAGTGCTGCCTGAATTTACAAAACTCTGATCTCGTCCCTTAATAACCTGCCCGCCTACTTTAATTATCATCCCTCTACCTTGATCATAATAGCAAGCAGGGTTAGTATTTATACCGGCATTAGCAGGACAAGAATTAATTAAGCCCATGAAATTCTGTACCGCTCCCGTTATTATAGGCTTACCGACTATTACTCCATTATCGGTGTTTTTATACTTTGTAGCAGTACCCGTGCCGCTACATACACTTTTTCTTTCCTCATCTATCATATTACACACCTGCTCTGCAGAAGAGTAAATTATTCTATTATCAAAATTTCCAAGGTTACTTTGAGTATAAAGTGCAGAAGCAGCGAATATCGAACTATCAAGTTCCTGTGTTAAAATATTATCTACGGTATTAGGAAGTTTTGGAGTATTAGGGCTAAAAAAATTATCTTTACCAACTAAACTAATATTTACTACATCGCCGGCCTTAACTTCAATTCTCGAATTACCGTTAGAATAGTTAAAATATTTAACAGAATCAGACATTTTAGTAAATGAAAGTGCATCAAGGTTTTTATCAGGCGGTATAGCCCCCGGTGTTTCACTGTTATTGTCCGTAACAAAACGAGGAAATCCTAAAGCTTCAAATTGTAATTTAGAATAATTATAAGTTTTAATGAAAACTTGCGGCGTACTAAACCTTGGATCAATTCTATATAATACTAGATATTTTCTAGGTTCAGGAGTAATACCTGAAGTAGACCAATTTATTTTTAACAATTTACCTTTCTCAACAGTATTACCTGTTGATTGCCAAGTTCCGGCTGTAGATAAACTAATTCCTATATTACCCTCTTGAAAACTTGTAAATTCAGGCACTTCTAAACAACCGAATAAGCTTTTTAACCCGCCAAAACTGGTTGACATCCATGAAAAAGCATCATCGGCTTTAGCTGGCATCGCCATAAACAAAACTAATAAAACTAAACTCTTAAGAATTTTCATAATTTTAAATTGTTATCCAACACGTCATACCGTAACTTGTCCACGGTATCCAGTAAAAATGTCAAAAAATATACGTTGTAAGCTGGATACCGTGGTCAAGCCACGGTATGACACTTCCAGAGCCCTCTATTTCGGTGTTTCAGGTTTAGGCGGTTCTTCATTTGTCTTCTCACCCCCTTCTTTTGGCGTATTTTTCCTATTTTAAAATCAGGCCTGATCTAATGTCTTATTGCGTTTGTTTTAATCG
>NZ_CM000770.1:497862-501162 GCF_000160735.1 Rickettsia endosymbiont of Ixodes scapularis | reverse complement strand
TAAATAACTGAAGTAACGGATTCATTACTTTAATAGTAAAACTTCCTACTTTTAAGGATGTTGAGAAATGTACTTTATAGCTACCTTCACTATCTTTATAGTCCCTTAAATTATTACCAGGATCATTTAGAATTTTCATCCATATATAACCCGCCTCATTTGCATTAAAGTTATATTTACCTTCACTATCAACGTTAATTCCTTGAGATGAATAGGTTTTACCGCTAGTATTCGGGTTTTCCGAAGGCTTTACTATTATGTATTGCACTCGTCCCCGATCATCAAAAGTATCGTTAAAACTATTACCGTTCTCTCTATAACATTTAGTCTGTTTAATATTTAAAACGTATCCTCCCGTATCCTTACTAGCATCTTGTGAGGTAGGAGACCAAAGCCTATATTGTAAATAACTTTTTTCAATATTGCTGTTAAAAGGTATATTATATATAACTTTATATAAATATTTACTGTCTTTATCTTTATAGTCAGACGGTTGATCTGTATCTGCAACAAATTTAGCAAGTTCTAGCTTAGAAGGCAGAGCTTGACTTACAGAACCTGCATCATTCATTTGATATATTAATCCGGTTGGTCCTTTGCCTCCTTTACCGTCCGCCGTATACCAAAATCTCCGATTCTTTTGAAAATCTCCATCGTTACATATTCCCGAAGTACAATCTACACCTCCAATATAATCTTTATCCTTAGGACTACGATTCTCGACACTATCAGGACATTTACCGTTTGAAGGAATATTAGCATTATTAGAACATTGAAGTCCCGCATAATCAATCAATAAATTACCTGAATTATCTGACCAACTAAAGGTAAAACTACCGTCATCTTTATAAGCTTCCGGCATGTCGCCCTCGTGATTTATCCAAGCAGGTAAGGAGTCACATATAAGACCAAGGCAACAATGAGAAACGGCATTAGCGGCATCACATACCCACTGAACAACATCTTCTTGATGAATACATCTAAAAAGACAATAACATTTTTCCCGATGCTTATTACCTTGCCAATAATTTTGCTTCAGTTCGCAAGCATTAACATATTTACCGGAATAAATAGAATATTTTCCACAAATCGGCTCATAAGAAGTTTTGCCTTGTGAACAATCTTTCGTAACCTTAGCACCTTTAAAAGCATCCTCAACTGTCGCATCCGTATTGGCAAAATTAGGAGATACGGAAACTAAAACTCTATCATTGGCATATAATTCGGCAATATTACGCCATTCATTATTTCTTGCATCTATTATTAGAGAGACAGGCTTATTATTTGCATCGGTAATACGAGGGATCGGAATCATTTTACCACTATCATCTAAATTAGATCCAGCCCCTGTACGTTGTAAATTGTCTTTTGGTACATAAGCTAAACACAAACTAACCTGACCGACTACTTGTAAATTTACCGGTTGACTGTTTTCTACTAGTACCTGAGTATTTAACCATTCACCATAACGATTAGGATCAGGAATAAGCTGAGTTGTGCCGTCGGGCAACATCTTAGAAGTGTTTACATAATTAGCATTAGCATTAAGGGTTATAGTACCGGTTATTGAATCCGAACCTCCTTTACCGTCCAGAGCATATCTCATGTAACAGCCGTCACCGACTTTTACTGCTCCTATCATACCAAGTGCTGCAAAAATAAAGCAAACTAACGTTGCTACTATAGCAAGTACTCCTAAAACTTTTAATAAGTTACCCTGCATATTCTATCATTTACCTCCACCCACACCGCTTTCTAAATCCCCGCCTTGCTGCTCTCCCTCTTTACGCTTACCTCCAACATCCGGCTTATCTCCTACCGGCGGCTTACCTTGCGAAGCCATAGCAGCATCCTTAAGGAAAGCTGCTCCTTTCTTTACTAAATCAACGATTTTAGTTGGACTTGCCGTTACTGCATCCATATTAGGACCGTTAGTTAAATCAGCGGCAAAACACCCTATAGATTTAGAGAAATAATAAAAAATAACCGAGAATACTAATACGCACAAAAGTTCCGCTAAAATAGATACAACATCTCTAACAATTGATTTTATTGGGAAAAGTATTAATAAATGCTCTTCCCAACCTTCACCCGCATAATATTGTAACATTTTATATCCAAAACTTTCCTGACATTTATCTGCCCCACCGATAGGAAGCCTTAACTCAAAAGTACTAAATCTAATATCCCCTTTTTCATAATCATATCTAAGGAATTCACAATTTTTAAATATTGCAGAATCATACATAGTTATTAATAAAGCTATAAAACCTGCTATTACTGCCGGCTGCAATGCACATGAGATACATACTTTTAACCACCCGTCAAAATAAGCTTTTGTACGAGTAAATAGAGCCATAGGAATGAATATAGGAGAAATATATGTCATAACGTAAATAGTAATCATGCAAACTAAATAATGCGTAATAAAATATAAAAGTATAGATAAAAATATTACAGAAAATACTAAACCTGCTGCAAGTATAATAACGTTTCCGGCCATAAAGAATCCAAACATAACGGCAAAAAATCTCAGTGCTCCTGCTTTACTTAAATCTTTTGGTCTATCATTTTTGCCATCAGGATCAAAATTAGGTATAGGTGTATTATTACCACCGGGACCATTGCCGATCGAATTCCCTAAAACTCCATTCTTATCTATATTATAAAGTAAATCCAAGCCAAGATAATAACCTATACGGCAATCAATAGCATCCCATAAACCATAAAATTTATAACCGTCTTTATACTTTGAATTATCAAATTGACATAATCCTATAGAACCTGCTGCATTAAAGATCATCTGTGCAAAGTCCGGTGCCGCTCCCGTCAAAAGAGGTAATCCATATTTTAACATACCGTTTTCTTTTGTCGGCTGACCACCACTAAAATCTAAAGGTCCAAGACCGATAGAAAAATAAGCAACGAATAAGAATTTTATTACAAAAAGAGCTATTTTTTCAGTACTTGCATATTTTTTATTTAGAGCTATATTAAAGGCAAAAAATATAGTATAAAGAATTAGTGCCGCACCTATAATTCTCTTTAAATAACCTTGAAACGTAGAAAAAGCAGCAAGATTAGTTATTCTAGAATTTTGATCTTGAGAACTACAATCATTTCTGGCAAAAAATATTTTATTAAGCGTTTCGTTCAAACACTGAACTGCAAGACCAGAAAAATTAATTAACGATTGACTATAAATTTACTCCCGTATAGCAACTTTTTCCTATATTACATTTTCATCAGGCGGAGTAGGCGGCGAAGTAGCACTTTAAAGATTTAACATGCTACCGGCAT
>NZ_CM000770.1:493506-497662 GCF_000160735.1 Rickettsia endosymbiont of Ixodes scapularis | reverse complement strand
TATTCTTTAATACAGGATTTGCTCCAAGATCAAGATTATTATCAGTACTTAAATCACTAATCTTCTTAGAGTCACCTTCATTTAAAGTATACATGGTACAAGGGCTACTACTACCTTTTACATTTTTAAAACAAAACGTTATACTAAATGCAACTGAGTTACAATTACCTCTCGGATCTTTCATATCAATATTACGAATTATATAGCCATATGCCGTGTCCGTTTCTAAATACCCATCTGAAGTAGTCGGTAAACTAGAACATGATTCTCCAAAGCCGGCAAAGCTAGCTAAGCTTACAGATGCTATATAAACTATAATAAATATCTTTAAGGTTTTAAGAGTTTTCATTAGAACTATTATCTTTTTTTTTCTGTTACTACGCCGCTTTTTACTAACTCATCCCATGCCTTTTCAGCATTTGCACGTCGTTCTGATACTTCTCCTCCTTCTTGTTCTCTTACTCTTCCTCCTCCGCTTGCTACTAGTTCATTCCATGCTTTTTCTACTTTCACACGTTTATCTCGAATCTCTGCATTTTCCCGTATCTGCTTTACTCCTGTTGGATTTTCATGTTCCTTTAAGTTAAAACTATAATCAATTACTCCTGAACCCCTACTTGTACTGTCAACTTTTTCTTGCGGTGACGTAGTAGTATTATCTTCTTTTCTGTCGTTTTCTATATTTTTATTTTCTTCTACCTTTGCTTTTTCTGACTTATTAAGTTCATCAGCTAATTTATCAAATTTATTAGTTACACTATTATCCCTTTCTCTTATCTCAGTTACTACACCGCTATCGACTAATTCATTCCATTTCTTTTCAGCATTTGCACGTCGTTCTGATACTTCTCCTCCTTCTTGTTCTCTTACTCTTCCTCCTCCGCTTGCTACTAGTTCATTCCATGCTTTTTCTACTTTCACACGTTTATCTCGAATCTCTGCATTTTCCCGTATCTGCTTTACTCCTGTCGGATTTTCATGTTCCTTTAAGTTAAAACTATAATCAATTACTCCTGAACCCCTACTTGTATTGTCAACTTTTTCCTGTAAAGGCGGAGTATTATCAATCTCTTTTTTACTTTCTTGATTATTATCTCTTATGATTTTTCCAACACTTTCAGCTTCAATATTACATTGCGGTGCAGGTGTAGAAATAGAAGTTCTAATACTAGCAGGCGGTGGTGAAACAGCTTCTGTAGGAGCAGGAGGAGGAGTAACAACATCTGATCTTGCTTCACTACTTACAGTTTTTGAGCTAGAAGTTGCTACAGAAGACGAAGCTGTCGGCGTTGTTACCGCAGGTGCCGACGTACCTCCGCTTGCAGCAATATTATCATTTGATAGTCCGCCTTTACCTACCTCTAAATCACTTGCTCCTCCACCTTGACCAGCTTTTAAATCACCAACTCCTCCTCTACTTGCTATCTGATCGCCCCCCCTTAGTTGCAGCACCCGCAGTAGCAAGTACTGCCATAGCTGCCTTAAATATTGCTTGCGGTTTTATAGCAACATTATTAAGAGCTACTCCTTCCGTCATATCTGCAGCAAATTCAGCTAGCTGACTACTAAAATTATACATCAAATACAATGTAAAACATGCCGTAACTAACGCAAGCAAAATATTTTTAATTTTCTCAAAAAGCACTTTTGGAGACATGAAAAACATTCCGGGACCCAAAACTACTCCCGATAAAAACTGGAATTTAGCAAGAAATTTATCGGTAGGAGTATCACCCGGTTTACTATCGACAATTTCACTTACACTATCTTTTGCAAAGTTAAATGCCGTGGTAATAGGGTTATTTAACATATAACCTAAACTATTTTTACAACTTTCTATGGCATCTTTATCAGGATATTGTAACGTATCATCCCAATCATTATTAATGTAAAATATTAAAACATCCCTCTTAGAGGTAATACCACCTTGAATTTTGTCTTCTATACTATTGTGAATTAACTTGCTCTTATATTGACATTTACCGTAGAAACCATAATCATATACCGAAAACATCGTGATCATAAAAGTAACTACCACCATAGGCTGTAGCAAGAACGAGATCATTAGTTTAACCCAGCTATCAAAATAATTTCTTGTATATGTGAATAAAAACATAGGTACAAAAAGAGGAGCTAAAATACCGAGTATTACTATAGATATCATACACATAATCGTTGCATTAACCATAAAGGCAGCAACCGAAATCACAAGTAACGGATAAGAAAGAGCGAGTGACACCAACATCATATTACCGGAGATTATCGCCGGAATTAGCAAATAAATATATGGTGGAGCACTAAAACTAAAGAAATCAAAATTTAAAAAATCATGGCTTCGATAAGCATTTTCGACAAGTAACGTAGATAATATATCAAGTCCTAAATAATGAGCTACTCTACAATCTAATGCATCCCATAATGCAATATAAGAAACGGTACCGTCATAAGAAAGATTATTAAATTTACATAAACCGGACGGAGCAGCATTCATAACCCAACTTGCTAAACCGTTTATACCATCAAGTAAGAAAGGAAACGCCCACTGAATCATACCGTCTAACCGGTCATACGGAGAGCCATTACCAGGGGTTATATTAATTCCTATTGAAAAATAAGTTACGAATATCATTTTCAATATAAAATTTATATACTCACTTTTTGGCGGTACTTCACCTGCAAGTAATAGTTTAAAGCCAAAAAACATAACATATAAAGTTAAAAAAGCCGTAACTATTTTATACATTCCTACTTGGAACTGAAATAATGCACTATCTTGCCTTGAAGCCAAATTAACCACTTGGCTTACATTATCAAAATTACAAACATCTTTACTAATTAGTAATCTAGCAATCATTTGCCTCATACATTCTATAAGAGGAGAAGTCATGACTACTGCAGTTTTTGAAGCATTATAAGCTTTTTGATAACACCCGTCGCCTGCCGTACTACAGGAAACTAAGGCTAAAGGATCGGTAGGCGTTTCATTTGGATCTTCAATAAAATCCTTATCTGCTATATCCATAAAGCTATTATACATGGATTTCGGAAACGGCTCTTTCATATATTTACAGCCGACGGGAACGTCTCCTGTAAACCCCTTTGTTGAAACACATATTCTATCTTTATCTTGAATAACTTTCCAATATATTACAGGGAAGCCTACATCAAATGCAAAACCGTCATCACCAGGCTTACCGCTATATGGAACATAATAATCTTTCTTATTATTTTTCCACGCTTCTTTTATATCATCCCAAGGATCACTCCCTGTTAATACGGCTTTAGCGATCGCAAGTGCCGATTTTGCTACGGCAGTTGCCCTGGCTACAATTAGTTTAGCATTACTACATAAAGCAAAACGTAATTCCGGATTTTTAGGATCAATTCTATTTTCACGAGTACATTGACCTCCTGGAAAATTTCCAAACTTACTATCGTTAAACAAATCTTTATCATTTATTTTAAGCTTTAAAAACGTATTCATGTATAAAACGGGAGAAACAAGATTCATTACCGCAAAAGTAAAGAACGGAGCAACAATACATGTATGAGAGAATTCACTACGTAATAAATCACCTACGCCTTGAGTTTCGCAAGTTAAACCGCTTAAAACATCTACAATGCTATCAAGAGTATCTTTAGCATGAGTTTTAGTAACTAGCCCTAAATTTAGGATAAAGCTTAGTACTAATGTTATAAGTATACTACGAGGAAATAATTTCATAACTAGTTACTTGCGTCGTATTGTAAAAATGTCATACCGTGGCTTGACCACGTGATCTCAGGCATAGTACCCTACAATTTTTGTAATAAAAGCTTAGGAGTGGTATTGCATATGGGTATTTGAAGTAGTATAAGAGTGTATTTTTTGACCATGCACAATATACTACTTCAGTCGCTGATACTAAACTTTTTTTGGAAAAGATCAAGACTAGAATGTCTTGCTGGAATGATTATGAGTCTAATTGAGAATTGCTCTGTTAGCGGTAAAAACATGGCACTTGGAATTTTGGGTAAAGCTAAACATAGTTCTAGAACCCAGAGAATATATAGGTTTTTTAGGGATCAAATATTTAATTATGATCAAGTTGCTAAGTTTATTTTAAATATTTTTGCTAATGATAAATACATTATTGTTCTGGATAGAACATGCTGG
>NZ_CM000770.1:462005-493206 GCF_000160735.1 Rickettsia endosymbiont of Ixodes scapularis | reverse complement strand
GAGAATGGCTTACTTTTTTGTCTACAAAACAAATTAAATTTGCGATTCCAGTCAGAAAAGATATGCTAATTCGTATTACAAATGCTTTACAATCTAAACCAGTTGGTAAGAGTTTTGATTATGTAAAAGCCCTTGAATACATTGAAGTTAAGGGTATGTTATGGGATCATGCAGTAACATTATCGGCTTATAGAAATGATAAAAATGAGCTTATGGCTTTGTGTACACGCCGCGAGATGGATGTCAGCATTTTTGCTTTATATAAATTTCGTTGGTCAATTGAACGGTTGTTTAAACATCTCAAAAGCGGTGGTTTTGATATTGAAAAAAGCCATATAACAAACCCAGATAGATTCGTAAAATTAGTTACAGTTTGTGCTATTGCATCAGCTTTAATAATAAAAAATGGACTAATACAACATGAGATACAACCCATAAAAATTAGAACCGCTAAAACTAATCCAAAACGTTTAGTATCATTTTTTACATACGGATTAGATCATTTAAGAAACTGCCTGAAACAAGCAAGTAGCATAGCAAAGTCAGTATTAAAAAGAATTTTGGAATATGACTCAATTACTGTTTTTGATCGCTACTTCTCTACATTGTTACAAAAATTGTAGGGTACTATGGATCTCAGGATACAGTCTGTGAGACAAGATCCCGAGGTCAAGCCACGGGATGACAGACAGGAATCTATAATGTTTTAACTGCTTCATAAAATATAGGTAACCATTTATCTGGATCATTGCCGTGTTTCTCTCTAATTTGATCGAGCAATATTACAGTCTCAACTCTACCAGATAAAACACTGATTATGTTATCCATGCCATCTAAGCTAACCTTTGCAACTACGGCATCTATTCCTTGTTTTATTAAAAAATAACGTGTAGTAGGGTCGGTAGTTTTAATTAAAATATATTCTCGCTGACTTAACATAAATGCACTACGATAAATATCCGTAGCTTTCAAATTAGGTAAAAAAATCTGCGTAGCTGTTTGTTGAATCAACGTATCACTAATTCTACTTTTTGCGGCATCTTCAACACTCTGCGTAGCAAATATAACAAAAGTATTTAATTTTCTCAACACTTTTAACCAATCTTTGATCTTAGGTGCAAATACCGGATTATCGATTAAAGCCCATGCTTCATCAAGCACTATCATAGTTTTCTGTCCATCTAAAGAGATATTAATACGATGGAAAATATATAACAATACCGGTGCAAGGCTTATAGGATCTTTAAGTAATTCAGTCATATCAAAACCGAATACCCTTGCTTTTTGTAAATCAATATCATCCATTTCATTGTCAAATATCTTAGCGTGTGAACCTTTACCGACCCACATTGCAATCCTACTTGCCAAACTATTTGGTGTATCAATACCAAGAAATGCTATAACATTACTAAGCTTTCTGTCTTTTTTTTCTAATCTAAAATTACCGCTTACCGCTTGAGATAAGATTTTATTATCTTGTGCAGTTAAACTTTCACCGTTAGAAGTTACAAGCACGCGAAGCCACTCTAAAATAAACGTTCTATTCTCACTAGTATCTTCAAGCTGTAAAGGGTTAAAGTTGCATTTTAAACCCGGATCAATTACTGTATAAACTCCGTTTAAAGCACGTATAAATATTTCTGCTCCTCGATCTTTATCAAAAAAGAACATACGAGGTTTGAATTTTTGTGCTTCCGCACATAAGAAATTCATAAGAACTGTTTTACCGGTACCGGTTGGACCGATAATTAGAGTATGTCCAACATCCCTTACATGGAAATTAAAATAAAACGGCGTACCTGAAGTAGTATCAAGTACTGTGACATATTCTCCCCAATGGTATCTCTAATTTTACCGAGCGGATAATTATGTTGTGAGGCAAAGCTAGCCATATTAAGAGTATTTATAGTGGATTTACGCACTATATAATCCATATTTCCCGGCAACTGTCCCCAATAGCTAGGTTCCGTGTTAACTTTTTCTCTAACCGGCTGAATTCCTGAATTAGAAAGCTCAACTGCTGCCATTGACAATATATCTTCCAAAGCTTTAATATTATTTGCGGAACATAAAAGCGATAAATGATGCTCACCGAAACCGATATCACCGCTAGTGGCCATATCAAGGGCCGTATTAATTTCAGCAATTTGTGAAGTAGCCTTATCACCAGATTGTATCATTCTATTTTGCTGTAATTGCATTTTACCGATCGCTATTGTTCTATTAGCAAAGATAAAGCTTTGAGTCATGACAAATTCAAAAGGCATTTGCAGGAATCCGTCAAAAATTCCTGCCGAAGTATTAGGACCGTATTCAAGTATACTGATCATTCCGGCATATTTCTTGCCAAGCGGACTTCTTGCTTCAATAGTACGAGAATCAAAAAATAAGCGATGAGTTGGTAAATATTCGTCAATAGTACCACGCGGTAATGCTATAGGACCTGGTGAATCGCCGCAATTGATTAAAGATGAAAGGAATTCTAAAATTTCACAATAACTACCTGACTGCGTTTGACAAACTCCAAGTAATCTTGCTCCATAACTTCTGAATGTATTAACCACTCTAGTTGACATTTCTTGAAGATTTTCTTTCATCTCTTTCATGTCATTTTCCCAAGCGGTTTTATTAGATTTTTGTCTAAGCTTCTTTAGAAAATACTCAACTATAGCAGCACCGTCGGTATCAGGCTTATATAAAATACTAACATATAATTCATTAAAAAACGACCTAGCACCCGCATGTTTCTTACGCCATTCTGCACCTAAATAAGTAATAAAATCATTAGGGACTTTTACAGTAGGATCATAAGTAAATTCCGTATCGTCAAATATTACTGCTTTACGTCTTCTAATAGTATGGAAATACATAACGATATTTCCCGAAGCAATATTTTTAAGTAAGGCATTTCTGATATTCTTTTTAATGTCTAGATCTTCATCATCAGCAGTTTCAAAAGAAAATCCGTTTATTTTAATAACTTGTAATAAAGAATTATCTTTCGTTAAAATAGTATTACTATCCCAATGACATTTATAAGGAATAAAATGCGAAGTGGGTCTTTCTTGTTTAGACCTTAATTCTTTAGCTACTCTAGTTCTAAATAACTTCATTACCTCACCTGATTTAACTATTTTGATTTATTTTGTCAGTTATACCTCTTTTTATGTCATTCCCGCATAGATACCAAGTCGTCATTGCGAGCAGCCGTAGACTGCGTGGCAATCCAGAAAAAATAATAAAAAATTCTGTAAATCAGAATTTTTAACTGGATTGCTTCGTCAAAACTTGCAGTTTTTCCTCGCAATGATGACTTGGTATCCACGCGGGAATAACATAAAACTCAAATATTATACGAATTTGCTCCGTAGTAAAATTTATTAGGACATTGGCTAGTTCTTGATATTTTATTTAAATATAGCTCTATGAATCTCGGTTCTTTAAAACATATAATATAAGCTACCAAATGCAAAGCAGCTGCAACGAACAAAATCATAATACCGTTATTCCAAATAAATACTATCATCGTCATTATCATATTTAATGCAGCAAACTTAATACTTACTCCAAATATCATCGGCGGTCTAGTTAACCCTACAAATAAAAGATCGGATGCTAATGCTCCTGCCATAAAAAACCTCTATTAATTTATATTAATATCAAACATAGTTGACAATATTGAATTCGGTGCTTCACTATTCACAAAATGTACGTAACCGTTATTTACGTAACCGTTATTATTTTCAAGTGCATTAACTGCTATCTTAATTAATTCTTCTTCGATGAAATTATTACTATCATCTAACATTGATTTCAACAAGTTAATATCTCGTATTTCTATATTATACGGTAACGTCTCGGATACCTGCAATATCTCATATGGCAATATTAAATGTTCCGCACTTAATGCAGAAGCAATTGTTGCTACCGTTAAGTTAACATTTAATAAATGTGTTTTCTCCTGATCGTCGCTTGCAAACGGTGCTATCACGGGTATAATATTATTATCTTCAAAATTTAATAAAATTTCCGGATTAATCATAATAGGCTCACTCAAAAAACCAATATTTATAACATCATGATTTACAATTTTTCGGTGAGATAATTTTGATTTTTTTGCTTGCAGTAAATTAGCATCCTTACCTGAAATACCAACTGCATAACAACCTATACTACTTAACTTTGTTACTATAAGCTTGTTAACGTAACTGGATAAAATTTCCATAATAATAGGATCATTTAGAGAACTATAGTCGCTTATTTTACTAATTTTTTTACTAAAATTTTCATCTATTTGTGATATTAAAGACGAACTTCGTAAATCAATATGATCATGTACTATATATATTTAGCACCGCACATCTCAAGCAATCTAACAGATTCAAAAAAAGCCGTAAATAATTTATCGTCAATAATAATAGTAGCAGGTAATTTTAGAACTATTACTTGACTCTTCAGCTCACTACTACACTTTATTATATTCTTAATTATAGCAATGTTATTTAATGAAGAAACACTATCTACCTCTTTATTTTTGAGGTTTGATGCATTTTGCCAAACTAGCTTTAAGTTCTCTTACACCTTCTTTACTCCTACTACTTACATACATAACATTACATGAGTAGTTTAAAGTTGCAAGAAAATTCTGTGCTTCATCGTTAAGGTTTTTATGATCCGTAACTTTATCCGATTTTGTGAAAATAATTTGAAATTCTCTTTTATTTGCAAGTAATAGCTCAGCTACTTTCTTATCGTTTTCTTTTATACCCCTTCTTGAATCAATCAATAAGTTAACTAACCTTAAATTATGACTATTTCGTAAATAATAACTAATTAACACTTCCCACTGCTCTTTGACTGATATAGGAACATTAGCAAAACCATAGCCGGGAAGATCAACTATAATAAGTTTATCTGCAAGGTTAAAGAAATTGATTTGCCTAGTACGCCCCGGAGTATTAGAAACTTTAGCAAGATTTTTATTATTACATATCATGTTTATTAGTCTTGATTTGCCGACATTTGACTTACCGACAAAAGCAATTTCCGGCAATGAAAAATTGGGGATTTGATTTATATTCATAACACCGGCTACAAATTTAGCTTGATGACGAAAAAGCTTACTGCCATCAGTCGATTTTGTAGGCACTATTTTCTGAGTAGTCATAATTTGCTTTCGTATTGGATGTAATTAGGCATTGCACGCGTGAATACCGAGTCGTCATTGCAAGCGGGCATTGTTGCGTGGTTCAATTTCACCTCTGGTCATCCCGTGGTCAAGCCACGGGGGGTGGACACAGTGGGTTTTACTGGTCCACGCAACAATGCCTTGCGAGCGACTAAAAGGATTGTGGCAATCCAGCAAAATAATAAAAAAAATTCTGTAAATCAGAATTTTTGACTAAATTGCTTCGTCGAATTACTACGTAATTCTTCTCGCAATGACAGGAAAACCAAACCATGCAACAACACTGAGTTAGGAATGGCATCAGCAGACTTCAATAACGCTATAAGTGAGCTAGAATGACATTAAAAATATGGTAGCGGGGGCTGGATTTGAACCAACGACCTTCAGGTTATGAGCCTGACGAGCTACCAAGCTGCTCCACCCCGCAATAATTGAGAATTGACGATTTATCTGTGTTATATTTTGACTTAGTCCAATACTATGTGAATATTGTTAGTGTCATTCTTGCGTAGATACCGAGTAGTCGTAGACTGCACGGCAATTCAGAAAAAATAATAAAAAAAATTCTGTAAATCAGAATTTTTGACTAAATTGCTTCGTCGAATTACTACGTAATTCTTCTCGCAATGACGATTTGTTATCCACAAACAAAGCCTAGCTAGCTTCTTTCTCACTACCGAAAGAAAGACCTGAGAATCTTTTATTGAAATCACTAACACTTTTGTTCGATTGATTTACTACATTTCCGGAATCTTTATTCCATGCCGGATGCTTTCTAAAATCAACATCCATTAAAATTTCACCTGTAGGATGAGTAGACATTGTTTCAAAAACATCGATTCCTACTTTAATCAAAAACTTTTTATATTCTGGATGTATACCGCTTTTCATAATGATTTTGCCGTTTTAGTCTGAATTATTTTTTTCTTAATAGCTCTAGCGTTACTTGATAAAACATTATCATCGGCTTTTAGAATATATGCATCAAAACCGCCAGCTTTTTCCACTGAACTAATACATCTAGCATTAACCGATAACCTATATTCCCCGGCTGTTATATCACTTGTAAACTTAACTGACCTTAAATTAGGCTCAAAACGTCTTCTAGTTTTACGTTGAGAATGTGATACGTTATTGCCGTATAAAACACCCACACCTGTGAGTTCGCATTTACGAGACATAAGCTAAATACCTTAAAACTTATAAATATACAATAGGTAAAAAATATAAAGTAATACTCCCCTAGTGTCAAGAGATAATTATGGTCCATTTAGTGAAGAAATAAAGATAGGTACGATATATTTATATGTAAAATAGGCACAAGCCAAGCCTAACATAGTACCGATAACGATTATACGGAATTTTGCAGGACTAAAAATTAAAATAACTATTCCAAGAATAATTACTATTTTTATTATATCGTCTGTCGTATAAGAGCTAGAATTTATAGCATAAACATTTAGGTTTATACCTAGAAATATTACTATACATAATAAGTTCTTAAACATTTTATACCTCTATAGGACCGGTAGTTAATCCATTTATAAATTGTTTTAAATAAGGATTATCACTATTACGCATTTCATCTTTACTACCGTACCATTTAATTTTTCCTTGATAAATCATAGCTACTTCTTTAGCTATTTTTTCGGCACTAATCATATCATGAGTTATAGTAATCGTAGTTGCCCCTAACTCTTCTTGGATTTTTATAATTAATTCATTGATAACATTTGCCATTATAGGATCAAGCCCTGTGGTCGGTTCATCAAGGAATAAAATCGACGGTGTACTACAAATAGCCCTAGCAAGGGCTACTCTTTTTTGCATTCCTCCCGATAATTCGGAAGGGTAAAGATCGAGTATTCTAGGGGACAAACCGACAGAATTAAGCTTTGCACCGGCAAGGTCGTTTTTTTCTTTCTTAGATAATTTTTTAGTCTCAAAAGTAATATTATCACGTATATTTAAGGAGTCAAATAATGCTCCACCTTGGAATAAAAAACCTATACCGTCCATAATCTCAAATTTTTGTTTACTTGAGATATCTTGGATTTCTACATTATCAATAAAAATTTTACCTTTATCAGGTTTAATCAGTCCTACTATATTTTTAATTAGAACGGATTTGCCGCTACCGGAACCACCTAAAATAACTAATAAACTGCCCCTTTTTACATCCAAATCTATTCCGTCTAACACCTTATGATTAGCAAATGATTTATATAATGACCGAATTTTAATTTTAAATTCTTCTTTTTCACTCATATTTGTACTTTAAAAAATAATTCGGTTATTAAATAATTACTGATTAAGATAAGGATAGAAGAATTTACTACTGCCGAGGTAGTAGCTCTTCCAACTCCCTTAGCCCCTTTACCTGAATAATAGCCGCTATAGCAACTTATTATAGAAATAATAAATCCAAAAACTCCCGCTTTAACAAGACCGGAAATTACGTCAATCGGCTCCAAATACTGAAAAGTACTGGTTAAATAAGCTGCACTATTAAAATCAAGTTTATATACCCCTACCAAATAACCGCCCATAACACCAATTATATCCCCGATTAAAACAAGACAAGGCATTGTAATAATAGCTGCTATTACTCTTGGAAAAACTAAATATTTAATAGGATCGGTAGATAAAGTATATAAAGCATCTACCTGCTCTGTTACTCTCATTGTTGCTATTTCGGCGGCGATTGATGCCCCGACTCTTCCCGCTACCATTAGTCCGGCTAAGACAGGTCCAAGCTCTCTAGTCAGCGACAATATTACTACCGTTGCAATGGAACTTTCAGCTGAGAAACGGGAAAAACCAGTATAGCTCTGTAATGCAAGTACCGCCCCTGAGAAGAAAGTTGTCATCGCAACAACCGAAAGCGAGTGAAACCCGATAAATAATAATTGTCTGATGATTAAACTCAAATATAAAGGCGGTCTTATGATACTGCTAACGGCAGCAAAGATAAATAGAGAAAAACTGCCTACACTTTGTGCAAACTTTATAGTACGTTTACCGACCGAATTAGCTATATTTAATAACATTTGTGTATATTTTTTTGTTTTATAATTATTATCTAAATAGTCATTGCGAGCAGCCGTAGGCCTTGTTGCATGGATCGAAAAACCTACTCGATGTCATCCCCGCATAGGCGGGGAATCCAGAAAAATAACTTCAAATATTGATATAGAAGTTACATATTTGATAAAATAAACATATAAAAAACTTGTTTTTTATATGTTTTACTGGATTCCCGCCTACGCGGGAATGACATAAAGCGATCCATGCAACAAAGCCGCAGCCGTAGGCTGCGTGTCAATCTCATGAAATAATAACAAATTCCTGAGATTGCTTCGTCAATTACTTCGTAATTTCCGTAGCTCATGGTGCTTACTTATAAATTCTCTTATATCTATTACCGAGACTAGTTAATACCTCATACCCGATAGTACCTATAATACTCGCTACTTTATCGGGCGTGCAATGATTTCCGATAATTTCCGCTTCCTGCCCTAGAAAAATATCGGATGGTGGTAGATCGGTAACATCGATATTTATCAAATCCATCGATATTCGCCCTACTATAGGAACGCTGCAACCGTTAATAAACACCTCGCCTTGATTACTAAAGTTACAGCTATATCCATCGGCATAACCAAGCGGTAACGTTGCAATGACACTATCACGCTTAGTTGTAAAAGTCATATTATAACCGATATGGCTATCTAGTGTCAAATTCTGTAAGTGGATTATAGGAGCTTTTAAGTTTACAGGATTTTTCATTACAGGGTTAAGACCGTATAAGGCTGCCCCCGGTCTTGCTAAATCAAAATGGTAATCCTGTCCTAAAAATATGCCGCCGGAATTAGCAAGGCTTGCTTTAACGTTTGGAAAATATCGTAAATAAGCTTTAAATCTGTTTAATTGTTCTAGATTATAAGAATTATCTATTTTCTCGGATATAGCTAGATGGCTTATAATATATTGTAAATCTAGCCCTTTTAATAAATCACGATTATTAATTAACTGCTCTATTTCATCATGAGTTAATCCAAGGCGATTAATCCCTGTGTTAAAATGTAAATAACAAGGCAATAATCGGTTTTTCAAATTACTAAATTTTTGCCAAATTTCTATTTGTTTTAAGTTATTTAGAACAGGTGTTAAATTATATTCTATCAGCTCTAAAGCATCATGTTCAAAAACGCCGTTAAGCACTAAAATATTAACATCTACTCCTAAAGCTTTGCGTAAATTCACTCCCTCTTCACTTGAGGCCACAAAAAAATGCCTACAATTTTCTTCTATTAAAGCTTTAGAAATTTGTACTGCTCCAAGACCGTAACCGTTAGCTTTAACGGCAGCACCGACTAATGAGGTTTTGCAAATATCTTGTAATAAAAGGTAATTATTTTTTATTGCAGATAGATTTATTTCTAGAGTACATAAACTCATAATATATTTCTTAACTCTTTTACGATGATAGGCAACACAGGTATTATATGAAATTTTATAGATAAGTCATTTGTTTCTATAGTATCCGTGATAAAAATATTCTCTAATAGACCTCTTGCATAACAAAGCTAATAGAGAGGAATTTGTAGAAAACACGGAACGCAGCACCGCAGCGTACACTTTAGTATGTGAGGATGCGAGTACCGGATTGACGTACAAATTCCTCTCTATTAGCTTTGTTATGCAAGAGGTCTATTATCGAATTTTTAGAACCAGCAGAAAGCACTGCATGAGTTATAAAAGCACTAACAACCGATAAAGCCGAATGTTCTTTTAAAAATCTCGCTGCTTTTACTATTGTTTCACCGCTATCTATAAATATCATCCTGTTATTGATATCATCTCACAATTATTATTTATATCCCTTTCTTTGTTTATATAAGCTGAATCTATATTTAACGCGAGTTTCGTATTAAGATGCCTAAATTATGGTTAATGAATATGCTATAATGCTTATCCTTTCAAGGTTTGTAAGAGGTGTGACAAGTTTTACAATTTAATAGTTATAGTCAAAAAAAGACAATTTACTAAAAATTTATGCAGTTTTAAGTACATTTTATAACAAAAACAATATTACTAATATCCTCATAACCCAGTTACTATCAGCTATTCAGTTCCTCTATTAATACGAAACTCGCGTTTTTTAATTTCCTGAAATATCCCTTCTTTGCCAAATATCTCAGATGGATCACTTTGTGATAGTATTTCTGATACTACTTTTTCTATAGTCGGATTTGATACTTTGCTCTTATTTTTCATATTAGCCTCATGTAAGTTGTTTTAATTAATTTTATTCTTAACTATTTTTATAACTTACACAAACTTTCTGACACCCTCAGATATTGTTCTAATAATATCTTTCCTGTAGAAACARGATACTAAATCGTCATTGCGAGCAGCCGTAGGCTGCGTGGCAATCTCATGAAATAATAACAAACTCTTGAGATTGCTTCGTCAAATTACTTTGTAATTCCTCGCAATGACGGAAAAACCGATATCCACGCAGCAATGCCTCCTCGCCTTGTGAATTCCTTGCTCTTTTTGAAGTTTATCTTCGTCTGCTATTCTTCATTTCACATCAGTATACTCATAATTCCCTAACCGGTTTTAGTATTAACTTTTTGTTACTAAAGATATTAATTTTAGAAAAGAAATTACTTTTTGGCTTTTTAAAATCACGTTTATAATTTTCACCGGTGACAGCATTATAGCTAGTAATCAGAGAAGGTATAACCTTGTTATAATATATTTTATAAAGGTCATGCATAGTTTCTTTGGTAGTTAAACACCCCCATTTTACGGCTTGTTGCGGTACTCTAGCAAGTGCCTCAATACAGGCTACAGCTTCTTCAATTTCAGGGTTTTTATTTTTATACACGTAAGCATTTGGCGATAAATTAGCTTGCATATCTTTAAACATAGCCTCAATCATTAATGCCATATATTTATCGGTTTTAAATTTTTTTACAAATATTAGGTTATTCCTACTGCTATAATTTAAAAGCCGAAATTTATATATAAAAATCATGAATTTTATAGCATAAACTTTTAAGCCGCTAACTTTATTTACATTATAAAATTTAAGTTTCGTTTCATAATCTAATTGCTTTTTCATACCTGCTTTAAGGAGCTTAGCCAGCAAATTATGACAATGTATTATATCATTTTTTCTAGCAATTCGTACTTTATCGGCAGCTTTAGTACCGGAAAAATTAGCTGAATGGCGAGTTATTTGCCGTCCCCTATCATCTCTTTTTATATCGGCAAAATGCCCAAGTTCTTGAGCCGCGATAATCTGAAGTCTTGCTGCCGCAGCAAAACCGTTGCCGTAAGTCGGATGATCTTTATTGTTTTCAGCAAAAGGATTACCGCCGCATGAAACAAAAATAGCCACGTCCTTACCGTTAGTGCTTTGCATACCGCTATTACCGCCTACCCGTTGCCAGCTAACCATATCCATCATATCGCCGATATTATGCGAGTAGGTAAGGAATACTTCCGTCTTATTAAAAAGAAGCCATCTTATTACGATTGGATGAGCAGACTGTACAAAAAGACGTGCCAGCATTTCGATTACTTCTTTCTTAACCAGCTGTAGCTTTTGTATTTGCTTTTTTAAATTGTCGAAAATTGATTTTATTTTTTGATCTGAAGCAGAGTTTCTGTATAAATTTTGAAAAAGCTTGGTAGTTTCGGGGACTAAATGCGGACTTGTTAGTTCTTCTTTACTAACCATTAAGCTTATATTAAGAGCAGGCTCAGTAAACCTTGCAAAATTGCAGCAATCATCGGTATCTATCCGTAATTTACCGGACTTAATTAATTGCATCGCTAAATGCTCATACTCTATTTCCATGTCCTGCTTATAAATAGCAGGAATACGGTCAAGAATGTGATATATGCTAGTCATTTTATTTGTTTAGTGATTATTATCTTCTACATTACCTGTTGGTAGTACATCATCATTTTCGTCTATATTTAAAGGTAGGACCTCTAAGTTAAATACAAGTTCAGGTTCATTAGATACGTGCTTCGGTTTAGGTTCTTCTTCGAATATAAGGTTTACAACAACATCTACCTTAGGGAATACTGTGTCAAAGCAATCTTTAAAAAATTTATCCGACTATTTTAACTTTATTGCATCTAATGCTTTTTGTCTACCATCTTCATTTTTAATACATATGTTAATTGCCTCTCTCCTAAAAAATAAATGAGGATAATCATTGAAAATTTTTGTAATTAGCTCCGGATGTTTCTCGCTAAAATATTCGAGACATACCTTATTACCATATCTAAATATTTTATATGCTAAGAATAAGACAAAACAACCTTGTTCTTCTTCAGTAAATTTATCAGCAAAATATTTTTGATTAAGAAAATCTTCAACTCCTCTTCTGATGTCGGTTGAAGAAATCGCTATTTTTTTCAAAAGTGGTTTTGAGAAATCAACCGAAAGGCAAGATATCTTTATACTTCGCAGTTGTCTGCTTTTTGCTTTCTCAGTTATTATTTCAGATTCAGGTACTTGCTTTTCCATTTGCCATAAATCATACTCTACATTGCCGGGAGTAGTTTTCTTTATATCATCCCATGAGATGTGCTTAATCCTTCTTTTGTAGTAGTTAAAATTTGATTTAACAACGATTTAGAACTCTTTAATATATCTTCTGCATGATGATACATATAACTAATCAAAGAAATAGCATCTTGAAGTGCTACTTTTTCCATAGGATCATTTCTTTGGTATTATTGGTATCATAACGAAAAAATTTATTTTGCATCGGCAGTTTAGCCGTAAAGAAATTACTGAAATCTGTCTCATCAGTTTTTGTGATTTCCGCACTCCTTAAATTAGCAAAAAGTAAAGCTAATCTCTGTCTTTAGGTTTAGATGTATATAGAGCTGCTTGTCGTAATGAAGCTACTGCCAAAGGGTTTGTTGTTCAGTTATATTATTAGTATACTCTCCCCAACATAAGTAAGTGAAGCCTTTATAATAATAGGTATATAGAAAATCTTTATATTGTTTAATTAAAGTAAATATATTAAGTGCTTTTTTATATTCATTTTTACTTAAAAGCTCTCTTCCTTCAGAGATTAATTGGTCTACTATCTCTTTCATATTCTAATCTATATTAGTTAATTGTTTAAATCATATTTATGACCGCCGTTGATGGAAATAGTCTCGCCTGTTATAAAACCGGCATTTTTATCAACTAAAAATGCTACGGCTCTAGCTATTTCTTCCGGTTGTCCTAGTCTTTTTTGGGGATACTCTTACTACATGACAATTTTTAGAGATGTAAGGACTAAAGGATTGAATTTTGCTGATAATTCATGATGATAACGGGGAAAGAACTTGGTTTACATATGAAAGATCATTCCGCCCCTCTAGTCGAATTATTACAAAAACATATTTCGCTTAATTTATCAAGAGCAAAATGTTTAGGATTATTTATCATTTCAATGCTTAACAGCAGGACAGTAAACATGTCATTGTTATGCAATAGAATGCCGTCTGGGATTAAAGCAGCTTCATGGTATAGAAGGATGCAAAGATTTATCTCTGAAATCTCAATATCATGGAGAGTATTACCTGTTATGTTAGTCATGATGACTGGGTTTGAGCAGGAGCAAAAATGGGTATTGTGTTTAGATAGAACGAATTGGAAATTTGCTTACTACATGACAATTTTTCATTTTATCATCTTTGGATATTGGAATATCAAGGACAACAGCTGTATCCAACGTACTAATTGAGTAGAAATATTATACAAGATATTAACCAATGTATCTAATCCAACACGAAATATACTATTTTGCCTATAACCATGTTTTTTAATAACTATTGGTTTATCTAAAACTATAATCTCTCCAGTTTGATAAGCTAGGCAAAATGCAATAGACAATATTTGCATCAATGTATCTAATCGTAAATCATTAGTAATATGAGTTGCTTCACAGTTGAATCCTGCTGATTTAAAAGCTTTGAACATTGTTTCAATTTGCCATCTTTGAGCATATATCTCAGCAGGATTTTTGATCTCATCACTATGTATTAAGACTGCAAGTTCACTCTTCTTATTTCTGATCCCTACTACATTAAATATTTCACCTTTTGTACCAATTCTACGTTGTGACAAACTCACATGCGATCCTATGGCTAGAGGGCGAAATAACTCTTGTATTTTAACCATTTTTCCCCTTGCATTACTGATATATTGTCCATTTTCTCTAACTCGAAAAACGTATCTTATTTGATTTGTTCTAAGCCAAGAGAGCCATTCCTTACCTATAAATTCTCTATCAGCGGTTAATGCTTCAATGCGGTTTTTGTCAAAAACTTCTAAAAAACACTCCATCAGATCAATACGCTCAATATAATCAGAGTTACCACACTTTTTATCACTTAGAAAATTCCAAAAAGGGGGATCGCTATACCATGAAAACTGACAGCTAAATATAAAATATTTATATGTCGTTTACCAAATTTCCAATTCGTTCTATCTAAACACAATACCCATTTTTGCTCCTGCTCAAACCCAGTCATCATGACTAACATAACAGGTAATACTCTCCATGATATTGAGATTTCAGAGATAAATCTTTGCATCCTTCTATACCATGAAGCTGCTTTAATCCCAGACGGCATTCTATTGCATAACAATGACATGTTTACTGTCCTGCTGTTAAGCATTGAAATGATAAATAATCCTAAACATTTTGCTCTTGATAAATTAAGCGAAATATGTTTTTGTAATAATTCGACTAGAGGGGCGGAATGATCTTTCATATGTAAACCAAGTTCTTTCCCCGTTATCATCATGAATTATCAGCAAAATTCAATCCTTTAGTCCTTACATCTCTAAAAATTGTCATGTAGTAAGGGGGATACTATTAATGATTTTAATAAACACGTCTTCGGGTACTGCTCCTACCATTTCGGTTGCAATATACCCTGGAGCTATACAGTTAACGGTGATATTTTTAGAAGCAGTTTCACGAGCAAGGACCTTAGTAAAGCCGATAATTCTGGCTTTAGCAGCAGAGTAATTAGTCTGCCCAACCTGCCCTGCTTGAGCATTAATTGAACTGATATTTACTATACGACCGTAATCTTGGTTTCGCATCTGCTCCATTACACTACTAGACATATTAAAGCAAGAATTGAGATTAACGTTAATCACATTATTCCAATCTTGATGACTCATTCTATGTAGCATTTTATCTTTGGTAATACCGGCATTGTTAACAAGAATACTTACCGGTTTTTTAAATTCCTCTTCAATTTCCTTTACTGCTTGCTCGCATTCTTCAAAATCTGCAACATTCCAGCGTTTGGTTTTTATACCGTATTTTTCTTCCATTTCTTTAGCAGCGTCGTAATTGCTGAAAAAATTAGCAACTACAGTAAGACCCTTATTTTTTAATTCTAGAGCGGTAGCTTTACCTATTCCTCTAGTACCGCCTGTTACAATTGCAAGTTCTGACATTATTTCTCCATACCTATATTTTGACTTTTATTAAATTTAACCGGTGGGGTTATACTTGGTTTAAGCTGTGACACCGATTTAGTTACTACCGGTTTAACAACTTTCCTATCACTGTGTATTACGATAGATTCTTTAGGATGATTTTTTTCATATTCTGAATCTATCTTTTTATCCATCTTTTTTTGTCTTCAATTTTATTAATTTTAGCAGTTAATTCCATTATATCAGCAAGTGCTTCTTTTCTACTTTTTGGAATGGTTCTTTTATTTTCTTTTTTAGTGCCGTAACAACCTATTGTTGCACCGCCTGCATAAATACCACCTGCTTGCTGAGCAATATGACCGTTTTTAAGTAATTGTTTATCGATGTCTGTTATTTTTATACCGGTATATTTTGAGACTGCTTGAGATATTTTATTATGTTCATTAAACCCTTCTCTATCTTTACCGCTAGCACACATTGTTAATATTTCTTCCTGAGGTAAATTTATTAAACTAGTGCCTTTATTTTCTTGTTTATTTTGTCTTATTTTTTCTGTTAAATTACTTAAGACATCTGATATATTTAGATTAATATTTTCTTTATCAAAAGATATAAAAGGAAGTTTTGTCTCGAAAGATACTCTAAAAGGAACATCTGCTTGCTCAATATTTTTTCTTAATTTGATGGCTTTTTTTAATATTTCTTTTTCCTTATCCGTTAAATTTGCATGAAGAGTAACACCGTCTTCAGTCCATTCTTGGGCTTGGCGTGCATTTAAGTCGGTAATTTTTTGTCTAGAATCTATATCATCCGAAATCGAGGCTAATGTACCTGCATGTTTAGATGTAAGCAATGTTTCAAAATTTTTACCGTCTTTGTCAGTTATTGCACCAATTTTCTCAAAGGCATTTTTCATGCCAACAATTTGTTGTAACTGGGTTGGATAACATGCCTACCGTTTTGAATTGTATCAGCGTACTGATCAACAAGCTTTTTCTCCCATTCAGGCATTACATTATACCAGTTTTTACCGTCTCTATTTTGATATTCTTGCTTTTGTTCTTCTGTCAAGCCTTTAAAAGCTACTTCCGCTTCAACTACAATATGCTCTTTTCCCTCATCATTGATGACTTTTGACAAAGTTACTATATTACAATGCTCATCATTGAAATTTTGAAAATCTTTAGCAACATTTAATTTTTATGAGCATTTTTAATACCATTTTTTCCTGGCAATTCAGCAACATTATCAATCTCAAATTGCATATTTTTTGAGATATTTTTTTGTGATTTTTCCATATTCAAAGCATTAAAACTATTAATAAATTTTACTGCTTCTTTATTTAATTTCAGCACAAGCTCAGGTTTATTTTCGCCCTTTGCTATTGTCTATCGCTCCTCTGATAGCATTTAAATATTGCATTTCAAAAGCTTCAGTGCCTAAAACAATTTTTTCATTAGGATTGTTACGACTGTCACGTATTAATATTGGAGTTTTATCATTTTTTCCTTCAATTTTAGTAAGCTTTATACCGGTTTTCTCATGACGTAAAATTTCTAAATCCTGTAATGCCTCGGTAAAGCTGCCTTTTTCAACAGTTTCTTCAATTTTAGCTCTATTTATTTCTAAAGGAATGCCTACTCCTGGTGTAGTTAAAAATTCTTTTGTATGATTTAACAAAAACTCCTTATCGTTATCAAATTGTTTTTTTAATGATGAAAGCATTATAAAATTCTATATGTAGTTGTTCATCTCTTGTTATTTTAATGTCCCCCTTCGGGGATAAGAAATCCCTCGCCTTCAGGCGAAGGGAAGATATAATGAAATTGCTTTAGCAATGAATTTATATCAAGAAACATGAGAAGTTATAGAAAGAATAGTCATAGTCAGTATGATTTAAAAGTACATCTTATATGGATACCAAAATATAGGAAGAGAGTATTGATAGGCAAAGTAGCGGAAAGGGCTAGAGATTTACTAAGGCAGATTTGTATGGAACATGAAGTATATATAATTTCAGGGAAAATATCATGTGATCACGTGCATATGTTTATCTCATATAAATCACAAATATCTCTTAGCAAGTTAGTACAGTATTTAAAAGGTAGTAGCTCAAGAATTTTATTGCAAGAATTTGCTCATTTAAGAAAACAATTTTGGGGCAATCATTTGTGGGCTAGGGGCTATATGGCGGTCAGTTCAGGTAATATAACTGATGAAATGATACAGCACTATATTGATGAACAGGAAGGTGAACCTGTGAATGATGATCGATTTCTAATCGATTCCACTTTATAACCCCTCAGCTTATAGCTGAGGGTTCTTTAGTTAAAAATTATTATATTAAAATTTAACTTTATTAATTAAAATGTGTTATTTATATGAATATCGATAAATTTACTGCACATGCTAAATCAGCGATAGCTAGTAGTCAATCGTTTGTTGCTAAAAACGATCATCAGCAAATATTACCTTTGCATTTATTATCTAGTCTTTTAAGTGAAGAAACAGATATAATTCAAACCCTTATAATAATACCGGCGGTAATATAACCTTATTAAAAGATCAAGTTCAGCTAGAACTAAATAAAATCCCAAAAGTTCAGGTTGAGGGAGGGGGACAAGTTTATTCTTCTGCTGAAGCTCTTAAAGTTTTAGAAAAAGCGAGTAGCATTGCTAAAGACAGCGGGGATAGTTTTGTAATCATAGAGCGTATATTTGAAGCATTAACTTATGATAATACTATAGCCGGTAAAATTTTAACGAATAATGGAATTAATAGTAAAAAATTAGCAGCAACTATTTTACAGCTTCGTAAAGGCAAAAAAGCAGATACCGAATCGGCAGAAAATAGTTACGATGCTCTAAAGAAATACGGCAGAGACGTAACAGAGCTTGCCGAAAGCGGTAAGCTTGACCCGATAATCGGGCGTGATGAAGAAATAAGAAGAACCGTACAGGTACTATCACGCCGTATGGAAAACAATCCTGTATTGATCGGCGAACCCGGAGTCGGTAAAACTGCTATAATAGAGGGACTTGCACAACGCATATTTAGTAAGGATGTACCTGAGTCGCTTATGAACTGCCGTATTATTGAGCTTGATATGGGAGCATTAATAGCGGGGGCTAAATATCGAGGTGAATTTGAGGAGCGTCTTAAAGCAGTGCTTAGCGAAATCAAAGAATCAAGCGGTGAAATTATTTTATTTATCGATGAATTGCATCTATTAGTCGGTACGGGAAAAACCGACGGTGCTATGGATGCCTCGAATTTGCTAAAGCCGATGCTTGCTCGTGGTGAGCTGCACTGTATCGGTGCTACTACTCTAGATGAATATCGTAAATATATCGAGAAAGATGCAGCACTTGCTCGTCGTTTTCAGCCTGTTTACGTGAGTGAGCCGACGGTTGAGGATACTATATCAATACTTAGAGGAATTAAAGAAAAATATGAGCTACATCATGTAGTGCGAATTTCCGATAGTGCAATAGTTGCAGCAGCGACGTTATCAAACCGTTATATTACCGATCGTTATTTACCTGAAAAGCTATTGATTTTATTGATGAAGCTTGTAGCCGTATGAAAATAGAGCTATCAAGTAAACCCGAAGAGCTTGATGAGCTGGACTATTCAGATAAAAATAGAGCTTGCAGCACTTAAAAAAGAAAATAACGAGCATTCTAAAAAGAAAATAGAGCATTTAACTACAGAATTAACGTGAGTTTCGTATTAAGATGCCTAAATTATGGTTAATGAATATGCTATAATCCTTATCCTTTCAAGGTTTGTAAGAGGTGTGACAAGTTTTACAATTTAATAGTTATAGTCAAAAAAGACAATTTACTAAAAATTTATGCAGTTTTAAGTACATTTAATAACAAAAACAATATTACTAATATCCTCGTAACCCAGTTACTATCAGCTATTCAGTTCCTCTATTAATACGAAACTCGCGTTACTAAAGAAGAAATAGAGCATTTTTTAGTAAATTTATTTGGCAAACTCGATAAAGCCGGATTCTTCAAGGCTCCCGACAAAAAACCTGCTATGCAACAAAATATCACTAATATATTTATAGTCTCTCTTCCCCTGAAGTCCAAACACTGCAAGGTATCATAAAATCGTTAAACCTAAAGATTTAATAATTTCAGCTACTCTTTCTGCTTCATTTAAGGGTTTGTAGCTATATTCTTCTAGAGCAATAACCGACTTATCAAAAATTCTTGCTATCTTCTGTTCTACTAACTGCTTTATAAAAATCTTATGCTTTGAAGAATTAAAGTTTGGTGGGCATAATATATAAAGAGGTTTACCGCTTGAAGCTGCTTCACTGCACATTGAGATTGAGTCGGCCGTAGAGATTATATATTTTGCTTTGGCGAGCATAGCTATATAAGGATTATAGCCTGCGTCTTCGTTCGGGTCATAAATAATTGTGGAAGACGGCATATTATTTTTAATAATTGATTTTACAGTTTGTGGTGTACGTCTACTAAAACTAATGAGAAAGGGTATTTGTTGATTAGTATATATTTTATTTAATAATGAAGAAAATAAAACTGCTTCATCTTCATTGAAATTAAATTTTTTATTATTCCCGCCGATTATCACTGCAATAAACTGTTTAAGATTAGGATAATATTTTTGCAGTTCTAGATTCGCAGCAGCAAACTTATCGGTTATGTTGTTGATGGCTCCATTGATGGGGATGATTGTCATTCCGCGACTTGATCGCGGAATCCAGTTTTCTTTAATTTTTTTTTGGATACCGTGGTCAAGCCACGGTATGACATTTTGGCTATTATTTAAATCATGATAAGGCAGAATAACGGCATCAAATGCATCATAAGGTAAAGAGGGCTGCATTATTTGTATTAACTTGATATCTTTAAATTTCTTTTTTAAATAAAATGCTAGTACTGCCGTTCTTCTTCCGGCGGTAATTATCATATCAGGTAAAGGTTTTGCCATAATTACTAGCAATAGCTCACTTTTTATATGAATAGGATAATATTTTAGTAAAAAGTTCGGTAGCTTAGCTAAGCAATTATATTCAAGCTTAATTGTGGTATATTTTTCTGTTAATTTTTCAGCAAGTGCAATAGCCTGATGGGTGTTGCCTGTTATATCATCTGCCAATACGTGTATTTTCATCGTAAATACTTCTCTAAAGGTAATGTTAATAAGTTTGTTAGAGGCAGTGATTTATCGCAAGCATCGGTTATTTGCGGTGTGATCGGGATTTGAGCGATTAGTGGTATATTATATTTTTGCGATAAATACCCGCCGCTATTATTTTTAAGCATATAGCTCATATTCTCAATTATTCCCAAAATAGGTAAATTTAGTTTTTGATATAAATCTATAGAACGTATTACGTCTATTTCTGATATTTTTTGCGGCGTAGTTACGATTATTACGCCGTCTAAATGATAATTTTCTAACATACTTAAATGAATATCACCTGTCCCCGGCGGCATATCGATAATTAGATAATCTAAATTATCCCATTTTGTTACCGATAATAGTTGATAGATAGTTTTGCTCGCCATAGGACCACGCCAAATAATTGCCGAGTGGTCTTTAACGAAGAAGCCTATAGACATAATTTCGATGCTTTGAGCAAGTACCGGTATTATTCGTCCATCTTTCGTTTTCGGTACTTCGTTAATGCCGAATATATGCGGAATTGACGGACCGTAAATATCCGCATCTACTATTCCGACTCGGTAATTTTCTAGACTTAACTGCTGAGCAATAAGAGCTGATATTGTAGATTTTCCGACTCCGCCTTTGCCTGACGCTACTAAGATAATTTTTTTTACGTTTCCTATAAAATGTTTTGGTTTTTGAACTTTTTTCTCCATCGGTTTACTTTCGGTGAAAACAATTGTTATTTTATTTACTTCCGAAATCTCGTTAAGTTTATTAATTGCCTTAAGTCTAATTTCCTCGGCTTCTAACTTGTTTTTACCTGATATATCTATGGAGAAACCGATATTATTCCCCTTAATTATAATATCCGATATAACTTCATTTAAAAAAGTACCGTCTTTAAAGGTAATATTCTGAATTTTATCTATAATTTGTCTTTGGTGTAAATTCGCCATAATTAAATTTCCTTTTTAAAGCTGTTTAAGTTCGTAACTTGACGTTATATACTATAATATATATAATCACTTAAATATCCTCATACTTTTTGTAAAATTCTACTTCTAGAGGTAATTTGTACGTCAATCCGGTACTCACATCCTCACGTACTTTTTTGTACGCTGCGGTGCTGCGTTTCGTGTTTCCTTCAAATTCCTCTCTATAAGCGAATTTTACAAGAAGTATTTTAAAATAATATAAAACAACAAAGCAAATGCTTAATAAAAAATATATCTCGATTTTAAAGAAATCCCCATGGAAAGATTTTGATTCTAATAAAGAAGATAACATATTCACAAGACCGCGTAAAAATCAATTTAATTTTGATAAATTTTTCCAGTTTAATTTCAATGCTAAAACAATAATTTTAGCTGTTGTTGCGATGGTTGCTTTATGGTTTGTTTCGGGTATTTATGAAATAAAAGAAGGTGAAGAAGCAGCAGTAATAAGGTTTGGGCGTTTTGTGCGTAAGGGTTACCCCGGGCTTAATTATCATTTACCGGCTCCTTTTGAAAAGATAATAGTTGAGAAAGTGAAGCAATCACGCCGGATTGAGATTGGTTATCGTACAAATAGCTCTCTGCATAGCGGTGGCGATAATACTAAAAATATTGCCGGTGAAAGTATAATGCTTACCGGTGATGAAAATATCGTTGCTTTAAATTGTGACGTAATGTGGCATATTAATAATCTTGAAGATTTTATTTTTAATGTACAAAGACCTAAAGAAACAGTAAAAGCAACAGTAGAAAGTGCCGTTAGGGAAGTAATAGGCAATACTCCTATTTCTTGGGTATTATCCGATAGAAAGCAAGAAATTACTTATAAAATAGAAAAATTAGCCCAGAAGATACTGGATAGTTACAATGCTGGTGTGATGATTGAGAAAGTACAATTATTAAAAGCCGAGCCGCCTGCCGAAGTAATAGACGCTTATAGAGACGTGCAAACTTCAAAAGCAGATAAAGAGAAAGAAATAAATCAAGCTCAAGCCTATAATAATAAGATTTTACCGGAAGCCAGAGGAGCAGCTGCAAAGATTATACAAGAAGCAGAAGGTTATAGAGAAGAAGTTATATCAAAAGCAGAAGGTTATAGCCAAAGATTTAATGCTATTTATAAACAATATGCTACAGGTAGGCAAGTAACTAGAGATAGATTATATTTAGAAGTAGTCGAAGAGATATTAGGCGGTTCAAATAAAACGATTATTAATAATGCACTACTGCCGCACATGGCCATAAAACCGTAGGGTACTATGTCAGTATAACAGCATAGAATACAAAAAAACAACAAGGAATATTAAATGCAACACAAGATTTATTATATAATTTTTACAATTGTTTTTGGGCTGATACTGATTTCTAGCTCCTTATTTTCAGTTGACCAACGCCAATCTGCTGTAGTATTCCAGTTTGGTGAGGCAGTTAGAACTATAGAAAATCCAGGGCTAAATATTAAAATCCCGTTTATTCAAAATGTTGAATTTTTTGATAAGCGTCTTTTAGATGTTGAGGTTGAGGCAAAAGAATTAACGGCTGCTGACGGTAAGCGAGTTATTGTTGATGCTTACGCCAAATTTCAAATTAATAATCCCGTAATGTTTTATAAAACGGTACATGATTATCAAGGCGTAAAAATTAGGTTAACTCGTAATCTTGAATCGTCAATGCGTAAGGTGATAGGTAAAATCTCGCTAAGTAGCCTTTTAAGTCAGGAACGTATTAACGTAATGTTAAATATCTTAAATCAAGTGGACGGAGAAGCTAAAAGCTTTGGTATTGACGTTGTAGATGTTAGAATTTTAAGAGCAGACTTACCGAAAGAAAATAGTGCGGCTATTTATCGTCGTATGCAAACGGCACGTGAAAAGGAAGCAACCCAAATTAGAGCGGAAGGGCAAGAAGAAAGCGTGCGTATTCGTTCAAAAGCAGATAAAGAAAGTAAAATAATACTTGCTAAAGCTTATCGAGATGCACAAATTATTAAAGGTGACGGCGATGAGAAAGCGGCAAAAATATATAATTCTGCTTATTCAGTCGACCCGGAATTTTATAAATTTTATAGATCACTTTTAGTATATAAAAATTCTTTAAAGAAAGAGGATACTAATTTTGTAATTTCACCGGATGCTGAAGTTTTAAAATATCTAAATCTAACTAAGTAGTATACTCGTTTAATTTGAAAAATTGGCTACGTTGTTTTATATTTTTTGATCCTTACGTAGGATTAACTACGCTGCGGTCAAAAAGTATAAAACGCCTTGCTCTTTTCCAAATTAAACGAGTATACTACTTTTTATTTACTTGGAGTATATGGTTAATCTGAAAATAGTTCTTGTTATAATAGTTTTAATATCAAGTAACGTTGTTCTAGCAAAAGAAAATAATAAGTATTTAAAAGTAGCAGATCAAGAAGAGAATGAGTTTACGGAAATAAATTCTGCTCCTTTAAAAGTAAGTGAAGCCGCCCGTTATAGCTTTGCCGATATAGTTGAACCGTTAATTCCTGCAGTCGTTAATATTTCAACAATAGAATATGTTAATAGTAAATCGGAAAATGCCGAGAAAGATCCTCTGCAAGAAAAAAAACCTTTAGATTTCATTAATGATTTTTTAGAAAAGCTTAATATACCGCTGAATTTAGAAGAGGTCGATCAAACTCCTAAAAGCGTTCCGCTTGGTTCAGGATTTATTATTGAACCTAACGGCTTAATAGTGACAAACTATCATGTAATTGCAAATGTTGAGAAAATTAATATAAAACTTGCAGATAATACCGAATTATCGGCTAAATTAATAGGTAGCGATACTAAAACCGATTTAGCTCTCTTAAAAATAGATAGCGAGGAACCTCTACCTTCTGTTGAGTTTGGAGATTCAAATGATGCAAGAGTAGGAGATTGGGTTATTGCAATCGGTAATCCGTTCGGTAATCTAGGAGGTACTGTGACAAGCGGTATTATATCCTCTAAAGGGCGGGATATCGATATAGATACGGACAATATAGTCGATAATTTTATTCAAACGGATGCTGCAATTAATAACGGTAATTCCGGTGGTCCTATGTTTAATTTGGATCAGAAAGTAATTGGCGTAAATACGGCAATTTTTTCACCGCTCGGTACTAATATAGGTATCGGTTTTGCAATACCGTCAAATACTGCCAAGCCTATAATCGAACGTCTTAAGAAAGATGGAAAAGTAAGTAGAGGACGCCTTGGAGTAACAATACAAGATTTAACCGAAGAAATTTCTGAAGGGCTAGGACTTAAAGATACTAGGGGGGTGTTAGTAGCTAAAGTACAAGAAGACGGTCCAGGTGATAAAGCAGGAATTAAAACAGGTGATATAATAATAGACTTTGCAGATATACCGGTTAAAAATACTAAAAAATTACGTGTAATTATTGCAGATGCTCCTATTGATCAGGAAGTAAAAGTAAAAATACTTCGCGATAAAAAAGAGCTTGAATTACCTATTAAAATTACTTCGGATAATGAAGAGGTTACCAAAAGAAGAAACCAATAAGGAAAAAATAACAAACAAAGAAGTAAATAATATTACTTTTAGTAATTTGACTGAAGAACTAAGACAAAAATATACTATTCCTCAAGATAAAATGGGAATAGTTATAACCAATATTAATCAGGAAAGCATAGACGATATAAGTAAGCTAGAAGAATTATATGAAAATGCTAAAATCAGATAAGCAAAATATTTTGCTCTTGATTGAAAGGGGTGATACAAGTGTGTTCGTGCCGTTATCGGTGCTGTGATTAAATGTCATACCGTGGCTTGACCACGGTATGACACCTAAATAATTATGAATGAAAAAATAGCAATTTTAAGTGCATATAGTTTTGTTAATATAGAAGAGCCGGCGAATTTAATACCAAAGCTTTTGCTTATCGGTAAAAAATATGTTAGAGGTACTATTTTATTAGCTAATGAAGGTTTTAACGGTTCTTTTTCAGGTTCATATAAAAATGTAAATCTTGTACTTGAAGAACTAATAAAGCTAACCGGCCCCAAAGATGTTAACGTTAAAATAAATTATAGTGATGTTCATCCTTTTCAGAAGCTGAAAGTAAGGCTTAAGAAAGAGATTGTAGCGATGAATGTTGAAGATTTGAATGTTGATTTGTTTAAAGGCGAATATATAGAGCCGAAAGATTGGGATGAATTTATCACAAAACAAGATGTTATAGTAATAGATACTCGTAATGATTATGAAGTAGAGGTCGGTACATTTAAATCAGCAATTAATCCTAATACCAAAACATTTAAACAATTTCCTGCTTGGGTTCAGCAGAATCAAGAATTGCTCAAAGGTAAGAAAATTGCTATGGTTTGTACAGGTGGTATTAGGTGTGAAAAATCCACCAGCTTACTTAAAAGCATAGGTTATGATGAAGTATATCATCTAAAAGGCGGTATATTGCAGTATTTAGAAGATACACAAAACAAGAATAATTTATGGCAAGGTGAATGTTTCGTCTTTGATGATAGGAGAGCAGTAGCAGATGATTTATCACCCGCAGACATTGGTTGCAGACGAAGTTTAATTTGAAAAATTGGCTACGTTGTTTTATATTTTTTGATCTTCACGTAGGATTAACACGCTGCAGTCAAAAAGTATAAAACGCCTTGCTCTTTTCCAAATTAAACTTCGTCTGCCTTCATCTAATTTTTTATTATATTAAATAGCTATGACTAAAACCAAACAAGAAATTTATAATAAGCGTCCAACTTCGCCGCATTTAACTATATATAAGCCGCAAATAAGTTCTACTTTGTCGATTTTGCATCGTATGACCGGTGTAGCTCTATTTTTTGCAGTATCGATTTTGGCATGGTGGTTGATCCTTAGTAAATATGACAATAATTATTTACAACTTGCTAATTGCTGCATTATAAAAATATGCTTAGTAGCTGCTAGTTACGCTTGGTTTTATCATTTATGTAACGGCATTAGGCATTTATTTTGGGATATTGGTTACGGTTTTTCTATAAAAGCAGTTAATATCACCGGTTGGTGTGTAGTTGTATGTTCTATATTATTAACTATGTTGCTATGGGTATAAAAATATAAATAGTCTTCGGTGTAATACCGCGACTTGATCGCGGTATCCAAAAAATAACTTAATAAAATGAAAGAATATTATGTTTATATACTTTAATAAATGTAACGGTACTCTATATAGGCGTTACTTCAGATATTATAAAACGTATTTGGCAACATAAGCAGAAGATAAGAAAAGGTTTTACTACAAAATACGATATAGATAAACTAGTTTATTTTGAACAATTTAATGATGTTAATCTTGCAATTGGACGTGAAAAACGTCTAAAGGAATACAAGAGGAAATGGAAGCTAGATTTAATTAACTCTAGTAATCCAAGTTGGCATGATTTATATGAAGATTTTTTAAAATAAATTATGCTTTAGTAGTAATAAGTTTTTTTGGATACCGCGATCAAGTCGCGGTATAACACCTTAACGAAAAAAATATGTTTAGAGAAAATTAATGGTATATGATTTTAAAGCAAAAATTGTAAAAGCAAAAAATAGCGGTTCTGCTAAAAGTGGTTCTCATCATTGGTTATTGCAAAGAGCAACGGGGATTATATTAGCTTTATGTTCTATATGGTTAATATATTTTACGTTAACCAACAAAAATAATGACATAAATATTATTATGTGGGAGCTTAAAAAGCCTTTTAACGTAATAGCATTGTTAATTACGGTGGCTATTTCGTTATATCATGCAATGCTTGGTATGCGTGTAGTGATTGAGGATTATGTAAGTTATCACAAATTACGTAATACATTGATTATAATAGTGCAATTATTTTGCATTGTGACTATTGCAGCTTTTGTAGTAGCGATGTTTTATAGGGGATAAAAAATTGTCATACCGCGGCTTGACCGCGGTATCCAGAAAACAATTTATAGCATTATTGTGTATTGAATTACTAGACCCCGTGATCAAGCCACGGGGTGACAGTGGTAGACAATTCACGTATCAAAATAGTAAAAAATTAATTTAATGACCAAAGCATATAATATCATTCATCATAAATTTGACGTAGTAGTTGTAGGTGCGGGCGGAGCAGGTCTTCGTTCTGCATTCGGTATGGCTAAAGAAGGGCTAAATACCGCCTGTATAACTAAGCTATTTCCAACCCGTAGTCATACTGTGGCTGCTCAGGGCGGAATTAGTGCGGCTCTTGGGAATATGGGCGAAGATGATTGGCGTTGGCATATGTATGATACGGTAAAAGGTTCTGATTGGTTAGGCGATCAGGATGCCATCGAGTATATGTGCAAAAACGCTCCCGATGCGATTTTAGAGCTTGAGCATTGCGGTGTACCTTTTTCAAGAACCGAAGAAGGAAAAATTTATCAGCGTCCTTTTGGCGGTATGACTACGGAGTACGGTAAAGGAAAAGCAGCTCAGCGTACATGTGCTGCGGCAGATCGTACGGGGCATGCCATACTTCATACTTTATATCAACAGTCACTAAAACATAAAGTGCAGTTTTTTGTTGAGTATTTTGCTATTGATTTATTGATGGAAGATGGTGAATGTAGAGGTGTAGTTGCGTGGAATTTAGATGATGGTAGTCTGTATTGTTTTAGAGCTCATAATGTAGTGCTTGCAACGGGCGGATATGGGCGTGCTTATTTTTCGGCGACGTCTGCTCACACTTGTACGGGTGATGGGGGCGGTATGGCGATTAGAGCCGGTCTTCCACTGCAAGATATGGAGTTTGTACAGTTCCATCCGACCGGTATATATTCGGCGGGCTGCCTTATTACCGAGGGAGCAAGAGGTGAAGGGGGATATCTCGTTAATGCAAACGGAGAGCGTTTTATGGAGCGTTACGCTCCTGCTGCAAAGGATTTAGCTTCAAGAGATGTTGTTTCAAGAGCAATGACCATCGAGATTCGTGAAGGGCGAGGAGTCGGCAAGCATAAAGATCATGTATTTTTGCATTTAAATCATTTATCGCCTGAAATTTTACATAGCCGTTTGCCCGGTATCTCTGAAACGGCTAAAATTTTTGCCGGTGTGGATGTTACTAAGGAGCCGATACCGGTACTTCCTACGGTACATTATAATATGGGCGGGATACCGACTAATTACCACGGTCAAGTCATAATCAAAGACGGTACGAATCATAATAACGTAGTAAAGGGACTCATGGCAATCGGTGAAGCGGCTTGCGTATCGGTACACGGTGCTAATAGGTTAGGGTCAAATTCTTTGCTTGATTTAGTAGTGTTCGGTAGAAGCTCTGCATTAAAAGCGGCAGATCTTATTAAGCCTGCGAGTCCTCATAGGCCTTTAAAAGAAGAAAGCCTTGAAAAGGTTATTAATAGATTCGATAAAATACGTCACGCTAACGGTAATATTTTAGTTGCAGATTTAAGGCTTAAAATGCAAAGAACTATGCAAAGCCATGCTTCGGTATTTAGAACTCAAGAGGTGCTAGATGAAGGAGCAGGAATGATTAGCGAAATAAGAAGCGGCTATAAAGATATAAAAATTAACGATAAATCTTTGATTTGGAATAGTGATTTAGTCGAAGCATTAGAACTAGATAATCTACTTGATCAAGCTTTGGTTACGGTATATTCAGCAGCTGCAAGAAAAGAAAGCAGAGGAGCTCATGCACGTGAAGATTATCCTGATCGTAATGATGGAGATTGGATGAAACATACTCTTAGCTCTATCGATGAAGCGGGTAAAGTAGTTCTTGATTATAAACCTGTAACATTAACCACTTTAACCGATGAAATCAGTGCAATTCCACCGGCAAAAAGAGTGTATTAATTAATGTTCTTATGTCATTCCTGCGAAAGCAGGAATCTAGAAACCTTTAATGTTATCCCGCGATTAAATCATGGGATCCAAAAATCCTTATTTTTCTAGATACCGCGGTCAAGCCGCGATATGACAAGAAAAAATATATATTAAAAATGTTTGAGTATTTAACAAAATTCTATCCAAAAATCCTTTTTATTGTAGAGGGAACTTTGGTAACTTTAAAATATAGCGTTATTGCCGTTATATTCGGTTTAGTAATAGGGATGCTGCTCGCTATTTGTAAGGTAAATAAAAATCGTGCTTTAAGGTTTTTTGCAAATTTCTATACTTCTATTTTCAGAGGTACTCCTTTATTAATTCAATTAAGTATTATTTATTTTGCATCGCCGTATATAATAGTGGTTAAATTTAGCGTGTTTACGGCAGGTGCTATTTCTTTTTCTCTTAATTCGGGAGCGTATGTTTCCGAAGTAATCAGGGCGGGGATTAATGCGGTTGATAAAGGGCAGTTTGAAGCGGCTGAAGCTCTTGCTATTCCAAAGTTTTTAATAATGAAAGATATAATCCTGCCGCAAGCAGTTAAAAATATTTTTCCGTCATTAGTAAATGAGCTTGTAAATTTGATTAAAGAATCAGCCATTATTTCTATGCTTGGAGAAATGGATTTAATGCGTAGAGCACAAATTGTATCAATTGAAACATATAATTATTTTTTTCCAATGCTTATTGCTGCGTGCTGTTATTATATTTTAGTGATGTTAATCAGCTTTATAGCAAAAATAATTGAGAAAAAAATGATTGTTAATTAAAACATACTTGCTTTTATGGAAAAAGTAATTATAATTTAAATTTAGTGTAATTAAATTCTTATAATTTGTATTTAGAAATGATTTAAAATAAAGGGTGGAAGTATTTTTCCACCCTTTAATTATCGTATATATAAGTTTTTTTTGGAGTATTTTTTTAATGCCGACATATAATCAATTAGTACGTTTTGGGAGAAAGTCAAAAACTCGTAAGACCAAATCTCCTGCCTTAGAATCTAATCCTTTTAAAAGCGGTGTTTGCCTAGTTGTAAAAACCGTTACCCCTAAAAAGCCTAACTCTGCACTTCGTAAGATCGCAACGGTACGTTTAAGTAATAAAAGAACCGTAAATGCATATATTCCTGGTGAAAAGCATAGTGTAAAGGAGCATGATAGGGTATTAGTAAGAGGCGGTCAGGTTCCTGATCTTCCGGGGGTGAAATATCATATCGTACTCGGTGCTTATGATATTGCCGGAGTTAAAGGACGTAAGCAAGGTCGTTCACGTTACGGTGCTCCTTGTAAACAAGTTGCAGTTACAAAAAAATAAATTATTAGTTAGAGAGAAAAAATAAAATGTCACGTCGTCACGCCGCGGAAAAGCGAGTAATTTTACCTGATATGAAATATAACAGTATTTTACTGTCAAGATTTATCAATAATATTATGAAAGAAGGGAAGAAAGCCCTTGCAGAGAAAATTGTTTATTCAGCCTTTAATAA
>NZ_CM000770.1:460066-461005 GCF_000160735.1 Rickettsia endosymbiont of Ixodes scapularis | reverse complement strand
AAGAATAAAAGAGAAAAAATCGGTAGAATGCTATTAATGCATGCTAATAATCGTGAAGACGTAAAAGAAGCATCAGCAGGTGATATAGTAGCTTTAGCAGGTCTTAAAGATACTACCACCGGTGATACATTATCCGATATTTATAAGCAAGTAATCTTAGAAAGAATGGAATTTCCGGAGCCGGTAATTGAGCTTGCGGTAGAACCTAAATCAACAGCCGATCAAGAAAAAATGGGCTTAGCACTTTCTCGTTTAGCAGCAGAAGATCCATCATTTAGAGTTTCAACCTGATCATGAAACAGGACAAACAGTGATAAAAAGGAATGGGGAGAACCTCCATTTAGAAATTATCATTGATCGTATGAGAAGAGAGTTTAAGGTTGAAGCAAAATATCGGAGCTCCTCAAGTAGCATATCGTGAAACTATAACAAAAGCTTTGCGAAATTGATTATATCCATAAGAAACAATCCGGCGGTGCAGGACAATTTGCTCGTGTAAAAATTATTTTTGAGCCTCTAAAAGAGGTAAAAGATGAAGATAAAAATAAAACTTTTGTCTTTGAAAGTAAAATCGTCGGCGGTGCCGTGCCTAAAGAATATATACCAGGTGTTGAAAAAGGTTTAAATAATATTAGAGAAACCGGTGTTATTGCCGGTTATCCTATGATTGATTTTAAAGCGACTTTAGTTGACGGTGCGTTTCATGATGTAGATTCTAGTGTACTTGCGTTTGAAATTGCTGCAAAGGCAGCCTTTAGAGAAGGGATGCCGAAAGGTAATCCTAAATTACTTGAGCCGATTATGAAAGTTGAAGTTATCACTCCTGATGAATATATGGGTGATATTATAGGCGATTTAAATAGTCGTAGAGGGCAAATTCAAAGCATGGATCCAAGAGGGAATGCTCAAGTAGTTACTGCGAATGTTCCTTTAGCGGAA
>NZ_CM000770.1:451885-459566 GCF_000160735.1 Rickettsia endosymbiont of Ixodes scapularis | reverse complement strand
CACCAAGAGCTCTTACAGAAAGTGAAATACAAAATATTTTTAATAATTTGGAAGCAGAAGCTAAAGAAGCAAAGAATTCTAAATTGTATGAAGTTGGTGAAATAGTGGCTGTTACAGATGGTCCTTTTGAAACTTTCATGGGTACAGTAGAAGAAATAGATCAAGAAAAAAATAGGTTAAAAGTTTCAGTTTCAATATTTGGTAAAGCAACTCCAATAGAACTAAATTTTAATCAAGTAAAGAAAAATGATTAAAAGTTGGACTAAATACGGTTTATTAATTACTTAAGCTGTATTGTACTAATGTTCAGGATGTCATTGTTGCGGGATAATGAGTCGTCATTGCAAGCAGACGTAGGCTGCGTGGCAATCTAGAAGAAATAATAAAAAAATTCTGATTTACAGAATTTTTTTCTTCCTTGCTTTGTCAAAACTTACAGCTTTTCCTCGCAATGATGGGAAAAACGATCCATGCAATTGTTACAAAGTAATATTAATTTAAGAGAAAAATAAGGATATTTATAAATGTCTCAGAAAGCAATAAAAGGTTATATTAACTTGATAATTCCGGTTGCCGGAGCCACCCCTGCTCCTCCTATAGGACCGGCCTTAGGACAAAGAAAAGTTAATATTGCAGCATTTTGTAAAGATTTTAATGATGCTACGCAAGGTATGGAAAAAGGAGTGCCTTTGCCGACTGTAATTACTGTTTATGAAGATAGTAGTTTTTCTTTTAAAATAAAAACTCCTCCTGCTTCTTACTTTTTAAAGAAGTATGCTAAAATTACTAAAGGTTCTAGTGCTACTAAGAAAGAAGCCGTAATAGGTAAAGTTACTATGGATGATTGTCGTGAAATTGCAAAGTTAAAAATACCTGATTTAAATACAAAAAATATTGAAGCAGCAACAAAAATTATTTGTGGTAGTGCTGCATCTATGGGACTTGAAGTGGTAGGGAATTAATTATTATGTCAAATAAGAAAGATGTTGCTGTAAAAATTAGCGGCGGTAAAAAAATAAGAGAAGCTAGAGAAAAAGTAAAATCAGATACTTTATATAATTTAACAAATGCAGTTGAACGATTAAAATCAGCATCATATGTTAAATTTGACCCAACCTTAGAAATAGTTATGAAGCTTGGAATTGATCCTAGACATTCCGATCAAATGGTACGCGGTGTAGTTAATTTACCTGCCGGTACAGGCAAAACTGTAAGAGTTGCCGTTATTTGTAAAGAAGAAAGAGAAGAAGAAGCTAAAAGTGCTGGAGCAGATTTAGTAGGTTCAACAAATATCATTGATGAAATTAAATCAGGGAAAATTAATTTCGATGTATGTATAGCTACTCCCGATATGATGGTAGCTATAGGTTCAGTTGCAAGAATTTTAGGACCAAAAGGTTTAATGCCTAACCCTAAACTTGGTACCGTAACTTTAGATATTAAAAATGCTATTAAAAATGCTAAAAGCGGTCAGGTAGAATATAGAGCAGAGAAAGCAGGTATAATTCATGCAGGGCTTGGAAAATTATCTTTCTCAGACCAAGATTTATTAAAAAATTTAAATGCGTTTATTGAGGCAGTAATTAAAGCAAAACCTGCCGGATTAAAAGGAAGTTATTTAAAAGCAATGTATTTATCTTCTACTATGGGAGCATCGGTACAAATAGATTTAACTAGTATAGCATAATTTTTATAGCCGTTTAACGGTAGTATAGTAATAATAAAAAAATAATAAAAAAATTTTGTTATTTTAAGCATTTGTATCAGTTTAAATATATTAAACTGTATTATAAAAGGAGAATTAAAAGGTGTTAAGATCAGAAAAACCGGTAGCAGTAGAGGATATTGTAAATATTTATAAAGAATCGCCCTCTGTAATTATTACTCATTATCACGGGTTAACAGTTAGTCAAGTGAGTTCGCTTAGAGAATCACTTAAATCTAAAGAAGCAGGTTTTAAAGTAGTTAAAAATACTTTAGCAAAAATAGCTGCAAATCAAACAGGGCTTGATAGTATTGCTAATTTATTTGCGGGTCCTACTGCTATTGTTTATTCTAAAGAACCGGTTGAGATGGCAAAATTAGTAGTTAATTTTGCTAAGGCTAATTATAATCTTAAGATTATTGGTGGAATAGTCGATAATCACGTGTTAGATGAAAATTCAATAAAAGAACTTTCTAAGCTACCTTCACTTAATGAGCTTAGAGGTAAAATTGTTGGGTTATTACAAGCACCGGCTACTAAGTTTGTAGGTGTTTCACAAGCTCCGTCTTCGAGTATGGCGAGAGTAATACAAGCACATGCTAGTAAAAATTAACTTAAAGGTTACTGCATCAGATATTTTAATTGATAATTAAAGAGCTTTTATAGTGGAAATTAATAAGATTTTTGTCGAAATAATTGTTCTTATTTTAAAAAAATCTTATAATTTGTAGCAAAAAAAGAATTTAATTAACTTTAAAATACCTGATGCAGTAATCTCTCAATATAAAAAAAAGGAAAAAGGGAAAAATTATGGCAGATTTAGCTAAAATTGAAGAACAATTATCATCATTAACATTAATGCAAGCAGCTGAGCTTGTGAAAATGCTAGAAGAAAAATGGGGTGTATCTGCAGCAGCACCTGTAGCTGTAGCAGCTGCTGGCACTGCAGCTCCTGCGGTTGAAGCAGTTGCTGAAAAAACTGAGTTTGAAGTAGTTTTAACAGCTGCCGGTGACAAGAAAGTCGAAGTAATTAAAGTTGTGAAAGATATCACGGGTCTTGGTTTAATTGAAGCTAAGAAATTAGTTGATGAAGCTCCAAAGCCGATTAAAAGCAATGTGAAAAAAGCAGAAGCTGAAGAAATCAAAGGTAAGTTAGAAGCTGCTGGAGCAAAAGTTGAATTAAAATAATTATTTCTGCATTAGGTCCTGTAAAGAAAAATTATTCGTATTTTTAGATATTTTTAAAGTAAAAATTAATAAGATTCTTGCTGGAACAGTTATTTCTATTCCAAAAAAATCTTATAATTTTCAATAAAAAACAACTAAATATAGATTAATTTTTCTTTACAGGACCTAATGTTTTTTGCATTACAGATGAAATATTTTATAGCTTTAAATTAAATTCTTAAAATCTAAAAAGCCTTATTTTAGTAATTAATTTTGAATAAGGCTTTTTTGTTTAAAAATTATTTTAAAGCTAATTTAAGTTATTTTTTTGAAATAGGATAAAGCTATTACATTAAAAATTTTATTAATTAAAATAATTTTGTTAACGTACCATACGTCTAGAAATTTAAATTATTGAAATTTTCTAGGTTCTGTGAACATTTATAATTGATTTTTAGTGAAAATTAATAAGATTTTTGGGAGTATAGTTGTTACTATTTCAAAGAAATCTTATAATTTATAGCTAAAAAGAGCTATAATTATGATTATTCTATTATAAAATGCATAGAACAATCACTTCAATACGGGCAGTAATTTTATCAGTCAGGAGATTATATGGTTTCATTAAGGGATAATATAGAAGCACAACCCTTGTCACATAATAGAAGAATAAGAAAAAATTTCGGTCACATAAATTTAGTAGCAGATATACCGAATTTGATTGAAATTCAAAAAAATTCATATGAAAAAAACTTTCTACAGTTAAATATTAAAGATTCTGAAAGAAAAAACAAAGGTTTACAATCTATATTAAACTCAATTTTTCCTATTTCAGATTCCTCCAATATTGCTAATTTAGAATTTGTAAAATATGAATTCGATACTCCAAAATATGATGTAGAAGAGTGTAGTCAAAGAAGTTTAAGTTATGCTGCTCCTCTTAAAGTTACTTTAAGATTAAGTATTTGGGATATAGATGAGGATACCGGTGCTAGAGAAATTAAAGGGATTAAAGAGCAAGAAGTATATATGGGTGATATCCCATTAATGACTAAAAACGGTACTTTTATTATCAACGGTACGGAAAGAGTGGTTGTATCGCAAATGCATCGCTCACCTGGCGTGTTCTTTTATCATGATGAAGGAAAAGTTCACTCTTCCGGCAAGCTTTTATATTCTGCTCGTGTTATTCCATATAGAGGGTCTTGGCTTGATTTAGAATTTGACTCTAAGGATGTTATTTATTTCAGGATTGATAGAAAAAGAAAGCTTTATGCTACTACTTTGCTTAGAGCTATAGGTATGAGTACTGAAGAAATTATAAAATTTTATTATAATTCAGTAACTTATAAGCTTGTTAAAAATAAAGGTTGGGCGGTTAAATTTATACCTCAGCATATTACTGCTCATCGTTTAACAAGTGATTTAGTAGATGCAGATACCGGAAATGTTCTACTGAAAGCAGGACAAAAAATTACCCCACGTTTGGCTAAAAAATATTTTGGGGAAGGGCTTAATAATATTTTAGTAGCTCATGAAACTTTAATCGGCAAATATCTATCCGAAGATTTAAGAGATCCTGCAAGCGATGAAGTATTAGCAAAAATCGGTGAAATGATTACTGTTGATATGTTAAATGTTATTAATGATCTTAAAATTAAAAATGTTAACGTATTAGTAATCAATCCTCAATCCGGTCCATATATAAGGAACACCTTATTTGCTGATAAAAATCAGGATCGCGAGGCAGCATTATGTGACATTTTCAGAGTTTTAAGACCGGGCGAACCTGCTAATATCGAAGCGGCTGAAAGCCTGTTTTATAATTTATTCTTTGATGCGGAAAGATATAATCTTTCAGAAGTCGGGCGAATAAAAATGAATTCTAGGTTAGAGCTGAATATTTCTGAAGAAGTTACGGTTTTAACAATTGATGATATTAAAAATATCGTAAGAGTTTTAGTAGAGCTTAAAGACGGTAAAGGTATCATAGACGATATTGATCATTTAGGTAATAGAAGGGTTAGATCAGTAGGTGAATTGATAGAAAATCAATTTAGAATAGGTTTAGTCCGAATGGAAAAATCTGTAATTGAAAGGATGTCGGCAGGTGATGTTGATACCGTAATGCCTCATGATTTAGTAAATTCTAAAATTTTAGTTTCAGTAGTAAAAGAATTTTTTAGTACCTCCCAATTATCCCAATTTATGGATCAAACAAATCCATTATCGGAAATAACTCATAAAAGAAGGCTGTCGGCACTCGGACCTGGAGGTCTTAGTCGAGATCGAGCAGGTTTTGAGGTGCGTGACGTACATCCGACTCATTACGGTCGTATTTGTCCTATTGAAACACCTGAAGGTCAGAATATCGGGTTAATTAACTCTATGGCTACTTATGCTAGAATAAATAAACATGGTTTTATAGAGAGTCCGTATAGGAGAGTTAAAAATGGGCATGTAACCGATGAAGTGGTATATCTTTCTGCTATTGAAGAAGGTAAATACAAAATAGGACAAGCAAATTCTAAAGTTGATAAAGACGGAAAGCTGCAAGGAGAGTTTATTAATTGCCGAGTTGAAGGCGGTAATTTTGTAATGGTAGAACCGCATGAGGTAGATTTCATTGATGTGACTCCTATGCAGGTAGTATCGGTTGCGGCTTCTCTTATACCTTTCTTAGAAAACGATGATGCTAACCGTGCTTTGATGGGTTCAAACATGCAAAGACAAGCCGTTCCTTTAATTAAAACGGATGCACCTTTTGTAGGTACCGGAGTTGAAGGGGTAGTAGCTAAAGATTCCGGAGCGTCAGTGCTTGCATTACATGACGGTATTGTTGAGCAGGTAGATTCAAATAGAATCGTGATTAGAACTCTAGAACAAAAAGTTGACGGTTCTCCTTCGGTTGATATTTATAATTTATTAAAATTCCAAAAATCCAATCATAATACTTGTATAAATCAAAAGCCTTTAGTTAAGGTCGGTCATTACGTTAAGAAAAACGATATTATAGCTGACGGTCCTAGTACGGATAACGGTGAAATTGCTTTAGGTAGAAACGTGCTTGTGGCTTTCTTACCTTGGAACGGTTATAATTTTGAAGATTCAATTTTAATATCCGAACGTATAGTAAAAGAGGATGTATTTACATCTATTCATATTGAAGAGTTTGAAGTAATAGCTAGAGATACACGCCTTGGTCCTGAAGAAATTACCCGTGATATACCGAATGTAAGTGAAGAAGCATTACGTCATCTTGATGAGGTCGGAATAATTTATGTAGGTGCAGAAGTAAAAGCCGGTGATATTTTAGTCGGAAAAGTAACACCGAAAAGTGAATCGCCTATTACTCCTGAAGAGAAGCTACTACGTGCTATTTTCGGGGAAAAAGCTTTTGACATAAAAGATTCATCGCTGTATGTACCTTCCGGAGTTAGCGGAACTGTAGTAGAAGTAAGGGTATTTTCTCGTAGAGGTGTAGAAAAAGACCAGCGAGCTATTGCTATTGAAAAACAACAAATTGAAAAATTAGCAAAAGACAGAGACGACGAATTAGAAATTATTGAGCATTTTGTGTTTAGTTGGCTTGAAAAGCTTTTAGTAGGGCAGGTGATTATTAACGGTCCTAAACAAGTAAAAGCAGGACAAACAATTACTAGTGAAATGCTAAAAAGTTTATCTAAAGGGCAATTTTGGCAGCTTACCGTGGAAGATGCAAATGTAATGAATGAAATAGAGCAGATAAAGACTCATTATGATGAGAAAAAAGATGCCCTCGATAAAAGACTCGCTACTAAAGTAGAGAAATTGCAAAGCGGTGATGATTTACCTCAGGGAGCTTTAAAAGTAGTAAAAGTATTTATTGCAACTAAGCATAAATTACAGCCCGGGGATAAGATGGCAGGAAGACACGGAAATAAAGGTGTTATTTCACGTATCGTACCTGAAGAAGATATGCCGTTTTTAGAAAATGGAACTGTAATAGATATCGTTCTTAACCCTCTAGGTCTTCCGTCACGTATGAATATAGGACAGATTTTAGAAACGCATCTTGGGTGGGCATCAATAAATTTAGCAAAAAAAATATCCGAATTAGTCAAGGAATATAAAAATAAGCATATAGGTATTGAGCAGATTAAGAAATTCTTACTTGAGCTATACGGAGAGAATATTAATTATGTACTTGAAAGATCGGAAGAAGAGATTATCTCTTTCTGTAATAAAGTAAGTAAAGGGGTACATTTTGCAACTCCTGTATTTGACGGAGCAAAAGTTCAGGACGTTAAAGATATGCTAAAACTTGCCGGTCAAGACCCTTCAGGACAAGTGAAATTAATTGACGGTAGAACCGGTGAATATTTTGACCGTCTAGTAACCGTCGGACAGAAATATTTGCTGAAATTGCATCATTTAGTCGATAATAAAATTCACTCCCGTTCTATAGGACCTTATAGCTTAGTAACGCAGCAACCGCTTGGAGGTAAGTCTCATTTCGGCGGACAGCGTTTCGGGGAAATGGAATGTTGGGCATTACAAGCTTACGGTGCAGCTTATACGTTACAGGAAATGTTAACGGTTAAGTCGGATGACGTAAACGGTAGGATCAAAACTTATGATTCTATAGTACGCGGTGAAAATAATTTTGAATCAGGCATTCCTGAATCATTTAATGTTATGATAAAAGAATTTAGATCTTTATGTCTTAACGTAAAGCTTGAAGTAACTTAGAGTTAAGTGTATACTCGGTCAATTTCAAAAATTGGCTACGTCGTCTAGCAAGTTCGCAGGTAGCAACGTATTAAGTAT
>NZ_CM000770.1:450584-451685 GCF_000160735.1 Rickettsia endosymbiont of Ixodes scapularis | reverse complement strand
CCGCGAAAGCGGGGATCCAGAAAAATAACTTTAAATATTGGTATAGAAGTTATTTATTTAAAAAACAAGCCTGTAAAAACAAGTTTTTTATAGGTTTTACTGAATTCTCGCTTTCGTGGGAATGACATTAAACGATCCATGCAACAACGCTGCGACTAAGAGGAGTATGGCAATGACAAAAAATATGAGCCATGCAATAAGAACTTTAATAAAGAAGTATACGAGTAATTTTTAAGGAAAAGTATTTATGAGCGTAGTAAATTTTTACGGACAATTAAGTAATACTCAACAATTTGATCAGATAAGGATTAATATAGCAAGTCCCGATCAAGTACGTTCGTGGTCTTTCGGTGAAGTAACAAAGCCTGAAACAATTAACTATCGAACTTTTAAACCTGAGAAAGACGGTTTATTTTGTGCAAGAATTTTTGGTCCGGTAAAAGATTACGAATGTCTCTGCGGTAAATATAAGCGGATGAAAAACCGTGGTATTACATGTGAGAAATGCGGCGTTGAAGTTACGGTTTCTAGAGTAAGACGTGAAAGAATGGGACATATAGAGCTTGCGGCTCCCGTTGCTCATATTTGGTTTTTAAAGTCATTGCCTTCAAGAATTAGTACGCTTCTTGATATGACAATGCGAGATGTAGAGAAGATTCTTTATTTTGAAAATTATTTAGTAGTTGACCCAGGGTTATCGATTTTACAAAAAGGCGAACTCTTAACAGAGGAAGAATTACAGAAAGCAAAAGATAAGTACGGTGAAGATGCATTTACTGCCTCTATAGGTGCAGAAGTAATACAACAAATGCTTAAAGAGCTTGATTTTTCAAAGTTAAAGCAAGAATTATACAAGGAATTACAAACCACTTCCTCAGAAATCAAAAAGAAAAAATTAGTAAAGCGTTTAAAATTAGTAGAGGATTTTTTAGAGTCGGAAAACAAGCCGGAATGGATGATTATGGATGTTTTGCCGGTTATTCCTCCTGAAATTAGACCGCTTGTTATGCTTGACGGTGGAAGATTTGCTACTTCGGACTTAAATGAACTTTATAGAAGAGTAATTAATAGAAATAATCGTTTAAAGAAATTAATAAAGTC
>NZ_CM000770.1:447718-449584 GCF_000160735.1 Rickettsia endosymbiont of Ixodes scapularis | reverse complement strand
TAATTGAAGGTAAAGCGATCCAGCTTCATCCGCTTGTTTGTGCTGCGTTCAATGCAGATTTTGACGGTGATCAGATGGCGGTACATATCCCATTATCGATTGAAGCACAGCTTGAAGCTAGGGTATTTATGATGTCTACAAATAATATCTTAAGCCCTGCAAACGGTCGTCCTATTATTGTACCGGATAAAGATATAGTGCTTGGTTTATATTATCTAACCCTTGCATTTGATAATGAAGTAGGCGAAGGGATGATGTTCTCAGATTTAGCTGAGATGGAACATGCTTTATATAATAAATTTATAACTATTCATACAAAGATAAAATATCGCAGAAATCAGTTAAATGCCGAAGGTAAAATGGTTCATGTTATCATTGATACTACTTACGGTAGGTTAATGGTCGGTGAGTTATTGCCTTCTAATCCTAATATAGAATTCAAGTTTATTAATAAACAACTAACTAAAAAAGACATATCATTAGTTATAGATTTAGTTTATCGTCACTGCGGTCAAAAAGCTACGGTAATTTTTGCCGATCAGCTAATGAAACTAGGTTTTAAATATGCTTGTTCTTCAGGTATTTCTTTTGGAATGGACGATATGGTAGTACCGGAATCTAAGAGTACTCATATCAATGAAACTCAGCTTGAAATAAAAGAATTTGAACAACAATATTTAAACGGTTTAATTACTTACGGAGAGAAATATAACAAAGTAGTTGATGCGTGGTCAAGATGTACCGATAGAGTAGCAAACGACATGATGAAAGATATGCTACGCGCGATTAATGATGATCCAAATCATCAGAAAATAAATGCTATATATATGATGGCTATTCCGGAGCAAGAGGTTCTTTCCAGCAAATTAAGCAGCTAGGCGGTATGCGAGGTTTAATGACCAAATCAAACGGTCAAATTATACAAACTCCTATTATCTCTAACTTTAAGGAAGGATTAACTGAATTTGAGTGTTTTAATTCTGCTAACGGAATGCGTAAAGGGCAAATAGATACGGCTTTAAAAACGGCAAGCTCAGGTTACTTAACAAGAAAATTAGTAGATGTTGCACAAGATTGTATTATTACTGAAAAAGATTGTGGAACTGATAAAGGAATTGAAGTTAAGAGTGTTATTGAAGGCGGGGAAGTTATAGTACCTTTAGCTGAAAAGATTTTAGGTCGTACTGCTGCTATCGATATATTTCATCCGGTAACTAATGATCTAATTCTCAATAAAGGCGAGCTTATTAATGAAGTAAAGTTAGAGCAGATTGAGTCGGCTGGACTCGACAGAATTATGATAAAATCCGTATTAACCTGTGAAAGTACTACCGGTATATGTAGCATATGTTACGGTAGGGACCTTGCTACCGGTACATTAGTATCGGAGGGTGAAGCAATCGGGGTTATTGCTGCTCAATCTATCGGTGAACCGGGTACGCAGCTTACAATGAGAACTTTCCATATCGGAGGAGCGGCAACAAAAGGTGCTGAGGTTTCTTCCGTAGAAGCTTCCTATGACGCAAAAGTGAAAATTATAAGCCGTAACGTTGTTATTAATTCCGAAGAACGCAAAATTGTTATGAGCCGAAATTGTGAATTATTATTGCTTGATAATAACGGTAATGAAAAGGCTCGTCATAAAATTCCATACGGTGCTAGATTACTTGTTGATGACGGTGATATGGTTATTAAAACGCAAAAACTAGCGGAGTGGGATCCTTATACTATACCGATTATCACAGAGAAGTCAGGTAAAGTTTTATTCAAAGATATGGTTGAGGGTATTTCTATTCGTGACGTAACTGACGAAGCTACCGGAATACCGAGTAAAGTTATTATTGAATCAAAGCAATATTCACGCGG
>NZ_CM000770.1:445602-447218 GCF_000160735.1 Rickettsia endosymbiont of Ixodes scapularis | reverse complement strand
AGTATATGGTACCAAAAGGCAAGCATGTTGTAGTTAACGAAGGTGACTTTGTTAAAAAAGGCGATTTATTGATTGATGGTAATCCAGTACTTCAAGATATTTTAAAAGTAATGGGCGTAGAGGTTCTTGCAAATTATATTGTTAAGGAGGTTCAAGCCGTTTATCGTCTACAAGGTGTAAAGATTGATGATAAGCACATAGAAGTTATTATCCGTCAGATGTTACAAAAAGTAGAGGTTACGGATTCAGGCGGAACTATGTTATTAGCAGGTGAAAAAATAGATAGACATGAATTCGATGAGATAAATGAAAAAGCTATTAAAAACGGTTTAAAACCTGCTGAAGCACAATTAATATTACAAGGTATTACTAAAGCTTCTCTGCAAACTAGATCGTTTATCTCTGCGGCATCATTCCAAGAGACTACTAGAGTTTTAACTGAAGCAGCTATTGCCGGTAAAGTAGATAAGTTACGAGGATTAAAAGAAAACGTGATAGTTGGACGATTAGTACCTGCCGGAACCGGTTACTTTATGGATAAAATGCGTAAAGCAGCTGTAAAGCTTGACGAAGAGAATGCATAAATAACTTAGATAGAACTTGATCTTTGTAAGTTATAGCTTAAGCAGGTAAGGTAGTTACTTTTTGTAATACGTGATAAACAGCATCAAAAAAATATGTAAAGTTACTAGTATCTTTTCTAATTTACGCGAGTTTCGTATTAAGATGCCTAAATTATGGTTAATGAATATGCTATAATGCTTATCCTTTCAAGGTTTGTAAGAGGTGTGACAAGTTTTACAATTTAATAGTTATAGTCAAAAAAGACAATTTACTAAAAATTTATGCAGTTTTAAGTACATTTTATAACAAAAACAATATTACTAATATCCTCGTAACCCAGTTACTATCAGCTATTCAGTTCCTCTATTAATACGAAACTCGCGTTTTTCTATAAACTCATTTCTTAATGTCCCCCTTCGGGGATAAGAAATCCCTCGCCTTCAGGCGAAGGGAAGATATAATGAAATTGCTTTAGCAATGAATTTATATCAAGAAACATGAGAAGTTATAGAAAGAATAGTCATAGTCAGTATGATTTAAAAGTACATCTTATATGGATACCAAAATATAGGAAGAGAGTGTTGATAGGCAAAGTAGCGGAAAGGGCTAGAGATTTACTAAGGCAGATTTGTATGGAACATGAAGTATATATAATTTCAGGGAAAATATCATGTGATCACGTGCATATGTTTATCTCATATAAATCACAAATATCTCTTAGCAAGTTAGTACAGTATTTAAAAGGTAGTAGCTCAAGAATTTTATTGCAAGAATTTGCTCATTTAAGAAAACAATTTTGGGGCAATCATTTGTGGGCTAGGGGCTATATGGCGGTCAGTTCAGGTAATATAACTGATGAAACGATACAGCGCTATATTGATGAACAGGAAGGTGAACCTGTGAATGATGATCGATTTCTAATCGATTCCACTTTATAACCCCTCAGCTTATAGCTGAGGGTTCTTTAGTTTTAAACCAATAATGTTCTATAGGATTAAGGTCAGGACTGTAAGTAGGAAGGAATAAAATACTTGCCCCTACCGATTCAATTA
>NZ_CM000770.1:442231-444602 GCF_000160735.1 Rickettsia endosymbiont of Ixodes scapularis | reverse complement strand
AGAGGGACTTATGAGAACTATTGCTGATAAATATATTGATGAGGGCGTGCAAAAAGGAATGGTACAAGGCATGCAGATTGGTAGGAATGAGGGAAAATATGAAGTAGCTAAAAATATGTTTTCTAATAATTACTCTATTTCTGAGGTTGCTCGTATTACCGGTCTATATAGTTAAGAATAAAATTAATTAAAACAACTTACATGATTATATTTATGAAAAGCATAAAAAATTTAATTATAAATTATAATAATATCTCTCATATTCCGTGTACATTTAATGGTCAACTTTATACTGCAATTCGATCATTTGAAAGAAATAATGAACATTATTTTGTAATAGTAAATTCTAGTAGTTTAGAAGTGAAAATTGTTGCTCAACATTTATGTTCTTACCGTAAGCATGATGATGATGGTAGATACTTTTCCTTTAAAGAGGTAAAGTCTTCTAATTATTATAAAGTATTATATTTATTTAATAAAATACAAGATAGTAATGAGAATCAGGGACTTAGGAATATTGTAGGAACACAAGGATGTTTTTTATCAGATACTACTGAATAAATTAAAACTTTCACTTGGAATGAAAGTAGCAATTGTTGGATGTGGATCTGGGGAATCGATTGATCTAATATATAAGAAAATTGGTAAAGATGGGGAATTACTATGTTTGGATATAAATCAAGAACAAATATCCTTAACAAAAAGAAAATTATGTAGTCAAAATAAGTAATCTGATACCATATACGCTACTTCTATCGGATGATTCGAAAACTAGAATTTTAGGAATAGAGGTGCTATAAGTACTTAATTTGAGGTAATAATGAGATTCGATCAGGTTAAAGAGTTAGAGGATGAAAGATTTAAATAATTGGGAAGAAAAGTTTGAGATATGTATTTATGCTAAGAAATTACTGGATAAAGTAATATATTTAAATAGTGTAGTAAAAGTACCATCAGTGGACGTATTGGAAGTAAAGAAAGCAATATACTACGCCAGGAAATATCATGGTAATCAGATGCGTCAATCGGGAGAGCCATTTTATAGTCATCCAATAGAGGTGGCATATCTAATATCAGATTACTTGTTTAGAACAGATATATTAGTTACTAGTATATTGCATGATACTATAGAAGACACAGAACTAACCAAGGAGAAGATATCACAAGAATTTGGGTGGAAAGTAGCAAATCAGGTAATGGATTTAACCAGGATTAAAGAGGACGGTATAAAGATTAGTGCTGCTGAGGCAGTAGAGATATTATATAAAGAAAAAAAACATGATGTACTGCTAATAAAGCTCTTTGATAGACTACATAATATGCAGACAATAGGGGCTAAATCTCCTGAGAAAGTTAAAAAAATCGTAGAAGAAACTATGTATTATTTTTTAGTGTTATCTAAATACTTAGAGTTATTAGATATAAAAGTTAATCTTATAAAATTATGTTCTGCTACTCTTACAATACCGAATTATTTTTTAGATCATTATCACTTATTTTCTTTGGATAATTACCAACTTCCTTTTCAAGTTTTTCAAAATGATATAGACCAAAAGTATATCCTGCAATTAAAGGAATTATTATAATCAACAATCCATACTGTCCGAAAATATGTACAAAATATGTAATTCCAAAAGATGTTATAATGTACATGAGAGCATGTGCTATCGCATATGTTACATTTGCATAAGTAAAACGTTTAAAAATGGGAAAATGTTTTAGAAAAATTGGCATAGCTGGTGTTTGTGCGGGTCCGCATATTATAGGTACTATTTGTATTAATAATAAATGTAAAGGTGATGTTATATTATCTAATAAGTAAGGACAAGGTATCATTATACATGAGAATATTAATAATTTAATTTTTAATATTATTAATGGATATATCTTATAACTAAGGTAAACCAGTATACAGTAGACCGCTAATCCTATTATTGAAACTATGAAATTTTGATGTATTACTTGTGCTGCAGTATAATGGAAAGAATTTTTTAGAATATTTCCACAATGGATATAAGAGAAATATAAAGTAACTGGTCCTCCACATAATGTTAAAAAATTTGCAATTATCGTTTTCTTACTTACATTTTGTTGTATACCAACACTCATAATCTTTTGACTATCTAATTTTGCTGCATCCAAAATATTTTGTATCCGTCGTTTTGCATTAACAAATTCCGGTGTTTCACGAAGAGATGTTCTTGCTAAAAAACCAATAACTGCTACAATTGCACCAATCCAAAAAGCGATCCGCCAATTAAAACCTTGTGAAGTTACTAAAGAAGCTATAGCTAAAGCAACAGTCCCGCCTAAAGCAGCTAAACAACCTATTAATGTAACAGCTGCATATTGTATAGGAGGTTTTGTGATT
>NZ_CM000770.1:440237-442131 GCF_000160735.1 Rickettsia endosymbiont of Ixodes scapularis | reverse complement strand
TGTCATAATAACAACAGCTTTCCTTCCAATTTGATCATAAGTTGGTAAATTCGCCAATAATTAATTCCAAGAAAATAGCCATCATAAATGTTGTTATGATAACGGTTAATTTTTCTACCCTATATTATCACCTATATAGCCAAAAAAATTAAATGCTCCAAAAAGGTCTTAAAGGCATAAGTGGAACAAAAAGCAGCAGCAGACAAAAATGATGCTACATTGGGATCAAATTTAGGGAAGAAATAACTCATTAAGAACTACCTGCCATATGTACATAAAGCATCAAATCAAAATATTCTAAGAAAGTACCTATTGAGAGTAATCCTATTGCCTCTTTTTGTTGTTTTGTCAGAGAAGAAAATGTTCCCTCATCATGTCTAATATACTCTGGCATATGTAATTTTATTTTATGAACTATTTATCTAACTGTAATAGTTGTTACTTAATTTGTCTATTTTTTTTTGCAAGAGCATTTATAGAGAGTGTCAGATAGCAATTGATTTATTCTTTTATGTTGTTCTCTGCTTTTGTCGTTCTATGTGATTTTTAACTAATTTATTTAATTCGTCACGTCTCTTTTTATAATTGTAGGAAACTATGTTGTCTAATTTTGAATCTGTATTTTTATCGATGAAGACAGACTCACTTAACTTGACGGTGCCCTATTGCTTTGTCACAACACTTAATTGCTGCTTCATGCGGCACCGTCAAGTTAAGTGAGATGTAAATTAAGAAACGCAGGGAATGATTTATAGAATAGCTGTAATAATTTCTCACTAAATCTTACCGTTATGCATATTACTCAAGCCCTGAAGAGACATCGTTTTCCAGCAAGTATTATTAGCCATGCAGTATGGTTATATCATCGCTTTAATAATAGTTACCGAAATGTTCAAGAACAGATGGCTTATCGAGGTATTATTTTAAGTCATGAGACTGTAAGATTTTGGTGTAATAAATTTGCGATTTATTTTCAAGATGTTATTAGAAAGAGAGAGAGGAAACCAACTGATAAATGGCATTTAGATGAGATGAATATTAAGATTAAAGGCGAAGTATTTATATTATGGAGAGCCGTTAAGTCTGAGGGACATGAATTAGAAGTATTATTAAAGAAGCGTCGTAACAAGAAATCAGCTATTCGCTTTCTATCAAGATTATTGGGCAATTATCCAGCTTCAAGAGTAATTGTTACTGATAAGTTCAGGAGTTACATTAAACCGGTTAAGCTGATGTGTACTAAGACTGAGCATCGCACCCATAAAAGACTAAATAACGCGAGTTTCGTATTAAGATGCCTAAATTATGGTTAATGAATATGCTATAATGCTTATCCTTTCAAGGTTTGTAAGAGGTGTGACAAGTTTTACAATTTAATAGTTATAGTCAAAAAAGACAATTTACTAAAAATTTATGCAGTTTTAAGTACATTTTATAACAAAAACAATATTACTAATATCCTCGTAACCCAGTTACTATCAGCTATTCAGTTCCTCTATTAATACGAAACTCGCGTAATTTAGTAAAGTGCTTAAACCTAGCGGCATACTAATTGCAAGCTTTTTAACGCCTCCTCCAACATTATCAAAGGAATCTACATGGAAAAATGTTAATATTGAGGATGCTTTAAAACAAAAGGCTATTTTTAGTGATATTATTAACGCTGCATGGCAAGTTTTTCGTACAGAAGCCGAAACACGTAAACAGCTAGAAAAAGCAGGATTTCAAATCCTCGAAATTATATAGCATAGGCAATTAAGATAGTGATATTAATAAAAGGATATGGTAAAGTAATTAGAAAATAGTTATGCCAAGACCATATTCATATGATTTAAGAAAGAGAGTGATTCAATATATTGAGTCAGGGAAAAGAATAATAGAAGCAAGTCAAGTA
>NZ_CM000770.1:438928-440137 GCF_000160735.1 Rickettsia endosymbiont of Ixodes scapularis | reverse complement strand
TTAAAAAATTTTTGGAATCTAATAAAGATAAAAGCAGTCGAGAGCTAGCCATCTTGTATCCTAGTAAAGTGTCAGCAAGAACTATAATAAACATGATTAGAAAAGTTGGTTACAGCTATAAAAAAACTTTTCTTCATCCCAAAAGAAATCATAAATTAAGAAAATGAGTTTATAGAAAAGATAACCACCATAGACAAAGATAAACTAGTGTTTTTGGATGAATCAGGAATAGAAGATAATGCGTGTCGAGAACATGGCTGGAGCCCAAAAGGAGAAAGATGTTATGGTGAAAAAAGTTTATCAGCACAAACACAGAATTAGTATGATTGCTGGCCTATTTAATAGCAATATTGTAGCACCTCTAATATTTGAAGGCAATTGTAATAAAGCTATTTTTGAGACGTATGTCAAGGATATACTCATTAAAGAATTAAGGGCAGGACAAGTCGTAGTAATGGATAATATTAATTTTCATAAAAACTCTAAGGTAAAAGAATTAATTGAATCGGTAGGGGCAAGTATTTTATTCCTTCCTACTTACAGTCCTGATCTTAATCCTATAGAACATTATTGGTTTAAAATTAAACATCAAATTAGAAAAGATACTAGTAACTTTACATATTTTTTTGATGCTGTTTATCACGTATTACAAAAAGTAACTACCTTACCTGCTTAAGCTATACCATAAAAATTCCTTGCTCTAAAAGTTGTAGAAATAATTGTTGCGAAATATAACCACGATCTCCGAATACTTTACCAAAAAGATTTTTGATTATCAGTTCCAGCTGTTTTCTATCATCCTTATTGCCAGGGCTAAAAGATGCTTTAACTATACCACCGGCTCTATTAATTATTAGATGTAGTTTAAGTCCATAGAACCAACCTTTTGTTGTCTTACTGCTTGCTGCTATGCCGGCGAACACTTTATTCATTGAAATACGGTATCTCTTACATACCTCTATACTACTTGAATCTACAAAAGAGAGTCCGTCACACTGATCCAAAATAGAATTGAATATTAGTACTAATAGTGGTAAATGTGGACCTATTATTTTTATAAATTGACTATAGCTTACTAATTGAAAATCTCTTTGATGATGAATTCATATTTGCTTCAGATAAAAATTCTTAAAACAATCATAAGATGACTGCCAGTAGCCTATTATAGATTGTTATTACCTCACTTCTGTTCAGTCGACTTTTAGGACC
>NZ_CM000770.1:435404-438428 GCF_000160735.1 Rickettsia endosymbiont of Ixodes scapularis | reverse complement strand
TCTTGTATAATATTTCTACTCAATTAGTACGTTGGATACAGCTGTTGTCCTTGATATTCCAATATCCAAAGATGATAAAATGAAAAATTGTCATGTAGTAAGCAAATTTCCAATTCGTTCTATCTAAACACAATACCCATTTTTGCTCCTGCTCAAACCCAGTCATCATGACTAACATAACAGGTAATACTCTCCATGATATTGAGATTTCAGAGATAAATCTTTGCATCCTTCTATACCATGAAGCTGCTTTAATCCCAGACGGCATTCTATTGCATAACAATGACATGTTTACTGTCCTGCTGTTAAGCATTGAAATGATAAATAATCCTAAACATTTTGCTCTTGATAAATTAAGCGAAATATGTTTTTGTAATAATTCGACTAGAGGGGCGGAATGATCTTTCATATGTAAACCAAGTTCTTTCCCCGTTATCATCATGAATTATCAGCAAAATTCAATCCTTTAGTCCTTACATCTCTAAAAATTGTCATGTAGTAAGCAATTTACTAAAAATTTATGCAGTTTTAAGTACATTTAATAACAAAAACAGTATTATCAAGATCCCCGTAACCCAGTTACTATCAGCTATTCAGCAACTTTTTGAATACGAAACTCGCGTTTAGTAGATCAATAGGTTGATGCTACAATATTCCTAGCTAAAAAGGGCATTGCCTGCTTGGATCAAAAAACGCATTCCCGTGGCTTGACCACGGTATCCATAAATACAACTTCTAATAAGTTTAGTATTTTAAACTGGATCCCGCGATCAAGTCGCAGGATGACAATAGAAAATCGATCCATCCAACAATGCCTACAGCCGCTCGCAATGACAAGAAAACTGAACCTACGTGGGCAATGTCGATGTCATTATGCTATTTTTTGATATTCAAAATATATTTTTCTTACTGCATAAATCCACGCTAAGCATACAAAAGTAAATACCACCATTAGAATCGGTGAGATTGAGGTAAAAGTAGCAGTTGGAACTAAAGTAAAAATAATAGATTGCACAAGACCGCTAGAGGATTTGCCAACTTTCGTACTTATCACGTCAACTGCAGCTTTGCCTTTGGTTTTAAGCTCCTCATCAAGAGGGATATATAACATTTCTCTTGAAGTATCCCATATAGAATATTTAGTACCTTTAGCTAAAATATTTTGAATACCGCCGATCGAAACGGCAAGAGCAAGAGGTGACATTAAAATCGCTCCATCAAATAATGATAAAATTTGTTGATCAAATACGATAAGTACAAAGAACAAAATGCCGGTCACCATTATTATAACCGGTGAAATTACCGCAGCAACAAACCAATTATGCATACGCATAACGTTATTACCGATGATGGTCATAATCATTATTGCAACGCCTGTCCAAAGTATATACAAACTGTTAAATTCAGCATAGGTATTTACAGTCGGATATAATTCCTTAATTTTTGCTTTCCATACGGCTTCGACTAAGTTAATAGCAAATCCGAAAGCTGCCGAACAAATTAAAAGTAACCATAAATATTTTGATTTTGCAATATATTTAAAGCTTTTAATCAGTCCCATCCGTTCTGAAGTTAATCTGCCGCTTTTTGCTTTAGCGTAAAATAACGGGTTAGTGAAAACGTTCTTACTAATAAACCTAACTAACAAACAACAAACAATAGCAACAATCGCCACAATTGTCGTGGATACTTGAACTAAAGTGATTTTACTATCCAAAATACTCATAAACTTCTTAATAATAGTATCTTCCGATGATAGATTCATCATTAAAAAGCCGACTAATATTAAAGAAGAGTTGCCGAATAGCGAAAAGAGAGTATAAAATCTTTTTGCTTCTTCGGTAGTAGTAAGTTCATTAGCAAACTGCCAAAATAATAATACGTAAAAAATATTAGGCCAAAGCTCAGCAAGACTATAATATACTATATAACCCCAATTACCTACTAATGAGATATACCACTTAAAATGAGGATAGTGTTCCATCCAGTTAGCTAGATTATCAGGATGTACATGAAAAATATGAATATTAGGATAGATTACAAAGGCAAATAAAACAAAAAAGCTGATGAAAAATACACTTAAATAATAAAAGATCTTTTCAAAGGTAAGATGATTAATCATTTTAGCATAAATAATCACGAATAAAGCAGCGGTAGGCGTAACACAATAAACTTTAGCAAAACCTGCTATTTCTGCACTAATCTCGGAGATTAAAATACTATCTTTTAAGATTCGTAAAACATTTTGATTAAATAAAATACAAAACATTAAGGCACTCGTCGGAATAAACTTTCCGAGTTCGTAATTATGTACAGGCCAAAATGCCGCTCTGAATTTGTTTTTAAACGATCGTGATGAGGTACTTAGCATTATAAATCCCTAAGGACAAAAAAAAAAAAACTTAAGCACTTCAAGATTTTATGAAAAGATATTTCCCCTAAAACTTTAGAGTCTATATACTGTTATTACATTCTGAAGGTGCTGAACTTATACAATATATTTAGCCTTTTGTCAAGAATTACTAATATAAGATTAGATACTCTCAATGCTAGATAGTAATAAACTGCAGGAATATTTTGACCTTTATAATAATTATACAAAGACACATAATTTAGGTAATAAATATTTAAAATCCGGTAAAATAGTAATGCAAACAGAGTATTATAGGGTGTTGTATTACTCGGCGTCATCCCGTGGTCAAGCCACGGGATGACGCGCATATTTTCCTAATCATCCCTTCTATCTTCAACTCACCGGAAATATTTTTTTAGCTCGTGACCTTACTACATGACAATTTTTCATTTTATCATCTTTGGATATTGGAATATCAAGGACAACAGCTGTATCCAACGTACTAATTGAGTAGAAATATTATACAAGATATTAACCAATGTATCTAATCCAACACGAAATATACTATTTTGCCTATAACCATGTTTTTTAATAACTATTGGTTTATCTAAAACTATAATCTCTCCAGTTTGATAAGCTAGGCAAAATGCAATAGACATATTTGCATCAAT
>NZ_CM000770.1:419185-434904 GCF_000160735.1 Rickettsia endosymbiont of Ixodes scapularis | reverse complement strand
TGACAGCTAAATATAAAATATTTATATGTCGTTTACCAAATTTCCAATTCGTTCTATCTAAACACAATACCCATTTTTGCTCCTGCTCAAACCCAGTCATCATGACTAACATAACAGGTAATACTCTCCATGATATTGAGATTTCAGAGATAAATCTTTGCATCCTTCTATACCATGAAGCTGCTTTAATCCCAGACGGCATTCTATTGCATAACAATGACATGTTTACTGTCCTGCTGTTAAGCATTGAAATGATAAATAATCCTAAACATTTTGCTCTTGATAAATTAAGCGAAATATGTTTTTGTAATAATTCGACTAGAGGGGCGGAATGATCTTTCATATGTAAACCAAGTTCTTTCCCCGTTATCATCATGAATTATCAGCAAAATTCAATCCTTTAGTCCTTACATCTCTAAAAATTGTCATGTAGTAAGGCTCGTGACAAAAGTTTTATTGAAAATTTGAGAAGTTACGGTGAAGTTTATTTAATAGATTGGCTAGAGATTGAGGAACCTAAATATTTACTAAACGACTATGTGTATAAAATAATCGAAGTAATAGATAGTTTGAAAATTAAAGACATTAATTTAACGCGAGTTTCGTATTAATAGAGGAACTGAATAGCTGATAGTAACTGGGTTACGAGGATATTAGTAATATTGTTTTTGTTATTAAATGTACTTAAAACTGCATAAATTTTTAGTAAATTGTCTTTTTTGACTATAACTATTAAATTGTAAAACTTGTCACACCTCTTACAAACCTTGAAAGGATAAGCATTATAGCATATTCATTAACCATAATTTAGGCATCTTAATACGAAACTCGCGTCCTTTTATTAATATCACTATCTTAATTGCCTATGCTATACAACAAAATTACGGTGCTACGAGTAGCATGTATAAAGTAAAAGGTCAATTTCTTACGATTGATATGTGTCCTTCTTCCAAAAGCTTTGAAGAAGATTTTTTTAAAAAGCTCGTAGAATTATCGATCAAACTAAATAAACCTATTCCGATTGCTATATGTATTTCAGGATTATGGATTAATAAACATCAAGAGGAGTTTTTGTGGCTAATAAAGCAACAAGAAAACGGATTATTTACAAATAATATGGGTTAATCATTCTGGGTTAATCATTCGTTTAGTCATCCTTATTTTAAAGATAAACCTCTTGAAGATAATTTCCTTCTTTCCAATAAAGATGATTTTGAAAATGAAGTATTAGAGCAGGGAAAATATTAGTAAGTTATAATGTTGCTCCGTCGCCTTTCTTTCGTTTCCCTGGATTAGTTTCTGATCAAACATTAATAGAAAAACTAAAAGATTTGGGATTTATCCCGCTTGGCAGTAAGGCATGGCTTGCTAAAGGCGAAAAAGTTCAAAATGGTTCTTTTATATTGGTACACGGTAATAGTAACGAAAAAGCCGGTAATATTAATGTCCCCCTTCGGGGATAAGAAATCCCTCGCCTTCAGGCGAAGGGAAGATATAATGAAATTGCTTTAGCAATGAATTTATATCAAGAAACATGAGAAGTTATAGAAAGAATAGTCATAGTCAGTATGATTTAAAAGTACATCTTATATGGATACCAAAATATAGGAAGAGAGTATTGATAGGCAAAGTAGCGGAAAGGGCTAGAGATTTACTAAGGCAGATTTGTATGGAACATGAAGTATATATAATTTCAGGGAAAATATCATGTGATCACGTGCATATGTTTATCTCATATAAATCACAAATATCTCTTAGCAAGTTAGTACAGTATTTAAAAGGTAGTAGCTCAAGAATTTTATTGCAAGAATTTGCTCATTTAAGAAAACAATTTTGGGGCAATCATTTGTGGGCTAGGGGCTATATGGCGGTCAGTTCAGGTAATATAACTGATGAAATGATACAGCACTATATTGATGAACAGGAAGGTGAACCTGTGAATGATGATCGATTTCTAATCGATTCCACTTTATAACCCCTCAGCTTATAGCTGAGGGTTCTTTAGTTTACAAAACAAGTAGCTTGCTATGTGTTAATAAGTTAATTCGATATTTTTCATTATTTCACCTATATTTATAGAATTACCTTTATTATAAAACGTATATTGACCGAGAAAATGAATATGATGATGCCAAGCAACTGGCGATATTTTCTTTAGTATTGTCAAAAATTTTTTATTATTGGCAAGGTTTTCATATTTATCTAGAACTCCAGATAAAATAACGGAGTTATAGTAAATAATCGCATTAGTAAGCAGTCTACTTTCATATTTTTATAACTATTAATTGAGTAAGCAATAGAGAGCTTTATAAATAGTTTTAAAAAATATGTCAAGTGAATTAACTATATTGACAAGTTTTACAATAAAAAGTACTCCTGCCTGAATGTTTTGTCTTGATAATAGTGCTAGAGCAGCTTAAACAATTTTGTCCCTCTCTACCGTAAACCGTAAGTTGCTGGATAAAATAGCCAGGTTTGTTATCGCCGTTTACAAAATCTTTAAGAGTAGTACCGCCGGCAGTTATAGCTTTAGCTAATACTTCTCTAATCGATTTAATTAAACTTTCTATTTCATCGTCATTTAAATCGTTACCTAATTTATCCGGATGAATTCTAGCTAAATGAAGACTTTCGGAAGCATAAATATTACCGACTCCAACTATAATTTTATTATCCATAATCAAGTTTTTTATCGGTATTTTTCTAATCTTTAGCTTGTTTTTTAAATATTCTAGCGTCAATGAATCAGAAAGCGGTTCTATTCCTAAATCATTGAAAAATTCTTTTTCCAAGAAATTAGTTTTAAAGCTATAAACCATTCCGAATCGTCTAGTATCATTAAAAATTAGCTTTTCACAGTTATTTAAATCAAAAATCACATGATCGTGTTTTTGAGTTTTATAATTAGCAGATTGCAGAGTAAATCTGCCGCTCATGCCTAGATGAACTATTAAAGAATAATCATTATTAAAATCTATAATTAAATATTTTGCACGACGCCTAACATCCAGTATATTAGTATTTGAGATTTCTGTAGCTAAAAGCGAGGATAGCTTATAACGTAAATTATCTCTTTTTAACTCTACATTTTCTATAATAAGCCCGATTAGCTTATCTTTTAGGGAGTTTTTAAGAGTTTCTACTTCAGGAAGTTCCGGCATTTGATACTAATATTTATAATAAAAAACTATGAACCAAACAAATTTTGGCTTTAAAAAAGTAGACTACACTAAAAAACAAGGTTTAGTAAATAACGTTTTTTCTAACGTCGCTGATAAGTATGATTTAATGAATGACTTAATGAGTTTTGGATTACATCGTTTATGGAAAGATGAATTTATTAGGCAAATCCCAAATCTTAACTCTCATATATTAGACGTCGCTAGCGGTAGCGGTGATATTGCTTTAAAGCTTGCTAAAAAAGCAAGAGATAGAGGTAATAATATCGCTTTAACTTTAAGCGATATTAATGAAGAAATGTTAAAGCAAGCTAAGAAAAAAGCAATTGATCTTAATTTATTTCAGAACCTTAAATTTACTGTAGCAAGTGCTGAAGAACTACCGTTTCCGGATAATAGTTTCGATTATTATACTATAGCATTCGGCATTAGAAACGTACCTGACATTAATAAAGCTTTAAAAGAAGCTTATAGAATTCTAAAACCGATGGGTAAGTTTATATGTCTTGAGTTTTCAAAAGTAAAGGAAGGGTACATAAAAGATTTCTATAAATTCTACTCATTTAATATTATACCGAGTATTGGTCAAATGATAGCGGGTAATAAAGAGGCGTATGAATATTTGGTCGAAAGTATAGATTTATTCCCCTCACAAGACGAGTTTAGAATAATGATTAAAGAAGCCGGTTTTGAGGAAGTCGGTTATAAAAATTTGAGCGGCGGAATAGTTGCTATTCACAGTGCATATAAAATATGATAAGTAATTTTTTTAATTTAATACGTATTTTTCGTATCATCAGTAAAAAGCAAATCTTAATTGATTTAAGAAGCCCTAAATATTTCAGGTTTATCGGTTATATATTAGCCTTATTTTTTGCTCCGGTCTCGTTAATAAAAAAATCACGGGAAGATTACGGTAAACGCTTAATAGATTGTTTAAGCGATCTTGGACCTATTTATATAAAATTCGGACAAACTCTTTCGACAAGAGCCGATTTAGTAGGAGCAGAAATAGCAGATTATTTAAGGTTATTGCAAGATAAGCTACCTCCGTTTGATGGTGGGGTGGCTAGAAAGTTGATAACGAAGGAGTTTTTATGTCATTCTCGCACTCCATTATGTCATCCCTGTGAAAACGAGGATCCAGAAAAAACAATACTGGATTCCCGCCTACGCGGGAATGACATAAGAGAGAGTAGTCATGACGCCCTCCCTTTCTCACACTTCGACGACACCCCAATCGCCGCTGCTTCAATCTCGCAAGTACATAAAGCACAACTTATAACCGGTGAATATGTTGCGGTAAAAATTTTGCGTCCTGATATTCATAAAAAATATAATAGAGATATTAAGCTGTTATATTTTCTTGCAAAAATTATCTCAAAATTTTCTAAAGCAAAAAGGCTAAAACCGACTAAAGTAGTCGATAAATTTCATGAAACTATGAAATTTGAGCTTGATTTACGTTTAGAGGCGGCAGCTAGCTCCGAGCTTATGGACAATATGCGTAATGATATTAATGTAATAATCCCTAAAATATATTGGGATTTAACATCAGAAAATATACTAACCACCGAGTGGTTAGACGGAACTTCTATATATGATACTTTGCTACTAAAGGAAATGGGATTAGAACCTGCAAAAATATCTCAGGATTTTGCCGTAATGTTTTTCAATCAAGCCTATAGAGACGGATTTTTTCATGCTGATTTACATGCAGGAAATATTTTAGTAAACAAGCAAGGTAAGATAATTCTACTCGATTTCGGTATTATGGGCAGACTTAAAGAAAAAGATCGTTTAGCCGTTGCCGAAAGTCTATTCGGCTTTTTAAAACGTGATTATAAATTAGTTGCTAAAGTACATTTAAGAGCCGGCTACCTCCCATCAAATACCGATTTAGATTTATTCGCTCAAAGTTGTAGAGCAGTCACCGAGCCTATAGTAGGTATGCCAACGAAAAATATTTCCATAGGTAAGCTGCTTGCACATTTATTTAAAATCACGGAAGATTTCGGCATGGAAGTACAACCGGAGTTGTTGCTATTACAAAAGACTTTGATAATGGTGGAAGGGATAGGCAGACAGTTAGACGGTAATGTTAATATGTGGCAGCTCGCCGAACCTTGGATTAAAAAATGGGCAGTGAAAAATCTAAGCCCTGAAGCGAAGTTGTTACGACTGGTAAAGCATTACCTAGATAGCCTAGAGGATATTATTTGACATATAAAAATTATTAATATTATAGCCTTATATATTAAGAAATTTATTATTATGAAACCAAAAGATTTATTTATTAAATATGTTATTGAAACTCCTTTTTTGGTTGATTGTAAAAATAATAAATTAGTATTTCCTTCAGATAAAGAGCAAGAATACAAAAGTAGCCTAAAAGAAAAAATAGGAGAGGAGGAGTTTAAGAAATTAACGGCTTCAGATAGAATTGTTCAATGCCCCGAAAACTTAGAAAATATAGCTTTAGTAAGTATAGAAACGCATCCCGATATATCACTTATAGCAACGGAATTTCTTAATGATGTACAACGTGAATATTATAAAATCTTTGTGGATACAAATAATAAGGTTAAATTGATTTGGCATTACTCGGAAATATATTTTATCGGTGATGTAGGGTGGATGCCGGTTAAAGCTTTAATGCCTGGGTATCGGACTGGTATTAGAAAAATAGAGCCTCTACCAAAAATCATCGAGCTATGGCCAAAGCCTTCCTATTACCATGACCCTAACTGGCTTAAGAAAAATACAGCGTGCAACAATCCAAATATAGACCCAAAGATAATGGATAATATTGTTTCATTATGTGGAGAGGTTAGTATAGATCTAGGTTTTGTGGACATTTGATTAATGATTATAATTATAACTCTTTTTTCCTGCAAATTATAAGATTTTTTTGAAATAGGAGTAGCTATTCCGGCAAAAATCTTATTAATTTTTGCTTAAAAATATCTCATAATTATAATCATTAATCAGATGTCCACAAAACCTAGAGACTTTTTGAATGAAAGGGAAGAATTATAGTAAAAAATTCTATTGCAAGATAACCATGACTTTAAAAATTAACAAAAACTAAAAAGTAAAATTTTATAAACCTTTAAATAATTATAGTAAAATAATATTAAATTATATAAAGGTATTTAAATGTCTAAAAGACAAGAGCAGGAATCCATTAATAATATAAGGCAACAGCTTGATGAAGAATATAAAAACCTTTCGTGGGTTCAAGTTGGATATTTAGCTCTTGGGGCTGAAACAGGTAATAAAAAATATGATGAGTTAAATAAACGATATCTAGATCTTAATAAAGATAATTTAGGTATAATACAAAGTATTATCCAAGCAGTCGGGAATGCTCCTAGTGCATTGCAATTTACATGGGAGGCTTCTCAAGTTTTACCTGATCTTGCACTGGAGCTTAATAACCTCAGAAAAGCGAGAAGTGCTACCACTAATGTAGGTTCTATTGAAGCCGGTTGCAAGATAATAGCAGATGCAGAATCGCTTATAAAAAAATGTGCTTCTGTTTTACATTCCGAAACTATATCCAATAACTCAAAAGAAACACTTTTACAATCTAAAGTTATCCCATATCTTCTCACGCCTATTTTAAATAAGAGGCTTAGCAAAATAACAAAAAACTTTCAAACTTCCGAAACAGAAAAAATAAATGTATTAGACAAAATAACTCTTAAATTTATCAGAGAATTATCTACACCAGGAGTAGATTTAATATCTAAAGCACTAGAAAGCGATTTAAACCCAAAAGTACAAGAAATATATAAGAATATTAAACAAAAAAACGAGTCATCTCAAGGTGCTATATTAAAAATATACATGACATTATTACTTCAGATAAAGTAAAACCTATTCTTAATCATGATTTAGTACAATTTTTAAAAAATCCTGATAATCAAAAGGGGTTAGTTCAGATTACGGAAAATATAATAAATAACGCGAGTTTCGTATTAATAGAGGAACTGAATAGCTGATAGTAACTGGGTTACGAGGATATTAGTAATATTGTTTTTGTTATAAAATGTACTTAAAACTGCATAAATTTTTAGTAAATTGTCTTTTTTGACTATAACTATTAAATTGTAAAACTTGTCACACCTCTTACAAACCTTGAAAGGATAAGCATTATAGCATATTCATTAACCATAATTTAGGCATCTTAATACGAAACTCGTGTTAAATATGGAAGGATTAGATACTGAAACTAAAAAAGAGTTATTAAAAGGAAAAAAGCCTCAAATAGCAGAGTTAGTTGAAAATGCCAAAAAAATTATTGATAATTTATCTCCTGTTTTAGAAAAAGAATTACCGCGATATTTAGATGGTAATAAACAGGGTATATTAGATATTTTAAAACATCCTAAAGTAATGGAAAGAATAGAGTCAAAAGGGAAAGATCCGAAGTTATACATAAGGCACTAGATGCATCTACGCCTTTTTTAAAAGATGCTCTGCCGTCAATTACTAAACTTGCAAGCCTCGCTCTTGCCGATAGCGATAAAGTTGCCGATATAATACAAAAATTTCAGTTAAGGAAGACCTTCCAAAGGAAGAGAACGCAAAAGAAGAAAAGGTAAAAGAGATAAAGGAATCGATTAGTACTTTGATACAAATCCGGCGAGTTTCGTATTAAGATGCCTAAATTATGGTTAATGAATATGCTATAATGCTTATCCTTTCAAGGTTTGTAAGAGGTGTGACAAGTTTTACAATTTAATAGTTATAGTCAAAAAAGACAATTTACTAAAAATTTATGCAGTTTTAAGTACATTTTATAATAAAAACAATATTACTAATATCCTCGTAACCCAGTTACTATCAGCTATTCAGTTCCTCTATTAATACGAAACTCGCGTAAATTAAAAACCATAATCCGGAAATAAGCAAAATAATTGAAAAAGACCTTCCTGAACTATTAACAATTAAAATTAGACGGTGAAAAATTAGTAAAGATAGCCGGCAAACATGCACCTGAATTAATTAAAATTGCCGATAAATTTAGCAAACATGAATACGGTAAAATTATAGTGCCGGCGTTAAAATTATTATCAGACCCGAAAGTTCTAGGAGTATTAGCAGAAACTATAGTTAATTTAGTAAAGATAAAGAAGCGGTAGGACCGCATACAAGTAAGGTATTAGAAGAAAGACAAAGAGAGATATGATGAACGAACATTAGAATTCCCCATTTTTGAGTAAAAAATATTGTCTAAAGTATTACATTATTAGGGGGTGTCAGAAAGTTTGTGTAAGTTATAAAAATAGTTAAGAATAAAATTAATTAAAACAACTTACATGAGGCTAATATGAAGAATAAGAGTAAAGTATCAAATCCGACTATAGAAAAAGTAGTATCAGAAATACTATCACAAAGTGATCCATCTGAGATATTTGGCAAAGAAGGAATATTTCAGGAAATTAAAAAGCAGATAGTAAATAAGATTTTAGAAAAAGAAATGGAATCTCATATAGGTTATGAGAAGCATTCTAAGAATACCAAGGAGTCAGATAATAGACGTAATGGCAATTATGAAAAGACTCTAATAGATTCCGAGGGTCGTAAATTGATAGTAGAAGTGCCAAGGGATCGGGAAGGAGAATTTGAACCTCAACTAATTCCAAAAGGAGTAAGGAGATTTGAAGGATTTGATGATAAAGTAATATCTTTATATGCTAGGGGAATGACTATTCGAGAAATACAAGGGCACTTAGAAGAACTATATGCCACCAAAGTATCATCTGAGTTAATATCAAAGGTAACTGATGGCATTTTAGAGGAAGTTACTGCGTGGCAGAATAGAGCACTTGATAGTGTATATCCTATAATGTAGATTGTATTCATGTTAAGGCAAGAGACAATCATATAATAATAAATAAAGCAGTTTATCTAGCTATTGGCGTGAATATAGAAGGCAAGAAGGAACTATTAGGTATTTGGATAGGCAAGAATGAAGGATCTAAATTTTGGATGCAAGTAGTAACAGAACTGAAGAATCGTGGTGTAGAACAAATATATGTTGCGTGTGTTGATGGTCTTAAAGGTTTTCCAGAAGCAATAAATAGCATTTTCCCAAAAACCACAGTACAACTGTGTATTGTTCATATGGTAAGAAACTCTGTAAAATACGTATCATATAAAGATTTAAAATTGGTAACAGCTGATTTAAAGGCAGTTTATTCTGCAATAAATGAAGCAGAGGGATTAAGAGAATTACAAAATTTTGCTAAAAAATGGGATGAAAAATATCCAGTTATTTTTGATATATGGCAGAGAAATTGGTCTGGAATAGCTCCGTTCTTTAGCTTTCCGGAAGACATTAGAAAGGCGATTTACACTACTAATGCTATTGAATCAACTAACCGTCAAATTCATAAAATTATAAAAAATAAGGGGGTATTTCCAGATGATAAATCGATTCAGAAAATAATCTTTTTAGCATTGACAAATGCTTCTAAAAAATGGACAATGCCTATTAAGAATTGGGCCATGGCTTTAAATCAATTTGCTATACTTTGTGATACTAATTTACAAAATTGGGCAAATGGAGAAATCGTACTTACACAAAAAATCTGACAGACCCTTTTACTACGCAAACGCTCAATTATTGAAACAGTTTTTAGTGTACTAAAGGGGTTTTTGAACTTGAACATACAAGACATAGATCAATTTGGAATGCCTTCGTCCATATCTTATCTACTCTTGTTGCTTACTGTATGAAATCTAACAAACCAGCTATATCTAAAAATTATCTAATCCAGAATTGAGGTTATTAAAATTGATGTTATTGCCATAATTCTTCCTCATTTCTTATTATAATAATCAGCGTTGCATTATAATAGAAATTATGAGGAGGTCAAGATAAAGGCTAATAATTATTAACTTTTTATTATATTTTACTTAAAATTCTTACTACATGACAATTTTTCATTTTATCATCTTTGGATATTGGAATATCAAGGACAACAGCTGTATCCAACGTACTAATTGAGTAGAAATATTATACAAGATATTAACCAATGTATCTAATCCAACACGAAATATACTATTTTGCCTATAACCATGTTTTTTAATAACTATTGGTTTATCTAAAACTATAATCTCTCCAGTTTGATAAGCTAGGCAAAATGCAATAGACAATATTTGCATCAATGTATCTAATCGTAAATCATTAGTAATATGAGTTGCTTCACAGTTGAATCCTGCTGATTTAAAAGCTTTGAACATTGTTTCAATTTGCCATCTTTGAGCATATATCTCAGCAGGATTTTTGATCTCATCACTATGTATTAAGACTGCAAGTTCACTCTTCTTATTTCTGATCCCTACTACATTAAATATTTCACCTTTTGTACCAATTCTACGTTGTGACAAACTCACATGCGATCCTATGGCTAGAGGGCGAAATAACTCTTGTATTTTAACCATTTTTCCCCTTGCATTACTGATATATTGTCTATTTTCTCTAACTCGAAAAACGTATCTTATTTGATTTGTTCTAAGCCAAGAGAGCCATTCCTTACCTATAAATTCTCTATCAGCGGTTAATGCTTCAATGCGGTTTTTGTCAAAAACTTCTAAAAAACACTCCATCAGATCAATACGCTCAATATAATCAGAGTTACCACACTTTTTATCACTTAGAAAATTCCAAAAAGGGGGATCGCTATACCATGAAAACTGACAGCTAAATATAAAATATTTATATGTCGTTTACCAAATTTCCAATTCGTTCTATCTAAACACAATACCCATTTTTGCTCCTGCTCAAACCCAGTCATCATGACTAACATAACAGGTAATACTCTCCATGATATTGAGATTTCAGAGATAAATCTTTGCATCCTTCTATACCATGAAGCTGCTTTAATCCCAGACGGCATTCTATTGCATAACTAATGACATGTTTACTGTCCTGCTGTTAAGCATTGAAATGATAAATAATCCTAAACATTTTGCTCTTGATAAATTAAGCAAAATATGTTTTTGTAATAATTCGACTAGAGGGGCGGAATGATCTTTCATATGTAAACCAAGTTCTTTCCCCGTTATCATCATGAATTATCAGCAAAATTCAATCCTTTAGTCCTTACATCTCTAAAAATTGTCATGTAGTAAGAATAATTTGCTTAAGTTTTAAACTAAGTTTTGCTTCTAGTAATTGTTGAACCAAATTAGCTGCTGTTGTATATAATACACGCCTACCAGCAAGACACCACTCACGTGCTAAACCTATACTAAGATGACTTTTGCCAGTGCCAGGATTACCAAAAATAAGTATATTTTCATAGCGATCCATAAATTCTCCTTGTGCAAGATATTGGATCTTAGTTGATGATAATCCTGGGATACTCTTAATATCAAAGTTGCTTAATAACTTATTACACAAAAAATCTGACAGACCCGAAAATTAATATTATCCATTACTACGACTTACCTTCAAATATTAGAGGTGCTACAATATTGCTATTAAATAGGCCAGCAATCATACTAATTCTGTGTTTGTGCTGATAAACTTTTTCACCATAACATCTTTCTCCTTTTGGGCTCCAGCCATGTTCTCGACACGCATTATCTTCTATTCCTGATTCATCCAAAAACACTAGTTTATCTTTGTCTATGGTGGTTATCTTTTCTATAAACTCATTTCTTAATTTATGATTTCTTTTGGGATGAAGAAAAGTTTTTTTATAGCTGTAACCAACTTTTCTAATCATGTTTATTATAGTTCTTGCTGACACTTTACTAGGATACAAGATGGCTAGCTCTCGACTGCTTTTATCTTTATTAGATTCCAAAAATTTTTTAAATCCTTCCATATCTGTTATTTTATGACTATGCCCTTTTTGATAGCCAGTTTTTAATTGAACATCAAGATTCGGAGACCATACGCAGAATTGCAAATAAACAGGCAACAGATGACCTTGAGGCAAGAAAAAGAGCTAAAAAATACGGAAAGTCATCTGATAGCAGAGATGGAGAATTTTTAGGAGCCGTAATAATAATTACCGGTTATGTATGCTATAAAGTAGTGGAAGGGGCGGTAAAAGTTACAACTACTGGAAGTAAAATTTTGGTAAATGCTTATAAGATAAATACAGGAAAAATAGAAGTTTTAGGTACCGATCCCGAAAGTAAAACAACTATATAGCAAGAAATCCTTCTCCTCACAGTACTACTAGTACCACCGAATCTTTAGATTCTACTGAGCAAGTTTCTCCTAGATCTAAAAGAGAAAAGGTTAAAATATTAGAAAAACAAATTTTAGAAGATGCAAAAACCGGTGCTAAAATTCTTTCGACTGCTTATAAATTAACTACGGGTAAAGTAGAAGTACTAGGACCGTCTAGCGAGTTCACTAGAGACGGCAAAGAAAAATTTATATTTTCTGAACCTACTGAACGTAAGATTGTTACAAAAGAATTTAAACTTGAAGATGGTTATACATGCAGTATCACGTGGGAAGAGATCATTAACACTTCTTTGACGTTAAGATTAAACAATAATCTTATATTTAAGTTTAAAGAATTTAGAAGCGTTGTTCTACCTGACACTACACAAAATACAGGAAAAACTTTTGATATTTCGCTAGTTTTAAAAGATTCAGAGGGGAGAAATGTGGATCTTTCTCATTTAAAGATAAGTTATGATATAGACGGAAAATTAAAATGGTTATCGTTACCAAATACTCCTATAATTTTTGAGAACCAATGGTACCCAGCCTTAACTGTTTATAAAGGTAAATTATATTCCTTACCGGTAAGTAGCGGATACTATAAGTATTTAAATAAACTAGTACAACAAAATAAAGGTAGTGTAAATATAGATCACCTCGATCGCGAATTTACTATAGAACTTTTAGGAGAGTAAAGAAGAACTGAGTTGGTGTTATTCAAAAAGTACTTGATGTCATCCCCACAAAAGTAGAGCTTTGTTGCATGAATCCAAAATCGTCATTGCGAGTGACTATAAGCGTTGTTGCATGGCTCGAAAACCTACTCGATGTCATTCCCGCGGAAGCAGGAATGACATAAAATGAGCTATGCAACAACACTGCGATTATAAGGAACGTGGCAATCCAAAAAATGTAATAAATTAGCATTTTTAACTAAATTGCTTTGTCAATTACTTCGTAATTTTCCTCGCAATGACGAAAAAAACAAGACCGTTAACCCTGCGTAATAGCAGCTACTTCATCGGCAAAGTTTTTTTCTTCGTGTTCTATACCTTCACCAAGTTCGTATCTAATAAATTTGGCGATTTTAATTTCTGCACCGAGTTCTTTTTCAGCATTTTTAATTACTTCCGCAACGGTAAGTTTAGGCTCAAATAAGAAATTTTGTTGAAGCAATACAACTTCAGAGAAGAATTTACGTATTCTACCTTCTACCATTTTTTCTATAATATTATCAGGCTTTCCTTCTTCTTTAGATTTCTCAAAAAATACTTTTCTCTCACGCTCTACGAGTGCTTGATCCAAGCTTGAATCATCTATACTTTGTGGGTTATTTCCTGCTACATGAACAGCAATTTGTTTAGCTAAAGCTTCTAGTTTTGCTTTATCTTTTGCGTTAGACGCAAGACCTACTAATACGGAAATTTTTCCTAGATTCGGTACAACTTCATTATGCACGTACGAACCGATTGCTCCTTCGGATATCTCTAATATATCCATACGACGTAATGTTAAATTTTCACCGATTGTAGCGATATTTTCTATAATCTCTTCTTCAACTGATTTACCGCTTTGCATTTTAGATGTTTTTAGCGTATCTATAGTTTTTGTAATTACTGCAAGATTTGCAATATCCTTAACTAGATCCTGAAACTGCTCATTTCTAGCAACAAAATCCGTTTCGGAATTTACTTCAACTATCACTCCGGTAAGCCCATCAACTTTTGCAACCGTTAAACCTTCAGAAGCAATGCGTCCGGCTTTCTTTACAGCAGCAGCCAAACCTTTCTTACGCAGAAAATCAATAGCTTCTTCAAAATTACCGCTGGTTTCTATTAATGCTTTTTTGCAGTCCATCATACCTGCACCGGTTTTTTCTCTTAATTCTTTAACCGCTGCAGCACTTATATTTATTTCACTCATCCTTACTTTCTCCTTAATTATTATATTTGGCTTGAGTTGTGTAGACACCTAATCGTCATTGCGAGGGAATTATGAAATAATTGATGAAGCAATCTCAGGAGTTTGTTATTATTTCATGAGATTGCCGCACAGCCTTACGGCTGCTTGCAATGACGACTCTGGTATCCACGCAACAACATTTATGCATTATCAGAATTTTTATTTTCATCGGCATCATTTAATGCTTGCTCAAATTCTGTATTTGTCTCTCCATCAATATTTTTCGTTTTAGAGAATTTTTTAGCTTGTTTTAATTTAGAAACATTTTTAGAAGTTAAAGCCTTATCTGTATGCTCCTGCATAGCCCCCATATCAACTCCTGAAGCTTTCATTGATTCTTCAAGTCCTTGTAATGCCGCATCTGCAAATAAACTACAATAAAGTCTTATTGACCTTATAGAATCATCATTACCCGGAATCGGATAATCCACATTATCAGGATTAGAATTAGTATCGACTACCGCAACTATAGGAACATTAAGCTTTACCGCTTCATTAATTGCGATATGCTCTTTATTAGTGTCAATAACTACTAGAAGATCAGGTTTAGAATTAAGATTTCTAATACCGGCAAGAGATAGAAGTAACTTATCTTTCTTACGGCTCATATCGATTATCTCTTTCTTAGTATAACCCATAAGTGCTTCTTCGCTTTCTAAGGTTTTTTCTAACTTATTTAGTTTTTCTATTGAACCCGCAATAGTTTTCCAGTTAGTTAGCATACCGCCAAGCCATCTATGATTTACGTAATACTGCCCGCATTTCTCGGTATATTCCGCTATAATATCACTTGCCTGTATTTTAGTACTTACAAATAATATTTTACCGTCTTTTTTTACGGTTTCATATATTGCATTCAAAGCAACGCTCATTAAAGCGGCACTTTGTCTTAAATCGATTATATGAACATCATCACGTTCACCATATATATAAGATGCCATTTTAGGATTCCAGCGTGAGGTCTTGTGACCGAAATGCACGCCCGCATCTAATAATTCTTTAATGTTAACAGATGGTATTTTTGACATTTTTAAATTCTCTTAATTGTTAGTTTATACCTCCGTAAGACTGTCATGCTGTGTACAAGCCACGGTATGACCATACATGAACTAACATATATCTTACGTGTGAATTTTTTGCTTACAAAGTGTAATACCGTAGCGGTGTTGTTGCGTGGACTGGGAAACCCATTCGGTGTCATCCCGTGGCTTGGACCACGGGATCCAAAAAACAACTGAAAATATTAACAATATTAGTATTTTTAACTGGATCCCGCGATCAAGTCGCGGGATGACAACGGAATGACGATCCCACGTAGCAACCCCTTCTCGCAATGACGACTTTACAAGCCCCACAAATTATATACGCATATT
>NZ_CM000770.1:415846-418685 GCF_000160735.1 Rickettsia endosymbiont of Ixodes scapularis | reverse complement strand
GTAAGCTTTGCATGAAACTATGAGGTAAATCTATTTTCTGCACATTAATATTTTCTATAGCTCTATACCAATAATCTAAAGTTTTCTTAGCATCTTCTATAGCTTTATCATTATAATCAAGGGGACGTCTATAATGACTACTTAATAAAAATAACCTTACTACTTCTCCTTGAATTTGTTTATCCATTAAATCCCTTACGGTAATAAAATTACCAAGAGATTTACTCATTTTCTTACCATTAACCGTTAAAAAACCGTTATGTATCCAGTATTTAGCATAGGTAGAACTTAGAAAAGCACATCTACTTTGAGCAATCTCATTGGTATGATGCGGAAAGATTAAATCTGCTCCGCCTCCGTGAATATCAAAATTCTCACCTAAATATTTGTAGCTCATGGCTGAACATTCAATATGCCATCCCGGGCGACCAAGTCCCCAAGGGCTTTCAAAATTCATATTTGCCGATTCATTTTGCTTTGCCGGTTTCCATAATACAAAATCCTGTGGATTTTTTTTGGTTTTACTATTTTCTACACGTACTCCCTCAAACATTTCTTCTAAATTTCGGTTAGATAATTCCGTATAATTTGGAGCTGATAAAACATCAAAATAAACATGATTATCAGCAATATATGCGTGATCTTTTGTTATTAAGCGTTCTATTATTTCGATCATTACATCAATATGCTCTGTAGCTTTCGGCTCAATACTCGGTAGCATGCAACCTAAATATGCCATATTTGTATGAAACTCTTGCGTAACTTTATCAGTCAACTCATTAATAGTAATGCCAAGTAGTTCAGCTCTATCAATAATTTTATCGTCAACATCGGTAATATTGCGTACATATTTTACTGCTCTACTGCCGAATATTTTTATAACTATACGATAAAGTAAATCATATACTACTACCGACCTACTATTACCTATATGAGGATTATCATAAACAGTCGGTCCACATACATACATTTTTACGTTAGCCTGATCTTGAGGATTAAAAACCTCTTTAGTACGGCTAAGAGTGTTATATAAGTGAAATTGAATTTGCATATTTTATTTACCAAAAACTGAAATACATTCCTTTCAAAAATAGTATTACATACTCCTTTTGAAAAAAGTTTAAAATTCGAATGATTAATAGTTTACATAAATTAACAAATATTGTATGATTCGCCTCGTTTATATTTAAAAAATAATAACTAATCGAGGTTTGAATGAATTTACAAAATTCCCACTCAAAAAAATATGTTTTAACTTTATTCATGTCAACATATTTGTTGACTAGTAGCTTTTTAAGTACAAGTGCTAGAGCGGCAAGCTTCAAAGATTTAGTTAGTAAAACACCGGCATGGGAAAAGTACAATTCAAAACAGCAACAAAATACTTGGAAAGATTTACTCCAAATGAAAAATCAAAAAATGGCAAGAAGCAGATTTAGTTCCTAGTTTTACTCAAGCACAAGGTGATCTAGGAATAAAGTATAAGGAAACAGATTTATCAAGCTTTTTAGATAATATTAGATATAAAGCAAGATAAGCAAGAGCTGAAATTTTATTATACATCGAAAGAGTAAAACAACAGGATTTTGATACAAAAAAACAAGAATATATTAATCAAGGTGTAGTTCCTACAGATATAGAAGTAGCAACAAATCTTGGAATAAGTTATGACCCTAGCAAAATAGACAATAATGTAGAAAAAGATCAAAAGGTACGTCGTGCAGAAAAAGACAAAAAAGCGGTAATCGATCTATATATCAGCTCAATAAACAGAGATATTAAATACAAACATTATGTTGATAATGATATTATCCCTGAAATGAAAGAAGTAAGGACTGCTCTTAACATGAATAAAGATGATGCAGAATCTTTTGTTGTGTCAATAAGAACTGAAATTATGGAAAACGCAAAGGGACAATATATAGCGGATAGCCATATTCCTACAGAAAAAGAGTTAAAAAATAGGTTTGGTATATCTCGTGCTGATAATAGAGACGGCTATATTAAGTCAATAAGACTTAAAGTTATGAACAAAGAAAAGCCACAATATATAGCTGACAATAGTATTCCTACAGAAAAAGAGCTAAAGCAGAAATTCGGTGCTGATAAAGGTGAGGCAACAAACTATATCGCATTAATAGCAACTCAGATGATGCTTAATAAAAAAGCATATTATATAGATAATAATATTATCCCTATAGTTAAAGAATTAAAGGAAGAATTTAAGTATAGGGACAATAAAAGCAAATTCTTATATACAGCAAATAACAACCGGAATAGATGCAAACCACAATGATACTACTAATCCGTCTGCCGGACACTCTCAAAAAAAGAGCGGGACCAAAAGTAATAATTGGTATATATCAAATCAAGGTACAAATAATACAGAAACACCTTCGTGGGTTCCTACGGATAGAAAAGAGAAACAACCATATTCTTTTGATCCTATAAGTACTTTTAAAACTCACTTTAATAATAAAAAAAGTAAGGATAAATTAACGCAGTCTCAACACAATATAAATAGAATAATACAACAAGAAGAAAATATTGAAGAATTTACAAATCTTATTAAAACAAAGCCTATAGCAGCATTAAATCTTGAAGTAAATAGTAGTTATAAAAAACAAGCAGTAACTACTATTTTAAGTAATTTTAATGATGATATTATTAAAAGTATATTATTTAGCAACGATAAGGGACAATTAGATTTCAATACCAATATTGACGTTAAAAATAGACCTATTCTAAAAGAATTATTAGAAAATAGTTCTTCTGAAGAAAAAACTAAATTTGCTGAAAGAATTAAAGACTATGCGACACGAAATATATCTAATAGTGA
>NZ_CM000770.1:407437-415546 GCF_000160735.1 Rickettsia endosymbiont of Ixodes scapularis | reverse complement strand
TAATAACAACTAATTTAGATAAAGACTATATGATTAAACTAGCCAAAGAAGTAAATAAACAAACATTAGATTCAGTAATTAAAGTACTATTATCCAATAGTAACGTACTAAGCAATGAAACCAATAAAATTTTAGGGTTAGCAGTAGGTAATAACGCAAATAATTTAGAACAAACACAAAGCGGTATTCCGAATCCGCCGCCTCTACCGCTAAATGGGAGTATGCCACCCCCACCCCCTCCCTTAAATTCTCAAGGCTTTAGTAGCAACTCTAACAATTTTGATTTAAATAAGTTACAAGCAGAATATCCTCACATACATTCATTATATACTCAGTTTACTCGTAATACTACTGTTCAATCAAAAGTATTACTTCGACCTACAACTTCCAGTGCAACCAGCACAGAAAGAAGCAAGCCAGAGACAGCTTATGCAAAACTATATGCAGAATATAGAGCTGAGACAGGAGGTAAAAAAGCTGATGATTTACAGGATCAGCTTATAAAAAGACAAGCTGATCTTACAAATGTTATACGTCAAATATTAACAGAATCATACGCCAACCAAGGAGCTGACGAGAAAACTCTTGTAAATTTATTTAGCATTTCAACCCCTAAAATCGAAGAAAAAGCTAAAGAAGCTTTTAACAAACTTGTTCAAGACCCGTATATACAAGATATAACTGTAAATGGTAAGAAAGCAACAACAAGCGAAGAGATAATTAAAAATCTTTTCAATGAAGACACTGATGATGCAGTAAAACGTATTTTATTATCGTCATGTAAAATATCTGAAGAATTAAAGAGACCTATTAAACTTGAATTAAATAAATCAAAATTGATTAGAGAGTTAAAGAGCAAACAAACTCCGTTTGAACAATTAGAATTTGCCTATACTAATGCAAAAAACTTCGATCAAGATATATTTGGCAATAGAGTCAAAGAGTTAATTAACAACCCTAATATATTAACTATAGTACAACAAGCTACTTTTTTTAATAACAGAAGATACAAACTTAAGAAAAACAATTAATGCTGATCAAGCACAGGCTAAACTTGATGATTTAAGAATAGCTATTTTAAGCACAATAAAATTTGAAGAATTAATTACAGCAAATTTATCTCAAAATGAGTTTATTGCTATAGTAAAGGAAAAAGAACCCGAATTATTAAAAGAGTTTTTAAAAGCTACTACTATCAAACTAGAAGGTAATAATAATTTAGATCAATTAAGATTAGCTTTGCCTTCATTTACAGGCATGAGCAATGAACAAGTAAGAATTCTTGCTAATAAATTAAATATGCCTACAATATTAAGAGCTCTTAAAGAGCACTCGCAAAAAAAAGCTAAAAAACACATCCATACCGGGAACATGCCGCCACCGCCTTCAAAAGATTCGGAATTATCTTATCTAACAAGTTTAGGGATTACTAAAGATTTGATAAGTAGAATTACTAAATTAAATGCAAATACATATACTTTTAAAACAACTCCAAAAACTTATGACTTTAGCTCCGATATAGCTGTAAGATATAAAGATTTTGCTTTATCAGTACGAGAATCAGCAGGACATAAAGCAAAATACTCTGATGCCGATTTGTTTAAAAAAGCTATAGCGGAATCAGTAGCATTTGAGCATTCAAAAAATTTATCTAAAGTTCATCAAAATGATAAGTATTTTGCAAAAATTCAAGAAGCAGTCGACACTATGCACTCTAGCTTTATAGGTCCTAGAACTGAAATAGGACAAGAAGTACATAATATTTATACACAGCAATTGACAAAATATCCAGAAGAAGATGTAAAAGAGGCGTTTACTTCCGTTGACTCTGATTTTATAGGTCCTAGAACTGAAATAGGACAAGAAGTACATAATATTGATAAATCCAAACTTTTAGAGTTAGCAAAAGATAAAGAATTGTTTCTATTTGTTGAACAATTACTAGCAGAGTCTGCTGAACTAGAACAAAAATATGGTAGTGATGTTCAATCAGAAAATAATAACCAGGAAAAGAAAATAGGACTTTTAGATCCGAAACAATTACGATTATTCCAACAAGAAAACAAAGCTGCAAATGACGAATCCTCAACAAAGGATTATATACAACCTGAAGATAGCAATAAGAAGTCAGAGAAATCTGATTCAAAAACTGCTTTATCACCGAGGTTATTGAGTTCTAACGATAGCAAAAATGATAAATCATCAGATGACAAAAAATCACTTCTAACATTAAGATCTAGTGATGAAGACGATAAAGGATGTGAAACTGATGAAGAAGAATTAGAAGAAAGCAATAGCACCACTGACGAAGAATTAAAAAAAGATATAGCTTTAGAAAGCGAAGATGAAGCTATCGATGTGTCATTCAAAACTGAAGCAATTGCAGAACAAGATGAGGCAACACAGAGACAACAGATATCTGATGACACCAGTAGGAAAGTAGCAATATTAGTTAAGGCGACTTCAACTCTTCACAAACCTGTTCATTATAATATTTTAAGTGATAGATTAAAGATTGTTACAATAGGGGCCGGTGATGAAGAAGCTAGTATAAACAGAGGAGTATGGATTAGCGGCTTATACGGCATCAACAAACAAGGAACTTGGAAGAATATTCCAAAATATCAAAGTCGTACAACCGGCGTAACTATTGGGGCCGATGCTGAATTCATCAATAGTCATGATGTTATAGGAATAGCTTATAGCCGTTTGGAATCCCAAATTAAATATAATAAAAAACTAGGAAAAACAGCAGTTAACGGTCATCTTTTAAGCATTTACGGTCTAAAAGAACTAATTAAAGGTTTCTCGTTGCAGGCTATAACATCTTACGGTCATAATTATATTAAGAATAAATCTAAAAGTATTAATAATATAATTGGAAAATATCAAAACAATAATTTAAGTTTTCAAACTTTATTAAATTATAAATATCGTACAAAATACGATTTACATTTTATTCCTAATATCGGTTTTAAATATGATTATTCAAGAGCTAGCAACTATAAAGAATATAATGTAGATATAGAAAATCTGATGATTCGAAAGAAATCAAATCAATCATTTGAAAGTAGCCTTGGCGGTAAAATAATGTTTAAGCCTATAACGGCCACAAGTAATATAGTATTAACACCAAGTTTGTACGGTAATATTGAGCGTCACTTCAATAATAAAAATACAAAAGTTAATGCAAAAGCGACTTTTAAAGTACAAACATTACAAGAAACAATTATTATACCAAAACAACCTAAGCTTGGATATAATATCGGTAGTAATATACTTATGAGCAGAAAGAATATAAATGTTCTACTTGAGTATAATTATTATACTCATAGAAAATATCAAAGCCATCAAGGACTTGTTAAACTAAAAGTCAATTTGTAAAAATAAATAGAGGATAGGGTTTTTTGAGAATCTTATCCTTATTTATCAAATCTCTTGATAGATAAGCGTATTAACCAAACTGCCAAATAGAATATCGGTGTACTAAATACCATAGTACCCTACAATTTTTGTAACAATGTAGAGAAGTAGCGATCAAAAACAGTAATTGAGTCATATTCCAAAATTCTTTTTAATACTGACTTTGCTATGCTACTTGCTTGTTTCAGGCAGTTTCTTAAATGATCTAATCCGTATGTAAAAAATGATACTAAACGTTTTGGATTAGTTTTAGCGGTTCTAATTTTTATGGGTTGTATCTCATGTTGTATTAGTCCATTTTTTATTATTAAAGCTGATGCAATAGCACAAACTGTAACTAATTTTACGAATCTATCTGGGTTTGTTATATGGCTTTTTTCAATATCAAAACCACCGCTTTTGAGATGTTTAAACAACCGTTCAATTGACCAACGAAATTTATATAAAGCAAAAATGCTGACATCAATATCACCACTAGCCGCAACAACCATAAGCTCATTTTTATCATTTCTATAAGCCGATAATGTTACTGCATGATCCCATAACATACCCTTAACTTCAATGTATTCAAGGGCTTTTACATAATCAAAACTTTTACCAACTGGTTTAGTTTGTAAAGCATTTGTAATACGAATTAGCATATCTTTTCTAACTGGAATCGCAAATTTAATTTGTTTTGTAGTCAAAAAATTAAGCCCATTCTTTGCCCATAAATTCACGATCAGCCAACAAATATTTAATTTTATGTACTCCAAAATTATTAATAAATCTCTCTAACATTGCCTCCATCAACCAGCTAGAGCAAGCTCCCGAATGCTCTAGGGGATACCAATAAATTGGTACAGAAATTTTACCAAATACTATGGCCAAAAATAATATATTAATATCACTTTTGCCAAATTTCCAGCATGTTCTATCCAGAACAATAATGTATTTATCATTAGCAAAAATATTTAAAATAAACTTAGCAACTTGATCATAATTAAATATTTGATCCCTAAAAAACCTATATATTCTCTGGGTTCTAGAACTATGTTTAGCTTTACCCAAAATTCCAAGTGCCATGTTTTTACCGCTAACAGAGCAATTCTCAATTAGACTCATAATCATTCCAGCAAGACATTCTAGTCTTGATCTTTTCCAAAAAAAGTTTAGTATCAGCGACTGAAGTAGTATATTGTGCATGGTCAAAAAATACACTCTTATACTACTTCAAATACCCATATGCAATACCACTCCTAAGCTTTTATTACAAAAATTGTAGGGTACTATGACTAAATACACGCGAGTTTCGTATTAATAGAGGAACTGAATAGCTGATAGTAACTGGGTTACGAGGATATTAGTAATATTGTTTTTGTTATAAAATGTACTTAAAACTGCATAAATTTTTAGTAAATTGTCTTTTTTGACTATAACTATTAAATTGTAAAACTTGTCACACCTCTTACAAACCTTGAAAGGATAAGCATTATAGCATATTCATTAACCATAATTTAGGCATCTTAATACGAAACTCGCGTTACGGAATGAAAAAATTCTAGATAATGGCATTTGATTTACATTTTATTTAAAAAACGCCATTATAGGGAAATAATTTATATTTAACAAGCAGGATGGTTAATTTTTATAAACTTTTCTATCATTCTAGTAACGGAACATTCTAGCTCAATATCTAATTTTGAATAATCAGAAAAGTTAAACCATTTAAGTTCATTCGATTCGTTATTTTTTATAAAATTATCATTATTTACTGTTTTTAGTAAAAATCGTACATCATAGTGATAATGAGCAGGCTCCTTATGAGTTTGCGGAATATAATGGGTGTCTATATCAAAAATCTCCTTATTTATCATTTTGATCTCATTAATTCCAGATTCTTCCATAGCTTCTTTAACTGCTACATTTAATATATTACTATCTCCATCACAATGACCGCCTGGTTGAAGCCACTTATCAAGCTTTTTATGGTGCATCAATAAAAATTTAGTTTTATCATTATTAAGTAAAAAAGCCGAAGCTGTGAAATGTCCTATTTGTAAATCTCGGCTAAAAGGGTTTTCATACTCATTTAAAAATTCAAGCATTTTTGTTTTTGTAACAATTTCTTCAGGATATGTGCTACTGTAATTTTGTAGTTTAATATGTAATTCATTCATAATGATAATTTTTTATGTATCGAGCTTCGATATTTAACTCAAATTTCTCTGCTAAGTCAAATGAAAATAATGTCATAAAATTATATTTTCCATGTTTTATGGTAATTATTATTAACAATTAGTTAATACTTAGTTATATATCATGCTTCTAAAATTTAATATTAACTAATTAGGTTTATTTTTATGCTTAACAAAACGCGAGTTTCGTATTAAGATGCCTAAATTATGGTTAATGAATATGCTATAATGCTTATCCTTTCAAGGTTTGTAAGAGGTGTGACAAGTTTTACAATTTAATAGTTATAGTCAAAAAAGACAATTTACTAAAAATTTATGCAGTTTTAAGTACATTTTATAACAAAAACAATATTACTAATATCCTCGTAACCCAGTTACTATCAGCTATTCAGTTCCTCTATTAATACGAAACTCGCGTTAACAAAATAGTCGATTTATTTAGAAGTGATGATATAAACCCTTGGTATGGTAAGCTTGCGGTAGTAGGAGCATGTGCTGTTGGAATTTATGTAGTAGTAATTGATCCACCTTTAAAAATTACTATGGCATGTGCTGCCGGCATAATGGGAACATTGGCTGCAATTAAAGTAGGAGAAGCCTGTTATAATTATTGTATGGAAACAAATACCCAAGAAGGACTTGAATTAGTAGGAGATGGCATACACCTCCATCAAGACTAAACGTTTTTAACGAATTTAGAGGACAAACAGACTCTAAATTCGTATTCATTTACCATTCAAACCGTTTTTTAGTCTAATTTTGACTTGTTTTAAAGAACGAGGAGTTGCATCCGTAACTTCAATTTCAATATTTTCTGAAATATCTATTCTAGTACCGATAGCCGGGACACTACCGACTCTAGTCAATACTAATCCACCTATCGTATCAAACTCATCATCATCACTTTTTAGCTTTTCTCCTATTATTTCTTCAAGTACTTCTACTTCAACACGTGCATTTGAAATAATTGTTGAGTTATTAATAACCTTGAAATTATCGCTATCTAATTGCTGATCATGCTCGTCATCAATTCGTCCTACTATTTCTTCTATAAGATCTTCAATAGTAACTAAACCGTCAGTACCGCCATACTCATCAACAACTATTGCAATATGTGTTCTCTCACGACGCATTTTTGCTAGCAAATCTAATAATTTCATAGAAGGGGCTGCAATTATATGCTTACGTATAAGCTTTTTTAAACGACCGTTTTGCTTTGTAGCCAATGCTTTAAATAAATCCTTGATATGAATGAACCCTACTACATTGTCCAAAGTACCGTCATATATAAGAGTTCGTGTATGTGGGACTTCTAACTTAATAGACTCACTTAATTCTTCTAGATTCGTAGTTAATTTTATTGCCGCAATATCGGAACGCGGTACCATTATATCTTCAATAGTTTTATCTTCTAGCTTCAATAAATTAGCTAAAATATTACGCTCGTCTAAAGTCATTTTTTGGCTATTAATTTTAAGGCGTTTTATGACACCAAAAAAATTATCAGGCGTTTTTGTTTTTCTAAAAAAATTTTTTATCGGAGAGAATAATTTTCGTACAGTAAAAATTAACTTATTATTTTGATTTTTTTTACTAGAATCTTCTTTTTTTGAAGATTTTAACATAAATTTTTTTATTTAGTTAATAAGGGGAAGAAATMCCGAAATATGATAATATTTCAATTTCTAGATTTTCCATAATATTTGCTTCTGTGTCATTTTGATGATCAAACCCAATTAAGTGTAAAACACTATGTATTAAAAGATGAATAAAATGATTCTCAAAAGTTTTTTGTTGCTCACACGATTCATTATATATTACCTCATAACAAAATGCTATATCACCTAAATGCATATAATCAGAGTCACCTAAAAATTCAAGTTTAGAATATAAATCCTGCCAATTTAATTCGTTGCTTGGAAAAGAAAGAACGTTAGTAGCTTTTTCTATATTACGAAATTGTTTGTTTAAGGTCAATATTTCTACAGTATTTGTTAGTAAAATTGATAATTCAAGTTGTTTTATTTTACTAAAATTATCAAATCGCAATAAAACATTTTGAGTTATTTTTTTGATTAAACTCTTATTTATCTGCTCATGCTCACACCATTTATTGTAGTTTCTTACAATTTCTACGTTTATCATTTTTTATTTTTTAAGCTTTGTTTCATGACTTGTTTTTTCGTCATTGCGAGCGACTAAAGGCATTATTGCGTGGACCGATAAAATCCGCTGTGTCAAGCCACGGGATGACAGAGGTGAAATTGATCCACACAACAAAGCCTCCTCGCAATGACGCTGCTGATAATTCTCTTTTAATTTTTGAAAATCCTCATCGGCATGGTATGAAGAACGGGTTAGCGGGCTTGCCGAAACCATCAAGAATCCTTTTGTTTTTGCTACTCGCTCTAGATATTTAAACTCTTCCGGAGTAACATATTTTGCGACCTCAGCACGATTTTTGTAGGCTGCAGATACTGCCCGATAGTTAGGAAATCAACCTTTGCTT
>NZ_CM000770.1:157464-407237 GCF_000160735.1 Rickettsia endosymbiont of Ixodes scapularis | reverse complement strand
CGGATTTCGCTAATACACTCCGCAAAATGTGAAGCTCCGCCGTCCTCAAGATCATCACGATCGACGGAAAGTAATTACTACATGCTTAAGATTTAACTTTTGTACCGCCTCCGCTAACCTTTGCGGTTCGTGCGGGTCAAGTAAATCCGGTCTACCCGTTTTGACATTACAAAACCTACAAGCTCTAGTACAAACCGAACCTAAAATCATCACGGTTGCATGTCTTTTTGACCAGCATTCACCGATATTAGGACAAGTAGCTTCCTCGCACACAGTATTTAATCTCAGATTTTTTATTAAATCTTTTGTATTATAGTACTCTGTAGAATTAGGAGCTTTTACTTTTATCCAATCAGGTCGTTTATTTAAATTAGCCATAAAACGGAAATAATTTAATTAATTTTGTCACTTCATTTAATACTTTCTGCTCAAGCTCGCTATTATCTTCATTATTTTTTAAGCCGTCTAAAATATCTGCTACCATATGACCGACTAATACAAAATCCTTTTCTTTAAAGCCTCTAGTAGTACATGCGGGAGTACCAAGGCGAATACCTGAAGTGATAAAAGGCGAAGCTTCATCAAACGGAATAGCATTCTTATTACACGTAATCCCTGCTCTATCCAAAGAATTTGCGGCAAGCTTACCCGTGATTCCGTCTTTACGTAAATCCACTAAAACAATATGATTATCGGTACCACCTGTTAATATATCATATCCCCTTTCTTGCAAGCTACTTGCTAAAGCTTTAGCGTTACTTATTACCTGCTGAATATAACTTTTATATTCAGGCTGCAAATTTTCTAAAAAAGCTACGGCTTTTGCAGCGATTATATGCATTAACGGACCACCTTGTAGTCCTGGAAATAATGCAGAATTTATCTTTTTGCCTATTTCTTCATCGTTAGATAAAATTAAACCACCTCGCGGTCCTCTAAGTGTTTTGTGAGTGGTAGAGGTAACAATATGAGCGTAAGGAATAGGGCTTTGATGCTCGCCTGTGGCAACAAGTCCTGCAATATGAGCAATATCTGCCATAAAATATACTCCAACTTTATCCGCTATTTCTCTAAATCTTGCAAAATCAATATTACGAGGATAGGCAGAGAAACCAGCTATAAGTAATTTTGGTTTATGTAAATCCACTAAACGTTCAATCTCATCATAATCGATTAAATAAGTCTCTTTATTTACGCTATAAGAAACGGCGTTAAACCATTTACCGGACATATTAGGGGCTGCACCGTGTGTTAGATGTCCGCCGCTATCTAAGGACATACCAAGAATTGTATCGCCCGGCTGTAATAAAGCAAGATATACAGCCTGATTTGCTTGTGAGCCTGAATGAGGTTGCACATTTGCATATTTACAGTTAAAGAGTTTTTTTACTCGCTCTATAGCTAAATTTTCAGCTTTATCTACTTCCTCGCAACCGTTATAGAAACGCTTACCTGAATACCCTTCCGCATATTTATTAGTCAGAATAGACCCCTGAGCTTCAAGCACAGCAGAACTTACGAAATTTTCTGATGCAATAAGCTCGATTACGCTACTTTGACGTAGCTTTTCATGCCTTATTATTTTATCAATCTCTTTATCCGTTTCATGTAAATTATTATTAAAAATATTCATTCATCCTCATATGGTTTAGTTTTGTTGCATGCCTCAACGCTCTCATTGTCATACCGTGGTCAAGCCACGGTATGACATGTGTTTATAAAATTAATCGCAATCTCAAGCCCCCGTCCATCTATTGAATGAGCAAGAGACGTTAATTTATGTCCGCTATGCTCTATATGAAGCTTAGATAAATAGTTTGAAGCATTATACATCTCACTAACACCGACCACTTCATCTAATTCCCCATGAATCAAGCATATAGGAGTAAGCTTATTATTAACTTCCATAGGCGGAATTAATGCTCCCGAAAAACCTATAGTACAAAAAAACGGTTCTCGCTGAATCAGAGTTAAATATAGACCAATCATAGTACCTTGAGAAAAACCGATAATGATAGTATCTTTGTTAGTTAGATTTAGCTCTTCTTGTTTTTGTTTTATTATATCCTCAAGTTTAGAAACATTATTTGCAATTAGCTTTGCTATAATATGCGGGCTACGATCTTGTAAACTAAACCATTGTCTACCGTAAGGCATCATATCATAAGCCTCGATGCCGTGCGGGGAAATAAAATGACAGTCAGGTAAATCGTTTTTAATATAAGGCACAAGTCCTATAAGATCGTGTCCATCCGAACCAACACCGTGCAGTAATACTACTAACTTCTTTGCCGCCTGCTCTTTACTTTCTACTTCTGGATATTCTAAATATTTATTCATGGTTTTTTATAAAGCTTGTCATCCCGTGGACAAGCCACGGTATGACATCTCAACCTTTCAACATCTTCTCAAGTTCGCCGCTTTGATATAACTCTCTAGCAATATCACACCCACCGACTAATTCTCCGTTAATGTATAATTGGGGGAATGTCGGCCAGTCGCTAAATTTTTTTAAATCTTCACGTAATTCAGCATCAAAAAGTACATTAATATCACGAAATTCCAAACCTAATTTATTCAAAATAGCTACTACGGTTTCTGAAAATCCGCATGCAGGCGATTCTTTAGTACCTTTCATGAACAATACTACTTTATTGTTTTTTATTTCATTTTTTATAAATTCAAAATTTTTATTTTCTAGCATTTTAATACTCAATAATTTATCTTCTAGGTTCTGTAAGCATTTCTAATTAATTTACTATTTTAAGATATTTTTTAGCGAAAATTAATAAGATTTTTGTAGGAATAGTATACCTATTTCCAAAAAATCTTATAATTTGCAGCAAAAAATAACTAAAATTAAATCTTTTTAGAAATGCTTACAGAACCTAGAATACACTTTCTATAGCAATATATGCAAGCACAAATAGTTAATAAAATTTTTGAGATTTTTAGCAAGAATAATCCAAATCCGAAAACCGAATTAATATATAAGAATGATTTTACCTTATTAGTAGCGGTAATATTATCTGCTCAAGCCACCGATGTATCAGTAAATTTAGCGACTAAATCTTTATTTGAAACTTACGATACACCGGAAAAAATTCTAGAACTCGGTGAAGAAGGGCTTAAAAAATATATAAAATCTATCGGACTATTTAATAGCAAAGCAAAAAATATTATCGCATTATGTAAAATATTGATAAGCAATTATCAAGCTTCAGTACCAAATGATTTTAAGGAATTAGTTAAACTACCGGGCGTTGGCAGAAAAACTGCTAATGTTGTACTAAACTGCTTATTCGGTATGCCGACAATGGCAGTTGATACGCATGTGTTTAGAGTAGCCAAAAGGATTGGGTTTGCTAAAGGTAATAGTCCTGAAATAGTAGAAAAAGAGCTACTGCAGATTATCGATGAGAAATGGCTAACGCATGCCCATTACTGGTTAATTCTGCACGGCAGATATATTTGTAAAGCCCGAAAACCCGATTGCGATATCTGCCCTATTAAAGAGTATTGTGAGTATTATATTAATGCATTTTCAAGTTGACAATTTCTTGCTTACTTCATAATATCTAAGCTCAATTTGATAAAGGTAAAATTTATGCGTTCAGCACTTATACTTATAACTTCTATATTAGTAGCTGTAACTTTCTTAACAAGTGCTTGTAATACAATGCAAGGAGCAGGTCAAGATATGCAGGCAGCCGGTAAAAAACTTGAAGATTCGGTAGAAAAAAATAAGCCTAAAAAAGGTTGCGGCTGTCATTAGTACGCTTGCTGTGTGTTGTTAATTGTCACCCGTGGTCAAGCCACGGGTGACAGTGGTGGAATTGATTCACACAATAACGTAAGCAAGTTACTCTACTTACTCTCATTCACCAATCTATATATTTCTTTTTTACTATACACATCTTTGAATTTGTCATAAGCAAGTTCGGTAGTGGTTTTGCTACTTAAGTTTTTACTTAAGCAAAATTCTATAAATTTTTCTAAATTTTTTTGTTGGTTTTGTTCTTGTATATTTCCTGAAATCAATAATACTATTTCACCTTTTAAAATATTATTTTGATAGAACTCTATTATTTCATCTATATTTCCTGTTTTTGTTTCTTGATATAGCTTAGTTAACTCACGAACTACACATATTTCTCGATTCCCCAGTATTTCTTTAGCTACCGATAAGGTATTTATCAAGCGAGGGGCTATTTCAAAAAAAATCAAAGTAGCCTTAAGATTTACTAGTTCAGAAAAAATCTTTTTTTTACTTTCTATAGTTTTAGGTAAAAACCCGTGAAATAAAAATCGATCAGTAGGAAGAGCTGATAAAGTTAGAGCAGTAACCGGTGCAGATACCCCTGGTACTACGTCTATATGACAATTAAGATTGCGTATATCTCTAACTAACTTATAGCCAGGATCGGAAATTAAAGGAGTCCCTGCATCAGAAATTAAACTTACTATATTACCCGATTTTATTAAACTTATAATATTTTCTCTATCTTTCTCGTCACTATGATCATTATAAATTTGTAATTTTGTATGAATGTCATGTTTTGCTAGCAATTTTTGTGATATTCTAGTATCTTCACATAAAATAATATCTGAGTTTTTTAGAGTCGATATAGCACGAAGCGTTATATCTTCAAAATTACCGATTGGTGTTGAAACAATATATAATCCCGGTTTTAAAGACATCTTTCCAAACTTCGCTTTTAGAGGTAATTTAGACGTCGATCCGGTACTCGCATCCTCACGTATGTCTATATACGCTGCGGTGCTGCGTTCCGTGTCTCCTTTAAATTCCTCTCTATAAGCTGGTCTAGAAAGATGTCTAATCATAATTTTTAAATTTTAAGTAATATTATGGCTAGTATAAAACATAAACTACGAATCGTTCTATCATTTTTTTGTTTGATATATTTAACATCCTGTCAAACTCCTAAAGAAGAACCTATAATTTTTCCTAAAAAAGAACAAAAAGAAATTGAGATTGCAATTTTAATGCAAAATCAGGGTCCTGATAGTATTGTCGGGAAACAATATAAAGATTTAATTAAAATGGGACTTAACGACGGAATCAAATCTTACATACATGTTACTTCTTACGACGGTTCAGACGAAAAAAACGTTTTAGCCGCTATGGATAAAATAGTAGCACGTAAAACTAAGATTATTTTAGGTCCTCTATATTCTAACTTTACCTCTCTAATAGCCGAAAAAGCAAAGGCAAATGATATTATTATAATAACTATGTCAAATAATCCGGCTCTTGCAGAAGATAAATTATTTGTATTCGGTCATGCACCTTTAAAACAACTGATACGCATCATCAATTATTACGCAAGTAACGACCATAAAGATTTTATGGTATTATTACCTAAAGGGAAGCATTCGCAAACTATTAGTCAAGTAATGCAAAATATATTGATTCAGAAAAATGCATCATTATCACGCACTGAATTTTATGAGGATAATCCTGAATCTATAGCAAAAGCCGCAAGAAATATTTCAGACAATACCGATATTATAAATGAACGTAGCGACACGACAAAACCGGTTATTTATCTATCAGACGATCCAAAAAATTTAAACCTACTCTCTGATAGTATTCGTAAATATAATTTAGATAAAAAAGCTATTTTAATCGGTGATAATCGTATTGATATCGATTACCCTGAAAATATCGATATTAGCTTTACCGGCTCTTTAAATTTACTCAATAGCAACGTTCCAGATAGGGCAAAAGACTTAGGTATTAACCATATGGGTTTCATGCATCTCCTTTCTTATGATTTAGGACGTATGACTGCAAACTATATAGGCAATGAATTTGCATCCGAAAGGTTTCTAAATAGAATAAACAGTAGACAACCTTATATAGGTTTATCCGGTAATATTCATTTCATCGATGGAGTAGCTCAGAGACAATATGATATTATTAGGAAAGAGAATGGTGTATATTCTACTGTTTCAGGGAATTAGGGCGTTGCCTGCGTAGATACCTGAGTCGTCATTGCGAGCAGCCGTAGGCTGCGTGGCAACCTCATAAAATAATAACACACTCCTGAGATTGCTTCGTCAATTGCTATGCAATTTCCTCGCAATGACGGATTTGGTATCCACGCAGGCGATGACATCGAGTTAATTATTTGTTTTTATCATTATCACTACCGTCGCCTTTCATGCCGTCTTTAAAAGCTTTAAGACCTTTGGCAAGATCGGACATGACTTGCGGTAATTTGCCGGCACCGAATAATACAAAAATAATTAATAAAACTATTAATAAATGGCTAAAGCTCATTCCCATGATATTTTTGCTGTATAAGTTAAAATTTTATTATATAAGATATTATAGCTCTAATCTAGGATAAAATAATTAAAAAATGTTTACTAAAAAACAATTTTCAGAATTTTTTGCTACTTATAAATGGCTAAAGCTCATTCCCATGATATTTTTGCTGTATAAGTTAAAATTTTATTATATAAGATATTATAGCTCTAATCTAGGATAAAATAATTAAAGAAATGTTTACTAAAAAACAATTTTCAGAATTTTTTGCTACTTTTTTTTATATCGGAAAAATAAAATACTGCCCAGGCACTTTTGGGTCGATTGCTGCTTTTCCTTTAAGTTACTTCTTAATATATTTTATTGTTAATAACAAAATAATCATTCCTTTCTCAAGTCTTACTCTCGGTGAAGCTCAACTTGTCAGTATATTTATTATAAGCTTTAGCATATGTTTGATACTCTTAATACTCGGCACTTATTTTACTAAAATATATTTAAATTATACAAATTCAGAAGACCCTAAAGAAGTGGTAATTGATGAAGTAGTAGGGCAAATGCTAACTATCGTTTTAGTATTTTTTTCCGCTTTATTTGCTAATGAATCGCATTTAATTAAATATTTTAGTCCGCTAACAATAAATATTATATTACTTTTCATATTACCTTTTTGTCTATTCCGATTTTTTGATATAGTAAAGCCCTGGCCTATTAATTGGTTTGACAAAAATATTAAGGGCAGTATCGGCATTATGCTTGATGATTTGCTAGCCGCAATATTTGCTGCGGTAACTCAATACGCAATCATATTTGTGTTAATAGATATTCGACAATAGATTTTCTATTAAAAAAGATCATTGACTAATTTCTAATATAATAATATGATACGACAAATATTTATAAATTTTTAAAGAGATAGTTTTCATGTTCGCAGTTATAAAAGCAGGTGGAAAACAATATAAAGTAGACAGAAATAGTATTATTAAAGTCGAAAAAATTGATGGAGAACTTGGCTCTAAAATTCAGTTTGATCAAATTTTAATGATTGGCGAATACTCAAAGCCTTCTTTTATTGGTACTCCAATAGTTAAAGGGGCTGTCGTTACGGCTGAAATTACTAACCAACTTAAAGATAATAAAATTATAGTCTTTAAGAAAAAGCGTAGAAAAAATTATCGTCGTAAAGCCGGTCATCGTCAAGAATTGACGGAATTAAAAATATTAGATATTACCAAACAATAATAATAACTTAAAAGGAATTATAAAATGGCAACCAAAAAAGCCGGTGGTAGTTCTAGGAACGGAAGAGACTCGGCCGGTCGAAGGCTGGGAGTTAAAAAAGCCGATGGACAATATGTAATACCCGGTAATATTATAGTTAGACAACGCGGTACAAAAATTCATCCTGGAACGAATGTAGGGCTTGGCAAAGATCATACAATATTTGCTTTGATAGAAGGTAAAGTAGAATTTTTAACTAAGCGAAATCATAAAATCGTGAATGTTAAAGAAATTGCAAGTGCTTAAGTATTGCGGTTTGATCTACTAGTGTTACGTGGAACGAAAAATGCTTTTTATGGCATTGTTGCGTGGATTGAAAAACACACTCGGTGTAATACGTGGCTTGACCACGGTATTCAATTTAAAATACTAATAATATTAGTATTTTAAATTGTTTTTATGGACCCCGTGGTCAAGCCACGGAGTGACACAGTGGATTTTACCAATCCACGCAACAATGCCAAGCGAGACAACAGGCGGAAATTAATTATATAACATAATATTCTATTAGGCTTCCTTTACTTATGGCCTTAATAATTCAAAAGTTCGGTGGCACTTCCGTTGCAAATATTGATAGAATAAAAAAAATCGTTCCTATCATAAAAGCCGAAATAGCTAAAAATAACCAAGTAATTGTAGTAGTTTCGGCTATGGCAGGTGTTACTAATCAACTTGTCACATTGTGTAATGAAGTATCAAGCCTTAATAACATTTCTCAATTTGCAGAATATGATGTAGCACTTTCTAGCGGCGAAATAGTCACTGCTTCATTACTTGCATTAGCTCTTCAAGAAGAAGACATAAAAGCACGATCATTTCTAGCTTGGCAATTACCGATTCTCACCGATAATAATCATAGTAAAGCTTTAGTAGAATCAATTACTACAGATTTACTAGAAAAATATTTACAGTTAAATACCGTCCCTATAATAGCCGGTTTTCAAGGAACTAACAAATCCAATAGGTTAACCACTTTAGGCAGAGGAGGATCCGATACTACTGCCGCCTTAATCGCTGCAGCTATGAAAGCCGATAGATGTGATATTTATACCGATGTAGAGGGAATATTTACTGCTGATCCAAGAATTATCCCAAATGCCAAGAAGATAAAAGAAATAGATTTTTTAGAAATGTTAGAACTAGCATCAAGTGGAGCAAAAGTACTACACCATAGAGCCGTAGAGTTAGTAATGCGGTATAAAATAGATATGCGTGTTCTTTCAACATTTTCACCGAATACAGAAGGTACGTTAATTACTTCAAAGGATAAAAATATGGAGAATGGAATTATTAATAGCATTACTTCTAATAAAAATTTATTAAAAATATCTGTAAAGAGCATTTCTTTAAGTTTTTTGCAAGTTGCAAATATGATTACACAAAATAATAATCATATTGAGTTTATGCAAGAGATAAAAAATAATGAAGAATATAGTTTTATTACAAATTTAACCGATAAAAATAATTTACAAGCTTTACTTACTAATTTAAAAGATGATAAGCAGATACAAGATTTTACTTTTGATACCGAAATTGCTACAATCTCTCTTATTGGTTATAGGATTAAAAATGATTGTAAATTACTTGAAACGATATTATCAAAGTTAATGAAAGATAATATAAATGTTAACATGATACAATTATCAGAAGTTAAAATTACCTTATTAATAAATGATCAATATGCAGAAAAAACAATTTTTAATTTATATAATCTTTTTAAAATATCTTAGATTCTGCATCTGAAATTTAATTTATAGTAAAAGAAGTTGAATTATATTCAATTTATAGGAAATATTTTATTTTTTTAAGAATTATAGTGAATACCGCTAATGCTAACCCATTTACGATATGAGATATGTTTTTAAAAAACTAAAGAACCCTCAGCTATAAGCTGAGGGGTTATAAAGTGGAATCGATTAGAAATCGATCATCATTCACAGGTTCACCTTCCTGTTCATCAATATAGTGCTGTATCATTTCATCAGTTATATTACCTGAACTGACCGCCATATAGCCCCTAGCCCACAAATGATTGCCCCAAAATTGTTTTCTTAAATGAGCAAATTCTTGCAATAAAATTCTTGAGCTACTACCTTTTAAATACTGTACTAACTTGCTAAGAGATATTTGTGATTTATATGAGATAAACATATGCACGTGATCACATGATATTTTCCCTGAAATTATATATACTTCATGTTCCATACAAATCTGCCTTAGTAAATCTCTAGCCCTTTCCGCTACTTTGCCTATCAATACTCTCTTCCTATATTTTGGTATCCATATAAGATGTACTTTTAAATCATACTGACTATGACTATTCTTTCTATAACTTCTCATGTTTCTTGATATAAATTCATTGCTAAAGCAATTTCATTATATCTTCCCTTCGCCTGAAGGCGAGGGATTTCTTATCCCCGAAGGGGGACATTAAAATATTTCCTATAAATTGAATATAATTCAACTTCTTTTACTATAAATCTTAGGTTATTTTATATTAAAATTATAAGATTTTAAAAAGACATGGCTCCTATTACAGAAAAATTTTATAATTTGTTCTTACTACATGACAATTTTTCATTTTATCATCTTTGGATATTGGAATATCAAGGACAACAGCTGTATCCAACGTACTAATTGAGTAGAAATATTATACAAGATATTAACCAATGTATCTAATCCAATCCAACACGAAATATACTATTTTGCCTATAACCATGTTTTTTAATAACTATTGGTTTATCTAAAACTATAATCTCTCCAGTTTGATAAGCTAGGCAAAATGCAATAGACAATATTTGCATCAATGTATCTAATCGTAAATCATTAGTAATATGAATTGCTTCACAGTTGAATCCTGCTGATTTAAAAGCTTTGAACATTGTTTCAATTTGCCATCTTTGAGCATATATCTCAGCAGGATTTTTGATCTCATCACTATGTATTAAGACTGCAAGTTCACTCTTCTTATTTCTGATCCCTACTACATTAAATATTTCACCTTTTGTACCAATTCTACGTTGTGACAAACTCACATGCGATCCTATGGCTAGAGGGCGAAATAACTCTTGTATTTTAACCATTTTTCCCCTTGCATTACTGATATATTGTCTATTTTCTCTAACTCGAAAAACGTATCTTATTTGATTTGTTCTAAGCCAAGAGAGCCATTCCTTACCTATAAATTCTCTATCAGCGGTTAATGCTTCAATGCGGTYTTTGTCAAAAACTTCTAAAAAACACTCCATCAGATCAATACGCTCAATATAATCAGAGTTACCACACTTTTTATCACTTAGAAAATTCCAAAAAGGGGGATCGCTATACCATGAAAACTGACAGCTAAATATAAAATATTTATATGTCGTTTACCAAATTTCCAATTCGTTCTATCTAAACACAATACCCATTTTTGCTCCTGCTCAAACCCAGTCATCATGACTAACATAACAGGTAATACTCTCCATGATATTGAGATTTCAGAGATAAATCTTTGCATCCTTCTATACCATGAAGCTGCTTTAATCCCAGACGGCATTCTATTGCATAACAATGACATGTTTACTGTCCTGCTGTTAAGCATTGAAATGATAAATAATCCTAAACATTTTGCTCTTGATAAATTAAGCGAAATATGTTTTTGTAATAATTCGATTAGAGGGGCGGAATGATCTTTCATATGTAAACCAAGTTCTTTCCCCGTTATCATCATGAATTATCAGCAAAATTCAATCCTTTAGTCCTTACATCTCTAAAAATTGTCATGTAGTAAGTAATTTGTGACAAAAAAAGTTAAAATAGATTAATTTAAATTTCATATATAAGACCTAAATACTTAATTAAATAGCTTAAATTTATTATTTTCATTATAATTATCTTCTATTTACTATTTATTAGTTATATATTAATAAATAAGTCTAATAGGCTATCGAAATTATTTTTTGCTATAAATTATAAGATTTTTTTGAAATAGGAGTAGCTATTCCTTCAAAAATCTTATTAATTTTCGCTATAAAATCTCTTTAATTATCAATTAAAATAATTTCATAGATAGCCTCTTAAAAATCATAAATTCTTATCATTTAAAAAAATTATTTTAACTCTCAATTTTTAGGAGTAAATTTTACAGGAAAAAATAATGAGCGAAGATATAAGATCAAAAGAAAGATTTAATCGGATTAACGATATATCAGAAACAAATAAAGATGGTCCAGAAGAAATTAGAAATAATTTTAAAAAATTTGTACTGAATATATTAGAAACAGACAATATAACCCCGTATAAGTTAAGTGAAAAAACAGGCACCCATGAAACAGCGTGGAAAAATTTTCTAGACGGTCGTACAAAAATGCCTGACATGGGAGCAATTGTTGCTCTTGCAGATTATAAAAATGTTCCACTAGATGAAGTAATAGGCAGAGATATAAATAAAGAAAAAAAGATAACGGTAGAAATAAAACAAATTCCGGAAATATCAGCATCTATAGCTAAACTACCAAAAGACATACTTCAAGAAGCCATGTTGATAGGAGAAAAAACTAGAGGATTTATTCATAAACCAACAAATAAAGAGACAAAATCCTTTGCTGAACAAGTTAAAAGCTCTAATAAACCGAAAGGAAGATCTATCTAAATAAAAATATGTTTTTCAATATTGATCCCTAAAACCTTACTTGATATTCTAAAATGGAGAATAACTTCAAAACGACCAAAATGGCCGACAACACTGCCACTTACTTCTACTGATATTCCACCCCAAAAAATAACTAGCAACGAAAATATATATTCCTGTGAAATGAAGAGTTGGGATACGAAGATCAACTTGGAAAAGAGTAATCGGTCTGTAAGACGAGGAGCGGAGCATACAGAAGTATAGCTTAAGCAGGTAAGGTTATTGCTATTACATAGGCCAGCAATCATACTAATTCTGTGTTTGTGCTGATAAACTTTTTCGGGGGTGTCAGAAAGTTTGTGTAAGTTATAAAAATAGTTAAGAATAAAATTAATTAAAACAACTTACATGAGGCTAATATGAAGAATAAGAGTAAAGTATCAAATCCGACTATAGAAAAAGTAGTATCAGAAATACTATCACAAAGTGATCCATCTGAGATATTTGGCAAAGAAGGAATATTTCAGGAAATTAAAAAGCAGATAGTAAATAAGATTTTAGAAAAAGAAATGGAATCTCATATAGGTTATGAGAAGCATTCTAAGAATACCAAGGAGTCAGATAATAGACGTAATGGCAATTATGAAAAGACTCTAATAGATTCCGAGGGTCGTAAATTGATAGTAGAAGTGCCAAGGGATCGGGAAGGAGAATTTGAACCTCAACTAATTCCAAAAGGAGTAAGGAGATTTGAAGGATTTGATGATAAAGTAATATCTTTATATGCTAGGGGAATGACTATTCGAGAAATACAAGGGCACTTAGAAGAACTATATGCCACCAAAGTATCATCTGAGTTAATATCAAAGGTAACTGATGGCATTTTAGAGGAAGTTACTGCGTGGCAGAATAGAGCACTTGATAGTGTATATCCTATAATGTAGATTGTATTCATGTTAAGGCAAGAGACAATCATATAATAATAAATAAAGCAGTTTATCTAGATATTGGCGTGAATATAGAAGGCAAGAAGGAACTATTAGGTATTTGGATAGGCAAGAATGAAGGATCTAAATTTTGGATGCAAGTAGTAACAGAACTGAAGAATCGTGGTGTAGAACAAATATATGTTGCGTGTGTTGATGGTCTTAAAGGTTTTCCAGAAGCAATAAATAGCATTTTCCCAAAAACCACAGTACAACTGTGTATTGTTCATATGGTAAGAAACTCTGTAAAATACGTATCATATAAAGATTTAAAATTGGTAACAGCTGATTTAAAGGCAGTTTATTCTGCAATAAATGAAGCAGAGGGATTAAGAGAATTACAAAATTTTGCTAAAAAATGGGATGAAAAATATCCAGTTATTTTTGATATATGGCAGAGAAATTGGTCTGGAATAGCTCCGTTCTTTAGCTTTCCGGAAGACATTAGAAAGGCGATTTACACTACTAATGCTATTGAATCAACTAACCGTCAAATTCGTAAAATTATAAAAAATAAGGGGGTATTTCCAGATGATAAATCGATTCAGAAAATAATCTTTTTAGCATTGACAAATGCTTCTAAAAAATGGACAATGCCTATTAAGAATTGGGCCATGGCTTTAAATCAATTTGCTATACTTTGTGATACTAATTTACAAAATTGGGCAAATGGAGAAATCGTACTTACACAAAAAATCTGACAAACCCACTTTTCACCATAACATCTTTCTCCTTTTGGGCTCCAGCCATGTTCTCGACACGCATTATCTTCTATTCCTGATTCATCCAAAAACGCTAGTTTATCTTTGTCTATGGTGGTTATCTTTTCTATAAACTCATTTCTTAATTTATGATTTCTTTTGGGATGAAGAAAAGTTTTTTTATAGCTGTAACCAACTTTTCTAATCATGTTTATTATAGTTCTTGCTGACACTTTACTAGGATACAAGATGGCTAGCTCTCGACTGCTTTTATCTTTATTAGATTCCAAAAATTTTTTAAATCCTTCCATATCTGTTATTTTATGACTATGCCCTTTTTGATAGCCAGTTTTTAATTGAACATCTCCTGTTTCTTTCTTTAATTTCTTCCAATCATATATTACTTTACGGCTAATATTAAATACTTGACTTGCTTCTATTATTCTTTTCCCTGACTCAATATATTGAATCACTCTCTTTCTTAAATCATATGAATATGGACTTGGCATAACTATTTTCTAATTACTTTACCATATTCTTTTATTAATATCACTATCTTAATTGCCTATGCTATATTGTTGTGTGGATACCGATGTCATTCCTGCGAAAGTAGGAATCCAAAAAAATAACCTTACTATGCATTATTGACAAAAAAAGCCTATAAAAAACTTGGTTTTTATAGGCTTTTTCTTACTTCCCGCTTGCAGAAATAACGCTTTAATAACAAGTGATCGGTGCTGTTAAATGCTCGTAGTTTTGACCTAAATAAGATACTGGTTGTTCAAAGATATACGTATCATTGTTATCATAATTATAATTACCGTATAATTGTAATCTTGCTAAAGAATCTTCATATTGGAAGTTTTTAAGTATTTCTTGATTTTTAGATATCTGAATTTCTGCTAAACAATGTTCAACATAAGTTTTTAGTGCTTCTTGATGAATTCTATCATATAAAGCTTTTAACATGAGTAAGTTTACTAATGGGTTAATACCATTATTTGCATTAGTAGTAATCGTAGCTTCCTCGTGTTTTTGATCAATAGATAATTTACAAATTAAAGGCTCTTCATTACTTACTTCTACTTTCTCTATTTCAAGATTTTCTGATTCAGCATTGATTTTTTCTTCAAAATTTATCTCTGGGAAAAGTGCTTTCACATCCGTTATTTCAAGTTTCCCTCCTTTTTTACCTACTTCATAAGCTTTAGAAACAATTTGTTTATAAATAAAGTCAATTAATTCTCGTTTTGTTTGTATTTCATCAGAATAGTTAATTCCTCCTTCATTCCAAAACTTTACTATTTTAGAAAAAGCAGGAATATATTTACCGATCTTTGCTAAAAATTTTTGTGTAAATGTAGATTCAGTAAGAGGGGTTAATGTAGGATTTTTTTCATATTTTTTAAATACATACTCGACAATTTTAGGTATATTTTGATCTGTTTCTATTTCGTCAGGTAAGCCGTGTAATATTTTTTTGGCTATTGCTTGATCCATCTTCTTATACAAAATATTAACCTCGATCCATGTCCATACTGGATTAGCCGTAAAACAAAGCTTTGTTACATAAAATGCTAGCGATATAGGTAGAGATAATAACTTTAAATAGTTAAGGCAAGTATATCGTATTGGATGAGGCGTGAGACTATAAATCTCACCCATATCTTGGTTTAACTCACATGATGTTTTAATCATTGTATACTTCTGCTTAATTAAATGAGAAGTGATGTCATGTACTGGCATATTATTACTTAAATTTAACTAATTCGTCAACAAAATATAAAAAACGTTAACATTTGTCAAATGCTATTTAATGAGATTTTGTTTTAAATCAATTATAATACTTGCAAAGTTTTATCAAGATAAATAGAATTATCCAAAGTCAAAAGTAATATAAGGAATAAGTATGCTTAACATAAATTTTGTGAATGAAGAATCATCTACTAATCAAGGTCTAGTAGTTTTTATTGATGAGCGGTTAAAGCTTGATAGTAATTTAATAGGACTTGATCAACAACATCACGGATTAATTTCTAAAACTATTCAGAATAAACTGCAATTTACCGGTAAATATGGACAGATCAAGGTTATTCCGTCTGTCATTAAATCAGGCGAGGTTAGATATTTGATAATAGCAAGTCTTGGGAATGAAGAAAAATTAACTGAAGCAAAAATTGAAGAGTTAGGCGGCAAAATTTTACAGCATGCAACCGGTTGTAAAATTTCTACTATCGGCTTAAAACTTAYAAATAGAATTAGCAGGTTTACATCTCAAACATTTGCATCTTTAGTTGCTAGTGGTGCGTTTCTTGCTTCTTACAGATTTAATAAATATAGAACTACCTTAAAAGAAGCAGAGAAGTTCATAGTAGAATCAATTGAAATTTTTACCGATAATAGCACTGAAGCGGCAAAATTATTTGAAGTCAAAAAATTAATTGCTGAGGCAGTATTTTTTACAAGAGATATAAGTAATGAACCGTCAAATATTAAAACTCCGCAAGTCTATGCCGAAAGAATAGTTGATATACTTGAACCGCTAGGAGTAGATGTTGATGTTATCGGTGAACGTGAGATGAAAAATCTTGGTATGGGAGCATTGCTTGGTGTGGGGCAAGGTTCACAAAACGAGTCAAAGTTAGTAGTTATGGAATATAAAGGCGGCAGTAAAGATGCTCCGACTATTGCTTTGGTTGGTAAAGGAGTGATTTTTGATACAGGCGGTATTTCATTAAAACCGTCAAGTAATATGCATTTAATGAGATACGATATGGGAGGTTCTGCAGCAGTTGTGGGTGCCATGATTGCGGTTGCCGGTCAAAAATTACCTGTAAATATAGTCGGTGTTGTAGGGCTTGTCGAAAATATGCCGTCCGGTAATGCACAGCGTCCAGGGGATGTAGTAACTACTATGTCAGGGCAAACTGCCGAAGTTTTAAATACCGATGCAGAAGGGCGTTTAGTACTTGCTGATGCTGTTTGGTATGCACAAGAAAAATTTAAGCCTAAATGCGTGATTGACATCGCAACTCTAACAGGAGCAATAACCGTAGCACTTGGTAATACATATGCCGGTTGTTTTTCCAATAATGATGAGTTAGCTGATAAGTTAATAAAAGTAGGGGAAGAAGTTAATGAAAAACTTTGGAGAATGCCGCTTCATGATGAGTACGATGCAATGATTAACTCCGACATAGCCGATATGGCAAATATCGGGAACGTACCGGGAGTTGCCGGAAGCTGCACGGCTGCACATTTTATTAAACGTTTCATTAAAGATGGAGTAGATTGGGCTCATTTAGATATAGCAGGCGTTGCAAATAGTAATGAAGCTTCAGCACTTGGTCCGAAAGGGGCAGTTGGGTATGGTGTTAGATTACTTGAAAAATTTATCAAAAAATATACTCGATGAACTTCAAAAAAAGTAATCGTTTTACAAGTACTGCGGTACTCACGTATTAAGTATACGCTCCGTTCCTCGTCTTGTGAACCGATTACTTTTTTTGAAGTTCATCGAGTATATTACATAATTACTCGTAGTATACCTACTATTTGTTTATTCTGAATATAATTATGAACACAATAAATAAACCTTATATATTTGTTATAGGTAATGAAAAAGGCGGAGCAGGTAAAACTACCTGTTCTATGCATCTAATAATCGCTCTGCTTTATCAAAATTATTCGGTAGTAAGTATAGATACCGATTCACGTCAAAGTTCGTTAACGAATTATTTAAAAAATCGAGATTTATATAATAAACAAAATCCTGATAAAACTGTATTAGTACCGAAACATTTTCATATATCGGAAAGCGAAGTAGAAGAGCAAGCAAAGAGTTTTGAGCAGGTACTCAAAAATAATCAGGATGCCGATTATATAGTGATTGATACCCCAGGCAGTCATACTCCTTTATCAAGAGTTGCTCATTCTTACGCCAATACAATTATTACACCGATTAATGATAGCTTTCTAGATTTAGACGTAATAGCAAAAGTCGATAGCAAGGATGAAATTATTAGCCCATCAATATATAGTCAAATGATTTGGGAGCAGAAAATGGAGCGTGCTAGTCGTGATAGAATTAGTATAGATTGGGTAATACTTCGTAATCGTTTAAGTAATCTTGATGCATTAAATAAAAGACGCGTAGGAAATGTATTAGCTAAACTTGCTAAAAGAATTAACTTTAAACTCGCAGAAGGATTTAGCGAACGTGTAATATATAGGGAATTATTTTTGCAAGGTCTAACATTACTTGATCTAAAAACTGCAAAATATGATAGAGCATTTAATAGTTCACACGTACTTGCACGTCAAGAATTACGAAATTTTTTAGACTTTCTAGGTATTAAGGCTGCGTTCAAAGGTTAATTTCTATTAAAGTTTTTCTTGTATAAAGTTAAAAAATATATATAATGTGCAAAATTAATATGTTTTAACTTTATAAGAGAAACAAATGCCAAATATTGCTGAAAATATTTCAAAACTACCGGAAGAACAAGAAAAAGTTAATAAGCTTGTTGATCAATATAAAAATTTAACCCCGGAAGAACAAAAAATTGTTGATAGAAAACTTAAGTCACATTTTACAAAAGAAGAGCTAGAACAAGATGAGCTTAAATCAAGGATGAATAACATACGTAGTAATTTGTCCAATAAAGACCAAGAAAAACTACAAGCAGGTAATAATTCTATAGGTGAAATAGCAAAAGATGTATTATCGTTAGTTAAAGGAATAATAAATCTAGTAGAAAATGTTGCAGAGATAATTAAAAATCCTAAGAAAGCAATATATGAATGGATTTGAGTTAAATCAAGTAAAACCTCAACAACAAAATTATCAGCAACTCCCATCAAAGCCAAAAGCTGCTGCAATATCAAGATAAAACTTTGGCAAGATAAATTTTTAGTTTTTATTTGCGAAAATTTGCGATTTTATTTATATAATATAGGGGAAATCGTATAATAAAAAAATAAAAATGCATAAATACAGAACTCATAATTGTAACGAATTACAAATATCTGATGTAGAAAAAGAAGTTAAGTTATCCGGTTGGGTACATAGAAGAAGAGATCACGGGAATCTACTTTTTATAGATTTACGTGATCATTACGGTATAACTCAAATCGTGTTTACCGATCAAAACCCTCAGCTTATGGAGGATGCAAGTCGTTTGCGTTATGAGTCGGTAATTACGGTAAGGGGTACAGTTGTAGCAAGATCAGAGGACACAATTAATAATACGCTTCCGACAGGTCATGTTGAAGTGCTAGCTGTGGAATTTATTATTGAATCAGCTGCGGACACTCTACCTTTTGTTATTAATACCGAAAAAGACGCTCCCGAAGAGTCGAGGCTTAAACATCGCTTTTTAGATCTTAGACGTGAGAAATTACATAATAATATAATACTCCGCTCACAAATTATTTCTCATATTCGTCATTTGATGACGGCAAGAGGATTTACCGAATTTCAGACACCGATTTTAACTGCTAGCTCTCCTGAAGGTGCTAGGGATTTCTTAGTGCCGAGTAGAATGCATCCGGGTAAGTTCTATGCATTACCGCAAGCACCTCAGCAATTCAAGCAGTTATTAATGGTTTCAGGCTTTGATCGTTATTTCCAAATTGCTCCTTGTTTTCGGGATGAAGATGCAAGAGCCGATAGATCACCCGGCGAGTTTTATCAGCTAGATGTAGAAATGTCGTTTGTTACACAGGAAGACATATTTAGTACTATTGAGCCTGTGATGCATGATTTATTTACTAAATTTACAGATGAGAAAGTATCAGAGACTCCTTTCGTTCGTATTCCATATAATGAATCTATGCTAAAATACGGCTCTGATAAGCCTGATTTGCGTAACCCTATTATAATTGCCGATGTAACTGAGATATTTAGAAATTCCGATTTTACAATCTTTAGAGAGAATATTAAAAAAGGTAGCATAGTTCGTGCAATTCCTGCCCCTAAAGCTGCTTCATTACCTCGTAGTTTCTTCGATAAAATGATAGAGTTTGCGATATCAGAAGGAGCAGGTGGACTCGGCTATATTCAGTTTAGTGAAACCGGTGAAGCAAAAGGACCGGTAGCAAAATTCTTAAGCCCGCAGCAATTAGAGAGTCTAAAAGCTACAGCTAGCATTAGTAACGGTGATGCTGTATTTTTCGCTAGCGATAAGAAAGAGAAAGCTGCTAAACTTGCCGGTAAGGTTAGAATAAGACTTGGTGAAGAGCTTGATTTACTTGAAAAAGATTGTTTTAAATTCTGCTGGATTACCGATTTTCCATTCTATGAGCTAAATGAAGAAACAGGAAAAATTGATTTTAGCCATAATCCGTTTTCTATGCCGCAGGGCGGAATAGATGCTTTAGAGCAAGCTAAGACCACTGAAGAGTTATTAGAACTTACCGCATACCAATATGATATTGTTTGTAACGGTATTGAACTTTCCAGCGGTGCTATTAGAAATCATAAGCCGGAAATTATGTATAAAGCATTTTCCATAGCAGGTTATAGTGAAGAGAAAGTTGATAAGAGATTTGGAGGGATGATTAGAGCGTTTAAGTTTGGAGCTCCACCACATGGTGGAATAGCCCCCGGTATTGACCGAATCGTTATGCTGCTTGCGGAAGCAACAAATATAAGGGAAATAATTGCGTTTCCTTTAAACCAACAGGCTGAAGATTTACTAATGAACGCCCCAAGCTATGTAGAGGATAAAGCTCTAAAAGAGCTAAGCATTATGCTCTCACCGTCAGTTAGAAAAAATGCGGAAGGTGGTAAGGATTTATAGTTGTTGTATGTTATTATGTCATACTATGACTTGATCGCAGGATCTACCTTTTTTAAATTTTTTTCTAGATACCGTGGTCAAGCCACGGATGACAGAGGTGAAATTGATCCACGCAACAATGCTTACCTTTGTTGCTGTCTTTCCTTCCTAGCTTGTAATTTAGAGAATGCGATTCCTTTTACTGCTTCTACTCTTTTTGTTTGGAGCCATTCTTGCTTCTTCTGTTGTAGTATAGCATAGGCAATTAAGATAGTGATATTAATAAAAGGATATGGTAAAGTAATTAGAAAATAGTTATGCCAAGTCCATATTCATATGATTTAAGAAAGGGAGTGATTCAATATATTGAGTCAGGGAAAAGAATAATAGAAGCAAGTCAAGTATTTAATATCAGCCGTAAAGTAATATATGATTGGAAGAAATTAAAGAAAGAAACAGGAGATGTTCAATTAAAAACTGGCTATCAAAAAGGGCATAGTCATAAAATAACAGATATGGAAGGATTTAAAAAATTTTTGGAATCTAATAAAGATAAAAGCAGTCGAGAGCTAGCCATCTTGTATCCTAGTAAAGTGTCAGCAAGAACTATAATAAACATGATTAGAAAAGTTGGTTACAGCTATAAAAAAACTTTTCTTCATCCCAAAAGAAATCATAAATTAAGAAATGAGTTTATAGAAAAGATAACCACCATAGACAAAGATAAACTAGTGTTTTTGGATGAATCAGGAATAGAAGATAATGCGTGTCGAGAACATGGCTGGAGCCCAAAAGGAGAAAGATGTTATGGTGAAAAAGTTTATCAGCACAAACACAGAATTAGTATGATTGCTGGCCTATTTAATAGCAATATTGTAGCACCTCTAATATTTGAAGGCAATTGTAATAAAGCTATTTTTGAGACGTATAGCTTAAGCAGGTAAGGTAGTTACTTTTTGTAATACGTGATAAACAGCAGAAAAAAATATGTAAAGTTACTAGTATCTTTTCTAATTTGATGTTTAATTTTAAACCAATAATGTTCTATAGGATTAAGATTAGGACTGTAAGTAGGAAGGAATAAAATACTTGCCCCTACCGATTCAATTAATTCTTTTAGAGGGGTCTGTCAGATTTTTTGTGTAAGTACGATTTCTCCATTTGCCCAATTTTGTAAATTAGTATCACAAAGTATAGCAAATTGATTTAAAGCCATGGCCCAATTCTTAATAGGCATTGTCCATTTTTTAGAAGCATTTGTCAATGCTAAAAAGATTATTTTCTGAATCGATTTATCATCTGGAAATACCCCCTTATTTTTTATAATTTTACGAATTTGACGGTTAGTTGATTCAATAGCATTAGTAGTGTAAATCGCCTTTCTAATGTCTTCCGGAAAGCTAAAGAACGGAGCTATTCCAGACCAATTTCTCTGCCATATATCAAAAATAACTGGATATTTTTCATCCCATTTTTTAGCAAAATTTTCTTACTACATGACAATTTTTAGAGATGTAAGGACTAAAGGATTGAATTTTGCTGATAATTCATGATGATAACGGGGAAAGAACTTGGTTTACATATGAAAGATCATTCCGCCCCTCTAGTCGAATTATTACAAAAACATATTTCGCTTAATTTATCAAGAGCAAAATGTTTAGGATTATTTATCATTTCAATGCTTAACAGCAGGACAGTAAACATGTCATTGTTATGCAATAGAATGCCGTCTGGGATTAAAGCAGCTTCATGGTATAGAAGGATGCAAAGATTTATCTCTGAAATCTCAATATCATGGAGAGTATTACCTGTTATGTTAGTCATGATGACTGGGTTTGAGCAGGAGCAAAAATGGGTATTGTGTTTAGATAGAACGAATTGGAAATTTGGTAAACGACATATAAATATTTTATATTTAGCTGTCAGTTTTCATGGTATAGCGATCCCCCTTTTTGGAATTTTCTAAGTGATAAAAAGTGTGGTAACTCTGATTATATTGAGCGTATTGATCTGATGGAGTGTTTTTTAGAAGTTTTTGACAAAAACCGCATTGAAGCATTAACCGCTGATAGAGAATTTATAGGTAAGGAATGGCTCTCTTGGCTTAGAACAAATCAAATAAGATACGTTTTTCGAGTTAGAGAAAATAGACAATATATCAGTAATGCAAGGGGAAAAATGGTTAAAATACAAGAGTTATTTCGCCCTCTAGCCATAGGATCGCATGTGAGTTTGTCACAACGTAGAATTGGTACAAAAGGTGAAATATTTAATGTAGTAGGGATCAGAAATAAGAAGAGTGAACTTGCAGTCTTAATACATAGTGATGAGATCAAAAATCCTGCTGAGATATATGCTCAAAGATGGCAAATTGAAACAATGTTCAAAGCTTTTAAATCAGCAGGATTCAACTGTGAAGCAACTCATATTACTAATGATTTACGATTAGATACATTGATGCAAATATTGTCTATTGCATTTTGCCTAGCTTATCAAACTGGAGAGATTATAGTTTTAGATAAACCAATAGTTATTAAAAAACATGGTTATAGGCAAAATAGTATATTTCGTGTTGGATTAGATACATTGGTTAATATCTTGTATAATATTTCTACTCAATTAGTACGTTGGATACAGCTGTTGTCCTTGATATTCCAATATCCAAAGATGATAAAATGAAAAATTGTCATGTAGTAAGGCAAAATTTTGTAATTCTCTTAATCCCTCTGCTTCATTTATTGCAGAATAAACTGCCTTTAAATCAGCTGTTACCAATTTTAAATCTTTATATGATACGTATTTTACAGAGTTTCTTACCATATGAACAATACACAGTTGTACTGTGGTTTTTGGGAAAATGCTATTTATTGCTTCTGGAAAACCTTTAAGACCATCAACACACGCAACATATATTTGTTCTACACCACGATTCTTCAGTTCTGTTACTACTTGCATCCAAAATTTAGATCCTTCATTCTTGCCTATCCAAATACCTAATAGTTCCTTCTTGCCTTCTATATTCACGCCAATAGCTAGATAAACTGCTTTATTTATTATTATATGATTGTCTCTTGCCTTAACATGAATACAATCTACATTATAGGATATACACTATCAAGTGCTCTATTCTGCCACGCAGTAACTTCCTCTAAAATGCCATCAGTTACCTTTGATATTAACTCAGATGATACTTTGGTGGCATATAGTTCTTCTAAGTGCCCTTGTATTTCTCGAATAGTCATTCCCCTAGCATATAAAGATATTACTTTATCATCAAATCCTTCAAATCTCCTTACTCCTTTTGGAATTAGTTGAGGTTCAAATTCTCCTTCCCGATCCCTTGGCACTTCTACTATCAATTTACGACCCTCGGAATCTATTAGAGTCTTTTCATAATTGCCATTACGTCTATTATCTGACTCCTTGGTATTCTTAGAATGCTTCTCATAACCTATATGAGATTCCATTTCTTTTTCTAAAATCTTATTTACTATCTGCTTTTTAATTTCCTGAAATATTCCTTCTTTGCCAAATATCTCAGATGGATCACTTTGTGATAGTATTTCTGATACTACTTTTTCTATAGTCGGATTTGATACTTTACTCTTATTCTTCATATTAGCCTCATGTAAGTTGTTTTAATTAATTTTATTCTTAACTATGTGTAAGGAATAATTCATAAGCTTTTAAATCAACAAAATTACGTGATCCACGTAATAGCAAATGTTGTTTCACTGCTTGCTTAAATGTATCATGACTTTTTTCAACAGAACCATTTTCATGACTAACACCGGGATTATTTCGCGATGGTGCAACATCGTAATAACCAAGCAATTCTTGCCATTTTTCTGTAAATTGTCTACTATTACCACATTGCTTGGTAGCTGCACTTAAATTATCTGTACGATGCTCTGGTAAAACTCCACCTAACTCCCATACAGCTTTTTCAAACCCTGATGCTAATGTATCAAAACTTTCACTATGGCATATGCTGAAAGTTTCCCAACATGAATAAGGCAACATAAAATGAAATAGTAAGTGAGGATATGGTTTCCCACCAATACAAATACCCAATTGATTCATATTGCTCCAATCAGACTGGCTTTGTTTGCCAGGAAGAATATTTTGTAAAAAGATTACTGGCTTATCCTTACCATGTTCAGCTCTCCATTGTTTCAACCTTTTCTGCAAACAGCGTAATTGCTTTCCATTATAATTCCCATGATACTTTTCTGTCAAATATGCTAATATGGTAGTTGCTTGCAACTCCGGAGCTGATTCTAGCATTGATTCTATTTCATCCCAGTGCTTAACAAATGGATCCTTACGTGTCCTATATTTACGTATTGTTCGTAATTCACTTGGATACTTATTAACACGTAAATACTTACGTGCCGTTTTTACACTCATACCTGCTTTTGCAGCAGAAATTATCTGATTATATTTTTTGATCTTTTGCATTAAAATACCTACTTGTTTATTTGTACATGTCATCAGTAATTCTCGAATAATATATAAATCTTAAAAAAGAAATTTTTATTCGATTTTACTGTCCATAGTTACTTCTTTTTTATAGGTAATTTTAATGTTCGTTGAGGGTAATTCTAATATTCGTTAGTCAGAGATAGGAAAATCCGGTAGAAGAACATAGAAAAATCTTGTTATTATTTGATTAAAATTATATTGTAAATTCAAAGTATCATTATGAAATTACAAGGATGAAGTACCATAATGCCGGGAATAATACATATAAAAAAACAGAAAAAATAAGTGTAGTTGGAATAGAGAACTTATCTAATTTACAGCTTGGTTAAAGTGTACTAATTACGAGTCAATCTAATAGTGTTTGGAACAATCAGGCGGCTTGATAATCAACTAACAAGTTTTCTAGCAGTTTCTTTATACTGTTGCTTTCTATACTAATAAGTATTATATTACAAAATATTAATACTAAGGGAAAAAGTTTATATTAACTATAGAATGAATATTTTATAAAAGTAATTTTAATTTATATATTATTTCATTTAATGTTAGAATTTTATTTGCTTTACGTACTTTGAAATCCATTGATCTAATTTGATCACATAATACCGCCCCCTTTATTTGCTAAAAATCTATTATTACTTCAAAAGGATAATTTTTTATTTGACTAGTAATAGGAGCAAATAAAGCAAGACCGCTTTTAAGATTATATTTGTAAGGGCTAAGTACAACCGCAGGACGTGTCTTTTGAATTTCTTTACCTTTTTGTGGTTCAAAATCAAGCCAAACTATATTACCTTTTCAGGTATATAATTTACCATGTTTCATTACCTTTCATCTTATCATTACTTAATAATTCATGATAACGATTAGAGTCAGTAATATTATTTAGTAATATATCTAATTCAGATTCTTCTGTGCTAATAATTAAACCGTTATTAGTTAATTTTAAATTAACTAATGCGCCTTCACTAACATGTAATTTTCCAGCTAAATATTTAGGTATTCTAATACCTAAATTATTCCCCATTTTTTAATTTGACTTTGCATAATAATATACTTGATTATTGTATAAACAAGTATATACGTAAATTTAAATTTTGTAAATTAATTAATTTTAAACTACACATAAGGATTTTTAGTTTTTACGTAAGTGAATCTAATAGGAATGCCCGGCATGTCAAAAGCCTCACGCATATTGTTTACTAGATAACGAGTATAGCTATCAGTAATTTTCCCCGGGTTATTAGAGAATAATTTGAAAGTAGGTGGGCGGGTTTTTGTTTGAGCCATATATTTTACACGCACTCTTTTACCGCCTTTTTGTAGAGGTAGTGGATGTGCTTCCGTAGTAAAATTAAGCCATTCATTTAATTTGCTGGTAGTTATTTTTTTATTCCAAATTTTATAGATTTTAAGACAAGCATCTAAAACCTGCTCTATATTTTGTTTATTTATTGCTGAAATGAATAGAACTGGTACCCCTTTAACCTGAGGCAGATGAGTATTTATCTGATAATAAAATTCTTCCTGAAATGCTTCTTTTTCGGATTCTTTAACTAAATCCCATTTATTCACTACTATAACTATACTTCTTCCCTCATTTACCACATGGCTTGCAATATTTAAATCTTGCTGTTTTAAAGGGACTAAAGCATCAATCATTAAGATTACGGTATTAGCAAATTTAATACTGTTAATAGTATCTGATGCCGATAATTTTTCTAAAGATTCTGTAATAGTAGATTTTTTGCGAAGCCCTGCCGTATCGATTAATTTAATATGATTATTTTTGTATTGCCAATCAATTTCAATTGATTCACGAGTAATGCCGGCTTCAGGACCGGTTAATAATCTTTCATCATTAATAAGAGCGTTTATAAAAGTAGATTTTCCGGCATTGGGTCTGCCGCTAACTACTATCTGCAAACAATCTCCTTTAATTGGATCGGCTATATTTGTCTCGATTGATTCTTCTTCAGGTAACTTGGCAATAATCTCGTCATATAAATTAATTAAGCCTGTGCCATGCTCGGCAGAGATAGCCACCATACTATCAAACCCTAATTTGTAGTACTCTTTATCAAAATCAAAAGCTTTCTCGCATTTATTAACTACCAATATAGCAGGCTTATTATATTTTCTAACAAAGCTACCAAGTAGCTTATCATCGGGCAATATTCCGCTTCTACCGTCAACCATAAAGCAAATTAAATCTGCTTCTAAAATTGCTTTAGTAGTCTGTTCCATTAACTTCTCTCCCATACTATCAGGATTCTCTTCAAGTCCTGGGGTATCAATTAACAAAAATTCAAAAGAGCCAATTTTGCCTTCTGTATATTTTCTATCCCTAGTGACGCCCGGCAAATCGTGAACGATAGCTTTTTTACGTGTGCTTAATCTATTGAAAAGCGTTGATTTGCCTACATTTGGACGACCAACTAAAGTAATGATTTTCTTAGTCATTATTAAATATTATTATGGTTAAGAGAACTAATAATGCCCCGATAAAACCTACTATATTTGCTATTATAATAGGTGTATTTTTTATTAATATGCCGTATATAAGCTAACTACAAAGAGCAATAGCACCTATAGTAAAGGTGAGCATAGAAACGGAAGCTGAAGATTTGCAGGTGAAAATCTTATGAGCCTGTACATAAAACATAAAATTGCCGATTGTACCGACAATCGTCATATATTTTTCGTAAAATTTCATGAATTTTGGAGACATATATTTATTTCTTAAAAAGTGATTTATGTCATTTTCGTAGGTATTGTTGCATGGATAGCAAATCGTCATTGCGAGCGACTAAAAGGAGCGTGGCAATCTCAGGACTTTAGCATGAGATTGCTTCATCAAAACTTGCAGTTTTTCCTCGCAATGACGGTCTGGTATCCACGCAGGCAATGACATTCACTGACTATTTTTAAAACTCGCAATTACCGGTATATGATCTGAAGGTTTTTCTTGAGTCCTTAAATTATAATCCATATAGCAATTTTCTAAATAGTCAATAGTATTATTACAACCAAGGATCATATCAATCCTCATACCTTTATTTTGTTCAAAACATCCGGCTCTATAATCCCACCATGAAAATTCTTGTTTACTCGGATGCATCAATCTATATAAATCCTCAAACCCGGAATTTAGAATAGTACGTAATTTTTTTTGTTCAATCTCAGTAAAACAAGTAGTTTCAGCAAGTAGCTTAGGTGAATATACGTCTATATCGAACGGTGCAATATTGAAATCACCGCCAATGATAGTTTTTTCGTCAAAAGATTTTTTAGTTGATAGATAATTAATAAAATTATCATAAAATGCTAGCTTTGCTACAAATTTATCGCTACCGATAAATGAACCGTTAGGAGCATAGAGCGAGATTATATTACAGAATCCTATAGGTAATGATAATTTTATTTCTAAGAATCTTGCTTGATCACTGTAGTAATTATTCGGAAAGTCCTTAATTATTTCATCGGCAGGAAATTTTGAAATTATAGCAACGCCGTTATATGATTTTTGTCCGTGAACATAAAAATTATAAGGTAGATTGGATAATTCATCAAAAGGAAATTTCTCGGTTTCGCATTTTATTTCTTGCAATAATAAAATATCCGGATTTTCTTTAGATAAAAAATTACGCAATAAATTAAGTCTTGTTTTTATGGAATTAATATTCCAAGTAACTATCTTCATGTTTGTTTTTCTAAGTTTGTGTTTTCATTACGGAATCGCCACTCAAGAAAACCAAAATGATAAGCTAAAAGATTAGTAATGAATGCTCCGGAAATTACTATAATCATTGAATATTTTATGGTATTGTAATTTGGATTACTGCCGTATATATCTAATAATACGCTAAAGGCTATACCCCATAATATACTTATTTCAATACTCACTCCTCTTGGTATTCTCTTAATTGAATGTTCTTTCATAATAAAATCTCGTAATATCGCACCGCAATTAGCTGTAATAAAAGCAAAAAACGGTCCCCAAAAACTTAAAGGCTTGATTTTGTGAATAATAACCATTGCAACTCCTATAATTATAAAAGTTGCTTGTCCGAATGAATCACAAATTGCTACTATATTATTTAATGATTGTTCTAAATAATTATCTTCAGCAATCTGTTTATTATAATAGCTGAATAATTTAATAATTGTAAAACCAAGTAAAACTACTACAAATATATAATAGAAATAAGAAGGAGTAAAATAGAAGTTTAAATGTCCGGTATCATGATTTACTATTAAGTCGAGTATTATACAGCTACTAATAGACGGTAATACTGCAAATAAAAATGTACCGAATAAAGTACTATTTTTTCTGCTACTTAAAATAATTCCTGAAAAAGCAAAAGCAAGGCAGCCAAGTAATCCTATAATATGACACCAACGAGCATCTATAGATTTAGGTAATAGAATATGGTATATGTATGTCTTAATAATTTTTTTATATTCGTTACTTGTAAGAAAATCATCTATCGCAAAATTAAATTGCTCAATTATATTTAAAGATACGGTTTTTTTGCTAAATATCAAATGTATAGGAGTTTTAATATTTAAAGGAACTTCTAATATGTTCCTGTCTATCGCTCTTCCGAGTATATTAACGGAACCGACTATTCGATCACTAATAAAACCGTCAATTTCTTTCTTTATTATTCCGTTTACTAATTCTATATCATTTTGATATATTTCAATTATATCCCGATTTTTCTCATTATATAAAAAATCCGTAAATTTAGGGTCTCCGTATACGGTACCTTTCACTATTCCTAAATGAAGATTAAATAAGCGTATTTGTGCTGTTAGTTCATTAACATTTTGAAAATTTAACTTTTTGGCAAGTGATTCAATAATAAATAATGATAGTTCTTCTAAGCGATAAGGTTTTGAAAAATGAGCGTAGTTACTTCTCTCAGCAGTATAAGTAGCTCCTGCAGTCATATCGGCATTGCCGCTTTGAATATCTAATTGATCTTGATACCAACTATCTTGATTATACTCAATATTGATACCTATTTTTGCGGCAATAGCGTTAATTAATTCTATATCCATACCGGAAACGGTAGTGCGACCGTTTGAAGTAGCAATTAAGTATTGGTAAGGCTCATTTACATACCATGCATTTATCAAAGTTTTTTTATTGGTTGTCCCTTCACATTCTAAAATTGCTTGTTGTTCGTTCGTACCTATGCTCAAAGCATAAAAATTTTTAGAAATGAGAAGTATAAAAATAAAAAGCTTTAAAATTTTCATGGTCTGTATTTTTTTAGAATTATGTTTTGTCATTCCTGCGAAAGCAGGGATCTAGTAATTTTTAATGTCATCCCGCAACTTGATTGCGGGATCTCAGGATACAGCCTGTGATACAAGATCCTGTGGTCAAGCCACAGGATGACATTTTTAATTACGAACTACTTTAATTTCGCCGTCAGAAAATTTAATATTAAAAATTTTTTCATTTGCAGCAGTAATTTTAGAAGATAAAAAATTACCTGTTTCTCCTTTAACTATAGCAAAACCTCGTTTCAATACGTTATGATAATCAAGGCTTGCAAGTAACGTGCTATTTAATTCTAATTTATACTCAAAATTTTTCAAAGTATTATTTGCCGATTTTGATAGATAAGCTGTTTGATGTGTTAATTCTAATGTTTTGTAATTGAGTATTTTAGCAGGGTTAACTCTTTCTTTAGAAAAAGATTTAAGCTTTGTTCCTTGTAGTTCAATAAAGCACGGTAAAGCATCTAGTAAATTAAAACCGGTTTCGTCTAGTAATTGTTGCCTATTATTTATATAGTGAGAGAGATATCTGTATATTTTATCGTAATTTACTATATTTTGTTCGTGATATTTAATTAACCGGCTAGTATTATTCAATAATATTTTTTCATAAGATTGTAGAGTATTATTTAAAATAGATCGTACCGGTACGGCAAATTCTGCGGCAGCAGTTGGAGTCGGAGCTCTTTTATCGGCTGCTAAATCTATTAAAGTATAATCCACTTCATGACCTACTGCRGAAATAATAGGAATTTTTGAGTTATAAGCGGTACGTACTAATATCTCATCGTTAAATGACCAAAGATCTTCTATAGAACCGCCACCTCTAGCAACAATTATAACACTTGGTTTATTTATCTCTTCTAAATTGTTAAATCCTTCAATTGCTCTAGCAATTTCATTGCCGGAATTTTCGCCTTGTACGCTAACCGGCCATATTATTATCCGAGTCGGGAAACGTTCGCGAATGCGATGAATAATATCTTTAATAACAGCACCGGTTATTGAAGTGATAACGCCTATTTTATCAGGTAAAAAAGGTATAGGAATACGTTTCTTATTAAATAGTCCCTCTTTTTCTAAACGAGCTTTGCGTTCATTTAGAATTTGCAACATAGCACCAAGTCCTGCAGGTCGCAAATTATCTACCGATAATTGATAGCGTGAATTACCTGCATAGCTTGAAAGCTTGCCGCTAATTACCACTTCCATACCATCATTTAAAGGAAATTTGATTTTAGCAAGAATAGGACGCCAGCAAGTACAGGCTAAAATAGCGGTATTTTCTTTTAAGTTAAAATAAGCATGACCTGAGCTTGCTATTTTTAAACCTGAAATTTCTCCTTTTACTTTAATATAGCCAAAATTATTTTCTAATAATTCTTTAATTTTATTAGAAATCTCACTAACTGAAAACTCTTTAGTTGCTTGATTTGCAATGAAATTGTCTAGCATTTTATTAGTACTTGGTTTTTTGAGCTGAGAGTGGCTTTGTTGCATGGTTCTTGAAAAACGTTCCGATGTCATACCGTGGCTTGACCACGGTATGACAGTAGTGGAATCGATCCACGCAACAATGTCCACTCACAATGACTGTTATCATCTCCATAGAATAACCTTGCACTGCAAAAGAGCAAGCAAAATTTTTTATTATTTGATATATTGCTAATAGCTTGCTATTATTTTACTATTAAAATATTTTTAATATAAATGCTACTACGAATAATATGCTTGCTTATTATCATAATATTTTCTTTGGTAAGTTTTACCCATCTTTCTAAGAATGGTCAAAATATTAAAATAAGCAATATGATAGCCGACTTCGTAGAGTATAATGAAAGTCAGGATTTGATATATGCTAAAGGTAATATAAGAATTATCACGGATGAGTATTTATTAACGGCAGATAATTTACTTTATGATATAGAAAACGATATTTTATGGGCAGAAGGTAATATCCGAATTAAGGATAAACAAAACCGGATAATAGAGGGAGACAAAGCGGTTTTAAAAGATGAATTTAAGAAAGGTATCATATCGGAATTCATTTTGCTTCCCGGTGATAATAATCTTTTAATTGCTAAACTTGCCGAAAGAATAGATGAAAATAATCTTAAGCTGCACCATGCCGAATTTACCCCTTGCGATGTTACTTGTAATAGAAATCCTATTTGGCAAATTGCTGCTAAGGATACTTATATTTATTCCGAAGAACATAGAGTAGTTTATAAAAACGTATTTTTTGAAGTATATGGCGTACCGATTTTTTACTTACCGTATTTTTCCCATCCGACTCCTACGGCACCTGCAACTTCCGGATTATTAGTGCCTGACATCAAAAATAAAGGTTTTGGTATCCCTCTATATCTACGTGCAAAACCTAATATGGATTTTACTCTCACTCCAAGGATTTTTAGTAAATATCAAACTTATGAGCTAGAAGCACGCTATCGCCCGAATGATACCGATAATATGAATTTTCAAGGTAGTTACGGTAAATTACCGTATTTTCTAAAAAAAGATGGAAGTGTAGTGAAAAATAAAAAAGTTTCTTCTTATCATTATATAGCAAGCGGTAATTTTATTAGTACCGATAAAGTTTATGATTACGGTTTCAGGGTGGAACGTACATCGGATAAAGCTTATTTAAAAAATTATTATAATAACTACGCTTCATATTTAACTTCTAAAATATTCTTAAATAAAATTCATGAGACTGATTATTTTTCGGCGGAAGGATTAAGTTTTCAAGGCTTAGGTAGTAATGATAGTAAATATACCGATCCTCTAGTATTACCGAAAATCAATACAAAAAACGTGATAAATTTGAATGATAATGACAACAGCCATATCGTTGTTGAAAATAATATGTTAATGTACAAAGAAAGAATAGGAAAACAACTTGCTAGAACCTCTCTACAATTATCCTTTATGCATAATGTGCTGACTTCTTCAGGGCAAATTTTTGATTTTGTAGCAAAAGATAGAGGCGATTTTTATCTTGCTAGACGGGCTTATTTAGATAAGCCGAGAGAAAGTAAATCATTTCAAAGGAATATACCGGAATTGCAAACTTTATGGCGTTATCCGTTAGTAGGTAATATAACAAAAACTATAAATTTACTTATTGAGCCGGTAGTTTCTTTTACTATGGGACGTAAACTATCTAAGAAAGATAAAAAATTTGTTATAATTGATCCTGCTAAATATGAATTATCCGAAAAAAATATCTTTTTATCCAACCGTTATAGCGGTATTGATTGCCATGATTTCGGTAATAGATTAAGTTATGGCTTAAATACTAGTATTGCTAAAGAAGAAAATTATTTAAAATTATTTTTAGGACAGTCGCGTAATACAAGATATAGTATAGATTTGCCTGCTGATGATACGGAAAATGTAGGGCAGATTCTAGGTAATCTTTCTAATAATTTAGAAGTGTTTTATAGCTTTTGGAAAGATAGATATTTCAGACCTATTAAAGATGAAGTGGGAGGAAATTTTAACTATGATAAGATTAACTTTCTAGGTAGTTTTATTCAGCTTACCAATCTTAAAAAATATTATTCCGTAGAAAGTATAAAGGTTTTAAATAATAGAGTGCGACAATTTTATGGGGACATAAATTATCAGTTAGCGGAAAATTGGACTATAGGCTTTGGTGCACGTATTGATCTCTCTAGACGATCTCCAAATTTGCTTACTCGAACTATTAGGGTGACATATGCGAAAGATTGTGTTAGAATTACTGCAAAGATTTATTCCGATTATCTAGCCGATGGAAGTAGAGGAATCAAAAAAACTACCTCTTCGCCGACTATTTCTATCGGTTTAAAAGTTTTAAACATGTGAGTATACTCGTTTTATTTAAAAAATTGGCTACGTCGTCTTATAAGTTCTGCGGTGCTCACGTACTAAATGTACGCTCCACTCCTTGACTTATAGACTCCTTGCTCTTTTCCAAATAAAACTTCGTCTACTTACTGGTCACTTATTCAGAGTATCACATGAGAAAATTATTATTAATCATTACCGTTTTTTTTACTTTTAATGTAGCACAAGCATCATTACCGAATATAGTAGCATCCGTAAATGATGAACCTATTACTCTTAATGAGTTCCGTGCTAGAAAAAAAATGATTATGGCACTAAATAATGTTGAAAGTCTAACGCCTGCTCAAGATAAGCAGCTAAGTGACTTAGTAATCAAGAGCTTAATTGACGAATCTTTGCTTTTTCAATATGCCGGAGATAGAGAAATTCCGCAAGAAGAGATAGATAACGCTATTAAATCTATTGAAGATCGTAATAAAATGCCTCACGGTTCTCTTCTTCAGTATCTAAAAAGCAGATCGGTTAATCCTGATAGTTTTATTTCCCAAATTAAATCCGAGTTGATTAAAATGAATATTTTATCAAGTCTATCAAGATCGGTACAAGTAAGTAATAAAGAAATAGATGTCGCAATTTTATCTAGCGATCAAAAAGACGTAGAAATTTCAATGCAAGTATTTACATCTAAAGATGGTGGCAATAAAGCGTTTACGCAGATGAATAATTTGAAAAATCGACTAAAAAAATGTGCGGATGTTAAAAAATCGCTTTATGATAATTTTGCTACTATGCAAATTATTACCGATAAGCTTAGCAAGATAGAAGGCGTAAAACAAACTATTATAAAGGACTTAACTCCTGATAAAGCAAGCAATGTTTTTGAAGTAAATAACAAATTTGAAATAATATTAGTGTGCAGCAAAAAAATCTTAAATGTTAATGAAGATGAAAATAATTATGTAGTAAACTTCCTAACCAATAAAAAGATTTCGCAAAAAGCACAAAAAATGTTTGAAAATATGCGTAAAAAGGCAGCTATAAAAATAATGTTGCCATCTTGAGGTACCTGTTTTTCGTCATTGCGAGGAGAGGCAAAGCCTCGACGCGGCAATCTCAGGATTTTATACTATTTCATGAGATTGCCACGCTCCTTTCAGTCGCTCGCAATGACGATGAAAATCGATTCATGCAACTTTTTTAGCTAGAACAACATTACTCCATGCTCCCTTCAATTGCAAAACATGCAGCATCTCATCAAATTAATCCTCTTAAAAAGTACGGACAAAATTTTATTTTTGACAGTAGCCTATGTGATAAAATTGTACATGCGAGTAACCTTGCAGAAAATAGCCGAGTATTAGAAATAGGACCAGGCACCGGAGGGTTAACTAGGTCAATATTGCAAAAAAAACCTGAATCCTTAACTGTTATAGAAACAGATGAGAGATGCATCCCGCTTCTTAATGAGATTAAAGAATATTATCCTAATCTAAATATTATTAAACAAGATGCGCTTAAAATAAATTTAACCGATTTAAGCTATGATATAGTCAATTCAGTTGGATTTGCATACAAGGAGCGAGAAGCGAAGCCTATAACTAATAGGAGAGCGACGAGTAACGATGTAGGCGAGTCCAAATCAATTGACTATAAAGTAACTATAATTTCTAATTTACCGTATCATATAGGTACTGAGTTAGTGATTAGATGGCTGAAAGAAGCACGACTAATTAATAATATGACGCTAATGTTACAAAAGGAAGTAGTAGAACGTATTTGTGCTATGCCATCAACTAAAGCATATGGCAGGTTATCGGTAATATGTCAGTTAATTGCTAAAGTGGAAAAATGCTTTGACGTAGCACCGACTGCTTTCTATCCACCTCCTAAAGTATATTCTGCGATAGTCAAACTAATACCTTTAGAAAATCCGCCGTCTATTGCTCTGATAAATAAAGTTGAGCAAATAACAAAACTTGCTTTTGCAGGACGACGGAAAATGATCAAATCATCACTGAAAAATCTTGTACCTAATATACATGAAGTATTAACTCAGTTGAAAATCAATGATAATTATCGTGCTGAAAACCTTACCCCTCAAGATTATTTGAGAATTGCTGAAATATTATAAGCTTGCATCATTCAGCTTTATCTAACTTTTTTGCTTCTGCTTCTTGCTGTAGTTTATATTCTGCTGCTTTTTCTTCTATATAGTTAAAAAAGAAATAACAAAATGTTAAAAAGCTAGTTAAAATGATTGCAAACGTTATTAATATTAACTTAAGTTCTTTTTTAGAGTTTGCAGCTTTTAATCGTTTTTCCTCTTCTTCATCAATTATAAACTCAGGTAATATATTTGATTCTTCTTCTTTATTTTCCATGTGTTACCATATCTTAAGTTTATTAAAAATTAATGATAGAGTTTAAATACCATTTAAGTAAATTACGATATAAAGATACTTAAAATAAGTCAACAATTTTTAATTATTAGTTATGATTTAATATAAATGACTGGTGTTTTTTAAAATAATTTTCTAATAGACAGTTTTGAAATTAGTTATTCTTCTTTCTTGAGTTTCTGATTTTGTTTTTGGGAAATCTACATTATCTTAGCCAAGTGTATGAAAGTGTTTAAGCTTTCTTCGTCGTCTTTGGTTATTATATAAGGTACTTTGACATATATAAGCATTTGATGTGTTTTGTCCGATATATTATTTTTCTCTAAAACGCATATAATTTGTGAGTATTGTTATGTTCATCTTGTATACTAAACGCTTTATTTGCTGAAACTGATTTATCGGATTTTGATATAAAATCATCAATAAAATAGTTTAAAGAATCTCTAAATAATTCGCTTAATTGCTCATCATTTTCAAGTTCTTCATATGATAACGATCTTGCAGTTTTTAACTTAAAATATGATTTAATCATTTCAAGAGCAGAATATCTATCGCAGTTATTATTAAGAATTTTATATAACATTTTTTTATCAAAATATGCAGGTATTATTTTTAAATCCTTATTAATAATTTGCTGTTTGTAATAAGATAACTAACGCATAAAAACGATAACGGTAGCTGTAAGACCTGCAACTAAGATAGAGTATAAATTTAGTGAAAAGCATATTTTTAATATATTTAATTATAACTACCAACGATAGTATAGCATTTTTTGCTTTTCAATCTAAAAATGAACCATTACTGTATATTACTTATTTTTTCTTTCAATTAGTTTATTTATCACATATTTATTGTGCTGCTAATAGAACAATCTATGACAAGAAAGTTATTAAAAAATAAATTTCTAAAATCTTATTAATTTTTACATATTGATTCTAGAAAAATATTCTAATTATACATATTATCCTCTTATTAAATTCTATAAATTTTAATATTCTGTTAAAGAATGAGCTATAGACAAAATCATAATAAGAAGTTTTAAGAATGCAATAGAAATTTAATTAAAGATATAAATAAAAATTTGAGAGTAATTTAAAGAGTTTATGAATATATAGGGGATTAAAGGAAATAATAGAAGATTTTAATAGTTAATGATAGTTGCTCTTTATTGATTTAAAAAATCTATTTATTACAGTTGTTCCAAAACTATCGTCAGAACAGTTTAAAACATCTTTAAATAACAAGTTTATGCGTGATAATAATCTTACTTTTTCTAGCTGAAAATATTGTTTAATTTCTTCAAGTGCCAAATATCTACCAAGGTTATTATTAAGAATTTGCTGTTTATAAAAAGATATTTTGTTCATCATGGTCTAGTACCTCAAGAAAAGAAGTATAAAGTAGAACATATAGGGCAAATATCTAAAGAAAGTTGTGAAATATCTTAACTTCTTACATTCCACTACATGTGAAGTGCGTTAAGTTGCACTTCATTTCTCTATTTATCGTACGCGAGTTTCGTATTAATAGAGGAACTGAATAGCTGATAGTAACTGGGTTACGAGGATATTAGTAATATTGTTTTTGTTATAAAATGTACTTAAAACTGCATAAATTTTTAGTAAATTGTCTTTTTTGACTATAACTATTAAATTGTAAAACTTGTCACACCTCTTACAAACCTTGAAAGGATAAGCATTATAGCATATTCATTAACCATAATTTAGGCATCTTAATACGAAACTCGCGTTATCGTATAAGGCGAAAATTCCTATTGACTTTTATATAAAACAGTATAGATTTCTTTACAATTTAATTTTTTGTAAAGAAATTATGCTGACCTATAAAAAAAGCAAGTAAGGTTAAATAACGCGAGTTTCGTATTCAAAAAGTCGCTGTATAGCATAGGCAATTAAGATAGTGATATTAATAAAAGGATATGGTAAAGTAATTAGAAAATAGTTATGCCAAGTCCATATTCATATGATTTAAGAAAGAGAGTGATTCAATATATTGAGTCAGGGAAAAGAATAATAGAAGCAAGTCAAGTATTTAATATCAGCTGTAAAGTAATATATGATTGGAGGAAATTAAAGAAAGAAACAGGAGATGTTCAATTAAAAACTGGCTATCAAAAAGGGCATAGTCATAAAATAACAGATATGGAAGGATTTAAAAAATTTTTGGAATCTAATAAAGATAAAAGCAGTCGAGAGCTAACCATCTTGTATCCTAGTAAAGTATCAGCAAGAACTATAATAAACATGATTAGAAAAGTTGGTTATAGCTCTTACTACATGACAATTTTTCATTTTATCATCTTTGGATATTGGAATATCAAGGACAACAGCTGTATCCAACGTACTAATTGAGTAGAAATATTATACAAGATATTAACCAATGTATCTAATCCAACACGAAATATACTATTTTGCCTATAACCATGTTTTTTAATAACTATTGGTTTATCTAAAACTATAATCTCTCCAGTTTGATAAGCTAGGCAAAATGCAATAGACAATATTTGCATCAATGTATCTAATCGTAAATCATTAGTAATATGAGTTGCTTCACAGTTGAATCCTGCTGATTTAAAAGCTTTGAACATTGTTTCAATTTGCCATCTTTGAGCATATATCTCAGCAGGATTTTTGATCTCATCACTATGTATTAAGACTGCAAGTTCACTCTTCTTATTTCTGATCCCTACTACATTAAATATTTCACCTTTTGTACCAATTCTACGTTGTGACAAACTCACATGCGATCCTATGGCTAGAGGGCGAAATAACTCTTGTATTTTAACCATTTTTCCCCTTGCATTACTGATATATTGTCTATTTTCTCTAACTCGAAAAACGTATCTTATTTGATTTGTTCTAAGCCAAGAGAGCCATTCCTTACCTATAAATTCTCTATCAGCGGTTAATGCTTCAATGCGGTTTTTGTCAAAAACTTCTAAAAAACACTCCATCAGATCAATACGCTCAATATAATCAGAGTTACCACACTTTTTATCACTTAGAAAATTCCAAAAAGGGGGATCGCTATACCATGAAAACTGACAGCTAAATATAAAATATTCTAAAGAAAACCTTACTACATGACAATTTTTAGAGATGTAAGGACTAAAGGATTGAATTTTGCTGATAATTCATGATGATAACGGGGAAAGAACTTGGTTTACATATGAAAGATCATTCCGCCCCTCTAGTCGAATTATTACAAAAACATATTTCGCTTAATTTATCAAGAGCAAAATGTTTAGGATTATTTATCATTTCAATGCTTAACAGCAGGACAGTAAACATGTCATTGTTATGCAATAGAATGCCGTCTGGGATTAAAGCAGCTTCATGGTATAGAAGGATGCAAAGATTTATCTCTGAAATCTCAATATCATGGAGAGTATTACCTGTTATGTTAGTCATGATGACTGGGTTTGAGCAGGAGCAAAAATGGGTATTGTGTTTAGATAGAACGAATTGGAAATTTGGTAAACGACATATAAATATTTTATATTTAGCTGTCAGTTTTCATGGTATAGCGATCCCCCTTTTTGGAATTTTCTAAGTGATAAAAAGTGTGGTAACTCTGATTATATTGAGCGTATTGATCTGATGGAGTGTTTTTTAGAAGTTTTTGACAAAAACCGCATTGAAGCATTAACCGCTGATAGAGAATTTATAGGTAAGGAATGGCTCTCTTGGCTTAGAACAAATCAAATAAGATACGTTTTTCGAGTTAGAGAAAATAGACAATATATCAGTAATGCAAGGGGAAAAATGGTTAAAATACAAGAGTTATTTCGCCCTCTAGCCATAGGATCGCATGTGAGTTTGTCACAACGTAGAATTGGTACAAAAGGTGAAATATTTAATGTAGTAGGGATCAGAAATAAGAAGAGTGAACTTGCAGTCTTAATACATAGTGATGAGATCAAAAATCCTGCTGAGATATATGCTCAAAGATGGCAAATTGAAACAATGTTCAAAGCTTTTAAATCAGCAGGATTCAACTGTGAAGCAACTCATATTACTAATGATTTACGATTAGATACATTGATGCAAATATTGTCTATTGCATTTTGCCTAGCTTATCAAACTGGAGAGATTATAGTTTTAGATAAACCAATAGTTATTAAAAAACATGGTTATAGGCAAAATAGTATATTTCGTGTTGGATTAGATACATTGGTTAATATCTTGTATAATATTTCTACTCAATTAGTACGTTGGATACAGCTGTTGTCCTTGATATTCCAATATCCAAAGATGATAAAATGAAAAATTGTCATGTAGTAAGCAAATTTCCAATTCGTTCTATCTAAACACAATAACCATTTTTGCTCCTGCTCAAACCCAGTCATCATGACTAACATAACAGGTAATACTCTCCATGATATTGAGATTTCAGAGATAAATCTTTGCATCCTTCTATACCATGAAGCTGCTTTAATCCCAGACGGCATTCTATTGCATAACAATGACATGTTTACTGTCCTGCTGTTAAGCATTGAAATGATAAATAATCCTAAACATTTTGCTCTTGATAAATTAAGCGAAATATGTTTTTGTAATAATTCGACTAGAGGGGCGGAATGATCTTTCATATGTAAACCAAGTTCTTTCCCCGTTATCATCATGAATTATCAGCAAAATTCAATCCTTTAGTCCTTACATCTCTAAAAATTGTCATGTAGTAAGCATCAAATTAGAAAAGATACTAGTAACTTTACATATTTTTTTGATGCTGTTTATCACGTATTACAAAAAGTAACTACCTTACCTGCTTAAGCTATACTCTAAGTAATATATATTGGGAGTTCTGAAAACTATACTAAATTCTCTGATGTCATTCAGTTGATCCATAGGTGTTGTTGCATGAATCCTGTTATGTCATTCCCGCAGAAGTGGGAATCCAGTACTTTTATCTGTCACCCCGTGGCTTGACCACGGGGTGACACAGTGTATTTTACCGATCCACGCAACAATGCCAACAAAGGTAGACAATGACAAGTATGAGAGATATTACTAAGATAAAGCTGTAACTATTTAGCTATAGGTAAACTATTTTCTGCTTGATTTTCTTCAATTTCATTAATATTAGAAACTAAATCAGATTTCTTTTTTGAGGAAAGGTTAGCAAGTACTATTGCGTTTATTAAAAATAATGTTGTAAGTATTATAGTGCTTTTAGTAAGAAAATTACCGACTGTTTTAGCACTGACTACTCCCATATTATTACCGCCGCTTATACTACTAATTCCATCCGATCCGCTACGCTGCATCAGAATAACTATAATTAGCAATATTGCAATAGTAATATGTACAAAAAGAAGGATGTCTATCATATAATAAAATAATCGTTACTGTATTAAATGTAAATCATACATTAGTTTTATATTATTTGCAACTTAGCTTTATAAAATAAACGTAATACTATAATAGTATCTGACAGAAACTAGACTAAAATCAGCATATGAGCTTTTCAAGAAAGGTTAAAAACTCACAAAGCTTAGGATGTGTGGTGGTGCTACTAGGAGGAATTGAACCCCCGGCCTCTTCATTACCAATGAAGTGCTCTACCCCTGAGCTATAGCAGCAAGATTATTTCAAGCTCTTTTTGCCATATATTTGTTATTAAATCAAGAAGAATTTTGGAAATTCGTTTACTATTTACAAAAAAGCTCTTATTCTAGCTCTTCATTCGCTCCACTTATATGTACCTCATCATAAGATGCTACTGTAGTTTCATTAGCATGCATTCCAAATTCTTTCTGTAAATAATCACTTAAAATCTTTAGTATTTTTTCTTTGGTTTGGCATGCTAATATCATTTTATTATCTTGTACTAACTTTTGTAATTGGGCTATCTCTTTTGCAGAAGCAGGTCTCATTTCTAAAGATCTGCTTTCTTCTTGCTGTAGTCAGTCAGTCGTTACAGTCGTAGTAATTCTATGGCACGTACCGAATAAGTCTATATCTATCCTTGAAATTGCCTCGTTACTAGTTATTTTTTCAACAGTTTTGGAGTGATTTATGCTATCCTGTGAGATACTAGCAAAAACTAATCCTTTTTTAGTTATTTTATGTTCGTAAGCATTGCCATAGTAAAAACTCTTAGGTGTCAAGAATACAATCTTATCATTAAATTCAACTAGGTTTGCAGGTTTTGTAATTTTTTTCATATTTTATCTAAACTTCTATTTTTGTAAAAAGATAAGGCAATCAATGCAAAAATACAGCTTAATATGACATAATAAACTGCCGAGGTTACATGCCCTGTTTTTTGTACTAAATATTCAAAGACAAGAGGCGTAGTACCGCCAAAAATACTTGTAGCAGTATTATATGAAATAGAGAGAGCAGTGTTACGTATATTTGTAGGATAAAATTCTGCTTGTAATGCCGGTTCAGGACCGATATAGCTAGCGGCAAGTATAGCGAGTATAAATTGTGAGATAATTACGCTTGTGAAGTCCCCGTTCTCAAAATTATTAAGTAAAAACGGCGTTGTTACAATAATTATTATCAGATTAATTACAAAAATTTTCCTGCGACCTATAATATCGGATAGATAACCGCTTAATAAAGTTACGGCTATCATAATCACGTAACACATGCTAGCGAGGCTATTTACCTCATTTTCAGTGAAGTTGCGGCTGATTTTTAAAAACGATACCAAGTAAATTGTAGTTAGATAGAATATTATCGAACCGGGAGCATTGATAAAAATCGAGATTAATATATCAAACCAATGATTGGTAATGATTTTTTTTAACGGTGATTGTAAAATCTTTTTCTGCTCTCTTAGATTTTTAAAATTCGGTGTTTCGTGTGTATTTTTTTTAATATAAAATGCTGCAAAAAGAATAAAAAAACCAAGTAAAAAAGGTATTCTCCAGCCAAAACTATCAAATTGTGAAGCTGTTAGAATATTCTTGACTATATAAGAAACAAAAGAACCAAGCAATAAACCGGAGCATATACTAGACATTAAAATACTACCGGTGAAGCCTCGGTGTTTATGGCTAGTATGCTCAATAACAAAGGAAATAGAGCCGGTCAAAGCTCCTCCCACTGATAATCCTTGTAGAATTCGTACACAAATCATTAATATAGTCGCAGTTATACCGATAGTATGGTAAGTTGGTAATATTCCTATTAATACGGTTGGGGCAGACATGCAAAATAACGCACTAGTTAAGGCTAGTTTGCGTCCAAATCTATCACCGATAACACCAAAAAATATGCCACCCAACGGTCTTGCCAAATAACCTATAGCAAAGACTAAAAAAACTTGCAGTAAAGAAGTATTAGCATCATCATTCGGGGAAAATTTTGCTCCTATTATGGGTGCAAAATAACCGAATAATACATAATCATACCATTCAAAAGTGTTAGAGATACCGCTTGAAAATACTAGCTTACTGCGATTCATGTTTTCTACTCATAGTTTTTTTTTCGGAGTATATTATAAATAAGGTGGCAGGAATTATTATTACTGCTCCATGAAGTGTGCTTTTATCGGGAAACTCGTTAAATATGAAATATGCTGCTATTGCCGAAATCACCAGCTCTAAATATCTATAAGGAGCGGTAGCGGTTGCATCTACCATGGAAAAAGCTTTAAGTAGGAAGAATAATATTAAGCTTCCGCTACTACCGAGTACAAACAATAAAGCTAATTCAAAACTACTAGGAGTTAGCCAATACTGCGATGCTACAGGTAGCGACACTATAGCAGTTACTATTGCCGAATAAAACAGCATGCTAATCATCGATTCTTTTATTACGAATTTTTTATTAATAATGTCAAGCATAGCAAATGAAATAGCCGCTAATACAAAATACAAAATTTCGGGGTTAAAATCCTCGGCATGCGGTTTAAGCGTAACAACAAGTCCTATAAATCCTACTACGGTAACTACCCATCTTTGCCAAATAATATTTTCGTTCAGAAAAAATACGGCAAGTATTAAAGTAAATAAAGGAATAGAAAAACTTACAACGGTTGCAGTAGTAACGGGAGCTATAGTCAGACCGTAAGTCCAAGAAGTCATGCCGAAAAATAATAATAACCCTCTTAATATATGTACAAAAGGACGACTTGTTTTTAAGGTATTTTTACCGTAATAAACAACAAAAGGTAGTAAAACTATGCTACTGAAAAAGAAGCGGGAAAAAGCTACTTCAAAGCTATGTAAACGAGTCCCAAGATATTTAGACATTACATCATTGGTACTACTACTTACTAAACTAAGTAAAAACCAACCTATACCGGTTAAATATGTTTTTAATGCATCATTCATTAATATGCTCCAATAATTTCTATAATTTTACTTAAATGTCTTGACTTTTAGCATAAAAGAATTCTATCTTTTATGACAATAGGTATAAATATATAAACAAAAACTTTATATAATAATACGGTAATCAATTTTAAGCAAGTAAAGGTTATAATTATATGTTAAGAATAGTGAAAAAATTAGGGATAATTTTGTTTGTGTCCAGCATAAGTATTAATAGTTTTGCTAAAAGCATGTATGATGATGTAGATTCTGCTCCTGACTATGATAGTACACCGTATTACGAAAATGAAGGAAGTTTAGTTTTCAAGATGCGTCTAGGTGGTGTTTTTTCAAGTACTAAGCAAAAAGGATTACCTACTCCTACCTCTCCTCAACCTGTTTCAGTAGGAGAAGTTGCAAAAAACGGTTATGGAGGTGATGCGTCCACTACTATATTCTTTAATAATTATTTAGCTACTGAATTAGCGCTTGGCTTTAATGTTTTACGCACTAAATATACATCCCTTGCAGCCGTTGCTCATAATTATGGCGTTGATAATGTCAAACTAGGAAAAAACAAACCTATTTATATGATTCCTGCAACAGTTACAGGACAATTTCATATAGCTCCTTACGGTGGAATAAGACCGTATATAGGTATAGGTTATCACGGTTCTTATATGCTTACGCAAGCTACCGGTCTTAAAATTAGAAACGGACACGGTGCCGTAAGACAAATAGGTGTAGATTTTTATGCTAAAGATGATACTTTAATCAATATTGACGTAAGACAATTTTTCTTAAATCCTAAACTTGAGTATAAACCGAATTTAGTAGGTAATAAAACCGTGACCTCTAAAGTTAAACTTAACCCTTTAATAGTTTCCGTAGGTATAGGATTTACTTTTTAAAAATCTCTCGTCATTGCGAAGAGACATTGTTGTATGGATAACTGAGCCGTCATTGCGAGGAAATTACGAAGTAATTGACGAAGCAATCTCAGGAGTTTGTTATTATTTCATGAGATTGCCACGCAGGCTAATCTCCTCGCAATGACATTTCCAAATTATTAAATAAATTCACCTATGTCCCTACAAATTATCCAGTTATTATACTTAGTTGCGGCTGTTTGCTTTATTCTATCACTCAAATTCTTATCCTCACAAAAGCAAGCACGTTTAGGCAGTACCATAGGTATTTTGGGGATGGCGATAGCAGTCGGCGTTACTTTTTTCCTCCCGGATTTTACTCATAAATTACCCATTATAGCAACTATATTATTAGGCGGTATAATCGGAGGGATTATTGCACTTAAAATCTCCATGACGGCAATGCCTCAATTAGTTGCTGGATTTCACTCTTTCGTTGGTCTTGCTGCGGTATTTGTAGCTTACGCTACGATACTTGCTCCTGAAAATTTTTCTATAGGAATAGCAGGAAGTTTACCTATTAATTCGCTAATAGAAATATCGCTTGGAGTTTCTATAGGGGCATTAACTTTTAGCGGCTCGGTAATAGCTTTCCTAAAACTACAAGGCTTAATGAAAAGTAGCCCACTAAAATTCTACGGTCAGCAATATATATGCCTATTAACAGCAATAATATTACTTCTTCTGATAATATTATTTATTAGTTCAGAAAATATATTTTTATTTAATCTAATAGTTTTTTTATCGCTGTTAATCGGAGTATTACTAATAATACCGGTAGGCGGTGCAGATATGCCGGTTATAGTATCGATGCTAAACTCATATTCAGGCTTTGCAGCAGCAGGTATCGGCTTTACGCTTAGTAATAGCCTACTTATTATTACCGGGGCATTGGTCGGCAGTAGCGGAGCTATACTTAGCTATATAATGTGCAAAGCGATGAATCGCTCATTAATTAAGGTTATTTTTGGGGCGTTTTTGCCTGCACCTACTGGAATTAACAAGGATATAGATGACGATAAAATAGCAAAAATAAGCTGCCCTGAAGATGCGGCACATTTACTACTTAATACATCGTCGGTGATAATTGTCCCTGGTTACGGTATGGCAGTAGCCCAGTCTCAGCATATAATAAAAGAGATGGTTGATATATTAGAACGTTCAGATATTAATGTACGTTTTGCCGTACATCCGGTAGCCGGTAGAATGCCTGGACATATGAATGTTTTACTTGCAGAAGCTAATATAGATTATGAGAAAGTACTTGAGCTTGAAGAAATTAATAGAGATTTCGCTACCACTGATGTAGTGCTTGTGATTGGGGCAAATGACGTAACTAATCCTGCTGCTAAAAATGATCCGAATAGTCCAATTTACGGTATGCCGGTACTCGATGTCGAAAAAGCACGTACGATTTTGTTTATTAAACGCTCTATGGCATCAGGATATGCAGGTATAGAAAATGAGCTATTTTATCACGATAATACTTTTATGTTATTCGGCGATGCTAAGAAAGTAGTTGAGGAGATAGTTAAGTTTCTAAATGAAGATTGACTTAAATAACTCTATTTGTTATAACTTCTTAAATTAAGCCAAAAAACAATTATCATGAATTCGCAAAAAATATTACCGCTTCTGCCAAAAGCCACGGCTATGTGGTTAATTGAAAATACTTCTTTAACTTTTAAACAAATTGCCGATTTTTGCGGTATTCATGAATTTGAAATAAAAGGTATGGCTGACGATGAAGTAGCACAATCTATAAAAGGTTTAAATCCAATTGCAAACGGTCAGTTAACTTTAGAGGAAATTGAGCGTTGCAGTAAAGATCCTAATGCTAATTTACAAATTTCATATAGCCCTGCTGATGAATTGATGAAAAATCAGAAAAAACAGCGTGCTAAATACACTCCTATAGCAAGACGTCAAGATAAACCGGATGCTATATATTGGTTATTGTCTAATTATCCGAACATCCAAGACCATCAAATAATTAAATTAATAGGTACTACTAAAACTACTATAGATGCTATTAGAACCCGTATCCATTGGAATATGAAGTCTATTCGTCCTCGTGATCCTGTATTACTGGGGATCTGTAGTCAAATAGACCTGAATAAAATAGTAGAAAGCCTAAAGCCTCCACAAAATCCTACAAAAGAATCATAAAATTATACTAACTTCTATCCTGCGAAAAGCTTGCTTACATGAATTATTTTTTGATTGTTATCCGCCTTTATCAGCGTTATTGCGTAGCTCGTTTATGTCATTCCTGTATAGTCGGAACATTGCTGGATGGACCGGTAAAATCCACTGTGTCAAGCCACGGAATGACAACAGATGCGTTTTTCAATCTACACGGACAATGCCTTTCTCGCAAACGGATTTTTTATGGATTAGAAAAGTGATTATTGCCTAATAAGTCGTTTATCGCTAGGTAAAGTATAACTTTTATCGGTAGAAGAACGATAGGGACAAATATCAATTCCTCCACGCCTAGTATATACTATATAAATAGAAAGAAAATCAGGATTTATAGCGTTTTTAATGTCTGTAAAAATACGCTCGGCACACTGCTCTGCAAACTCATTACAATTTCTAAAAGATATTAGATATTTCAGGAAAGAATCATGTTTTAACTTTTTTCCTTTATATTTTATAATGATTGTACCCCAATCCGGTTGACCGGTTACTAAGCAATTTGATTTTAGTAAATTAGAATTAATCTCTTCTTCTACTAAAACATCTTCATACTCAATTAAACTATTATCGGGTGGACCGTAATTATTGCATACTATATCTAAATCATCGATATTTTTACCGCTTGGAACACCAAATTCTATTTTTGTATTTATAGGAAATATACGTCCTGTTACTTTAGCGTGTGTAACATTACTTAGATCCTGCAAGATAATTCTTTCTAGTTCTTCTACTGATTCAACAACAAAGTTATTAAAAGAATTTAGATATAATTTAAATGATTTTGATTCTACTATATTTTCAGAATCCATCGGTATATAAAAAGTACCTACTCCAACCCATGGCTTACCGTTCTTATTAAGGCAAGATAGTTCATATGTATTCCAAACATCTACCCCGTAAAACAGAAGATTATTACTATTTATTCCAAGTTCGTTTCGATTATTTATACGTGGAATTTTAAATAATAAAGTCGCATCATAACTATCTTTATAAGTACTTTTTTACCAAGTAAAGAAGTCGATAAAGGCATTAATTATGCTCCTTGTGCTAAAATTTCTTTTTGTTGTAATTCATCATATTCTTTTAGCATATAACCGCGTCCCCATACTGTGTCGATATAATCTCTACCGCCGGCAGCATCACTTAACTTTTTACGAAGTTTACAAATAAATACGTCAATAATTTTCATTTCCGGTTCGTCAACACTACTATATAAGTAATTTAAGAACATTTCTTTAGTTAATATAGTTCCTCTTCGGAGTATTAATAGCTCTAAAATAGCATATTCTTTGTTCGTCAAATGTACTTTTTTGCCGTTAACTTCTACACTTCTAGCATCTAGGTTTACGCTAACCTTATCAAACCTAAATACTGATGCTGCATGCCCTTTAGAACGTCTAACTATAGCTTTAATTCTAGCAATTAATTCCTCTCTTACAAACGGTTTGGTTAGATAATCATCGGCTCCGGAAGAGAAACCGGTAATTTTTTGATCGGTATCCGTTAAGCTAGATAAAATTAAGATTGGAGTTTTTATTTTGGCAGCACGCAATCTTAGTAATATCTCAAAACCATTAATATCCGGTAACATAAGGTCTAAAATCACTAGATCATAACCACCGACTTTACCAAGTCTTAAACCTTCCACACCAACTGAAGCTTTATCGCAAACTATCCCTTCTGAAGCTAAAGTTAGCTCAATTAAGTTAGCCATTTCCGGCTCGTCTTCAATTAACAAAACTCTCATTATTTTTCTCCATAAAATTCAATTTTTATATTGTGCTATAATTTAATACAGTTAATTATTGTTAACTAAATTATAATTTTTTATCTAGTGCTTTATACATTCATTAATAACATAAGTAAAGAATATTTAATCAAATTGATAAAATATTTACTATTAAGCTCTATCTGTGACTTAAAAACTATGGCGTTTAAAACGAGATTTATTAAATAATTAAAGATTTTTTTAATGTCCCCCTTCGGGGATAAGAAATCCCTCGCCTTCAGGCGAAGGGAAGATATAATGAAATTGCTTTAGCAATGAATTTATATCAAGAAACATGAGAAGTTATAGAAAGAATAGTCATAGTCAGTATGATTTAAAAGTACATCTTATATGGATACCAAAATATAGGAAGAGAGTATTGATAGGCAAAGTAGCGGAAAGGGCTAGAGATTTACTAAGGCAGATTTGTATGGAACATGAAGTATATATAATTTCAGGGAAAATATCATGTGATCACGTGCATATGTTTATCTCATATAAATCACAAATATCTCTTAGCAAGTTAGTACAGTATTTAAAAGGTAGTAGCTCAAGAATTTTATTGCAAGAATTTGCTCATTTAAGAAAACAATTTTGGGGCAATCATTTGTGGGCTAGGGGCTATATGGCGGTCAGTTCAGGTAATATAACTGATGAAATGATACAGCGCTATATTGATGAACAGGAAGGTGAACCTGTGAATGATGATCGATTTCTAATCGATTCCACTTTATAACCCCTCAGCTTATAGCTGAGGGTTCTTTAGTTTTGATGCTCCGACATTTTCTTATGATATAAGGCACCAAAATCTATAGGATCAATCATTAAAGGCTGGAATCCTGCATCTTGAGTACAGCTAGCTATAATTTTTCTAGCAAATGGAAATATCATTGCCGGACAATAAACGGATAATAAAATCGGATGTTGTTCAGAATCAATATTAATTAAATTAAATACTCCGGCATATTTTAATTCTATCTGAAATAATTTATATTTCTCATTTCTTGCAATTGCTTCGATATTTAACTCTACTTCATAGAAATTTTCTTCCGACAAATTAGTAATATTTATATCTAGAGATAAATCAATTTGAGGACGTTGATCCAAAGCCGCAAGAGAAGACGGGGCAGAAGGATTCTCAAGAGATAAATCTTTTATATATTGTGCATTAACGGAAATATGCGGCATTGCCTCATTAATATTGGTGTTTATTGTACTCATAAAAATCCTTATTAAAAATTAAATATAATTTTTTAGAGCCTGTTCACGATTTTATTTTGATTGATAATTAAAGAGGTTTTTAAGCGAAAATTAATAAGGTTTTTGTAGGAATAGTATTCTTATTTCAAAAAATCTTATAATTTGCAGCTAAAAAGATTTTAATTAGCTTTAAAATTAAGATCGCGAACAGGCTCTTACATAAAAAAGTTATGTTAACGGTAAAGTTACGCCTACTTGTTTCATATATTTTCCTTGTCGATCGGCATATGAAGTATCACAAATTTGATCACTTTTTAAAAATAAAAACTGACAAGCTCCTTCATTTGCATATATTTTAGCAGGTAATGGAGTAGTATTAGAAAACTCTAAAGTTACATGTCCTTCCCACTCCGGTTCTAACGGAGTCACATTTACTATTATACCGCATCTTGCATAAGTGGACTTGCCGACACAAATAACTAATACATCACGCGGTATTTTAAAATATTCTATAGTTCTGCCAAGGGCAAAACTATTAGGTGGAATAATACACACATCTACTTCTCTATCAACTAAATTATATTCACTGAAATTTTTTGGATCAACCGTAGTAGAATTTATATTGGTGAATATTTTAAATTCATTAGATACTCTAGCATCATAGCCGTAAGAAGATAAGCCGTAAGAAATAATCTTTTCTTTATTATGAACTCTTACCTGCTTTTCCGTAAAGGGCCTTATCATACTTTGATTTATAACAGCTTCTTTTATCCACTTATCTGACATTATAGCCATAATCAAAACTTAATTTAATTAATAAACTTAATGATTATAACTCATAATTATTTACAATACAAAATTTTTCTTTAAAACTATAAGTCTGAGACTACTTGAATAATGATAGTGATAATAATACTACATAAAATTAAATTATTACAAAATTAAAATAGTTTTTTATTGTCAATTCTGAAAAGTATTATTATATTTTAACATAGTTGATTTATATTTATTAATACTAAAAATTTATTTAGTATTAATAATTGTATAGTAAATTTTATTATTTAAGTTTATAGGGACTTTATTAAAATGAAAAAATTATTATTAGCTGCAAGTATTATTTGCCTTGCATCGGCTGGTCTTGCCGAAAAAAATCCAACAGCTGTTATTTCTAATTCTGATACTGAAATAAAATTAGAAGGATTATATTTATTTGAAAGCGGTTATATTAAACAGGATCATTTAATTTTATTTGATAAAAATGTAACTGATAACAGGAAAAAGCTAGGGTTTTACACGGAAGCAGCGTTTGCGGCAACTATTGCTAAAACTATCAATGATGTAATAGCAGGTGCTAAAATAGTGCTTCAGCCTACTACAAGAGCAAAAACCTCTGCAAGTTATAACGGATCACATATCTTTATTGAAACTAGTTACGGTAAAGTAGAATTAGGCTCTCCTGTTGATGCAAGTGCTAAGTTGCGTGTTACCGGCTCTCAAGTAACTGCAGGTACCGGAGGATGGTATAGATATACTCTACTTGACGGTCAGTATATGAGATATAACGGTTTAAAACCGGATTTTGATACTAGTGCTAGCTTTTATCTTGAATCATACTCGAACTCTTTTGATCAAATCAATGAAAAAACTGAAAAAGCTAGAAGACTCAACTTTTTCACACCTAAAATGAAAGGCTTCCAAGCTGGTATCTCTTATACTCCGGACACTGCTAATACAGGCGGTAATAAAGATATAAATAATTTAACACTTGAAAGTTCAGGAAGAAACGGGATTAGTGGTTCTAAAACCGGAATAAAAACGGTTACCTTAGGAAACGGCGAAACTATGACTATAAATCAGAATATTCGAGATGCTTTTTCTGCCGGCTTAACTTATGAACATGAAATTAGTGAAGATGCAAACTTAAAATTATCCGTTACCGGAGAATACGGTAAACCTGCTCGTCGTCTTATTCATGCTAAAAGAGAAGGAACTACAATCCAAGTGCTTAATACTTATAAGCTTTCTAATTTAAAAGCATATAATCTTGGAACTGTATTTACTTACGGTAATTTCTCTTTTGGGGCTTCTTACGGTAATTTAGGTAAAAGCTTAACCGCTAAGGAATATTATAAAGTCGGTCGTGATACCTATTATTACAATGGAGCAGTTGCTTATGGACAAGGACCTATAAAAACAACTCTTGAATATCTTAAAACTTCAAGATATAAAAACACCGTTGATTCTGTAAGCCTCGCTACTGAATATAAGATCATGCCTGGTTTATTACCATATGCTGAAATTTCTCATTTCCAAGCTAAAGGTAAACCTGTATATTACCCTGAAGCACCTAGTAAAACAACACGAGGTACTGTTGGTCTTATAGGTACAAAACTTAAGTTTTAATTATTTACAAATTAATGTCCCCCTTCGGGGATAAGAAATCCCTCGCCTTCAGGCGAAGGGAAGATATAATGAAATTGCTTTAGCAATGAATTTATATCAAGAAACATGAGAAGTTATAGAAAGAATAGTCATAGTCAGTATGATTTAAAAGTACATCTTATATGGATACCAAAATATAGGAAGAGAGTATTGATAGGCAAAGTAGCGGAAAGGGCTAGAGATTTACTAAGGCAGATTTGTATGGAACATGAAGTATATATAATTTCAGGGAAAATATCATGTGATCACGTGCATATGTTTATCTCATATAAATCATAAATATCTCTTAGCAAGTTAGTACAGTATTTAAAAGGTAGTAGCTCAAGAATTTTATTGCAAGAATTTGCTCATTTAAGAAAACAATTTTGGGGCAATCATTTGTGGGCTAGGGGCTATATGGCGGTCAGTTCAGGTAATATAACTGATGAAATGATACAGCGCTATATTGATGAACAGGAAGGTGAACCTGTGAATGATGATCGATTTCTAATCGATTCCACTTTATAACCCCTCAGCTTATAGCTGAGGGTTCTTTAGTTACCATATATTGTGATGCAAGCATAATATATGGTAATCATGTGATATATGATTTTTATTATTTTAAAACAGGAGTAACACTATGAATCATGCTCAATTTACAAGCTCAAGATATTCCTTTGTAAATGGATTAAAAGCAGTTACAAGATATGCAACCGCTTCTAAATTATTATTTAAAGATGCATATAATTTTGTTTCTAGTTCCAACTTAAAAAAATATTTACAATATTACATGCTTTAAATATTCAGAAAGTCTATACAAAAGGCGGGGATTTTGAGGCACCATTGAAGTTTTTTAATATGAAACAGGATAATTCTCTAAAGATAGATGTAACTCAGAACATCGAAAACCAGCATCAGAGGGCAATAAAAATCTTTTCTCTCCTATATAAATGTATTTAAAAACATGATGGAAACAAGTAACATTATAGATAAATATATTACTGCAATCCCTCATTTAATGAGTATAGGTTTTACCTTAAAAAAATTTCAAGCCCCAACCACGTTATAAGCAAATTTGATGCAATAAAAGGTACCAGCACTTATGGCTGCTGTTACCGCTATCGGAAAACATTTAATAGATACAATTAGAGAGGATTGTTCTACTATGATTCAATTTTTCAAAGATAGTAATAAACGCGAGTTTCGTATTAATAGAGGAGCTGAATAGCTGATAGTAACTGGGTTACGAGGATATTAGTAATATTGTTTTTGTTATTAAATGTACTTAAAACTGCATAAATTTTTAGTAAATTGTCTTTTTTGACTATAACTATTAAATTGTAAAACTTGTCACACCTCTTACAAACCTTGAAAGGATAAGGATTATAGCATATTCATTAACCATAATTTAGGCATCTTAATACGAAACTCGCGTTAATAAGTTATTAACTGGTGTTTATAACCTTTTCGGTAATAATAATGAAGATTTTACATATTATCAGTTAGAGGAAGGTCATCATGATGATCAGGTTGATGTTATAGGAGTAGGAGATAGTAACATCTATTAATTTAAATAGGTAAGATGAATTTAAAAGCCTATAAAAACTTTTAATAATAGAACGGTACAAGCGAATTTATAAATAATTCGCTTGTATCAAACCATATAAAATATGCTATTTTTTTGTATACATTCAATCTTTATTATAATTATGATGAAAATCTATTATTTTTTGGGAAGCCCATAGGAGGTAATTTACCGGTATTACCTCTTTTTCCTAAAAATGCAACAATGTTTTTCTCAAGTTTGACTTTTCCATTGTTATTCCAACCTAAGCCGTCTTCTTTATTGAATATTTTAATATCTAGAAGCTTTGCATTCTTAAATTTTTGCAGCGTTACACCTTGTCCTTTTTTCATTTCAGGTATTTCATCTATATTAAATACCAGTAATTTACGACTTTCACCGATACAAGCAATACTATCCCCGTTTACAGGTAAACAAGCTATACATGCATGACCATCCGGTATATTCATAATTTGCTTTCCTGTTTTTGTTTGAGCCATTACTTCGTTTGAATTAACTAAAAATCCCTTACCTACACTACTTGCGAGTAATAAAAGCTGATCAGGTTTATAGACTAAAATATTTGTAATATCGTTATTGCCTATATCCACAAGTAGCTTTATAGATTCTCCTGTTCCTTTACCTTTGGAAATATTATCGGCAAGCAAAGTAAAAAACCTGCCTTCTGAACTAACTATTAATATTTTATCAGTCGTGTAAGCTTCTAAAATAAATTTTTCTGCATCACCTTCTTTATATTTGATAGTCGATAAATCGGTGTTATGACCTTTTAACGAACGCACCCACCCCATTTTTGAACAAATAATAGTAATCGGTTCTTTAGTAATAAACGCCGTTATATCAACTACTTGATTCGTAAGCGTTACTTCTTCAAAACTTGTACGTCTAGCTCCTATTACCGTATTTAATCCGAATTTTGTTTGTACTGCTTTTATTTCCTTTTTTACTACTTTCCATAATTCTTTTGGATTATTTAAAATCTCTTCTAATATAGCTTGTTGCTTCTGCAAATTACCATGCTCATTAATAATTTCCTGCTCTTCAAGTTTACGAAGTGAGCGAAGACGGGTATTTAATATCGCTTCTACCTGTATTTCGGTTAGCTTGAACCGCTCCATCATTATCGCTTTCGGTTCATCTTCTTCACGAATGATTTTAATTATCTCATCAAGATTTAGATAAGCTATTCTCAGACCTTCTAGAATTTCTAAACGATGTTTGATTTTGTTTAAAAGATAAGTTGACCTCCGAGTAACAATATTTTGTCTGTGAGCTAAAAACTCTTGTAAAACCTCTAAAATATTCATTACTCTCGGCACGTTATTACTGCCGATCACATTCATATTTAACTGAATGCGGCTTTCTAAATTCGTTAGCTTGAATAGAGATTCCATAACTATTTGTGGATCACAACTACGATCTCTAGGCTCGATAATTAATCTAATAATATCGGTTGATTCATCTCTAATATTGCTAACAAGCGGGATTTTTTTATCCTTTAGTAATATCGCTATTTGTTCTATAAGTTTTGATTTCTGAACCTGATAAGGTATCTCGGTTACGACTATCTGATATGTACCGTAACTTAGCTCCTCTTTTTCCCATCTGCTTCTTACTCTAAGACTACCGCGTCCAGTAGTATATGCAGCATTAATAACTTCAGCTTTATCAATAATTATGCCGCCGGTTGGAAAATCAGGACCTTTAATGAAATTCATTATATCGTTAATTTCAGCTTTTGGGTGGTGGTCGATTAAATGCACCAAAGCATCGCATAACTCATGTAAATTATGCGGCGGTATATTGGTTGCCATACCGACTGCTATCCCTTCAGAACCATTAGCTAGTAAATTCGGAAAACTTGCCGGCATTATTACCGGTTCTAAATCGGAATCATCATAAGTAGGGCGGAAATCTACCGTATCTTTATCGATGTCTATCATTAATAAAGTACATATTTCCGTCATACGTGATTCGGTATAACGCATAGCCGCTGCATTATCACCGTCGATAGAGCCGAAATTGCCCTGCCCGTCAATTAAAGGATAACGTAATGAAAAGTGCTGAGCAAGGCGTACCAAAGTATCATACACTGCTACATCACCGTGCGGGTGATATTTACCGATCACGTCACCAACCACCCTTGCACATTTCTTATAACCGGAATTCGGCTCAAGCCTTAGCTGTAGCATTGCGTATAATAACCTACGATGTACAGGCTTGAGTCCGTCACGTACGTCAGGAAGCGAACGTGACATAATCGTTGACAACGCATAAGCAAGATAACGCTCCGATAATGCATTACCAAAGTCAATATTTTCTATTTTAGCTTCTTTCATAAGTTATTTAATATTTGTTGATGTTGAAGGGCTTTTATTTATTGTCATCGTCATTGCAAGCAATCGTTGTTGCATGGATCAGTTTCACCACTGTTATCCCGCGACTTGATCGCGGGATCCAGTAAAAATACTAATATCATTAGTATTTTTTATTGTTTTTCTGGATACCGTGGACAAGCCACAGTATGACACTAAAATATCACTTTAACACACAACTCTGTTTGTTATAAGCTAGTTTCTTACAAACCCCTTTGGCTTGACTAAGACTACCATAATCACCGGCTAAGATTAAATAGAAAAATTTGCCGTCCTCATATTTAACTTTTTTGGTTGTGATAACAACATTTTTAAGAATTTTTGGGAATTTCTTTTTTATTCTTTCCCCTTCTTGCACTGCTTCTGCTTCAGATTTTACCGACCCTAGTTGTACTTTATAACTTTCATTATTTTTACAATTTTTAGCATTACTAACCTTATCCTTACTTCCTTTTTCAAGCTTTATGATATTTAAATCAGTTTCATTTTTGGCGTTATTACTTGGCTCTATTAATGCAATAAGGTTGGATATTTCATCAAAAGATTCATCGCTTTGACTTTGGTTACGAAAATCTATATTCATAGGTTTCTCAGGATCAGGAAGCAATTTTACGGTTTTAATATTTGTATCTTTAGCAATAAGATTTTCATATATCGTACTATGTACTGCTGCTATTTGGTTATTTTCTATTATAGACGGTTTTATTTTTGTAGGCAACTCATCAGGATAAATAGTAATTACTGGCTTGCTATTCTGATAATATTGATAACCAAAATAAATAGCGGATACACATATTAAAAATACTAGAAATATTTTAATAAAAATATTATTGATCATGATATATAAAATATTTGAGATGTCACCCCGTGGCTTGACCACGGGGTCCAGTAATAAAAAATCTAAATACAGATAAAATTTTAAAACTAAAAGCTCGATTTATCTCGCTTTATGTTGGCCCCCGTGGTCAAGCAACGGGGTGACACAATGGGTTTTACTGATCCACGCGAGCAATAGGTGAATAGACCGAAGGAACCTCCCCTTCAGTCTCTCGCAGAACGGTGCGTAAACCTCTCAGCTTACACCGCTCCCATTATCCAAACCTTGATCCAAGGCCTAACCTCCAATGAACAAATAGTCTAGGTTCACGCTTTCGCACACACCCTAACCAATTCCTTGCTCGTTTCTTATAACCTTGGAATCTTTTGTATTTCCTCATTACCCAACGTGTTAGAAAACGCTCCATATTACGTAAAAATGGATACATAGCCGATTTATAATATCGTCCATAATAATTTACCCATCCTTGTACATGTGCATTAAACATCCTCGCTAGGTCAGTAATAGTTTTATCACTTCGCAGATGTATTCTCCAACTCCTTATCTCCTTTCTGATACGGTTTGCAGCTTGCTTACTAATTGCAGGTGAAAAGTTAACAAAAGTTTTACCATATTTATTCATTGATAATCGTGGTCTAAATGTATAGCCAAGAAAATCAAAGCTTTCATACTCATAAGAGCCTCCTCGATCATCATCTTTACAATACACTATTTTTGTCTTTTCTGGGTGTAGTTCAAGACCACACTCTTTTAGTCTAATCTTAATCTCCTCCAGTACTTTCTTAGCCTGCTTTTGTGAACTGCAATGTGCTAAAATATCATCTGCAAAACGCTCAAACCTTACTTCCGGATAGTGCCTTCTCATCCAATTATCAAATGCATGATGCATGAAAATATTTGCCAACAAAGGACTCGCTACTCCTCCCTGAGGAGTACCAGACTGCCTTTCTATCAGTTCTCCACTCTCCAATTGTAAAGGGGCTTTAAGCCACCGCTCCACATAAAGATGGATCCACTTCTCCTCGCTATGAAATCTTATGGCTTTCATCATTAACTGATGATCCAAACTATCGAAGAAATTCTTGATGTCCAGATCAATACACCAATCTTGCTGCCAACATCGCTGCCTTGCTACTCCAACTGCATCCAATGCTGATTTCTTAGGACGATATCCATAAGAATCTTCATGAAATTTTGGCTCCACTAATTGCTCAAGCTGATCTTTAACCACTGCTTGTGCAATTCTATCTGCCACAGTTGGAATACCTAACAAGCGTTTGCTCCCATCTGATTTTGCTATTTCTACCGCCTTTACAGGTGGAGGAAAATATGTACCAGATGACATCCGGTTCCATAACTTATAAAGGTTATCCTTTAAGTTTAATGCAAAATCTTCAATTGATTCTTCATCAACCCCATAGGAACCTTTGTTCGCTTTAACTCTTTCCCAAGCTGCCATAATACTTTTATTGGAAATACAAAATGGTTTTGTTTTATTCAATTTAGCTCCTCCCAATTCTTATTAGTTGACTAATCAATAAAACGGATAACTCAACCCCTTTGCTCCACTGCCTTTCAACAGCTTCATCACTACTACGAGCCAATCCACCCCTATGTACTGCTTTGGTACTCAGATACTCGTGGGGCTTCCACTTGCATCGCTCCCTTTGCATCAATACACAAGTTCCCACGTTCCACATAAGAGCCTAAATCAAGTTCATGCCACCTCTATGCCGGAGACCACTTGACCAGTAAACAGGTTTCCGCCAAATTTATCCTGAGTTAACGACTACCCCTCAGTTTTGATCTCATCTATACGCTTTCGACACTTCAGCAGTGGTTTAATCGCTTCATCTCCTTAATTCTTACCTGATACCTTGCAAGATACCTTTTCTCTAACGCTCACCACCTTGGCTCTTTACCAACGCAGCTTAGAGTGGTTTGAAGCCTTTTCCTGTAAAACGGCTTCGGAAGGCCTACTTCCATCTCTTATATAGTTACGTACAAATTCAATTTACATTATATGGCTTCATGTAACTTCCTTTGCACTCGTGGCACACAATCATCGCAATAACGATAAAAACCTAACTACATTTTGTTCATTGGTTCTACACCTATCACTTCGAGACCGCTAGCTATAACTTTCTGTATGGCACTTGCAAGAGCAAGACGTGCTAGAGTTAATTCTTTATTGCTCTCAATTACAAATCTATAATCGCTATTTTCTTTACCGAAATTCCACATAGAATGAAATTTTGAAGCTAAATTTATTAAATAAAATGCGATGCGATGTGGTTCAAAATATTTTGTAGATGCTTCTAATGTTTTTGTCCACGCAGCTAAAAGTTTTATAATCTCAATTTCTTCTTCTGACGATAATAAAGATAAATCATACTTACTTGCTTCAAAGCTATTATAAGATTCCGGCATTAATTCTCTAGCTTTTGATAAAATAGATATCGTTCTCACATGAGCATATTGTACGTAAAAGATAGGATTTTCCCTTGATTGTTCTTTCACTTTTACTAAATCAAAATCAAGCGGCTTATCATTTTGCCTTGTTAACATCATAAATCTTATAATATCTTTCCCCACCTCATGATTTACATCTTGCACACTAGCAAAGCTCCCAAGGCGTTTTGACATCTTAACCGGTACACCGTTTTCAACGAAATTGACCAATTGACAGATTTTAACGTCCACTTTAACATGCTCTTTGCCTAGAGCCTTAACTATTGCCTCAATTCTTTTAACATATCCACTATGATCGGCACCAAGTACATAAATTAAGTGATTCGCTCCCCGCTCTATTTTATCCTTAGCATATGCAAGATCGGAAGCAAAATAAGACCAACTTCTATCAGCTTTTTCTATAGGACGATCTTGACTATCACCGTACTTAGTAGATTTAAATAATTTTTGAACTCTATTATCCCATTCCTCATGAACTTTACCTTTAGGGGCAGGTAACGTACCTTCATAAATTAGCCCCATACGCTCCAGTAGTTTAACTGTTTTCTCTATCTCACCTTTATCATGCAATGATTGCTCAGAGAAAAATATATCATGTTTAATCCCTAAATTTGCTAAATCTTTTCTATTTAAATCAAGCATTTTTTCTACGGCAAAATTTTTGACTATTTTGAACTTTTCAGCATCGTTCATAGTTAATAATTTATTGCCGTATTCTTTCGCTAAAATTTGCCCGAGTGGAATTAAATACTCTCCCGGATATAACCCGACAGGGATAGTAATTTGCTCACCTAAAGCCTCTTTATAACGTAATAATACTGTACTAACTAAATCATTTATTTGTGAGCCTGCATCATTAACATAATATTCTTTTGTAACGGAGTAACCTACCTTTTGCAAAATCCTTGCTAGCACATCACCATATACCGCACCCCTAGCATGCCCTATATGCATTGGACCAGTGGGATTTGCCGAAACATACTCGATGTTAATATTTCTGCTTTTATCTATATCAATTTCAAAAAATTTTTCTTCGTGCTGTAAAATATCTTTTATTGATGCCTGCCAACTATCAGCTTTTATAGTAAAATTAATAAAGCCCGGTCCTGCTATTTCTATACTTGCAATATAAGGTAATGTTATAAGGACTTCTTTAAACTTTAAAGCCACTTCCCGAGGAGAAATACTTTCTTTAGCTGCAATAATCATTGCAATATTACTTGATAAATCACCGTTAAAACTATCTTTCGGTGTTTCAATAGTAGCAGTATTTGCTATTTCTTGATTATTATATAATTGCTGACTTGCCGCAATTATATCTTGTTTCAATTGATTAAATATATTCATAATTATTAAATGTTATTAAAATTCAGCGAATAGACTTCTTGCAAACGTCTGCTAATAAGGAGGAATTTGAAGAAAACACGGAACGCAGCACCGCAGCGTACACTTTAGTACGTGAGGATGCGAGTACCGGATTGACGTACAAATTACCGTTAGAAGCAAGTTATGTAGGAAGTCGAACAAAGCTGATTATATTCCTGAATGGCAAAACGGTCAGTCATCCCTGCTATATAATCAGCAACAACTCTAGCTTTACTATATGTTTCATTAGAGTCTATTAGCATTTTCCAATTAACCGGCAATAAATTAATATCATCCATATAAACCTTAAACAGACCTTGTACGATTTTAGTACATTTAAGGCTGATGGCCGTAATTTTATTACTTTTATAAACTCGCTTATGGAGAAACTTTTTAGTTTCCTTAATATTTTCATTAGTTTTTTCTGTAAAATCCACTATCTGATAATTCAAGTTACGTATTTTGTCTATATTAGTAATTTTTTCTTTATTTAAATTTTCTTTTGTTTGCCATAATAAATCGGTAATTAACTCATGTATTAGCTTACGTACTACCTCATAAATCAGACATGAGGAACTAATATTTTTAAATTTTGATTTGAGTTCAAAAACATGCTGATCAATATATTTAAGTTCAGCGAGACTATTAAAATCGATAATTTTAGCACCGATACTATCTTCCAAATCATGCGAAATATAGCTAATATCATCGGCAAGAGCTGCTATTTGAGCCTCTGCTGATGCATAAGTACTAAGTTCTAAATCATTTTGCTTATTATACTCTGCTATATATTCATTTATCTCACCTAGTATAGGACCGTTATGTTTTACGATTCCTTCTAAAACTTCCCATGTTAAATTTACTCCATTATAAGCCGCATATCTTTTTTCAAGTAATGTTAGTATCTTTAAAGATTGAGCATTATGAGAAAAACCGTTATACTCTTTCATACATTCATTTAAAGCTCTCTCTCCCGCATGACCGAAAGGCGTATGACCAAGATCGTGAGCAAGTGCTATTGTCTCAGCTAAATCACTTGATAAATTTAAAGTATTAGCAACCGAACGCGCAACAGTCGAAACCTCTAGAGAATGAGTTAACCTATTTCTGTAATGATCTCCCTCGTGATTAATAAAAACTTGAGTTTTATATTGCAAACGCCTAAATGCATTAGTATGTATAATGCGATCACGATCACGTTCAAACTCGTTTCTATAAGAGGTCGGGATTTCCTTATATAATCTTCCCCTACTTTTAAGAGGATCAGAAGCGTATGAAGCAAGCATCGTTATCCTTTATTTTGAAAGACGTTGTTGTGTGACTTTGGTTTTCCGGTTGTCATACCATGGCTTGACCACGATATCTAGTAATTAAAAAATACAAATACAGCAAGTTTTTAAAACTAAAAGCTCGATTTATCTCGCTTTACGCTGGATACCGTGGTCAAGCCACGGTATGACAAATTTGACAATTTCTAAACCATACAACAACGCCGACTTGAAAAATATCAAGATATACTATATAATTTATGAGACTTTTACAAGGTAATTTTAAGTGACGATAACAATTACGGATAGAGCTTTTGAACGGGTTTGCGAGTTAGTAGAGCTAGAAAAAGATAAGAATTTAGTACTGCGAGTTTCGGTTGATAGCGGCGGTTGCTCAGGACTTATGTATAATTACGAACTAGTCTCAAAAGATAATATAGAGCAAGATGATTATGTCATTACTAAACATAATGCTACAATTATTATTGATCCTATCTCTCAAAAATTTATGCTGGATTGTACTCTTGATTTTATAGAAGAGCTAGGCAGTTCATATTTCAACGTTAGTAATCCGCAAGCTAAAGCAAAATGCGGCTGCGGTAATTCTTTCTCGGTATAAATCCAAGTATTGCGAGTGGGCATTGTTATTAGAGTGCCGAGGTCATTCTCGCGAAAGCAGGAATGACCTCGTAACGTCAAACTTTAATGTTGATCATTAGGTTACATAGCTGCTCCACCTACCTCAACTTCGTCATTATCACCATAAAGAGGAGGAATTACTTCTTCATTATTGTCGTTATTATTCTCTTCCTCCTCTTCTTCTGAAGCACTATCTCCATTAATATAATAATGTTGTTCTTGGGCTTGTTGAGCTATTAAACTTTGTTTTAATGTTTCAGCTTGAGATTTTCTTAAATTTAGTCCTTGTCCTTTACATTGCTCCGTAGAGAGAATTTTAAGGCCTTGAGATTGTCTTATTAAATCATCGTATACAAAAACTCCGCAGTCCGAAGTATTTCCTTCTTCTTGTTGTTGATTTTTTAAATCTATTATTTCTGCATCAGAGCAAACCTCGGTAATAAGTTTTACTAAGTCAGGACGATCATTTAACGATCTGCCCAAAGGATCATTATAAGTAAATATTATCTTATTTGTATCATTATCTTTACTAATCATCATACTTACCCAATGCCCATGTCCTGTATTAATCGGTATAAGTACAACTTTACCTTTGTTCTTCAAATCCTCATGCACTCCCTCTCTAAGTGCGTCTCTTACTTGTTCAGGGCTTATTAAATCAACGTGGGTAACTATAGAGAATTTATTTTTGTCTATATTTGCTTCTAATATATTTTTTATATCATCTTCACTATATCAGTAATCCGATTCTTGTATATTTTCTATAGTGTGAAGCGGGGTACTTTTCGTTGGCGGCGGTTGTTGTTGATGCTTTTACTGCGGCTGAATTAAAGCTTCTTCTTATTTTTGAGGCTGCGTATCATTTTGTTTGTTTACTTCTTTTTGTTCATTAGTCAATTGCTCATTTTGATTTTGTTGTACTTTTGGCCACTCCTTGGCTTGCGGCTCCGGCAGTGGAATAAAATCATTTATTATAGTCTGTGTATCACTTAAAAAGTTTGTTCTGTCGGCCTCCTTGGCAAACATACTAAGATCCTCTATTTTGCCTTTGTCAAGCATTGCACGTATAAAAGCAGTATTTTTTGCCATATCCGTATCAAAAGCTTTTAAAGCCTTTGATACTAATTCTTGTTTTTCTTTCTCATTTTTGTCAACTCTACTTGCAGCTCTCAAATATTCAAGTCCTGCTTTTGACATTAAATTTAATTTAAACAAAAATTCTGCTACAGATATATGAAGATCTTTTTCTAAAGATATATAATGTGCTTTCGTTTCTCTTTTATTTTTTAAAATACTAAAAATTTCATGAAGAATATTACTACTCTCCTCAATATCGGCTATACTTAAACTTACTTTAAAATATTTCATTGCTTCATGAATTAACTTTATAGCACTTCCGTTTTCATTTTTACTTCTATACCATTTCCCTAGTGTTAAAAATAAGTCACCTATTTTTTTATAAATATTGCTAAAAATATACGGAATGGTATCATGACCATAGAGAAAGTTAAATCTTTATCAATTTCTAGGGCATTAATATATTCTCTTATCGCTCTAAACCAGTCTAATTCCGATTTACTATTTTCATAGATCATACCTAAATAATAATGAGCATTGGCTTTTATTTCATTTATAGATATAACAATATGCTCAGCTTGCGGTCCCGTAAGTTTATCAAGCCATTCTAATGCTTCTTTATAAGATTTTTTTTGTTCTTTATTAGATTCTACATTATCAGTTACCTGATAAGGTTTTAATTTCATATCTAATATAGCTTTATCTAATAAATTTTCTTCAATTAAGATTTTTTTGCTTCTTTAACTGCCCCCATCAGCGGTTGCAAACCTTGCGATTGCGGATAAAGTTTTTTACAAAAAGATAAAGCCTTCCATTGCTGATTTAAGAAATATACATAGTTACCTAATATTCCTTGGAAATGAATTTTATCTTTTATATCTTCTGCCTTATAAAATTTTCTTATAGTTTCTAAAAATGAACAAACCATATTTAGGTGATCATTTGGATTTTTTAGCTGATCATTAGAATATTTAATATATGTATCTTCAAGCTCTTCTATTTCTTTTAAAGCAGAAAAAAAAGTTTCTTTGGTTTTTTGTACCGGTGATTTATTTACGCGAGTTTCGTATTAAGATACCTAAATTATGGTTAATGAATATGCTATAATGCTTATCCTTTCAAGGTTTGTAAGAGGTGTGACAAGTTTTACAATTTAATAGTTATAGTCAAAAAAGACAATTTACTAAAAATTTATGCAGTTTTAAGTACATTTTATAACAAAAACAATATTACTAATATCCTCGTAACCCAGTTACTATCAGCTATTCAGTTCCTCTATTAATACGAAACTCGCGTTTATTTAATATTTTTTTGGCAAATAAGGTTGAATTAACGAAAACGGGCTTATTATGTTATGCTTATTGACTTGAAGAAAATTTATAATAATTTTACCTATAGTTAAAACATTTTCATTTACTTGATTAGATAAAACTTGCGGTAAAATTATCTTATTTGCATCTGATTTTTGAGGTTTTATATATACTTCTTTTATTGTAGCCCATTTACCTTGACTTAAGTCCTTAATATTAAGTGTATCCGAAAAGGGTCTTACACATAGGTTTATCAGTTTCTTTACATGTTCGATGATCAATGGCTCATATGAGGTTTTTTACTCAAAATATCTTGTAACTCTAATTTCAACGCAATACTTATAAGATTTTTTTGTTCCTCAGTTATAAGAGGATTTGCATCGGAACCGGAATTAAGTAGAACATCTCCTTTACCTTTGGTGGAAGAAGCAAATGCATCCAAGTTAGTGTGTTTCTGTTCATCTATTATAGTAATATTAGTGTTTTTTTCTTCTTCATTTTTACTCTGAGAAATAACCTCGATATAAGAAAAGATTTTTCCCCGCTTTACTTGTATTTCATTATTTGCGATTGTTCTGATTAATAACGAAATAGCAGATATAACAATAAAAAAATCTTTGGTCTCAAGTGTTTCTAAAAAAGATTTAGTATCACCGCTAGGTTTTTTAAATAAAATTACAGATTTTCCTAGCTCTGTAATTATAAATTTTTGTCCTTCATCTAAATTTTTACTCTTCAAAAGCTTACTGAGTTTACTTTTTTCTTCCTTAATCTTAGTATTTTTCTCTCTTTCATTTTTATAATCAGCAACAGAAATTATATAAGATACAGCATCTTCTAATTGTTCTTTAATTTCCAGAGTTAACTGACCGTTACCGTCTCTAAAAATATTAGTAAATTGTTTATATGTAGAATCAAAGACACCCTTTACACTATTATCGCTAATTATGACTGAAAATTTAACTTTTTCGGCTAATTCTAATATTTGCCAGTAAATATATGAATTAAGAATTGTTTGAATAGGATCTATGGGTTTATTATGAATCCCTGGACGTTCTATAATATTAATTCCACCTTCATCATCAGATATAAAGAAATTATTAACACGCTTATATCCATTGTCTGATTCATGATGTATTTTTTCATCATATTCCGGTTCTTTCGCATATTAAAGAGCGGTCTTCATTTTCTTCTAATTTTTGTCCGCTTAAAAAACAACTAAGAGTAGTGGTACCTACTCCGTTCATCCCTATCATCGCAATTATTTGAACTTTTGTTTTTTTTAATATGCATTTACAGAATTTTCATTTAAAATATCTACTTCGGGAATGAGCTGAAATTCTGAATTATCATTAAAATTAGGAGAGATTTTTAATTCTGCTAGCTTATATTGATTATTATGTTTTATCTCTAATAAAGTTTTTATTCCGATATTATTGCTTTATTACTCACTAAAGAAAGTTTAGTTATTGTTTTGTTAAGTCTAAACATTTCGGCTAAAATTTTTATTTGCTTATCATTTATACCGCAATTGTCCAAAAATACTCGCTCGATAGTCTTATTATTCCTTAAATAATTTGCTATATATTGTATATCTTCCGTTATAAAGAGGTAGACTAAAATCCAAGCAGCCACGTGGATAAACTCTGCAAGCCCGCTATTTGGTTTTACTAATGTTTCATTAAATATAGAACGAGTGTTATTAGAGAGCCAAGCTATAATATCTTTATATTCATACTTAGATATGAAGCTTGTGTTTGGAGTTAATATATCCTTAATATTATGTAATTTCATTAATATATTACATTCTTTAAGAACAGTTAAGTTTGGAGTGTTTTTTTGTCCCAAAATATTATTACAAATACTCCGTCAAAAAATCATTTATATTTTTTAAACCTCGTTCCTGTTTGGGACTTCCCACCAATTAAACATATATATTTACCTAAAAAACGCGAGTTTCGTATTCAAAAAGTCGCTGAATAGCTGATAGTAACTGGGTTACGGGGATCTTAATAATACTGTTTTTGTTATAAAGTGAGTACAAAATACAAATTGCTAATTAAAATATGGTATTTATAGTATTAGAAAAAAGTTTATAGGTTATTGAAAAAACTTTAAGAGCAATAACCTATGATAATGGATTTTACAGAAATATTTTGTTACGTCGATGATTTTTTTCAAGAATTAGACAAGCATACAAATTCAATTACTAACCATAACAACAAATCTGGTCCTAAAAGTCGACTGAACAGAAGTGAGGTAATAACAATTATAATAGGCTACTGGCAGTCATCTTATGATTGTTTTAAGAATTATTATCTGAAGCAAATATGAATTCATCATCAAAGAGATTTTCAATTAGTAAGCTATAGTCAATTTATAAAAATAATAGGTCCACATTTACCACTATTAGTACTAATATTCAATTCTATTTTGGATCAGTGTGACGGACTCTCTTTTGTAGATTCAAGTAGTATAGAGGTATGTAAGAGATACCGTATTTCAATGAATAAAGTGTTCGCCGGCATAGCAGCAAGCAGTAAGACAACAAAAGGTTGGTTCTATGGACTTAAACTACATCTAATAATTAATAGAGCCGGTGGTATAGTTAAAGCATCTTTTAGCCCTGGCAATAAGGATGATAGAAAACAGCTGGAACTGATAATCAAAAATCTTTTTGGTAAAGTATTCGGAGATCGTGGTTATATTTCGCAACAATTATTTCTACAACTTTTAGAGCAAGGAATTTTTATGGTAACTAGGGTAAAGAAAAATATGAAAAATAAACTTATGTCTATGTTGGATAAAATATTATTGCTTAAAAAAGCATTAATAGAATCTGTGTTTAGTAAAATTAAACTATTGGGGAAGTTTGAGCATTCAAGGCATAGATCAGTTACAAATGCCTTTGTGCATATGGTTGCAGCACTGATAAATTATCAAATGTCTGATAATAAACCTTCTATTACATCTCTCTTGATATGCTAAATCCTATGCTATATTAATTCRAAACTCGCGTTAAAATAATTTATATTACTCCAAATAAAAACATTTTAGCTTCATAAGTTGAATAAATAAATATTAACACTACTTAAAAAATTTTTTTGAATAAGTAAATTTACAGCAAGGATTTAAAGGTGAATTGTTGGAATTCTGATGATAAGAAAGTTCTATTTCTTATGTTGTAAAAAATTATCACTTCTATTTTAAAATTGAATTAATAGGGGATATTTATATATATTTTGAAAGGTAAAATTTGAGGTTATTTTTCTTTTGTAATTTTATCATATTTTTTTAGTTTGATAAGAACGGGTTCTAGATTATCCAACTTAATCATACATGGACCATCGCTTGGAGCGTTATCGGGGTCTTGATGTACTTCCATATACATACCAGCGATACCTACAGAAGTTGCTGCCTTTGCAAGTAACTCTACATATTTTCTTTCTCCGCCGGTACTACCTCCTAGCCCTCCCGGTTGCTGAACGGAATGTGTGGCATCAAAAACTACAGGTACATTTAACTCTGCCATTATTGCAAGACTACGCATATCAGATACCAAGTTATTATAGCCAAAACACGCTCCTCGCTCTGTAAATAATATATCCTTTACTCCAAAAGCTTCTAGTTTTGTTTGTACATTTTTCATATCCCACGGAGCTAGAAACTGTCCTTTTTTTACTTTTACTATTTTACCTGTTTTTGCTGCAGCTTGAAGCAAGTCGGTTTGTCTACATAAAAATGCCGGAATTTGTAAAATATCTGCTACTTCGGCTGTTTCGGTACATTGACTCTCTGAATGAACATCAGTAACAATAGGGCAATCGAATTCAGATTTTACTTTTGATAAAATTTCTAAACCTTTCTCAATACCAAGTCCTCTAATCCCATTTACGGAAGTTCTATTAGCTTTATCAAAAGAAGATTTATAAATAAACTGAATCTCAAGCTTGCTAGTTAATTTAACAAGTTTTTCTGCCATAAACAACGTATGATCTTTTCCTTCAATCTGACAAGGCCCTGCAATTAGAACAAACGGTAAATCATTTCCTATTTTGATATTGTTAAGTTTTACTACTTTTTGCATAATTCTTAGATTTAATTAATTGAGGCACGGATTAGTGTTTCTCTGTTATATCAGGTGCTGATTCATTTTCTATTAAGTCATTGTTAATTATTAGCGTATAATATTTTTCTTTTATTGTCGTTAAATCATAATTACCATGATAATAACCTTCTAGGTTAATAATTTTTTTTAAATAAAAATTTACCTGTTCTGTTTCTAACGGTTCATCTATATTTTTTATAATAGACGACTTAATATTAATTAAATACGCTTTTATTTTTTTAAATTCTTTAATAATTATAAAAATATCATGCGGTTTTGTTACCAATATTCCTACAAACAAAATTAATAATATTTGTGTTAAAGACATATTTATATTAATTTCTTATGTTTATATTTTGGATTTAAAATACTTTCCCCGTTAGTACTTAGCATATATTCATGATAATCTTGATAATTTCCTTCAAACCATGTAGCATTATTTTCTTTATCATATGATATAATATGAGTGGCTATTCTATCTAAAAACCACCTATCATGACTAATCACTAATACACAACCTGCAAAGTCTAAAATAGCATCTTCAAGTGCTCTTAACGTATTAATATCTAAATCATTAGACGGCTCATCTAATAATATAACATTTGCTCCTTCTTTTAGTAATTTTGCCAAATGTACTCTGTTACGTTCTCCACCTGAAAGTTGTCCAACTTTTTTTTGTTGATCACCGCCTCTAAAATTAAAAGCTGCACAATAAGCTCTACTTTTAATTATTCTATTACCAAGTTGTAATTCATCTAGACCTTCTGAAATTTCTTCCCATATAGTCTTATTATCATCTAAATAATCCCGTGATTGATCAACATAACCTAATTTTACCGTTTGACCAATTTTTATAGAACCACTATCTGGCATTATTCTACCTGTAATAATATTAAACAAAGTAGACTTACCTGCTCCATTCGGTCCAATAATTCCTACAATAGCTCCACGTGGAACTTTAAAACTAAAATCTGATAATAATATTTTATTATTAAATTTTTTAGCTATATGTTCTGCTTCAATAATAAGATCCCCTAAACGAGGTCCGTTAGGTATAATTATTTGAGTAGGATCAGTTTTTTGTTCTTGTTGTTTATTTAATAACTCTTGATATGCTGTAATACGTGCTTTATTTTTTGATTGTCTAGCTTTTGGAGTTTGACGAATCCATTCAAGTTCACGATTCAATTGTTTTTTTCTATCATCGTCTTCTTTACTTTCTAAAGCTAATTTTTTTTGCTTCTGCTCAAGCCAAGAACTATAATTTGATTCCCACGGTATACAATTTCCACGATCTATTTCTAATATCCATTCTGTAACATTATCTAAAAAATAACGATCATGGGTAATTACTATTACAGTACCCTCATAATGCTTTAAATAATCTTCAAGCCAAGAAACTGATTCTGCATCCAAATGATTTGTAGGTTCATCAAGTAACAACATATCAGGTTTCTCTAAAAGCAATTTACATAAAGCCACTCTTCTTTTTTCTCCACCGGAAATTTTTGTAATATCTGCTTCTTTTGGTGGGCAATGTAAAGCAAGCATTGCGATCTCTATTTCACGTTCTAGATTCCATCCATCACAATTGTCTATTTTTTCTTGCAATTCTGCTTGTTTATCAAAAAGCTTTTGCATTTCTTCATCAGTGATTTCAGCAAATTTGTTACTTATATAATTAAATTCATCAATAAGTTTTTTCTTTTCATGAAGACCTTCTATGATATTATCAAAAACATTTTTACTAGCATCAAGATACGGTTCTTGAGGTAAATATCCTACTTTTATACCAATTTTAGCTGTTGCTTTACCTTCAAACTCTTTATCAATACCTGCCATTATTTTTAATAAAGTTGATTTGCCTGCTCCATTTGGACCTATTATACCGATTTTAGCTTTTGGTAAAAATGATAAATTTGTTTCTTTTAAAATTCGTTTACCATTTATAATTTTGCTTAAACCAACCATTTCATAAACATATTGATATGACATAAATTATTTATTTCCTTATATTATTATTTTACACTGATATATATTTACTACTGTATTGTATGAATTTATTGCTCTATGCTCATATAATTCAAAATCAGACATTGTAATTTCTATCATTGTTTTTCTCGTTTAGATATTTATCTTAAGAAATAAAATGCTGTATATATACTTTAATTTTAACAGTTTTTTTAATTTAATTTTAATAATATCAAGTCTAATTCTTCTAAATCTTTATAATGAAATATTAATTTTCCACCTAATGGATAATTTTCTATTGTTATTTTTATACCAAATTTTTCTGATAAAGCTTTTACTAATAATTCTAGATCATTATCCGTAGCGTTGTCCTTTAAAAAACGCTTTCCTACTTTGTTATTATTGTTAGGGGATTTTGTATACTCATTTTTATACCATTGTCTTACTAGTTCTTCTGTTTGACGTACATTTAAATCATTATTTATAATATGATCGGCTATTACTTCTGCATGTTCGTGATTTATTAAACATCGAGCTTGCCCCATGCTTAGTATATTTTCATTTACTTTATCTTGAATAGACTGCGGCAAATTATTAAGCCTTAATAAATTAGCTATATGACTACGACTTTTACCAAGCCTTTCAGCTAATTTTTCTGCCGTATAATTAAAATTTTCTACTAAATATTTAAAGCCACGAGCTTCTTCCATAACTGTTAAATCAGCTCTTTGTATGTTCTCAATTAATGCTATTTCCATACTCTCTCTAGCATCTAAATTTTTTATAATTACTGGTATCTCTAAAACTTTTGCTAATTTACATGCACGCCAGCGTCGCTCTCCTGCTATAATTTGGAAATTATTATCAACAATAATAGGCTGTAATAAACCATTATTCAATATAGAATCTGCTAATTCTTTTATTTTATCATATTCAAAGTTTTTTCTAGGCTGATTCTCATTTGGTCTTATTTTATCAATATTTATTATTTGTATTATTTCTGATTCTATAGAAATAACTTCTTCTCCAAGTAATGAAGATAATCCTCTTCCTAGTCCTTTATTTTTCGCCATATCTTTCTAAGATTTCTTTTGTAAGTTCTATATATGCAACTGCTCCCGAACATTTATAATCATATATAATAGCCGGTTTTCCATATGAAGGAGCTTCAGATAGTTTAATATTTCTTGGAATAACGGTTTTAAATACTAATTCTCCTAAGCATTTTCTAACATCATCTTCTACTTGCTCAGTTAAACGATTACGCTTATCATACATTGTAAATAATATACCTGCAATCTTTATCTTAGGATTTAATTTTTTCTCTATAATTTCAATTGTTTTTAGCAAGTGACTTAATCCTTCTAAAGAATAAAAATCACATTGCATTGGAATCAGCACTTCATCGCTTGCAACTAAAGCGTTTACCGTTAATAAATTTAATGAAGGAGGGCAATCAATAATTATATAATCATATAATATTTTTATTTCTTCCAATAGCTTCATTAAAATATATTCTCGGTCCTTTAATTTTGTTAAATCTAATTCAGCCGCAGATAGATTAGTGTTTGAAGTAATTATTTCTAAATTTGGTATATCTGTAGAAATTATTGCATCTTTCAATTCTATTAAATTTGTTAATACTTGGTATATAGTATTTTTGCGTTGTTGCTGACTAATTCCAAAACCGGTACTACTATTCCCTTGAGGATCAAGATCTATAACTAAAATTTTTTTATTTACAGCAGCAAAAGCTGTAGCTAAATTTACAGTAGTTGTAGTTTTAGCTACCCCTCCTTTTTGATTAACAATAGCAATTATTTTCATATAATTTTTGTTAAATTATTAACTTCTAGAATTTTCCCTTCTTCACAAGTAATACTTTGATGTATTAAATAATCAAATAACCATCTTTCTTTAGCTTCTACTATTTCAGTTAAATAATTTTTTCCTTTTAATAACAAAAATTTTTCTCGTACTGAAATATTTTTTATGCAATTAAATATTGTATTTAAGTTAGAGAAAGCTCTACAAGTTAATATACTGCAATCTATTTCTACTTTTTCTATTCTTTGATTGATTATTTGTATGTTATTATTTGATATCTTTGATGCTTTTTCTAAAAATATACATTTACGTAAATCAGCTTCTATTAAACTTACTTTCGCTACCCCTGCTATAGATAATACTATACCAGGAAAACCAGAACCGCTTCCTATATCAACTAAATGTATTTCTTTATTATCAATATATTGTATTAATTGTAATGAGTCTAATATATGACGTTGCCAAAAATTATGTATACTATTCGATACAAGATTGATTGATTTATTCCATTTTTTAACTAACTTTTGAAAAATTTCTAACTTTTCAATTATTTCACGTGGAATTTCCATCACTATATTTAGTTTTTAAATAAATTATAATAGCCGTAATTGCTGCAGGTGTAATCCCTGGAATTCGACGTGCTACACCAATAGTAGCAGGTTTATGGGAAGAAAGTTTTTCCTGTATCTCTAATGATATACTTGGTATTTTAAAATAGTCAATATTTTTAGGTATTAACTGTGCCTCTTCACTTTGAAATAAATTAATATCTGCGTGTTGTCTAGTTAAATATGAAGCATATTTTGCTTCAATATAGAGTAATTGCAAAATGTTATTATTTTGCGTTTCTTTAAGCATAGGAAAAATTTTAATAGCTTGTTCAACATTAAAATTAGGTATTTTAAATAAGTCTAATACTGTTTTATATGTACCATCCTGTGCAACCTGTATACCCATTTTAGCAAGTTTACTAGTAGTTAAAGACAAGGTATTTAATAATGATTTTGTTTTTTCTATATCTTCACATTTTTTTGTGAATATTTTTTTACGTTTTTCTGATACAACTCCAATGTTCATCCCTAATTCTGTTAAACGTAAATCAGCGTTATCTGCTCTTAAAGATAATCTATATTCTGAGCGAGAAGTAAACATACGATAAGGTTCTATAGTACCAAATGTTGTTAAATCGTCAATCATTACTCCAATATAACTGTTTGCTCTTGTTAACATAAACGGTGCTTGATCTTTTACTGCTAAAGCAGCATTTATACCGGCTATTATACCTTGCCCCGCGGCTTCCTCATATCCTGTAGTACCGTTAATTTGCCCAGCAAAATACAATCCAGCTATTTTTTTTGTCTCTAGCGTAACACTTATTTCACGTGGATCAACATAATCATATTCTATAGCATAACCTGGACGTAAAACCTTTGCATTTTCTAATCCTAGTATTGTTTTGATTAATTTATATTGCACATCTTCAGGCAAAGAAGTAGAAATACCGTTTGGATAAATCGTATAATCATCTAACCCTTCAGGTTCTAAAAATATACGATGTTCTGATTTTGTACTAAATCTGACTATTTTATCTTCAATAGAAGGACAATATCGCGGTCCTATTCCTTCTATTTGCCCTGAATACATTGCGGATTTATCAAGATTCTCACGTATAATATCATGAGTTTCTGAGGTTGTTTTTGTGATAAAACAATTTATCTGAGGAACATTAACAACATTTGTTAATTCAGAAAAAGGACGAGGAATTTTATCGCCGGGTTGTAAAATTGTTTTACTATAATTAATAGTACGTCCATCAATTCGAGGCGGTGTACCTGTTTTTAAACGAGCCAGTTTAAAACCTATTTGTTTTAATGTATTTGATAATCCATACGAAGGCTCTTCATCTACTCTACCGGCAGGAATTTTTTTTTGTCCAATATGAATAAGACCTGATAGGAAAGTACCTGTAGTTAATATAATTTTTTGACAAAGAATTTTGCTACCGTTATTTAAAATAACCGCTTCAATTTTAGAAGATTTAATTTCTATATCCTCCACTTTTCCATATAATATATCTAGATTAGGATAATTTGTTAATATTTGATACATCGCTTTTTTATAAAGCTTTCGATCAGCTTGAGCTCTAGGTCCCCAAACTGCCGGTCCTCTAGTCTCATTCAGCGTTTTATAATGTATACCGGCTTGGTCTATAACATAACCCATTAACCCATCAAGTGCATCGATTTCTTTAACTAATGTGCCTTTTGCAATTCCACCGATTGCTGGATTACAAGACATTTCACCTAAATTTTCCGGTTTTAACGTAATTAAGAGAGTAGGAACTCCAAGACGTGCAGAAGTGGCGGCTGCTTCTACGCCTGCATGTCCACCGCCTATAACTATTACGTCATATTTTAGCATTAATTATTCTATAATTTCAGATTTATTAAAGAAAAATTCGATTTCTCTTTTCGCACTATTTTCACTATCTGAACCATGAATACTATTAGCCTTAATTGATTCGCCTAAATCTTTTCTAATAGTTCCTGCTTCAGCTTCAGCAGGATTAGTTGCACCCATAACGGTGCGGTTTAAAGTTATAGCATCTTCCCCCTTAAGAACTTGAAGTACTACCGCTCCTGAAGTAATATATTCAACTAAGCTATTAAAAAACGGTCTTGCTCTATGTTCATCGTAGAAACACTCAGCTTCATATTTAGTTAAAAATTTCATTTTCTGAGCTACTATCTTTAAGTCTGCATTTTCCAAATAAGTATTAACTTGTCCTATTTTATTCCTCTTGATAGCATCAGGCTTAATCATTGAAAAAGTATATTGTATTGTCATTTTGTAACCTTTATATAATTATTAAATTTATTTTTTAGCTGAACGATTCCATGTTAAAGCAAATAATACTCCTCCTAAAAGAGCAGAAATACTGAAAAATATAAATACCCCATTCCAACCGTAATTATCGCTAATCCATCCTACGCCGACTCCCGCAATAGCCGCTCCTAAATAACCAAATAACCCTGATAATCCATTAGCTGTACCGACAGCTTGACGGGTACTGAAATCAGCAGCTGCTATACCTACAAGGAGCTGAGGTCCTGAAACAAAAAAGCCTATTAAAGAAAGAATTACTATACTTAATAATTCACTTTGAATAGGAATTTTCCAAAACAAGACTAACAATAAGCTAAGCAATACCATACATATGGATGCAACAGGACCTCGACGACCTTGAAATAGTTTATCAGATAAAACACCTGCTATTAATGCCCCTGGGATACCTATCATTTCATATAAACCGATTTGTAAGCCTGCATTTGCAAGACTTATATTACGTAAATCTTTTAAAAATGTTGGAGCCCAATAAATTACTCCGGAACGTATTATATAAACAAACATGTTTGCTAAACAAACATACCATATTAGCTTATTACAAAAGACCATTTTAAGTAATTGGGGAGTTAATAGCTTCTCATAATCCCCTATAGCTTCAGGCGGATATTCTTTATATTCCTCTACGGTAGATAAACCTACTTCTTTTGGAGAATTACGAAGCCTATTATATAAAAAAAGCGATACTATACAAGCAACTACACCGGGAACGAAAAAAGTAGCTCTCCAATCAAATTTATCGATTAAATAACCGCAACTTATCATAGCAAGGGCACCACCTATTTGATTAGAAGTTGCACCCATAGCCCATTTAGTTCCAAGTTCTTTTGAAGCAAACCAGTGAGTAAGCATTTTTGTTGCAGGAGGCCAACCCATAGATTGAAACCAGTTACTGGCTATCCATAAAATTCCTATAAGCCATAAAGAATCTGAAAAACCTATTAGAATAGTAATGATCCCGACAAATAAAAGACCCAAAACCATAAATATTCGAGCATTAACTTTATCGCTAATAAACCCGTTACAAGCTTTACTGACTCCATACATAATAGATGAAGCAGTTAATATCCAACCAATTTGTGTTTTAGTAACCCCAAAATATTCTCTTATAGCAGGAGTTGCTATATTAAAATTCTGACGACAAAAATAGAAAGTCGCATAACCTATAATAATAGAATACAAAATCCTTATTCGCCAACTATTATATTTTTTTACATATGGCGATCTTGGAGTTTTAATTTTGGGTTTTGTATTTGTCATATTATAAACTCTCCGACTATAAAAAAGCAAGCTTCTAAGAAACTTGCTTTTTTATAATATTAAATTTTAACAAATTCTATTTTTCAGTTTTATTTACCAAAACTTGATACTCTTTATTTAAACCTTTAACAGCATATATCCATAATATTACTATTACAAAGAATATAGAAGCAAAATAAGGAGTTGCCTCTACAAAACCAAATGCAGGAAATAAAATAAAGAATGTAGATTGAATAATAGCACCACCTGATTTACCGAATCTTCCTCCGATAACTTCAACAGCAGCTTGTCCTTTTACTCGTAAATCCTTATCAAGCGGAATATATGCCATGTTTTTAGTGGTATCAAATAAAGAATATTTTACACCTTTACTTAAAACATTTTGAATCATACCAATCATAACAGTAAGTGCTAAAGGACCCGAAGCAAGAATGCCTGTTAAATGCATAGCAATAACACTATCAAAAAAGATAAATGCAAAAAATGCTGCACCGGTAATTAACATCATTAATGGAGTTATCATAGCTGCAGTTAGCCATGATACTTTTCTTAAAATATTACTACCTATAAGCATGAAAGCAATTGCAACCCAACCCTGATAAAATTGGAACTTACCCATATATATAGTATAAGCCTCTTTCGTCGGATATAATTCTTTTACTTTGGATTTCCAAACCCCTTCAACTAAATTTACTGAAACACCGTAAGCAATAAGTAACAATGCAATATAACCTACATACTTAGAAGTAAAGATCATTTTAAAACTGTCTATTAATGACATTTTAGCTTTAGCTTTCTTTTCTTTTACTAATGCCGGATCATAAAGTCTAGGATCGGTTAGAACGTTTTTATTCATCCATCTATATGTTAATATTACCAAAAAGCTACTTGTTATCATTATAACAAATAAAGGCACAAATTTTAGATGTTCTGCAACTATTTGAGTTTTCTCATGCAAGAAATATCCAATAATTACGGATGTTACAGGCAATGCTAAATTAGCAAGTAAACCAAACATTGAGTAAAAACGTTTAGCTTCATCGGTTTTAGTAATTTGGTTAGCAAATTGCCAAAACAATAAACTAAGCATCATTGTTCCCCAAAGCTCTGCCATAGTATAAAAAGATGCAAAACTCCATTTCCCAACTATTCTTATAAACCATTTGAAATTAGGGTAAGCTAAACTTAAAGATTCTATGGTTTCAGGATCAGGATGAACTAAATCAGGGTAGGGGTAAAGAACAAATGCAAATAATGCAAAATACCCTAAGAAAAATGAAGTAATAACATAAAACACGTTTTCTTGCTTTAAAATATCGCAGAGCTTAACATAAATTACCATAGCGATTACGGCAGAAGGTAGTACTATATATGTTTTTAAGAAACTTATTGCTTCTGCCCCTATATCCGTTACTACAAACCCGTCTTTAATTGAACGAAGCGTTGAGTAGTTTAATAAAATACAGAACATCATAAACGCCATAGGAAGAAACTTCTTATTTTCATATCTTTCTATAGGCCAAATTACCTTTCTTAGTTCCGAGAGATAATTGTCACTTTTGGGAGTACTCATAAATTAAATTTTTCTATTTATTTTGAAGATAAATATTATACTAGAATATGTTAGAAAAGTCAAACCTATTGATTTTTTCTCAAAAGAAATTAAATAAAATTATTAACTATAGGATGCGTAAAAGAAATATGACAATTTATTTACTTGATTTTAATTTCTATCTATAATTTTCTATTTATAAATTATTATAAAAAATATATGTCCAAATTAAAAACAGCTCTATTATTAACTGCTATAATTTTTATAACAGGTTATAAAAGTAATATGAAAAATGAAAACAATATTTCATTACCGCAATATGTAACTTTGAACATTCAAACCTTAAATAGTTCAAAGGATAAAACTATTAGAATAAAGGTAAAAACTTTAAACTTTCCGTTATCTTCCTTACTACATGACAATTTTTAGAGATGTAAGGACTAAAGGATTGAATTTTGCTGATAATTCATGATGATAACGGGGAAAGAACTTGGTTTACATATGAAAGATCATTCCGCCCCTCTAGTCGAATTATTACAAAAACATATTTCGCTTAATTTATCAAGAGCAAAATGTTTAGGATTATTTATCATTTCAATGCTTAACAGCAGGACAGTAAACATATCATTGTTATGCAATAGAATGCCGTCTGGGATTAAAGCAGCTTCATGGTATAGAAGGATGCAAAGATTTATCTCTGAAATCTCAATATCATGGAGAGTATTACCTGTTATGTTAGTCATGATGACTGGGTTTGAGCAGGAGCAAAAATGGTTATTGTGTTTAGATAGAACGAATTGGAAATTTGCTTACTACATGACAATTTTTCATTTTATCATCTTTGGATATTGGAATATCAAGGACAACAGCTGTATCCAACGTACTAATTGAGTAGAAATATTATACAAGATATTAACCAATGTATCTAATCCAACACGAAATATACTATTTTGCCTATAACCATGTTTTTTAATAACTATTGGTTTATCTAAAACTATAATCTCTCCAGTTTGATAAGCTAGGCAAAATGCAATAGACAATATTTGCATCAATGTATCTAATCGTAAATCATTAGTAATATGAGTTGCTTCACAGTTGAATCCTGCTGATTTAAAAGCTTTGAACATTGTTTCAATTTGCCATCTTTGAGCATATAATCTCAGCAGGATTTTTGATCTCATCACTATGTATTAAGACTGCAAGTTCACTCTTCTTATTTCTGATCCCTACTACATTAAATATTTCACCTTTTGTACCAATTCTACGTTGTGACAAACTCACATGCGATCCTATGGCTAGAGGGCGAAATAACTCTTGTATTTTAACCATTTTTCCCCTTGCATTACTGATATATTGTCTATTTTCTCTAACTCGAAAAACGTATCTTATTTGATTTGTTCTAAGCCAAGAGAGCCATTCCTTACCTATAAATTCTCTATCAGCGGTTAATGCTTCAATGCGGTTTTTGTCAAAAACTTCTAAAAAACACTCCATCAGATCAATACGCTCAATATAATCAGAGTTACCACACTTTTTATCACTTAGAAAATTCCAAAAAGGGGGATCGCTATACCATGAAAACTGACAGCTAAATATAAAATATTTATATGTCGTTTACCAAATTTCCAATTCGTTCTATCTAAACACAATACCCATTTTTGCTCCTGCTCAAACCCAGTCATCATGACTAACATAACAGGTAATACTCTCCATGATATTGAGATTTCAGAGATAAATCTTTGCATCCTTCTATACCATGAAGCTGCTTTAATCCCAGACGGCATTCTATTGCATAACAATGACATGTTTACTGTCCTGCTGTTAAGCATTGAAATGATAAATAATCCTAAACATTTTGCTCTTGATAAATTAAGTGAAATATGTTTTTGTAATAATTCGACTAGAGGGGCGGAATGATCTTTCATATGTAAACCAAGTTCTTTCCCCGTTATCATCATGAATTATCAGCAAAATTCAATCCTTTAGTCCTTACATCTCTAAAAATTGTCATGTAGTAAGAATTTGATGTTTAATTTTAAACCAATAATGTTCTATAGGATTAAGGTCAGGACTGTAAGTAGGAAGGAATAAAATACTTGCCCCTACCGATTCAATTAATTCTTTTACCTTAGAGTTTTTATGAAAATTAATATTATCCATTACTACGACTTGTCCTGCCCTTAATTCTTTAATGAGTATATCCTTGACATACGTCTCAAAAATAGCTTTATTACAATTGCCTTCAAATATTAGAGGTGCTACAATATTGCTATTAAATAGGCCAGCAATCATACTAATTCTGTGTTTGTGCTGATAAACTTTTTCACCATAACATCTTTCTCCTTTTGGGCTCCAGCCATGTTCTCGACACGCATTATCTTCTATTCCTGATTCATCCAAAAACACTAGTTTATCTTTGTCTATGGTGGTTATCTTTTCTATAAACTCATTTCTTAATTTATGATTTCTTTTGGGATGAAGAAAAGTTTTTTTATAGCTGTAACCAACTTTTCTAATCATGTTTATTATAGTTCTTGCTGACACTTTACTAGGATACAAGATGGCTAGCTCTCGACTGCTTTTATCTTTATTAGATTCCAAAAATTTTTTAAATCCTTCCATATCTGTTATTTTATGACTATGCCCTTTTTGATAGCCAGTTTTTAATTGAACATCTCCTGTTTCTTTCTTTAATTTCTTCCAATCATATATTACTTTACGGCTGATATTAAATACTTGACTTGCTTCTATTATTCTTTTCCCTGACTCAATATATTGAATCACTCCCTTTCTTAAATCATATGAATATGGACTTGGCATAACTATTTTCTAATTACTTTACCATATCCTTTTATTAATATCACTATCTTAATTGCCTATGCTATATGTCAAAATGTATAATAACATTTGCAGTACATGAAAATGAAGAGTTAAAAAAATAGCGTCCTGACCTTAAGGATACAATGCCTAAAACTATTTGGATTAACCCCTCATATAAACCGATAGGTATTGATAAACATGAAGATTACTAGGGGTGCTTTTCTGTTTAAAATGCTACAGGACCGGTAGCAAGATTCAAGAAAATTCATTATCACGCATATGATATAAATGGAAATCAAATTCAAGGTATCGCAGAAGGATTTTTAGCAAGAGTTATCCAACATGAAACCGATCATCTAAATGGAAAAGTATTTTTAGATTATGTAGCTCCCCAAAAAATAATGACTAAAGAAGAATATTTAGAAATGCGTAAAAAAGCTATGGAGCAGGAAAATATAAAATCTTAGAGTTCTCTAAATCTCAAATATCATTCTAGACGTGAGTTTCGTATTAAGATGCCTAAATTATGGTTAATGAATATGCTATAATCCTTATCCTTTCAAGGTTTGTAAGAGGTGTGACAAGTTTTACAATTTAATAGTTATAGTCAAAAAAGACAATTTACTAAAAATTTATGCAGTTTTAAGTACATTTTATAACAAAAACAGTATTATCAAGATCCCCGTAACCCAGCTACTATCAGCTATTCAGTTCCTCTATTAATACGAAACTCGCGTCATTCTAGCTAAAATTTTAGTATGTCATTCCTAACTAAAAGCGAGAATCCAGAAAAAAGCGAAATTATTTGAGTTTTTAATATGAAAAACTAAAGAACCCTCAGCTATAAGCTGAGGGGTTATAAAGTGGAATCGATTAGAAATCGATCATCATTCACAGGTTCACCTTCCTGTTCATCAATATAGTGCTGTATCATTTCATCAGTTATATTACCTGAACTGACCGCCATATAGCCCCTAGCCCACAAATGATTGCCCCAAAATTGTTTTCTTAAATGAGCAAATTCTTGCAATAAAATTCTTGAGCTACTACCTTTTAAATACTGTACTAACTTGCTAAGAGATATTTGTGATTTATATGAGATAAACATATGCACGTGATCACATGATATTTTCCCTGAAATTATATATACTTCATGTTCCATACAAATCTGCCTTAGTAAATCTCTAGCCCTTTCCGCTACTTTGCCTATCAATACTCTCTTCCTATATTTTGGTATCCATATAAGATGTACTTTTAAATCATACTGACTATGACTATTCTTTCTATAACTTCTCATGTTTCTTGATATAAATTCATTGCTAAAGCAATTTCATTATATCTTCCCTTCGCCTGAAGGCGAGGGATTTCTTATCCCCGAAGGGGGACATTAAAAAATTTTGTATCTTTTAGTTACTGGATTCCTGCCTTCGCAGGAATGACATCGTTCCATGCTAAGGCAGCGTAAATTTATTCTATATTATTTGGTATAATAACTATTGCATCAGATACAGGGCATATTGGATGTTCGCCTAAAGCTTCATCTTCATCACCTGTAACATTATTTATAATTTTTTCGTCCATAAATAGCGTGGAAGAGCCGCCGCCATCTAAATTGATTGCTGATTCACATCCAAGGCTTAACACATAATCTGCAAGTTCTGTTTTAGTTAGCCCTATCACAGTATCAAATTTTTAACGCTTCGGGAATTGTTAATTTTTCAAAAGTTATACCTTTTTCTTTTCGTAGAATTGATCTAACTTGTTCAAGCTTAATGTCTTTTATATGCTGCTTATATATCTGTTCTACTACAACTATCACTATAGTACCGTCATTACGCACCCTTAGAGCGATACGAGCATGAGCCGAATCATTTTGCTTTGGATTATCTATAACATTTTTATCGTTTTGAACCAACAACGGAATACCGGTTACTACTGAAGCGGTTTTGCTTAAATTTATAGGCTTACCGTCTTTATCGATAAATTCTAAATTTAGCTTTACGGAATCATTTATATTTACTACCGGTAAACTTATTTCTTGTGGAAAGGACAATATAAAGCCTTTTTGCAGGATTTGATTATCACCATGCTTGCTTATTTCCGTAACAATAAAATTCCGGTCAATCAAAATTTCTTTGTTAGTATACGGCGTTAATGTGGAGGACGCCCAAACATCATTATAGAAAGTAATATCTTTTGGATTTGAAAAATAATTCACTTGATTTGGAATAATCGATTTATCACCTATTTCTAATGAAATTTTTACTGATGCTTTGGTAATTTGGATATTATTTTGATCTATAATTAACAAGCTTTGTAGTTGTTCTAAGACTAAATAGCTTGCCGTTAATCATTAAAGTAAGGCTTGGTCTGCCGTCATCGCTACCGGCGATTTCAAAAAATCCGCCATTAATAGCAGCAACTGCATTAGTGCGGTGTGCTATAGCATCTACTGTTTCTCTGCCTATAACCTGATTATGTACTTTAACTAGTTTTAGCCCAAAATTCTTAGGATCGATAGTTAACACATGAATAACATGCTTATCTTTTTCATAACGATTATAGGTTAAGCCTTTATATTCCTTAGCGTATATTTTAAAACTGATTATTAAAGTGAGAAATAAATAAACTAATCTGATCATATTGTTTTACTTTTTTTACAATAAAATTTAACCATAATGCTTCTTTACTTGGAGAGAATCTCTTACTCTTTTCCGTCCATATTTTAACTACCTCAAAAGCCCGTTAAAATAAGGTTTTATTGTATCTTAATTCATATTGTAAAAATCGCGATCATCACGTTGTATAATATCTGAACCGTATCCGTAAGAAGCATAAAAAATCCCTTCCGGCTTTAATGCAGCATGAACTTTTTTATAAACATTGATTGTTTCATTATAAGGTACATGAAGGAGAGTTGCTTGAGCCCAAACTCCATCAAACGACTTCTTAAAATTGATATCTTGAAAAGTTGAGTGCAGTACATCTATTCCGGTTTCTTTTGTGGCTAATTTGACCATTTCGGTTAAGCCTTCAAAAGCGATAACTTGATATCCTTGACTTAAAAAATATTTTGTATCACGGCCAACTTCGCAACCTGCATCTAAAATATGAGCTTTTTCAGGTAAATAGCTAGTAAATGCTTTATAGTTATCAGATAAATCCGCATTGATTGTTCTGTTATAAAACTCTTGAGCATTATTATTATAATATTGTATATTTTTCATAATTTTATTTTATTCCCAACTACTAGGTTCTGTGAAGGAAAATTAAATTATTTATATTTTCAGATATTTTTTAGCGAAAATTAATAAGATTTTTGCAGTAATAGTTGTTCCTATTTTAAAAAAATCTTATGATTTACAGCAAAAAATAGCAAAAATAGATTAATTTAATTCTCCTTCACAGAACCTAGTATATTTATACTCACCAAACAATAAAATACAAATAGAAAATACATATAATTTCTATTATAGATTAGACTTCTTTTCGAACTCGCTTATAGGGAGGAATTTGGAGGGAACACTTCACCTCGCACCGCAGCGTACAAAAAAGTACGTGAGGATGAGAGTACCGGATTGACGTACAAATTACCCCTAGAAGTAGAGTTCGAAAAGAAGTCTATTGACTATTAGACTTAAAAATAGTCTACTTATCAAGAATAAGGCTTAAGGTTTATATGATAAAAAAAATAATATTTGGAATAGCTATTTTACTTAGTACAAGCTGCTTTGCCAATAGTACAACTTCTGACGGCTCCAGAAAAGACGGTGCAAAAACTAACGATGTTACAACACAAAAAATTATAGATGATTTTTCTGCTTACGCCGGTACTATAAAACCGAAAGTACGGAAGGAAATACAAAAATATAGAGTAGAAATAGTCGATATTAATAAGAAGAAACGTGAACTATATAATAGCCTTTCCAAAGAGGCTCAAAATTTTTTAGCAGAGCAACAAAAATATAAACAAAAACTATCTATCTCTAAACTACCGGCAGAAAACGACCAAAAGAATAATACTGCTGATTCTAGTGATAATAAGAACAAAGATACAAAATAAATTATTTTTCTCAGCGTTGTTGCGTGACTCCAAAATTGTCATTGCGAGCAACTGCAGGTGTTGTTGCATGGATAGAAAAATCTACTTGATGTCATTCCTGCGAAAGCAGGAATCCAGCATAAAGCGAGATAAATCGAGCTTTTAATTTTAAAAATTTGCTATATTTATACTTTTTTTGGATTCCTGCTTTCGCAGGAATGACATAAGAGCCATGCAACAAAGCTGCTTTTAGCTAGGAATTACATCTTCATAAATCTGCTCTACTATACCATCAAGACCCATTAAAAAAGTATAAACTTTTAATTGGGGAAATTTTTCTTTTATTATATCACGGGCTTTGTTTAAAATTTCTGCATGGGCTGCCGTTTCTTTTTCCTTGGTATTTAGCTGTTCCTGACCTATAAGTATTTTATAAGCTCCACATTCTCTATGATCAAGAAAAACAATTTGTTTGATGTTATGTAATTCTTGTAAAATCTCGATAGTATCTTCTATTGTTTTTCCCCAATAAGTATATTTGTCGTTAACAAGGGCAAGCGATGCACCCGGTAGCGATACTTTATCAAAATTATCCTCTAATCCTAATTGCTTCATTAATTTATCTGTTTCGTCTATTAATCTAAAATCTACACAACTAATTAAAAGAGTAGAAGCTTCATTTAATGTTTTTAAATGTTCATTACTTACTTCTACCTTTACAACTTTCTTATCGGCAATTATATCATTGTTAGCAGCGTAAAGATTTAAACTAGACACCATAATAAACCCTAAAATTATATATTTTACATATATCATAAAATTCTCCTATTTAAAAATATTTCTTACATGCTTTAAAATAAGAATAGCCTGTAATGATTGTTAAAAAAGCGGCAATCCATAAAATTATTTCCCCTACTATATCTAAATAAATAATTCCTGAACCTTTTGAGCCTAGTATCAATATCGATAAAGCAAACATTTGTAAAAACGTTTTTACCTTAGCAAGTCTCGATACAGGCACACTAACCTTTACTAGAGCCAAAAATTCCCGAAGACCGCTAACTAAAAATTCTCGTGCTAAAATTAATAAGCAAGGTATCTCATCTACGTTATCCTTTTTTAGTAGCATTATAATAACGCAACCTACTAGTAACTTATCTGCTATAGGATCAAACATCTTGCCAAAACTTGTGACTAAATTATATTTTCTTGCAATATAACCGTCAAAAAAATCCGTAATACTAGCTAAAACAAATAATAATGCCCCAAGTTTACGTGCAAGTAAATTATTTATATAAAATGCCAGTATAATAACCGGAATTACCATTATTCGAGCAATAGTTAGATAATTAGGTAAATTTTTATCTATTCTCATTAATTAATTAAATTTATTAATATAATATTGTTGAATTATGGATAGAATATTATTCCAAGACCAATATATTAAAAGTCCCACAGGAAAACTACTAAACATAAATAAAAAAATTAGCGGCATAAATTTCATTACTTGAGCTTGCATCGGATCCGCAGGTTCAGGACTCATTTTTTGCTGTAAGAACATAGTAATAGCCATTAAAATAGGCCATGCTCCAATCATTAAAAATGACGGCGGCAAGAACGGTAATAAGCCGAATAAATTAAAAATAGTAGTAGGGTCAGGTGCAGATAAGTCTTTAATCCAGCCGTAAAACGGTGCTTGCCGCATTTCAATAGTTACATACAATACTTTATAGATGGAGAAAAATACCGGAATTTGAACAAGTATAGGTAAACAACCCGCTACCGGATTTACTTTTTCTTTTTTATATAAAGCCATAATTTCTTGATTTAAACGTGCCTTATCATCACTGTATAAATTTTTTATCCTATCGATTTCCGGCTGTAAATTTTTCATTTTTTTCATCGAACGATAAGACTTATTGGCTAAAGTAAACATTAATAGCTTAATTATAACCGTAACAATTAATATACTAACACCGAAATTACCGACATAGCCATAGAAAAAATTCATGGCGTAGAAAACCGGTTTGGTAATTATATAAAACCAGCCGAAATCAATAGCTCTATCAAATAATTTGATATCATATTGCTTTTCATATTTATCAAGCAAATCTACTTTTTTTGCTCCAGCAAAAATTCTGCTTTTAATGGAAAAATTTTCGCCGGGCTTTATTATTTGTACCGGTGAAATAAAATCTACCTGATATCTTTCAGCCCCTTGCTTAAGAGCATAATTAAAATTCGAGCTGTAATTACTTGATTTATCCGGAATCAAGGAAGATAACCAATATTTATCAGTAATTCCTATCCAATCGACCTTACCTGCAGCAAATTTTTCGCTTTTTTTATCTTTAATATCATCATATGAATATTCTTTAAGATTCTCGTCTATACACCCGATAGGTCCTTGATGTAATATATTTACCGCTTTCTCTACAGCAATATATTTACGGTTTATTAAACCGTAAGATTGGACAGGAAGTTCTTTATCACTATTATTAACTATGGTTTGCTCTATAGTAAATAAATAGTTTTCATCGACAGTAATAGTAACTAAAAATTTAACTCCGTCTTCATTAACCCAAAATAAATTAACGGATTTTTCAGGGCTTAATATTTCACTATTACTATTCCATATAGTATCGTTGTTAGGGAGTTTTACACTAGATAAATTACTAACTAAACCAATTTCAGCAAAATATGCATTTTCTGTATTAGCCGGTGAAAATAATCTCACTTCAGGACTATTTTTAGATAAATCTTGTTTATATTTCTTTAATATTAAATCGTCAAATCTAAGTCCTTTTAATGAAATAGAACCGGTGAGTGATTCAGATTCTATTTTAATACGCTGTACTTGATTTTCTTCTTGAACAACAATATCAGTTGCAGGTTCTACTAAAGCTTTTAACTGTTGTTTCTTTAAATTTTCTGCTTTCTGCACTGCTATTTGCTGTTGCTGTTTTTTTTGTTCAGGTTTTACAACAAAATACTGCCAACCGAAGATTATACTTAAAGACAGTATAATAGCGGCTATTAAATTAATTATATTATTATTCATTCCTAGGTCTTAAATTTTCATATTTTTAAAGCTTTAAGTTTTAAAGCATTTAGAGAAAATAATCAAGTAGTATATATACTTCTTTTCTTTCAAAAGTAGTGAATATCCAAGATGGAAGTCGCCCTTCATCTTGGATACAAATTTAATTTATTTTTACTACTTTTCATTTTACTTCGGATATATTATACCACTCCCACATTCTGAAATATTTTTAATTTAAATTCAGGAAGTATAGAAATTAAATGTTCAGAAATATTATCCTGTATATTTTCATAACCTACTAAATTCACTTCTTTAACGAAGAGATATATTTCTATAGGCAACCCATTAATCGTAGGTTCAAGCTGTCTTACTAGAAAAGTAAACCCTTCGGTATAAACTGCCGGATTATTTTTTAGATATTCCTGAATATATAATTTGAATAGTTTAATATTAGTTAAATCTTTATCTTCTTTATCAAGAGTGATTTTATCTATTACATCCTTTGATATATAAGGAGATTTTTTTAGTTCTTTTAAAATAGTAGCATCACAGAAGTTAATAGTTGCCATATTAATATTAAATACTCTCTTTACCCTTCTTGCTCCTGATTCACTAATTCCTCTATAATTAGTTACGTTAGAATTTAAAATGCTGTAAGTAGGAACTGTAGAAATAGATTGGTCAAAATTCCTAATTGTTACTACAGAAATAGTAATTTTTTCAACTGTTCCTTCAATTTCGCCTATACGTACCCAGTCTCCAATATTAATAATTTCTTGAGTAGTTAGTTGCAAGCTTGCAAGTAATCCTAAAACGGTATCTTTGAAAACAAATGTTAAAAGAGCTGCGGCTGCACCTAAGCTTGTTAAGAATGTACTAAGTGAAATATTTAATATATATGAAATAGTTACCATTACTGCAATAACTATGACAATAATTTTTAATATTTGAAAATATAAGCTAAGCGGTGCATTTTTTGTAACGGCTTTGATCCTATTGTGATACAGATCTGCAAAAGCATCTATAAGCATTAATAATAACATCGTCACGGATATATTAGTATATAAGATTACTATAGTATCTTTGATTCCTAGTAATACATGTGCTTTAAAAGAAGTAGGATGGAAAATATTTCCCCAACATACAAAGTAAATTGCTAATAAAGTGTGTAATAAATAACGAAATATAGGATATTTTTTTAGTATCCTTTCATAATCATCATAATGATGTCTAGTTAAATAATTTTTTACAGGAATAAAAATTAATCTTTTAATTAGAAATATCACCGGTATAAGAGATACTAACATAACAAACAATAATACTAACTCAGTACTTGAGGTATGATATAGATCCATTAAATATTGCATATTTTACCTATCATTATTATTATAAAATATAAATCTTTTTTATTATTACTAAAAATTTTATTTTTATAATTTTAACCTTACTACATGACAATTTTTAGAGATGTAAGGACTAAAGGATTGAATTTTGCTGATAATTCATGATGATAACGGGGAAAGAACTTGGTTTACATATGAAAGATCATTCCGCCCCTCTAGTCGAATTATTACAAAAACATATTTCGCTTAATTTATCAAGAGCAAAATGTTTAGGATTATTTATCATTTCAATGCTTAACAGCAGGACAGTAAACATGTCATTGTTATGCAATAGAATGCCGTCTGGGATTAAAGCAGCTTCATGGTATAGAAGGATGCAAAGATTTATCTCTGAAATCTCAATATCATGGAGAGTATTACCTGTTATGTTAGTCATGATGACTGGGTTTGAGCAGGAGCAAAAATGGGTATTGTGTTTAGATAGAACGAATTGGAAATTTGGTAAACGACATATAAATATTTTATATTTAGCTGTCAGTTTTCATGGTATAGCGATCCCCCTTTTTGGAATTTTCTAAGTGATAAAAAGTGTGGTAACTCTGATTATATTGAGCGTATTGATCTGATGGAGTGTTTTTTAGAAGTTTTTGACAAAAACCGCATTGAAGCATTAACCGCTGATAGAGAATTTATAGGTAAGGAATGGCTCTCTTGGCTTAGAACAAATCAAATAAGATACGTTTTTCGAGTTAGAGAAAATAGACAATATATCAGTAATGCAAGGGGAAAAATGGTTAAAATACAAGAGTTATTTCGCCCTCTAGCCATAGGATCGCATGTGAGTTTGTCACAACGTAGAATTGGTACAAAAGGTGAAATATTTAATGTAGTAGGGATCAGAAATAAGAAGAGTGAACTTGCAGTCTTAATACATAGTGATGAGATCAAAAATCCTGCTGAGATATATGCTCAAAGATGGCAAATTGAAACAATGTTCAAAGCTTTTAAATCAGCAGGATTCAACTGTGAAGCAACTCATATTACTAATGATTTACGATTAGATACATTGATGCAAATATTGTCTATTGCATTTTGCCTAGCTTATCAAACTGGAGAGATTATAGTTTTAGATAAACCAATAGTTATTAAAAAACATGGTTATAGGCAAAATAGTATATTTCGTGTTGGATTAGATACATTGGTTAATATCTTGTATAATATTTCTACTCAATTAGTACGTTGGATACAGCTGTTGTCCTTGATATTCCAATATCCAAAGATGATAAAATGAAAAATTGTCATGTAGTAAGAATTTTAACTCAAAAGAATTTGGTATTGCTAACCAAATATAGATACTGTCATTGCGAAGCCACGAAGCAGCTGCGGCAACCCATAAAAATAATAAAAAACTGGATTGCCTCGTCAATTACTTACGTAATTTTCCGTAACTCAGACATTAAATGAATTAAATAACTTATTTATCTATGACATTTCCTAATATCAATCCAATTATTTTCTCTATAGGTCCACTTGCTGTCTCTTGGTATTCTCTTTCATACGTAGTAGGAATTTTGCTAGGCTGGTTCTATGCAAACAAAATTATAGAAAAATTTAAGCCTCAAATTATCAAAAAAAATCTAGAAGATTTCATTACTTATGCCATTATAGGCATAATAGTCGGAGGCAGACTAGGGTTTGTTTTATTATATAACCCTTCTAGATATTTTTCAAATCCAATAGATATCTTAAAAACTTATGAAGGCGGTATGTCTTTCCATGGCGGAGCTTTAGGGGTGATTATTGCTGCTTATTTGTTTTGCCGAAAATATAAAATTAATTTTTTAAGTCTCACGGATATAATAGCCCCTGTAGTACCTATCGGATTATTTTTAGGTAGAATCGCTAATTTTATTAACAGCGAACTATACGGACGTATTACGAATTCTTCTTTTGGTATGATTTTTCCGAATAGTGATTTGATACCAAGACATCCTAGTCAGTTATATGAAGCTTTTTTTGAAGGTTTAGTATTATTTTTTATCCTAGCATATGCAACATTTAAGCACAAAACTCTTAAAAAGTGCGGTTTAAACTCAGGACTATTTTTAACATTTTACGCTCTTTTCCGAATCGCTGTTGAAATATTTAGAGAACCAGACATACAAATCGGGTTTATTTTAGATAGCTTAACTATGGGACAAATCTTATCTGTACCTATGTTACTTTTAGGAAGTTATTTAATATGTCAATCGAACCCAAAATAAGACAATTAATTGATCAAAACGGTTATATTACTTGCGATGTTCTCATGCAGCAAGTATTACAATCAAATCCTAATTCCTATTATAAGCAAGTAAAATCTTTGGCTAGCGAAGGTGATTTTGTTACGGCTCCTGAAATTTCGCAGCTATTCGGTGAAATTATCGGCTTATGGTGTATCAAAGAGTGGCAAAGAATCGGTTGCCCAAAAAGTCTTAGTTTGGTTGAGCTTGGTCCAGGTCGAGGTCTATTAATGCGTGATTTACTAAGTACTGCAAAATTAGTACCGGAATTTTATAAAGCTTTATCAATTGAACTAATAGAAATTAATCAAAATTTTATTGTTCATCAAAAGGCTAATTTACAAGATATTGATTTACCGATTAAACACCTATCATTTATAGAAGATATACCCAAAAAACCTACTATAATAATAGCTAATGAATTCTTTGATGCTATGCCGATAAAGCAATATGTTAAAGTCAAGGAATTATGGTATGAAAGAATATTTGTGGTGCAACCGGTAGACGGGAGAATTAAATACGACAAAATAAGCATTAATAAACCATTACAAGAATATTTACTAAGAACTCATATTGAAGCAAAAGACGGAGCAGTGCTTGAAGAATCTTATAAATCTATAGAAATTATAAAATTTATAGCTGAACATCTAAAAACACAGAGCGGCAGTTGCTTAACAATAGATTACGGTTATGATATAGCTCCGAATGGTAGAACTAGATATCAATATAATCCAACATTACAAGCGGTCAAAAATCATAAATATTGTCCCATCCTTGAGAATCTTGGAGAGGCCGATTTATCGGCACATGTGGATTTTTATACATTAAAAATAGTAGCTAAAAATAGTAAAATAAACGTAATAGATACAATATCGCAACGAGATTTTTTAATAGAAAACGGAATCTTATTACGCAAACAAACATTGCAAGACAAGCTTAATTATAGGCATCTTTCCAAACTCGCTTATAGAGAGGAATTTAAAGGAGACACGAAACGCAGCACCGCAGCGTACACTTTAGTACGTGAGGATGCGAGTATTGGATCGACGTATAAATTACCTCTAGAAGTAGAGTTTGGAAAGATGCCTGAGCAAGCACAAATAATAGAAAGACAGGTAGAAAGACTAATATCACCGAAACAAATGGGAACATTATTTAAAGTATTACAAATTATGAATTAATCTAGGTTCTGAGTCTTGATTATAAATGGACAACTTAAGTCGCCTTCTTCACATTTCAGCATGGCTTCAAATTCTTTGATACGCTCTTCGTTTTTTTTGTAAAACACATAAGCAGTATCATTGGATATACAGAACCGCCATAAACCCTAAAGCTTTGAAATTCGCACTCAGCTTCTCGGTACTTAATCCATAAGTTTTGAGATTTTTTAAGTAAATTAACTTGTTCTTGTTTGTCTGAAATATGTTTTAATATTTCTTGGTATATTTGATTTAGTTCCTTATCAACTTTCTTATATTCTTCATCGGCACAATAATGCATATCACCTTGTGTCAGGGCATTATTACAATCAACGGCAAAAGTACAAGATATCGAACTAAGAAATAGCCAACAGAAAATAATTGCTTTTTTCATTATTTTATCATTTTTAAAAATAATTAATTAAGAATCACAGCTTTGTTGCGTGGATCAGTTTTTCCGGTATCATCCCGCGACTTGATCGCGGGATCTAGTTAAAAATACTAAAATTTTAGCATTTTAAGTTGTTTTTCTTGATACCGTGGTCAAGCCACGATATGACACCGAACGCATTTTTAGATCCATGCAACAACGCCAAGAATCACACGCCATGACGTTCTGCAATTAAACTTTTTATTTTACCTATAACCTTAGCAGGATTTAAGCCTTTAGGACAGGTTTTAGTACAGTTCATAATCGTATGACAACGGTAAAGCTTAAACGGATCTTCTAAAGCTTCAAGACGTTCACCGTTATGATCATCCCTTGAATCAGCAATCCATCTATATGCTTGTAGTAAAATCATAGGACCTAAATATTTATCACCGTTCCACCAATAGCTAGGACAGGAAGTAGAACAGCAAGCACATAATATACACTCATATAAACCATCAAGCTTTTCTCGGTCTTTAATCGACTGTAACCTTTCAGAGTTTGAAGGAGTAGGACTATCGGTTTTGAGCCAAGGTTCTATAGATTCGTATTGTGCATAAAAATGCGACATATCAGGTACTAAATCTTTCACTACTTTCATATGAGGAAGCGGATAGATTTTGATATCGCCTGATATATCTTCTATTGGTTTTATGCATGCTAAAGTATTTGTACCGTCAATATTCATTGCACAGCTACCGCAAATTCCTTCTCGACAAGAACGTCTAAATGTTAGAGTCGAATCGATTTCATTTTTGATTTTAATTAAAGCATCTAAAACCATTGGTCCGGTTTTACTTAAATCTATCTCAAAACTATCGATAGTAGGATTCTCGTCGAGGTCAGGATCATATCTATAAATCTTTATCTTACGAGGTTTTAGCATTTCCTCGTTTTCTTTATGCTCTCTACCTTTTTTTACTACTGAATTTGGCGGTAATCTTAACTCTGCCATTTAAGTACTCTCTTTTTTAGCTTTAGTTGTTTTTGTTTTCTCAGGTGATTTTTCTTTATCTATTTTTATAGTAGATGAATCATTAAAAGGAAATTTATTTTCCTCTTCTGAATCTAAAGCTCTACCGCTAAGTAAATTTTTAATTTGCTGACCGGACAATGTCTCATATTCAATTAAAGCATTTGCTAAGGTATGAAGTTGATCTATATGTTTTGTTAAAATATCTTTTGCAAATTCATATCCTTGTGTAATAATTCTTTTAACTTCGGCATCGATTAACTCTGCAGTAGCTTCCGAGGTTTCATTATTAGGTTGTCTACCATACATATCGTCACCACTTGAACCATGAAATATCGGTCCTATTAAATCGCTTAAACCTGCTTTTGTAACCATCGCTCTTGCAATATTAGTTGCACCTTTTATATCCGACGAAGCGCCTGAGGTAACTTTATTTCTACCAAAAATAATTTCCTCCGCTACTCTTCCTGCCATATAAACTGCTATAGATGATTCCATCTGTTCACGATTCTGAGAATATTCATCAGTTTCAGGAAGTCTTTGCACCATCCCAAGAGCATTACCACGCGGTATAATCGTAGCCTTATGAATAGGCGATGCTGCAGGACAATAAAGCCCAACCAATGCATGTCCTCCTTCATGATATGCAGTCAAACTTTTTTCTTTCTCCGACATTGCAATAGAACGACGTGCAACTCCCATCAGCACCTTATCTTTTGCCTCTTCCATATCATGCATATCTACTTCTTTCTTACCAAGCCTTGCAGCAATAAGAGCAGCTTCATTAACTAAATTAGCGAGTTCGGCACCGGAAAAGCCCGGAGTACCTCTAGCAATAATTCGTGCTAGTACTGTACTATTATATTTAATTTTCTTTAAATGTACTTTTAGAATTTGCTCACGACCGTTTATATCGGGGTTTGCAACGGCAATTTGACGATCAAACCTACCGGGACGTAGTAATGCACGATCAAGAACATCAGGACGGTTTGTAGCTGCAATGATCACAACTCCCTCGTTTGCTTCAAATCCGTCCATTTCGACTAACATTTGGTTTAAGGTTTGCTCACGTTCATCATTGCCGCCGCCCATACCGATACCTCTATGGCGACCCACCGCATCAATTTCATCGATAAAAATAATACAAGGAGCATTACGTTTACCCTGTTCAAACATGTTACGCACACGGCTTGCACCGACACCTACAAACATTTCAACAAAATCAGAGCCGGATATGTTAAAAAACGGAACATTAGCCTCACCTGCAATTGCTTTAGCAAGAAGTGTCTTACCGGTTCCAGGAGGACCTATAAGTAAGCAGCCTTTCGGTATTTTACCGCCAAGTTTTTGGAACTTGCTTGGATCTCTTAAAAAATCTACTATTTCAGTTAATTCTTCTTTTGCTTCATCGATACCTGCTACATCTTTAAAGGTAATTTTTGGTCCTTTATCTGATAGCAACCTAGCCTTAGATTTTCCAAACCCCATGGCCTTCCCGCCTCCATGCATTTGACGCATGAAAAAAACCCAAACACCTATCAATAAAAGCATAGGAAACCAAGAAATTAAAAAGCCTAAAAAGGTATTCATTCTTGTTTCAAGAGGCACTACTTCAATATTAACGTCATTGCTAGTAAGACGATTTACTAAATCAGGATAATCAGGAGCATAAGTGTTAAAAGTAGAGCCGTCATTTGAAGTGCCTTCAATTACTCTACCTTGAATTTTTACCGAATTAACGGTATTTTCATCAACTCGTGTTAAAAAATCCGAGAAAGTTATATTATTTCTTCTGCCAAGTAAACCGTCAGATTGGAAAATATTAAAAAGTAATATTACAAAAACAAAAAGTGCTGCCCAAGCTAAAATACTTCTACCTTGATTATTCATCGATATAAAACCTAATAAAAATTTTTATCGGTATAAGAGGTTATCTGTAAATAAATTTTAACTACTAATTAAAATTTATTTACAGATAACCTCTTAAATACCGGTGTTAGCAAAAATGGGTAAAACGAGATACAAAATTTGGAGCAAAAGATACTTCAAAGTTCCACATGTCGTTATCATAATATGATATATGTGGTATTGCTATAACTTTTTCAAGTATTTTAATGATAGGTAAGGTAAATAAAATTGCATTGTGGTTTTTGCAGGATAGATTTTTCAAAGGTTCTAAATCTAATTGTTTCTTTATTATTTTATAATCTTCTAACAATAGATGAGTTACAAAACAATTTAGAGTTTCTTGATTTCTTGTGATGCAAAATCTATTATCCCAAATAACGGATTTATCTAGTAATATTTTACTCTCAGGTAATTTTTTGCCGAATTCTCTATATATAAGTAACTCGTTTTGTATACGCTTAATTACACAGCCATGAAGGGTATTCTTAAAGTTTACCTCTTGAGTAATTAATTTTAAAATAGGTTCTACCGAATAAAAACGAGCTGCTCTAGATTGTCCACTAATCATTATCAGTAAAAAATTAATTATTTGTACTTTCACCTCATTTAAAAATTTATCAAATTTTACTAAATCAAGAAAAGCAAAGCCATATTCAAAAATCTTGACCGCTTCAGCTATTGCTAATATTAACTCCGGCTTAAACTTATCTTCTATAAGCTTGTTGGTTTTGAGTTGTTGTAAGATTATCTCGGCTTTAGACATTTTTCCAAACTCTAGAGGTAATTTATACGTCGAGCCTAGACTCGAATCCTCACGCAACAATGCCTCCCCACGTACGCTTGTGTACGCTGCGGTGCTGCGTTCCGTGTCTCCTTTAAATTCCTCTCTATAAGCTGGTTTGGAAAGATGTCTAATATAATCTTCGCCTTTAGCTAATTTTTGCCTAATAACATTTCGTCTATATTTATCGGATGAATTTGACTCATCTTCAAACCATTTTATATTATGACTGACTAAATATTCTACTAATTCACTTTTTGGAATATTATATAGCGGTCTAATTATTTGTATATTATTATACCAATTGATATTACTGCTACTAAGTCCAAATATACCGCTATTACGCTCTAATCTTAAACAAAAATTTTCTACGTAATCATCCTCATGGTGAGCAGTTAAAAGTACTAATATATCGAGTTCTAGACATAGATTTGTCATTAAATCATAGCGTCCTTCTCTTGTTCTTTCTTGTAAATTGGAAAAATTATTTTGATGGTCAAAAGATAAACTATAATGCTTGCGATTTAGACTATTACTGATATTTTGGATATAATGAGTCTCTTGCTTCGACTGTTCCCGTAAGTTATGATCAACCGATATAACAAATAATTCTATATTATTTTTTTCTGCCCAAATATTAGCAAGATAAAGAAGTGCTACCGAATCGCTCCCACCGGATACTGCAATCGATATTTTAGATAAGCCAAAATTACCTATTAGATTATTGATATTATACTCAAATTTTTCATATAGCATGGTTGAAAAATGTTAGTATTGTAAGTTTGACAATGTCATTTCTGCAGAAATGCTTTGTTATATGTCTCATATTTTTTCGTCATTGCGAGAAGAAACTGCAAGTTTCGACGCAATTCAGTTTAAAATGCTAATTTATAGCATTTTTTTAGATTGCCTCGCTCCTTTCAGTCGCTCATAAGGCATTGTTGCGTGGATACCGAGTCATCATTGCTAGCGAACGTTAGTGAGCGTGGCAATCTCAGGAATTCTTCCTAAGATTGCTTCGTCAATTGCTATGCAATTCCCTCGCAATGACGGAAGAACTGGTCAATGCCTTGCAGAAATGACAAAAAACCACACAATTAGATGATAAAGAAAAATTTATGCTGACTCAGCTAAATCTTCTAAAGTTTCAGTCTTTTGTTCGCGTAAATAATCTTGTGCTTCTGATTCTGATCTTGTAACAATAACCGTAACTATAGCATTAAGCTCCGCATGGAGTCTTATTTCAACTGTATAAATTCCGGTAGATTTAATTTGTTTATCAAGAATAACATTTGAATGAGAGATATTATAAGATACATTTTCAGATAATTTATCGGCTATCTCTTTATTAGTAACCGAACCAAAAAGTTTACCGTCATCTAATGTTTGACGGATAAAAACTAATTTTTGATCTTTAATAAGAGCGTTGATTTTTTCTACTTCTTCTCTTATTTGCTTATCTTTTGCTTCAAATTCGTGTTTTTGTTTAACTATTAGCTCTTTATTAGGCTCAGTAGCTCTAATAGCTAATTTTTGCGGTAAAAGATAATTACGACCAAACCCGTCTGCTACTTTGAGTATGTCGCCAATTTTACCTAATTTTCTTACGGGTTTTATTAATATAATTTCCATGTATTATGCCTTTATTTAGCTTGAAATACAAAAGGTAATAACGCTAAAATTCTTGCAATTTTAATAGCATTATTTAGCTTTCTTTGTTTCTTTGCACAAACATTTGTGATCCTGCTTGGTAGCATTCTGCCGCCTTCAGAGACAAATTTTATTAAAAGCTCAGGATTTTTATAATCAATAACAGGTGCATTAGGCACAGAAAGAGGGCATCCTTTACGTCTTCTAAAAAATACTTTTTTAGCAGTTTTATCTCCTAGCTTGTGAGTAGCTGTTTCACTAGCATTATTACTTTTTGACATTCTTTAACCTTAATTCTTACAAATTTAATTATTAATCGTTACGTCAATTACCGGAGTATTCTCTGTACTCTGATTTTTTAATATCGGTGAAGGTTCACTACTAATTGAATCTGCTTTAATTGTAAGAAATCTAATGATATTTTCGTTAAGCTTCATTTTTCTTTCTAGTTCTTCTTTTACATTACCAGTAATATCTAGACCTAAAAAATAATAATGTCCTTTTTTGTTATTACCGATTTTGTAAGCTAAAGTTCTTAACCCCCAATATTCTTTTTTTATGATAGTGCCATTATTATCTTTAATAATTTTAGCAAAATCATCAACGATTTTATCTATATCGTTTAATGATACGTCTTGGCGTATAATAAAAACTGATTCATAAAAGCTCATGATATATAAGAATCTCCAACAAACAAACTTTAAAATAAAGCTATTTATAGTAACTAAAACTATTAAATTCAAGTATTATCTTTAAAAATTATTATTTCTTTGTTTCTTTATTATAAAAAGTTTGCTATAAACCCTAATAAATTAGAAAATTATTACAAAAGTTTTTAATTATTTACTAAATATTAATGGGGATTAATTCAGTGTTTGATAAGCTATTACCTGAAGTTTTAATTTCTAGAAAAAGCATTAACTTATTTTTTTAGTCAGCCGCTTGCTATCATGATTATTAGTGCAGAATTACAAGAAAATCCTTTAATAAGAATAAATAACGTTAGAAAAATTAATAAATTTTCTAAAACGCCTATAATATTTATTATCAAACAAATAATTAATATTTAACAGAAATAGACGATAACGTGCTATTTTTTTATAAGCCCTTCTTATCTGAGCAAATAGTAGGTACTTTAAAGAGCTTATTGAGACGTTCCAAGTCAGTTTTACAAGATAATATTATTAAATTTAAGAATATAAATATTGATTTAAATACTGAAAAAGTATACAAAGACGGACTGAATATTCGTCTAGGTCCTACTGAAAATTTTACGACTTTTTTTCAGTTTCCAAATGAAGTATTTTCGCGTCAAGAAATAATAAAATATTTATGGGAAAGTGAAGAGACCTTTAATGAACGTCTCATAGATGTTCATATAAAGATTAGAGAGGCCTTAGGGAAAGACAATTTAATTATTAAAACCGTTCGTTTTATCGGTTATTGTTTAAATAAGGATAATGATTAGGTTCTGTGAATGAGAATTAAATTAATCTATTTTTGCTATTTTTTGCTGTAAATCATAAGATTTTTTTAAAATAGGAACAACTATTACTGCAAAAATCTTATTAATTTTCGCTAAAAAATATCTGAAAATATAAATAATTTAATTCTCCTTCACAGAACCTAGAATTTTGTTGTCAAAATTTTCTTTGTATTTATGCATTAAGTATGTTAATATCTATTAATTATATTTATGTATACTAACTATAATATAATAAGATTTTATTCGTTGCCGATTTATATATTTTATAACTAAAAACTGTAAATTTTATGTTAAGTAAACTAAATAAGCCTGCTTTATTTGCTTTAATATTTTATCCTATTTTTATTATATCTCTTGTAGTTAAATATTCGTTTGATTATGGGATAGGACTAACTGAAGTTATTTTTATAATTGCTAGCTATTATATTAATACTATTACCGTTGGGATCGGTTTACATAGGTTGTGGTCTCATAATGCCTATAAAATAAATAAATATGCCGAGTTTGTCTTAATTATGCTGTCTGCAGGAACATTACAAGGACCAGCTTTATCTTGGGCATCGAATCATTATAAGCATCATAGATATACGGATGAAGATCAAGATCCGCATACTCCATTAAAATTTGACAATAAATTTTTAGGCTTTATGTGGTCTCATATAGGATGGATGCTAGTCGGAAGCGGTAGCCATAAGTCTATTGATCGCATTACTTGGGCTAAGCACGGGAAAAATAATTTATTAAAATGGCAGCTAAAATATTATTGGCAAATAGCAGCTTTTATGAATATTGTCGTACCTTTATTTATCGGTTACTTAGTCGGCGGTACTATACAATCGGCATATGCAGGATTTTTATTTATGGGACTCGGTAGATTCCTACAGCAGCAAGCAACATTCTGTGTTAATTCTTTATGCCACTTTGCCGGTAGTAAAAAATATTATAAAGGCACTGCTGGAGATATTTGGTGGATGGCATTATTCTTACTCGGTGAAAATTGGCATAATTACCATCATGCTTTTCCTTCAGATTATCGTAACGGTGCAAAATGGTATCATTTTGACGTTCACAAATGGATAATATTTTTAATGAGTAAAATCGGTTTAGCTTCAGAACTTGAACGCACTACAAAAGTACGTATACAGGCAAAAATGCAAGAAACTTTAAGCTATCTTAGTGAAAAACAAAAGCAAAAATTGACCTTAATGCAAACTAAAATAGATCATTTATTAGAAAATCTATGCTTAAAAATTAAAGAGCTTGAAGAATCATCTATTACTATTAAAGAACAATTTAAAAAATCTTTTGTAGAAATACAGGAATCTCTTAAAAATTTAGCGGAGCAAGTAAGTTCTGCAACGCGAATAACAGAAAAATCTTCGGAAAAACTACTAAAAATAGTTAATAAAAAAATTATTGATGCCGAACAATCTATTTATAAGCTGTATAATCAATTAAATACCTTAAAGGTATCTAATTAGGCATTATTAAATAAAGATAGGTATCGTCATTGCAAGCGGGTGTTGGTGTTGTCGTATGGATCCTGTTATGTCATTCCCGCGTAGGCGGGAATGACATTGGTATCCAAGTGGGCAACACTTTCTCGCAATGACGCAAACTATCATTTTTTACTTAATAACGCCTCTAATTAGTTTCAATTTGAATGATAAAAATTTTAGGTATAGAATCAAGCTGTGATGATACAGCTGTTTCTATAATCACCGAAAACCGAGAAATCTTATCTAATATAATCATTTCACAAAATACAGAACATGCAGTTTTTGGAGGGGTAGTACCTGAAATTGCTGCACGTTCTCATTTATCGAATCTAGATAAGGCATTAAAAAGCGTTTTAAAAGAAAGCAATACTAAATTAACGGAAATTAGTGCAATTGCAGCAACTTCCGGTCCAGGTTTAATCGGCGGTGTTATAGTTGGCTCAATGTTTGCAAGGTTGCTAAGCAGTGCTTTAAAAAAACCATTTATTGCAATTAATCATCTAGAAGGTCATGCCTTAACTGCAAGACTAACCGATAATATTCCTTATCCTTATTTACTCTTGTTAGCTTCGGGTGGACATTGCCAATTTGTAGCAGTTTTAGGACTCGGAAAATATAAAATCCTAGGATCTACTATAGATGATGCTGTAGGCGAAGCCTTTGACAAAATAGCAAAAATGCTAAACTTAGCTTTTCCCGGAGGACCTGAAATTGAGAAAAGAGCAAAACTTGGCGATCCTCATAAATATAAATTTCCAAAACCTATAATTAACAGCGGTAATTGTAATATGTCATTTTCAGGACTTAAAACTGCCGTACGTACTTTAATAATGAATTTAAAGGGAATTGATTATAAAGACCGTCATCATTTAGAAAGCTTCAGACAAGATGAATTTAAGAAAGAGCCTGCGCAGCGTACAAAAGTACGTGAGCACAGGCGAAAGTCGCAAAATTTGCTTGTATCAAGCTTTCTAAATGATGACGTAATTAATGATATAGCGGCAAGTTTTCAATTTACCATAGGAGAAATTCTAGGTAGTAAGGTACAGCATGCTATTAGAGCATATGAGCAAGTAATAAATAATTGCGATAAGAAAAATATAGTAATTGCTGGTGGTGTCGCTGCTAATAAATATTTACAAGAAATATTAAGTAGTTGTGCTAAAACATATGATTATCGTCTTATTTATCCACCTATCCACTTATGCACCGATAATGCTGCAATGATTGCATATGCAGGACTTGAGCGTTACAATAATAAGTTATTTACTCCTTTGAATTTTTGTCCAAAAGCTAGATGGAGTCTAGAGGATATCAGTAAATAAATTTTAACCAATAATTTAATTCTTTTTTGCTGCAAATTATAAGATTTTTTAATGTCCCCCTTCGGGGATAAGAAATCCCTCGCCTTCAGGCGAAGGGAAGATATAATGAAATTGCTTTAGCAATGAATTTATATCAAGAAACATGAGAAGTTATAGAAAGAATAGTCATAGTCAGTATGATTTAAAAGTACATCTTATATGGATACCAAAATATAGGAAGAGAGTATTGATAGGCAAAGTAGCGGAAAGGGCTAGAGATTTACTAAGGCAGATTTGTATGGAACATGAAGTATATATAATTTCAGGGAAAATATCATGTGATCACGTGCATATGTTTATCTCATATAAATCACAAATATCTCTTAGCAAGTTAGTACAGTATTTAAAAGGTAGTAGCTCAAGAATTTTATTGCAAGAATTTGCTCATTTAAGAAAACAATTTTGGGGCAATCATTTGTGGGCTAGGGGCTATATGGCGGTCAGTTCAGGTAATATAACTGATGAAATGATACAGCACTATATTGATGAACAGGAAGGTGAACCTGTGAATGATGATCGATTTCTAATCGATTCCACTTTATAACCCCTCAGCTTATAGCTGAGGGTTCTTTAGTTCTTTTTTGCTGCAAATTATAAGATTTTTAAATAGGGACTCTATTCCTTCAAAAATCTTATAATTTGCAGCAAAAAAGAATTAAATTATTGGTTAAAATTTATTTACTGATATCCTCTAGGAAGAAATATAATTTTTTAATATTGACACTTCTTAATTTAGTAGTATAATATTGTAATTACCACGAAACATGATAATTATCTATATAAAAAAGAGGTAAGTTTATGAGCAATAACAATTATAAAAACATCTACAAAGCATTTAATTGTTTTTCAGAAGCAACAAATTCTGCCTATTCAGCCGTAAGTAATTTTTTAGAACTACCTAATGTATTTAATAAATATCCTACTGTTATTTCTTTAATTTTTTCTAAAACAGCAAAATTAGACTCTAATATAACCAATATAATTAAAAACGGTATTATTATATATGAGATATCAACAACCTTAATAGGTGCCGTAAATACTTTTTATAAAGATACAAAACTAGTCGATAAAATATTAAAAGACGGACAGAATGCTATTGATAAGCTTACTGAAACAACAACCTACTTATCGCCAATAGTTACAGATATTATAAATTCTTACTTAATTGATCCGTATAAAGAAGAAAAAACACTATTATTTGACTTACAAATTCCTAACTCTACTAGTAATGATTGTTATAAATTATCAGGTACTGAAAGTATAACATTAGCTGAAATTGAATGTTATTAATACTAATTTATAGAATTTTTTATTACTTTTTCTAGATTGCCATACTCCTTTTAGTTGTGGTTTTATTGCATTGCTCGTTTTGTATCATTCCCGCTTTCGCGGGAATGACATCGAACGCATTTTTTGAGCCATGCAACAAATCTTTTAACGCGAGTTTCGTATTAAGATGCCTAAATTATGGTTAATGAATATGCTATAATGCTTATCCTTTCAAGGTTTGTAAGAGGTGTGACAAGTTTTACAATTTAATAGTTATAGTCAAAAAAGACAATTTACTAAAAATTTATGCAGTTTTAAGTACATTTTATAACAAAAACCTTACTACATGACAATTTTTAGAGATGTAAGGACTAAAGGATTGAATTTTGCTGATAATTCATGATGATAACGGGGAAAGAACTTGGTTTACATATGAAAGATCATTCCGCCCCTCTAGTCGAATTATTACAAAAACATATTTCGCTTAATTTATCAAGAGCAAAATGTTTAGGATTATTTATCATTTCAATGCTTAACAGCAGGACAGTAAACATGTCATTGTTATGCAATAGAATGCCGTCTGGGATTAAAGCAGCTTCATGGTATAGAAGGATGCAAAGATTTATCTCTGAAATCTCAATATCATGGAGAGTATTACCTGTTATGTTAGTCATGATGACTGGGTTTGAGCAGGAGCAAAAATGGGTATTGTGTTTAGATAGAACGAATTGGAAATTTGCTTACTACATGACAATTTTTCATTTTATCATCTTTGGATATTGGAATATCAAGGACAACAGCTGTATCCAACGTACTAATTGAGTAGAAATATTATACAAGATATTAACCAATGTATCTAATCCAACACGAAATATACTATTTTGCCTATAACCATGTTTTTTAATAACTATTGGTTTATCTAAAACTATAATCTCTCCAGTTTGATAAGCTAGGCAAAATGCAATAGACAATATTTGCATCAATGTATCTAATCGTAAATCATTAGTAATATGAGTTGCTTCACAGTTGAATCCTGCTGATTTAAAAGCTTTGAACATTGTTTCAATTTGCCATCTTTGAGCATATAATCTCAGCAGGATTTTTGATCTCATCACTATGTATTAAGACTGCAAGTTCACTCTTCTTATTTCTGATCCCTACTACATTAAATATTTCACCTTTTGTACCAATTCTACGTTGTGACAAACTCACATGCGATCCTATGGCTAGAGGGCGAAATAACTCTTGTATTTTAACCATTTTTCCCCTTGCATTACTGATATATTGTCTATTTTCTCTAACTCGAAAAACGTATCTTATTTGATTTGTTCTAAGCCAAGAGAGCCATTCCTTACCTATAAATTCTCTATCAGCGGTTAATGCTTCAATGCGGTTTTTGTCAAAAACTTCTAAAAAACACTCCATCAGATCAATACGCTCAATATAATCAGAGTTACCACACTTTTTATCACTTAGAAAATTCCAAAAAGGGGGATCGCTATACCATGAAAACTGACAGCTAAATATAAAATATTTATATGTCGTTTACCAAATTTCCAATTCGTTCTATCTAAACACAATACCCATTTTTGCTCCTGCTCAAACCCAGTCATCATGACTAACATAACAGGTAATACTCTCCATGATATTGAGATTTCAGAGATAAATCTTTGCATCCTTCTATACCATGAAGCTGCTTTAATCCCAGACGGCATTCTATTGCATAACAATGACATGTTTACTGTCCTGCTGTTAAGCATTGAAATGATAAATAATCCTAAACATTTTGCTCTTGATAAATTAAGCGAAATATGTTTTTGTAATAATTCGACTAGAGGGGCGGAATGATCTTTCATATGTAAACCAAGTTCTTTCCCCGTTATCATCATGAATTATCAGCAAAATTCAATCCTTTAGTCCTTACATCTCTAAAAATTGTCATGTAGTAAGATATTTGACAGAAAAGTATCATGGGAATTATAATGGAAAGCAATTACGCTGTTTGCAGAAAAGGTTGAAACAATGGAGAGCTGAACATGGTAAGGATAAGCCAGTAATCTTTTTACAAAATATTCTTCCTGGCAAACAAAGCCAGTCTGATTGGAGCAATATGAATCAATTGGGTATTTGTATTGGTGGGAAACCATATCCTCACTTACTATTTCATTTTATGTTGCCTTATTCATGTTGGGAAACTTTCAGCATATGCCATAGTGAAAGTTTTGATACATTAGCATCAGGGTTTGAAAAAGCTGTATGGGAGTTAGGTGGAGTTTTACCAGAGCATCGTACAGATAATTTAAGTGCAGCTACCAAGCAATGTGGTAATAGTAGACAATTTACAGAAAAATGGCAAGAATTGCTTGGTTATTACGATGTTGCACCATCGCGAAATAATCCCGGTGTTAGTCATGAAAATGGTTCTGTTGAAAAAAGTCATGATACATTTAAGCAAGCAGTGAAACAACATTTGCTATTACGTGGATCACGTAATTTTGTTGATTTAAAAGCTTATGAATTATTCCTTACACAAATTAAAGAAAAGCGCAATAGCTGTAGAAAAGAAAAATTAGCTGAAGAATTAGTTTATTTAAAAGAGTTACCAATCAGGAAATGGAATGCACCTACAATATTATCAGTACGTGTTAACCCAAGCAGTACAGTTAGTATTTTATCTGTAGCTTATTTGTGCCTAGTCGCTTAATAGGTTATACTTTAAAAGCTTATATTTATTCTGAAGAAATAGAGCTTTACTATGGTAACAAATGTTTACAAAAAATGTCTAGAATCAGCAATGGCTATGTTATTGATTATAGACATATTATTGATAGTTTAGTACGTAAACCTAGAGCATTTGTCCGATATCAATATTATGAAGCTTTATTCCCACGTGCTATATTTCGTCAGGTATATGACCAGCTTATATCTATATATCCATATAAAGGGCATAAAATATATCTTAAAATATTACAATTAGCAAAAATGTATGGAGAATTGAATGTAGTTGCTGCATTAGAAGTGCTATTAGAAGAGAAGATTGAGCCAATAATTGATCATATTACAGATTTACTAAATAGTCAGACTAAAACTGTTTGTTCAGTAAAAATTAATCAACCAATACTGTCTGAATATGATCAATTACATTGCTTTAAAACAATGGAGGTCGCATGAGTAAACAGATAATAACTCTGCAACCGCTAAATAATTTACTCAAGAACCTTTGCTTACCTACTTTTGCATCATGCTACAAATCAGTTGCAGAAAGCTTTGAGCAAGAAAAGAAAACATATATAGATTACTACAGGAGTTAGCCATACGTGAGTTAGAACATAGACATCAGCAACGTATTGCCAGATTGCTGAAGCAAGCAAAACTCTCTCGAGATAAGTTATTAAGCAACTTTGATATTAAGAGTATCCCAGGATTATCGTCAACTAAGATCCAATATCTTGCACAAGGAGAATTTATGGATCGCTATGAAAATATACTTATTTTTGGTAATCCTGGCACTGGCAAAAGTCATCTTAGTATAGGTTTAGCACGTGAGTGGTGTCTTGCTGGTAGGCGTGTATTATATACAACAGCAGCTAATTTGGTTCAACAATTACTAGAAGCAAAACTTAGTTTAAAACTTAAGCAAATTATTAAAAAATTCGATTATTTTGAAATATTGATAATTGATGATATATCATATGTACCATATAATCGTGAAGAAACTGATGTTTTATTTACCTTATTACCTGAACGTTATGAAAATGAGTAGTGTATTAATTACTAGCAATTTAGTTTTTGCAAAATGGAATACTATTTTTAAAGATGAAATGACTACGTCAGCAGCTATTGGCAGATTGGTTCACCATTCTTCAATTCTTAAACTAAATACTGAAAGTCATAGAATCACTACAGCGAAAGGCAAAAAATTAACTATAAAATCGGAGGATAATAATGTAATACTTTAGACAATATTTTTTACTCAAAAATGGGGAATTTTAATATTCGTCATGGGGAATTCTAATGTTCGTTCATCATAGGGTTAGTCCAGAAAGTAAGGGAGAAAGCAAGTAAGCAATCGACTCCTACTGTAGGTATTATAGATAGTCAATCTGTTAAGAATACCCAAAAAGGGGGTCTAGAGGATATGATGCAGGCAAGAAAACTAAACAACCCTCAGCTATAAGCTGAGGGGTTATAAAGTGGAATCGGGGTCTGTCAGATTTTTTGTGTAAGTACGATTTCTCCATTTGCCCAATTTTGTAAATTAGTATCACAAAGTATAGCAAATTGATTTAAAGCCATGGCCCAATTCTTAATAGGCATTGTCCATTTTTTAGAAGCATTTGTCAATGCTAAAAAGATTATTTTCTGAATCGATTTATCATCTGGAAATACCCCCTTATTTTTTATAATTTTATGAATTTGACGGTTAGTTGATTCAATAGCATTAGTAGTGTAAATCGCCTTTCTAATGTCTTCCGGAAAGCTAAAGAACGGAGCTATTCCAGACCAATTTCTCTGCCATATATCAAAAATAACTGGATATTTTTCATCCCATTTTTTAGCAAAATTTTGTAATTCTCTTAATCCCTCTGCTTCATTTATTGCAGAATAAACTGCCTTTAAATCAGCTGTTACCAATTTTAAATCTTTATATGATACGTATTTTACAGAGTTTCTTACCATATGAACAATACACAGTTGTACTGTGGTTTTTGGGAAAATGCTATTTATTGCTTCTGGAAAACCTTTAAGACCATCAACACACGCAACATATATTTGTTCTACACCACGATTCTTCAGTTCTGTTACTACTTGCATCCAAAATTTAGATCCTTCATTCTTGCCTATCCAAATACCTAATAGTTCCTTCTTGCCTTCTATATTCACGCCAATAGCTAGATAAACTGCTTTATTTATTATTATATGATTGTCTCTTGCCTTAACATGAATACAATCTACATTATAGGATATACACTATCAAGTGCTCTATTCTGCCACGCAGTAACTTCCTCTAAAATGCCATCAGTTACCTTTGATATTAACTCAGATGATACTTTGGTGGCATATAGTTCTTCTAAGTGCCCTTGTATTTCTCGAATAGTCATTCCCCTAGCATATAAAGATATTACTTTATCATCAAATCCTTCAAATCTCCTTACTCCTTTTGGAATTAGTTGAGGTTCAAATTCTCCTTCCCGATCCCTTGGCACTTCTACTATCAATTTACGACCCTCGGAATCTATTAGAGTCTTTTCATAATTGCCATTACGTCTATTATCTGACTCCTTGGTATTCTTAGAATGCTTCTCATAACCTATATGAGATTCCATTTCTTTTTCTAAAATCTTATTTACTATCTGCTTTTTAATTTCCTGAAATATTCCTTCTTTGCCAAATATCTCAGATGGATCACTTTGTGATAGTATTTCTGATACTACTTTTTCTATAGTCGGATTTGATACTTTACTCTTATTCTTCATATTAGCCTCATGTAAGTTGTTTTAATTAATTTTATTCTTAACTATTTTTATAACTTACACAAACTTTCTGACACCCCTAGGAAATTTTTAGAGGCAATATTGGTATTTTTGCTATGGAGTGATTTTTTCCATCTCTATTTATTTTTATCTTTTTATTTGCTCCAAAAGCAAATGTGTGGCTCAAAGATGAAATATCAATGCAAGCTCCTGTGAAAATTGATAATATCCCAGTAGCTGTTGCGTTTTTTACTTCTATATCATCAAAAATAAGTTACTCTTTATCAGAGACGCTCGAAAAGCATTTACTTCCACCTGATGAAGGGTTATCAAGCAGGAAGAATGGGATTATGTTTGGAGCAAAAGCTATTGGTAAAATCAAGGACATTCAAATAGAGGATCCGGTAACTTTGACCAATACAAAAGAATTTTTAAGACAATGTTTTATGAAACCTTATATAATTGGTAATATTTTAGGTAAAAAAGCCGAAGCACAAAGAGCTAGTGACATCATTGCTTTTATCGAGCAAAATATGCCGAATAATTTTGGTATTTATTATAAGGATCCAAGTAATTCTGCTATTTCTTTTAAAACCTGCAGGCAGGTAACTCCTTTAATTAAGGCAGCTTTTAATAAAGAACTAAAGAACCCTCAGCTATAAGCTGAGGGGTTATAAAGTGGAATCGATTAGAAATCGATCATCATTCACAGGTTCACCTTCCTGTTCATCAATATAGTGCTGTATCATTTCATCAGTTATATTACCTGAACTGACCGCCATATAGCCCCTAGCCCACAAATGATTGCCCCAAAATTGTTTTCTTAAATGAGCAAATTCTTGCAATAAAATTCTTGAGCTACTACCTTTTAAATACTGTACTAACTTGCTAAGAGATATTTGTGATTTATATGAGATAAACATATGCACGTGATCACATGATATTTTCCCTGAAATTATATATACTTCATGTTCCATACAAATCTGCCTTAGTAAATCTCTAGCCCTTTCCGCTACTTTGCCTATCAATACTCTCTTCCTATATTTTGGTATCCATATAAGATGTACTTTTAAATCATACTGACTATGACTATTCTTTCTATAACTTCTCATGTTTCTTGATATAAATTCATTGCTAAAGCAATTTCATTATATCTTCCCTTCGCCTGAAGGCGAGGGATTTCTTATCCCCGAAGGGGGACATTTAAAATTATGATTTAGCAATTAATTACAAGCCAAGCGATGCAGCAGCATATTGTGACAAAGGCACATCTTTGAGAAAATTAGGTAAATACCAAGAAGCCATTCACAGCTACGACTTAGCTATTAAGCATAAATCTGATTATGCTGAAAGTTACTTAGAAAAAGGTATTGTCTTAGTTAATTTAGGTAAACACAAAGAAGCTAAAGAAAATTTTAACTTAGCTTTTAAATACAAACCTAATCTTATAACAGAATATGAAGCAATAATTAAAGCTTTAAGAACAGTAGGAAATAATTTGATGGCTAATGAATTTGAAGAAAAATTACAAATACTAAAAAATAATTTGTAATTCTATGCAACCACAAAATCAAAATAATTTTACTCGTGGTTCACAAATTTTTGCTCATCAGATGAGAATGCTTGGGCAAGGCAGTATTAATGCTTTAACTATTGGATTAATATTTACTGTAGTTTGGCTAATGTGGCGTACATATCAGAAATTATCCTTAGTAAGTTTATATTATTTTATTATAGAGAGATATGTAGGGTTAAAACTTGCTATAGGAGAACATTTTTATCCTATAGATCAAATAGGTATTCAATTCTATTATTTAGAGCAAAAAGCTTGGGTTTATCGTAATGCTGAAGAATTTGTGCATAAATTTTGGCATGTTACACCGCATTCGCATAATATCAATCAATTTGAGCAATTTTTATTGCACTCAGCTTGGCAAGAAGGTATTATTACGTTTACTGTGGGAATATTTACTGCTATCATCTTTTTTATGTATCGAGGTAAAAAAGCTGTTATCCAAGATAAGATCAGGGGAGCAAATTTTGTAGAAGCAGGTATTTTAGCAAAAATGCTTTATAAAAACAAACAAGCTGCTAATATTTGCTTTTCTGGATTACCGTTGGTAAAAAATAGTGAAAGAAGACATATTCTTATTACCGGTACTACTGGTAGTGGTAAAACTAATATGTTAAATGAGCTATTACCTCAGATTAGAAAAGAGCGAGGTAGAGCAATTATTGTTGATTTAACAGGTAGCTCTACTGATCGATTTTTTGATCCCAAATGTGATAAATTGTTGAATCCTTTGCAAGATGGTACAGAGCATTGGCTACCGTGGAATGATTGTCATGAAATTTGGGATTATAATGATATAGCCAGTAGTTTTAGTAATTATAATCCAAAATTAGATGATTTTTTTGCTAAAAGTGCTGAGCTAGTATTAGCTGAAGGATTAAGATTATATCAGGATAGTAAAGACATCAAAAAGCTTGTAAATACTATTCTTTATGCAAATAATAAAGAATTTGCAAAAAGTTTTAAGAATAGTGCAATGTCCGGTATCATTAGCAGTAGTGCACCTGAGACTTCGTCCGGTATTCAAGCAACTATTAGTAAAAATATTGCAGCTCTGCAACATTTAAAGCCTGATGGTAGTATTAGAAAGTGGTTTACTGCGGACAAAGGTTGGTTATTTATAACTAGTATTCATAATACTCATAGTAATATGTGGTTTGTAATTGATGAGCTGCCAGCTTTACAAAAGATATCTTCACTCCCTATAGCTTTAGCTGAAAGCAGGAAATATGGTGGCTGCGTTGTTACAGGCATGCAGAATATTCATCAATTAGAGGAGATGAGGAGATATATGGCCATGCAGGAGCAGCTTCAATGCTTGATTTATTTGGCAGTAAATTTATTTTTCGAGTGAGTGATCAGCAGACAGCACATAAATCAGCTTTAATGCTTGGTGAGCAAGAAATTATTGAAACTCAAGAGAATCTCTCTTATGGTGCTAACTCCATGCGTGATGGAGTAAATATGCACAGCTTAGAGAAAAGAAAATTATTAGTAATGCCTTCTGAAATCATGAATCTAGAAGATCTTATCTGTTATGTAAAACTTGCGGGTAATTTCCCAATTACTAAATTACCAATGAATTTACAAACTTGATTTAAATCTAAAAACATAAAAGCCATTTTAATGGTATTTTTAAAAGATTTCGATTGTTTGATAGGGGGGATTACCTTATAAAGAAAAATCCTATTATAATACCCCTTTAAATCGCTAATTTAGTATTACGAGTTTTAGAGGTAAGCTGTGTATAAAATTTTTTTTGTTATTTCAGAATTTTTATAAATGATTTTTCAAACAGCAGAGTAAATTTTACAAGAAATATGTTTACTCTAAAGAACTAATAAAAGCTTCATCAAGACCAGTTACACTAGAAATTAAAGAAATATTGCAACCTTGAGCTAACATTTTTTTTGCTATCTCTACTGCTTTATTATATTCCCCTTCAGCTTTTCCTTCAGCTTTTCCAATCTGGATACCTTTAGCTTCACCAATTTGGATACCTTTAGCTTCACCAATTTGGATACCTTCAGCTTTTCCAATTTGGATACCTTTAGCTTCACCAACTTGTAAGCCTTCAAGAATACCTATTTCTTTCCCTTCTTGTTGCCAATGTTGTGCTAAACTTCTCATAAGCCTTGTTCCTATTTCTGGATTTAACTTTGTTGATAATAAATTCTCTAGTTTTATTTTATCAGCTTGCTCTATCTTCGTCAATGTATAATATAATATCATTTCTAAATAATCATATCCTATAGTTATTTTGGTTAATTCCGGCAGTATATCTGATATTTCTTGCCATCTCTTTAATAACTCCCTCTCATGTATATGCTTGAGAAAAAATTCTAATATCCCTGACCATATCCTTTGTTTAAACTCTTCATCAGGAATTTCATGGACATTCACTAACTGGTAATCATTAATCCATAATTCTTTTGCTAATTTGTTATTGGCAAATAAATCCCACAAATTCCTTGAAACATTGTATTTCGCCTGACTATTGTAAAATATCATTGGGTATACCAATGGTAAAGTCTTAGCTTTAGGATTTTGTATTAAATATCGCTCACAAATATTAATCATATATTTAAATAGCCTAAAAGCCATAAAATGATCTGCTTTTGATTGATGCTCGACAAGCAAAAATAAATATCCATCTTGTTTATCAAATTTGCATGAGAATAAAACATCAGAGATAGAATCTTTTAAAGAGCTTTCTACAAAAGTGGTGTTTTCCATTGCTAAACTAGGAAAATCTATTAAACTTTTAATATTTGGGGGCAAATGTGCATTAAAGAACTCATGGGCGACTAGAGGATTCTCGAGTGCCTTACGAAATATCTTATCATGCTTAGCTTTCTTCGTGCCTTTATCTGGATCACCAAGCAGGTTTCCTTGTTCACTCATATATTTACATTTTTTAAACTTGATAAATATTATTACACTATACTCTAAACTCTTATTCCTTGACTAAGCTTTACCTCAGATACTTGCTTTACTGCACTTTTTATTTCTTTAGCTATTTCTGAGCTTGGACTTATATACTGCATTACTTGTTTATCCCTTCCTATAGTATTTAAGTAATCTTCAGGAACGAGATGACTTTTGCCTTGAAAATCATGTACTACTATATCACAAAATCTTTTATCACCAAGATTATAATTAGGATCAAATTTATTCTGCATAATTTGTAAATCTTTCTTTATCTTCTGCTCTATTGCTGCTATGCAAATCTTGTTACTGTAGAGCATACAAGAATCTATACCTTTTTCTCTGTAGATTTGTATTGCGGTATTGATATTTTCTTCTGTGCCAAACTTTGCTAGAGCTGTTATTTGCTGTTGCTGCAAATTATTTAGTTCGTTATTATCGTTATTTGCAAATTTTGAAAATAGTAATTCTATAGACTGAAATTGTGATTTTCTATTATCATTTGTTTTCAATGATGATTTAAGTTCTATTGCATTGCTAGCTGCTGTTAATTTTATTATTTCAGGCTCTATAAGCTTGTCTATAGATTCTACCCCTTGGGATTTTAACATATCGTTAAAATCGCCTTTTTCTGGTGGTCGTATTATTGCTACCGTCGCTCCTTGCCTAATTAATTCTTCCTGAGCCTTAATTACAGTATTAACTGATACTGCGTCTTTGCCATCATTATCGGCAGCAATTATTATTCTTTCTCCTTTGATAGGCTCATAGTTCCTAATGTTACTTACACCTAAACTACAAAGAATTTTGCCCTTAATACCAGCTTCTGCAATGCTTAAAGCTGTCTCTACCCCTTCTGCTATAATCGTTATATTACTAACTGAATTATTGCCATCTTTACTGCTTTGTACGTTCTGCTGTTCGTTATTTTTATTAATCTCAACAAAAGAACCTCTGATTCTACCAAATGAACGTTTATTAACCTCAATATTAGCTTTATTATTTGTGTCTTTGTTTAAATAAATTGATTGTCCACCAGTAATATTACCATCTTTATTTCTAGCAAAAGCAATTAATGCAGGATAATATTGTTTGCTATTACTATCCCACATCATATTGGTTCTAAGATCGTTACTTAATTGATATCCTGTTAATATTTTTTCAATTCCACGATGTTCTGATAAATATCTTGTTGCTACATTATTAGGCATAGAATATTTTATAGAATCTGATTTTTCATATAATATTTCTGCCCTCTTAATTTTTGCCATTTCAGATTCTTGCTCTGTTTGAGTCTTAATTTGCCGCTTTTTGTTTGTTGATAAATTTACTGCTAGAGCTTCATCTACTTTGGTTGATATACTAACCATATCTTGTAAATATTTCTTAGCTTCTACAAAATCACAATTTTTTTCTCGTTGTACTAAAGTAAATAAATCTCCTCCCTCTTCTTTACTAAAATCATACCATATGCCAACTTTACTGCCATTTATCTTCATCGCTATCTTACCATCTTTCTCCCAGCGGAGTAACTGGCTATTTGATAAATGCTTATTTGGACTACCTAGTAAATTTCTTCCTATTTCTTCTGCTTTAAATGATAATCTTTGCTTTAATTCTACTGCTTCTTGTTTATTAATAGCATTATAATCTATTTTTTTCTTTGCCATAATATCCTCTTGTAACTTGATACTTATTGTTGTATCCTGTTTATTACAATTCTTGAGGTTATAAGAAGAGCGTGTCCGCTCTTCTTGGACTTTATGGCTTGTGGCAAGATTTGTGCTAGTACTTCCTAGGATCTCTGCTACTTTAGCAGGTGGCTCTAACTTCACTCTTAAGTGGTAATAGTTATCATTACTATGTAATCTATCCTTAATATCTTCTACTACCCCTTTAAACCAATTACCTACTTTATCTATAATATTAGGACTCTTATTTTCTTGATCTTGAATCGCTACTAATTCTTCTAAAGTTTTAAAATTAATGCTAGATAGCCTATTATCTATTTTGTTAAGTTGTGATATTAAACTTGCTATATTTCTTGTACTGTCCTTATTATAGTAGAGTTTTACCTCTTCTATGTGCCTCGTCATCGCTACATAAGAATTTCTGCTATTTCCTGCTAAATTATGTAATACATAGACATCTTTAATTGAGGCTCCTTGTGCTTTATACACTGTAGAAGCATAGCCATGTTTAAAGCTTACATCTTGAGGATTAAATTCTATTTCTTTCCCGCTATCTGTTTTAGCAACAAACTTATCGTTACTGACTAGAGTTATCGTTGCAAATTCACCATTTTCTATTTGTAAATCTTTATTTGTACTTTTAAACAAAATACGATCTCCTGCCATATAATCTTCATGCTTTTCAGATGAAATATAGTCTCTATATTCTTTACCGGTAAGTAAGCGGTAAGTAAGCCTTTAGCTTTTAGTAACTCCCTGATCCCTTGATTAATACTATCTACTTCAGCATTACGCATGGTAATTATTAAACGCTCATTCAGAGCAAATTTGCTGTTACTCCAATCGTTAATTAATCTTACCATTGATTCTTCTAGCGTATGATCAATCTTTAAACATTTATGCTGTTCTAGTAATTGCAGGCCACCAGCAATATCTGATTTTGCAAAGCATTAAGCCATTTCTCTTGCCCATGCCTTGCTTTGTCTTCTAATGTTACTTAATTCATATGAGCCAAATTTACTAGCCAATACTGTAAACATTCCTCCTCGCTCAACGGAAGTGAGTTGTCTCTCATCTCCAGCCAATATCAGATTACAATTATTACTCCTTGCTACTTTTAGTAATTCTAAATAATCACTATTACCTACCATCCCTGCTTCATCTACTACTAGCGTAGTATTTCTTGGTAGATTAGCTTTACCATTATACAATTTAAATAAAAATCCTTTTACTGTATGACACTTCCGGTAACCTTTACTTTTAAGCTCTGATGCTGCTTTATGAGTAGGGCTAAGCCCTATAACATTTTGCCCATGATTAGTGGCAATTTTATAAACTTCAGCAAGTACTTGTGACTTACCGGTGCCAGCTCTACCTCGAAGGATTCTAATACCTTGACTATTAATTAAAATATGTTGCAGGCTTGCTCTTTGTGCTTCATTAACACTGGTAATATTTGCGATATCACTTTTAAGCTTAATAACGTTATTAAAATGAATCTGGCTATTTACCTTATCTGCTATTCTAACTATCCTTAATTCTTCATCCAGTATATCTTTAGTAGTATAGTATTTAGTATCCGTGCCATCTTCATTATATAGTTTTACCAGCCTATCTGAATTTAATACCTCCCTTATTAGTTTTTGCTTTGCTGCTTCTTCTGGAATCTCTTTTACTGCTTTTTCTAGATCCAATTTAGTAAAAATAGCTTGATGACGAATCATGCGATCAAGTATCCCATCTGCTCCTTTGATGATTTCAAGATGGGCTAGCTTACATATTTTATTTTGCTCTGCTATTTCATTGATAATACTTCGCATTCTAGTAGGGCCAACATGCTGCTGAGGCACGAAACTTATTGGATCTACCCGATTTTCTAGACCTAACTGAGCAAAATATTTATTTAAATCTACTGCCTTAGCTCCTAAGGCTTTACCATCTTCTGTGAATCTTCTGGTAGTAACAAGCAGATGGGCATGCCAATTCTTCTCTCCATCATGTGGCTTGTGAATATCAACTTGAACTCCTAGACCATTTTTTACCCACCCCATCTCCTCAATGATTTTGTGAGTAATGGTAATCCTATCTTGTAAATCTAATTCCTTATCATCAGGCAGTGCTATAACTACATCTTTTAATAATTGACTATTTTTTCTTGTCTCTAGACGTTCTACCTCATTCATCAAGATTCTAGGATCTTTGAATTTTTGATCTACATAATTAGGCAATAATACTGCATGATAAACATTATCGCCTTTTTTGCTAAAATTATAAGTAATGTTAGTTCTTTCATCTTTAATAATTAGCCTGGCATTATAAGCATCTTTCAAACAAGCATTTCCTCCTGAACTCCTACTTACTATTTCTATTCTTGCAAACTGTATTACCATGATTCTTTTTATGATTATTACAATCCTGCATTACATTAGCATGAATGTTTTTCATCATCCATTGAATCAGCAATAAATCAGCACACAATAAACGATAGTTTATATATTGCGTAGTGCGACACGATGGCACTAAATTAAAGTCTGCAAGTATATTGCGTAGTGCGACACGATGGCACTAAATTAAAGTCTGCAAGTATATTGCGGCTAGGTTGCATTTAGACCTAATTACTATTATTGCGGTGCAAGATTGGTAACGTTCTTGTGCTAAGCGCAATAAGAAGCCTAACTAAATTACTAATCTGGATGGGAAATAGGGGCAAGGTAAAGTTAAAATTGGTTAAACGAAAGTGAATCTTTGTTTAGAAAATATCGTAAATATCTTACTACATGACAATTTTTAGAGATGTAAGGACTAAAGGATTGAATTTTGCTGATAATTCATGATGATAACGGGGAAAGAACTTGGTTTACATATGAAAGATCATTCCGCCCCTCTAGTCGAATTATTACAAAAACATATTTCGCTTAATTTATCAAGAGCAAAATGTTTAGGATTATTTATCATTTCAATGCTTAACAGCAGGACAGTAAACATGTCATTGTTATGCAATAGAATGCCGTCTGGGATTAAAGCAGCTTCATGGTATAGAAGGATGCAAAGATTTATCTCTGAAATCTCAATATCATGGAGAGTATTACCTGTTATGTTAGTCATGATGACTGGGTTTGAGCAGGAGCAAAAATGGGTATTGTGTTTAGATAGAACGAATTGGAAATTTGGTAAACGACATATAAATATTTTATATTTAGCTGTCAGTTTTCATGGTATAGCGATCCCCCTTTTTGGAATTTTCTAAGTGATAAAAAGTGTGGTAACTCTGATTATATTGAGCGTATTGATCTGATGGAGTGTTTTTTAGAAGTTTTTGACAAAGACCGCATTGAAGCATTAACCGCTGATAGAGAATTTATAGGTAAGGAATGGCTCTCTTGGCTTAGAACAAATCAAATAAGATACGTTTTTCGAGTTAGAGAAAATAGACAATATATCAGTAATGCAAGGGGAAAAATGGTTAAAATACAAGAGTTATTTCGCCCTCTAGCCATAGGATCGCATGTGAGTTTGTCACAACGTAGAATTGGTACAAAAGGTGAAATATTTAATGTAGTAGGGATCAGAAATAAGAAGAGTGAACTTGCAGTCTTAATACATAGTGATGAGATCAAAAATCCTGCTGAGATTATATGCTCAAAGATGGCAAATTGAAACAATGTTCAAAGCTTTTAAATCAGCAGGATTCAACTGTGAAGCAACTCATATTACTAATGATTTACGATTAGATACATTGATGCAAATATTGTCTATTGCATTTTGCCTAGCTTATCAAACTGGAGAGATTATAGTTTTAGATAAACCAATAGTTATTAAAAAACATGGTTATAGGCAAAATAGTATATTTCGTGTTGGATTAGATACATTGGTTAATATCTTGTATAATATTTCTACTCAATTAGTACGTTTAGTACGTTGGATACAGCTGTTGTCCTTGATATTCCAATATCCAAAGATGATAAAATGAAAAATTGTCATGTAGTAAGCAAGTTTCCAATTCGTTCTATCTAAACACAATAACCATTTTTGCTCCTGCTCAAACCCAGTCATCATGACTAACATAACAGGTAATACTCTCCATGATATTGAGATTTCAGAGATAAATCTTTGCATCCTTCTATACCATGAAGCTGCTTTAATCCCAGACGGCATTCTATTGCATAACAATCAAGGGAAAATCCTATCTTTTACGTACAATATGCTCATGTGAGAACGATATCTATTTTATCAAAAGCTAGAGAATTAATGCCGGAATCTTATAATAGCTTTGAAGCAAGTAAGTATGATTTATCTTTATTATCGTCAGAAGAAGAAATTGAGATTATAAAACTTTTAGCTGCGTGGACAAAAACATTAGAAGCATCTACAAAATATTTTGAACCACATCGCATCGCATTTTATTTAATAAATTTAGCTTCAAAATTTCATTCTATGTGGAATTTCGGTAAAGAAAATAGCGATTATAGATTTGTAATTGAGAGCAATAAAGAATTAACTCTAGCACGTCTTGCTCTTGCAAGTGCCATACAGAAAGTTATAGCTAGCGGTCTCGAAGTGATAGGTGTAGAACCAATGAACAAAATGTAGTTAGGTTTTTATCGTTATTGCGATGATTGTGTGCCACGAGTGCAAAGGAAGTTACATGAAGCCATATAATGTAAATTGAATTTGTACGTAACTATATAAGAGATGGAAGTAGGCCTTCCGAAGCCGTTTTACAGGAAAAGGCTTCAAACCACTCTAAGCTGCGTTGGTAAAGAGCCAAGGTGGTGAGCGTTAGAGAAAAGGTATCTTGCAAGGTATCAGGTAAGAATTAAGGAGATGAAGCGATTAAACCACTGCTGAAGTGTCGAAAGCGTATAGATGAGATCAAAACTGAGGGGTAGTCGTTAACTCAGGATAAATTTGGCGGAAACCTGTTTACTGGTCAAGTGGTCTCCGGCATAGAGGTGGCATGAACTTGATTTAGGCTCTTATGTGGAACGTGGGAACTTGTGTATTGATGCAAAGGGAGCGATGCAAGTGGAAGCCCCACGAGTATCTGAGTACCAAAGCAGTACATAGGGGTGGATTGGCTCGTAGTAGTGATGAAGCTGTTGAAAGGCAGTGGAGCAAAGGGGTTGAGTTATCCGTTTTATTGATTAGTCAACTAATAAGAATTGGGAGGAGCTAAATTGAATAAAACAAAACCATTTTGTATTTCCAATAAAAGTATTATGGCAGCTTGGGAAAGAGTTAAAGCGAACAAAGGTTCCTATGGGGTTGATGAAGAATCAATTGAAGATTTTGCATTAAACTTAAAGGATAACCTTTATAAGTTATGGAACCGGATGTCATCTGGTACATATTTTCCTCCACCTGTAAAGGCGGTAGAAATAGCAAAATCAGATGGGAGCAAACGCTTGTTAGGTATTCCAACTGTGGCAGATAGAATTGCACAAGCAGTGGTTAAAGATCAGCTTGAGCAATTAGTGGAGCCAAAATTTCATGAAGATTCTTATGGATATCGTCCTAAGAAATCAGCATTGGATGCAGTTGGAGTAGCAAGGCAGCGATGTTGGCAGCAAGATTGGTGTATTGATCTGGACATCAAGAATTTCTTCGATAGTTTGGATCATCAGTTAATGATGAAAGCCATAAGATTTCATAGCGAGGAGAAGTGGATCCATCTTTATGTGGAGCGGTGGCTTAAAGCCCCTTTACAATTGGAGAGTGGAGAACTGATAGAAAGGCAGTCTGGTACTCCTCAGGGAGGAGTAGCGAGTCCTTTGTTGGCAAATATTTTCATGCATCATGCATTTGATAATTGGATGAGAAGGCACTATCCGGAAGTAAGGTTTGAGCGTTTTGCAGATGATATTTTAGCACATTGCAGTTCACAAAAGCAGGCTAAGAAAGTACTGGAGGAGATTAAGATTAGACTAAAAGAGTGTGGTCTTGAACTACACCCAGAAAAGACAAAAATAGTGTATTGTAAAGATGATGATCGAGGAGGCTCTTATGAGTATGAAAGCTTTGATTTTCTTGGCTATACATTTAGACCACGATTATCAATGAATAAATATGGTAAAACTTTTGTTAACTTTTCACCTGCAATTAGTAAGCAAGCTGCAAACCGTATCAGAAAGGAGATAAGGAGTTGGAGAATACATCTGCGAAGTGATAAAACTATTACTGACCTAGCGAGGATGTTTAATGCACATGTACAAGGATGGGTAAATTATTATGGACGATATTATAAATCGGCTATGTATCCATTTTTACGTAATATGGAGCGTTTTCTAACACGTTGGGTAATGAGGAAATACAAAAGATTCCAAGGTTATAAGAAACGAGCAAGGAATTGGTTAGGGTGTGTGCGAAAGCGTGAACCTAGACTATTTGTTCATTGGAGGTTAGGCCTTGGATCAAGGTTTGGATAATGGGAGCGGTGTAAGCTGAGAGGTTTACGCACCGTTCTGCGAGAGACTGAAGGGGAGGTTCCTTCGGTCTACTCACCTTATAGTTTGTGCAAAATCTGAAAGCTCTTGTATTAAAGCAAAGAAGATAATTAACGATTGGTTAAATATCAGAGGATTAACATTATCAGAGGAAAAGACCAAGATACTCCATATTAAGGAAGGGTTTGACTTTCTGGGATTTAATATCCTAAATAGGGTCTGTCAGATTTTTTGTGTAAGTACGATTTCTCCATTTGCCCAATTTTGTAAATTAGTATCACAAAGTATAGCAAATTGATTTAAAGCCATGGCCCAATTCTTAATAGGCATTGTCCATTTTTTAGAAGCATTTGTCAATGCTAAAAAGATTATTTTCTGAATCGATTTATCATCTGGAAATACCCCCTTATTTTTTATAATTTTATGAATTTGACGGTTAGTTGATTCAATAGCATTAGTAGTGTAAATCGCCTTTCTAATGTCTTCCGGAAAGCTAAAGAACGGAGCTATTCCAGACCAATTTCTCTGCCATATATCAAAAATAACTGGATATTTTTCATCCCATTTTTTAGCAAAATTTTGTAATTCTCTTAATCCCTCTGCTTCATTTATTGCAGAATAAACTGCCTTTAAATCAGCTGTTACCAATTTTAAATCTTTATATGATACGTATTTTACAGAGTTTCTTACCATATGAACAATACACAGTTGTACTGTGGTTTTTGGGAAAACGCTATTTATTGCTTCTGGAAAACCTTTAAGACCATCAACACACGCAACATATATTTGTTCTACACCACGATTCTTCAGTTCTGTTACTACTTGCATCCAAAATTTAGATCCTTCATTCTTGCCTATCCAAATACCTAATAGTTCCTTCTTGCCTTCTATATTCACGCCAATAGCTAGATAAACTGCTTTATTTATTATTATATGATTGTCTCTTGCCTTAACATGAATACAATCTACATTATAGGATATACACTATCAAGTGCTCTATTCTGCCACGCAGTAACTTCCTCTAAAATGCCATCAGTTACCTTTGATATTAACTCAGATGATACTTTGGTGGCATATAGTTCTTCTAAGTGCCCTTGTATTTCTCGAATAGTCATTCCCCTAGCATATAAAGATATTACTTTATCATCAAATCCTTCAAATCTCCTTACTCCTTTTGGAATTAGTTGAGGTTCAAATTCTCCTTCCCGATCCCTTGGCACTTCTACTATCAATTTACGACCCTCGGAATCTATTAGAGTCTTTTCATAATTGCCATTACGTCTATTATCTGACTCCTTGGTATTCTTAGAATGCTTCTCATAACCTATATGAGATTCCATTTCTTTTTCTAAAATCTTATTTACTATCTGCTTTTTAATTTCCTGAAATATTCCTTCTTTGCCAAATATCTCAGATGGATCACTTTGTGATAGTATTTCTGATACTACTTTTTCTATAGTCGGATTTGATACTTTACTCTTATTCTTCATATTAGCCTCATGTAAGTTGTTTTAATTAATTTTATTCTTAACTATTTTTATAACTTACACAAACTTTCTGACACCCCCTGCAATTGTAATAAAGCTATTTTTGAGACGTATGTCAAGGATATACTCATTAAAGAATTAAGGGCAGGACAAGTCGTAGTAATGGATAATATTAATTTTCATAAAAACTCTAAGGTAAAAGAATTAATTGAATCGGTAGGGGCAAGTATTTTATTCCTTCCTACTTACAGTCCTGATCTTAATCCTATAGAACATTATTGGTTTAAAATTAAACATCAAATTAGAAAAGATACTAGTAACTTTACATATTTTTTTGATGCTGCTTATCACGTATTACAAAAAGTAACTACCTTACCTGCTTAAGCTATACCCGCCATTTAATTAGCATGGGTGGGTTAGTTGTGAAAGCTAAACTTGATGATTTACCTACTAATAGTTTATTGGGAGCTTTTGTTTCTTTGAAAAAAGAATTAATACAACACCCGAGTATCCAAGATCAATGGACCAAAACTGGCAAAAATATTTTTGATAATCAAGAATTATGATAATTAGTCCGTCCGCCAAAATTCAAAAAAATATCACTTGTGGCACTAATTTCCAAAAATAGTGCGATTTTATAGAGCAAATTACTTGATTTTGAGGGCTAATTTCAAATTTTTGTATCAAAAAACATACTATTTCCCAAAACATACTCAATTTTCTCATTGCCATTTTTTCGTATTTCCATAAGCTTTTGATATAAAACTTTTCATTTTCTTATGAATTTTACTATTACTTTTTGCCTTAAAACCCCCTAATCTATAGGGCTTATAGAGTTTTGGTGGATGGACTAATTAATATCAATATAATATATAAACTAAAGAACCCTCAGCTATAAGCTGAGGGGTTATAAAGTGGAATCGATTAGAAATCGATCATCATTCACAGGTTCACCTTCCTGTTCATCAATATAGTGCTGTATCATTTCATCAGTTATATTACCTGAACTGACCGCCATATAGCCCCTAGCCCACAAATGATTGCCCCAAAATTGTTTTCTTAAATGAGCAAATTCTTGCAATAAAATTCTTGAGCTACTACCTTTTAAATACTGTACTAACTTGCTAAGAGATATTTGTGATTTATATGAGATAAACATATGCACGTGATCACATGATATTTTCCCTGAAATTATATATACTTCATGTTCCATACAAATCTGCCTTAGTAAATCTCTAGCCCTTTCCGCTACTTTGCCTATCAATACTCTCTTCCTATATTTTGGTATCCATATAAGATGTACTTTTAAATCATACTGACTATGACTATTCTTTCTATAACTTCTCATGTTTCTTGATATAAATTCATTGCTAAAGCAATTTCATTATATCTTCCCTTCGCCTGAAGGCGAGGGATTTCTTATCCCCGAAGGGGGACATTAATTATTTTGGTTGAGGAGTAGATAAATTGCATAACATCTGATACTTCACATTATACTATTAAACCCTGATATTATATCAATATTTGGTTACCCATACTAAAAGTCATATATTTTTATATCATTATCAGAGCCATCTTTTTTATTGACACTTGGAGTACTATACTGCTCTTCATTATTAGTTTCTATAATTTTTGATGTCATTTCATATAATGTAATCAATGGTTTTTGATCTTGATTGAAAAAATGCATATTATACTTGACTATACTTGTATTAGTGTTTCTTTTATCAAGCTCCCAAAAACAAAAAGTAAGATTATCAAATTTATTACTATGTAAAATAAATCCACTAAGGTGGAAAGGAACAATAATTTTATTTTTTTCAGGATTAATACTTTTTGCTAATGGGAAAATAGGTATCTATAGTCCACTATCTATTATTGATTGATCTATATTAAATATCTCAGATGGGTTGCAATATATTGCTCCTAAAGCACAATCATTATTGTATTTAATCCATTGTAGTTTTCTATACTTGTCACCATATGCATAACCATTTTCAGCTAGCTTTTTATAAATTTCATCTTTCTCAATTATTGAGATATCTTGCAATTCAGTAGAAATCTTGTGTAACTTTAAATTATATTGTTCTATATTACTTAATCCAACACTTCCAGAACAATATTCATTTTTGTTAGTATCAGAAATCACAAAATTATTTTTTGTATTAATAAACTCATAATGTTCTATATTATTTACAAGTGGTTTTAACCAACATATATTTAATAATTCTTGAGCTTGAGTTGTTTTTTGGGCTAGTGATAAAGTATAAGCAGCAGGAAGAAGTTTTTTATTATTTACTATATGATGATGGTAATATTTATCTTTATCAGCTAACCCATATTTTGGCTGATCAATCCAGTGTATGTAATCGTCAAATTCATATGGAGGTAAATCTGATATTTTCCTTACTGAATATATTTTTGACCAGTCAAATTCGTGACAATCTAAATATAATTTTCCAAGCCTTTTATATAATTTTAGTAGATCATTGAAATTAAGTAATTGTAGCTCAATAGATTCAAGTTGAAAATCCTGTTGTTGTTCCATTTCATAGTATTCTGGTATTGTGAAATTAAATAAATTTTCTGATAATTTGTTTATCAACTGCTCTTTATTTTCAACAATAAAAAATCTTCGGTATTTATAATGTTCCCTACAAACTGATAGGGTATATGTAATACTATATAAATCAATTTCATTTTTGCCTTTAAGCCAAATTCTTAAGGCATCTATATTTCTTTGAAGTGCTCCAATTGAGTGACCAGAGATTAATATAATAAATAGCTTATATGGTATTTTATCTGAAATTTCATTAATTTTGAATTCCTCAATTATAGCATTGGCATTTGCTCCACCTGCACAAAATGAACTTATCATTGCTATCCTATTTTTTATATCTGATTTGTTCCATGCAATTTGTTCTTGAGACAAATAGAAAGGAGAGTCATCGAAATTTATATAAGAATTTGGTGTTTTGGAATTTAAAGTAGGAACTATTTTTTCATTATACATTTGATATAGTACCTTTATTATACCTGCTACTCCTGCAGCTGACTCTAGATGACCGATATTACTCTTCACAGAACCTATAGCACATTTATTTTTTACATTAGTATTAAAAGCTAGATTAAGTGCTCTTATCTCTATTGGATCACCAAGTTCAGTGCCAGTACCATGTGCTTCTACATAATCAATTGCATCAGAAGATATCTGAGATTTTGTGATAGTAGAAGATATTAGTGCTGATTGAGCAAGTGGATTTGGAGCTGTATAACCATTAGAATGGCCTCCAGCATTGATAGAACTTCCTTTTATAACACCAAAGATTCTATCCTTATTTTAATTGCTTGATTAAGTGGTTTTAAAAATATGGCAGCAATACCTTCACCATCAACAAACCCATCAGCATTTTCTCCAAATGATCTACACTCTAATCTCTTTGAAAGCATCCTTAACCTGCACAACTTACAATATTGTTTAGGATGTAATATTAAATTTACTCCACCGGCTATAGCCATAGTACTTTCACCATTCTGAATGGATTGACACGCCAAATGAATTGCTGTAAGTGATGAAGAACAAGCAGTATCCACAGCCATACTTGGTCCATGCCAATCAAAATTGTATGAAACACGGTTAGCAACAGACCAATATAAAGTATCTGCCCAATTCATTTTATCGGTGTCAATCCCCAACCAAGAATAACCAACATTCATTATTCCAACAAAAACTCCTATATTTGAACCTTTGAGATCAGAAACTTTATAACCTGAATTTTCAATAGCATGATATGTTGTTTGTAAAAAAAGCCTTTCTTGTGGATCAATATTTTCTGCATCAAAAGGAGTTATTTGAAAAAATTTATTATCAAAATATTCTACGTCTTCTATAAAACAACCATAATTAGTATATATTTTGCCTAAACCTCCTTCTGGATCGTAAAATTCACTATTATTCCATCTTTCTAATGGTATTGCTGTGGTGCAGTTTAATCCATTGACTAAATTATTCCAAAATTCATCAATATTTTTGGCCTTTGGAAATTTGCCTGATAAACCAATAACAGCTAAATCATTTTCATTTCTTTGAGATAAAGAGGAAGGTTCTAAATTTTGCGGTGGTTTACTACTAGTACTTTCAGTTACAACAAAATTTTCCTTTATTTTTTCGCTATATTGACCTATAAGGTAAGTGTAAAGAGAATTTAATGTTGTGTGTTCAAAGAAAATTGTATTTGGTAGATAACCAAGCTTATTCGCAATTAATTTTACAATCTCAAGGGTAATTAATGAATCTATGCCGTAATTAGCAAATGGTGTATTTTCATTCAGTTCTTTTGGGTCAATACGAATTACATGACATATAGTGTCTTTAAGCCATGTTTTGAATCTATTATCATCAATCATAGTAGGTTTTATATCCTTAGAACTTTGTATAACAACCTCTTTGCTTGTTTTGAACGCTTTTTCTGATTCTTCTTTATACTCTTTTAACAAATAATTTTTCAAATTTGATATAGTACTATATTCAAAGAAAATTGTAGTTGGGAGCTCTTTATATATTTCCTTAAATGGTTTAGCCAACTCAAGTACAATCAATGAATCTATACCATAATTTGCAAATGCTGTTGTTACATTCAGCGATTCATGAGGAATTTTCATTATTTGTGATATGTTTTTAGTAATAAATTTTTCTACCGAATTAGCTATATCTTTATTATAATCTCGATTCGAAGAATTCACATCATAACTTATTTTGCTTACAGATTCTTGAATTGTATTGTCACAAGTAAAGTTGTTATCCAAATTTGTTTTTCCTGCTAAAGCTACTATAACCTTTTGTCCCTGATTTCCGTAAAATTTTACTTCAATAAAATTATTTTTACGAAGTATTTCTTTCCATATATTAGAATCTATTAGTGGACTATCAATAATTCTAGAGTCTGAGTATAGCCACCATCCTGGTGTTAGTCCAAAAGTAAGGGTAGCAAAATCAGATATTTCAGTTACCTCATTAATTATTGCTATACCATCTGTTTTTACATATTTTCTTACATTTGCTATAGTTCTTTTAATGTTTTTAGTAGCATGGAGAACATTTGTTGCAATGAGAATATCAAAGCTTCCGATTAGGTCTTCCTTAGAATCTTCTTCTATATTACATATGTCATATTTAACATTTTGAAATCCATTAAATTCATTTTTTGCTTTTTTTAAAAAAGCAATGGATAAATCAGTATAATAATAACTATCTTTTTCTCTTAATTTTGGTAAAACAAATTTAGTTGTACTACCTGTTCCAGCACCTATTTCTATTATTCTTATTGGATGGTGAGTCAATCTACTATTTATATAGTTTTCAACTATTTCTGAGACCTTAATATTATAATAGTCTGAAATAGGATTATCTCGATAGATTGGTTCAACAAGATCAAATTTACCATCTGGGAATAGAACAGACATATAATCAATTTTACCAGTAAGGATTTCAGCATATTTTGAAATACATTTATCAAGAAGATTAATATGTCCCACCAACCAAGGATAATCATGTAAAATTTCTGATTTATCTATTTGATCAGTTTTAGGTATAGCATTTATAGCTTTAATAAGCCTGTCATAACGACTTAGCACTGATTCAGTTGGAATGCAGATGCTCTGTATAGAGTATCTTGCATATTCTTCTAATTTTTTTAGTGCTAATTGATGATTTTGAATAGTAATGTCATTTACTTTAAATATAGGTATTAATTCATCTAATATGTTGTTATTTTCTGATAGGATATTTTTTGTATCTGATAAATCACTAATATTATTAGTAAAATAATCTCTAACAATTGCTTTTGTATTTTGAGATTCAAAATCTATATATAAATTTTTAAGGGCCTGTTCTGTTCCTTTGATAACAGTTATTTGATTTATATCGCTTGTAAGAATTTGTTCAATAACCTTAAATCCTTATTCAGGTTCAATAGAACCTATACCATACTCATCCTATTTCTGTATTCGTCTGTTGAAACTATTCCCACGCTACCCCAATATCCCCAATTTATTATTTTAGTATTCTGCATATTAAAGTTTCTAAGGAGATTAGCGATAGTATCTTTAAATACACAGGCTGCTGTATAATTGGCTTGTCCTGAATTAGCAATAAAAGATTGAATTGATGAAAAGAATAGAACAAAATCAAGATCAAGGTTGTTCTCTACTATTGTATTATATAAATTAATGGAGCCAATAACTTTTGGGTCTAGTACATCATTCAATGTATCTCTATTCATGAATTGTATAGTTTTATCTAGTAAGGTTAGAGCTGAATGTATAATACCATTTACTGCATATTTATGTAGCAAGTTGGTTATCATGTTTTTATTAAGTAAATCTGCTTTTTCATAACTAACCGTACCACCAAATCTATTGATTTCTTCAATTTTTGCTATATCTGGGTCTGATCTTCCAACAAGAACAAGATTAGCCTTATAATTTTGGGCTAAATATTTACTTAACTCAAATCCTATTCCACCTAAACCTCCAAAAATCATATATAATCCATTATACTTAAATTTTGACTCTTTAAGTTTTTCAAATTTATATGGTACTAATTTTCTTATATATCTTTTACCTTTAATACGCGAGTTTTGAATTAATATAGCATAGGATTTAGCATATCAAGAGAGATGTAATAGAAGGTTTATTATCAGACATTTGATAATTTATCAGTGCTGCAACCATATGCACAAAGGCATTTGTAACTGATCTATGCCTTGAATGCTCAAACTTCCCCAATAGTTTAATTTTACTAAACACAGATTCTATTAATGCTTTTTTAAGCAATAATATTTTATCCAACATAGACATAAGTTTATTTTTCATATTTTTCTTTACCCTAGTTACCATAAAAATTCCTTGCTCTAAAAGTTGTAGAAATAATTGTTGCGAAATATAACCACGATCTCCGAATACTTTACCAAAAAGATTTTTGATTATCAGTTCCAGCTGTTTTCTATCATCCTTATTGCCAGGGCTAAAAGATGCTTTAACTATACCACCGGCTCTATTAATTATTAGATGTAGTTTAAGTCCATAGAACCAACCTTTTGTTGTCTTACTGCTTGCTGCTATGCCGGCGAACACTTTATTCATTGAAATACGGTATCTCTTACATACCTCTATACTACTTGAATCTACAAAAGAGAGTCCGTCACACTGATCCAAAATAGAATTGAATATTAGTACTAATAGTGGTAAATGTGGACCTATTATTTTTATAAATTGACTATAGCTTACTAATTGAAAATCTCTTTGATGATGAATTCATATTTGCTTCAGATAATAATTCTTAAAACAATCATAAGATGACTGCCAGTAGCCTATTGTAATTGTTATTACCTCACTTCTGTTCAGTCGACTTTTAGGACCAGATTTGTTGTTATGGTTAGTAATTGAATTTGTATGCTTGTCTAATTCTTGAAAAAAATCATCGACGTAACAAAATATTTCTGTAAAATCCATTATCATAGGTTATTGCTCTTAAAGTTTTTTCAATAACCTATAAACTTTTTTCTAATACTATAAATACCATATTTTAATTAGCAATTTGTATTTTGTACTCACTTTATAACAAAAACAGTATTATCAAGATCCCCGTAACCCAGTTACTATCAGCTATTCAGCGACTTTTTGAATACGAAACTCGCGTTTTTTAGCAAATTCAGGATATAAATCCCGCAAGATTTTTAAATTAGCTTTATTGCCGGTAATGAAGCCTGTATCAACTGTTGTAACGTTAGGGCTAGCAGGGCGAATGCTCGTAGTACTAGTTAATTCGGAGCTATGTACTACTGCCATAGATATTATACCCGGTTTTAGGTGATTTATAGAAGCCACAACCTTTAAATCTGCCGAACCGAGTTTATCAGTCGCTTTTAATGTCCCCCTTCGGGGATAAGAAATCCCTCGCCTTCAGGCGAAGGGAAGATATAATGAAATTGCTTTAGCAATGAATTTATATCAAGAAACATGAGAAGTTATAGAAAGAATAGTCATAGTCAGTATGATTTAAAAGTACATCTTATATGGATACCAAAATATAGGAAGAGAGTGTTGATAGGCAAAGTAGCGGAAAGGGCTAGAGATTTACTAAGGCAGATTTGTATGGAACATGAAGTATATATAATTTCAGGGAAAATATCATGTGATCACGTGCATATGTTTATCTCATATAAATCACAAATATCTCTTAGCAAGTTAGTACAGTATTTAAAAGGTAGTAGCTCAAGAATTTTATTGCAAGAATTTGCTCATTTAAGAAAACAATTTTGGGGCAATCATTTGTGGGCTAGGGGCTATATGGCGGTCAGTTCAGGTAATATAACTGATGAAATGATACAGCGCTATATTGATGAACAGGAAGGTGAACCTGTGAATGATGATCGATTTCTAATCGATTCCACTTTATAACCCCTCAGCTTATAGCTGAGGGTTCTTTAGTTTAACATTAATAGTAGCTTCCTTATTTTCGTCTATCGGTATCTCTTTAGGATAATCTAATATTTTAAGTCCTTCGCTTGTTTCAATATTTAGAAAAACCTGAGCGTTTCCTGAATCTTTTAGGTTATTAAATATTGTTACCGGTACTGTAAACTCATCATTCGGAGCTACAAATAAAGGTAAATTTGGATTGATAATAAGATCGGATTGGTAATAAATCAGCTTTGGAAGTTCCTATAGTGTCAAGGCTTGAGGCTACCCCTATAACTCTTAAAGTGCCGTTAAAATAGCTTGGTATGTCAAATGTGACTTCTCTCTCATCAAGATCCGCTTTTAAAATTCCTGACCAAAATGCTACCGGAGGCTGGCTTTTTCTTTTAAACGGATTAAGGTTTCGAGCGACATTTATAAAACCGTCTCCGGCAGGAGCCGCCATATAAGCTTTCATTAATAAAGGACGCTCAGGTAATATTAGATCCATGATTTGTGATGTTCGGACTTCCAAGGCTTTATCGTTAATGAAGTAATTAAGCGGGTCGGGAGTCTGATAACCATACCTAAGATTAAGCTCTGTAATAGTAGAATTATCTTTTAGCATTAAGGCTAATTCCTTTGCTCCTTGCTCGCCTATTTTGTTCCATCTAAGATCAAGCGACGTTAAAGAGTTATTAGCTTTTAAGCTTGCCGCCAAGTCTCTCGCTCTAGCCTCGCCTATGTCGTTATAAGAAAGATTAAGCGTTGTATCACCCTTTCTTAAACTATTTGCTTGTCTAGTAAATCCTCTTTTTTCTAGAAATTCTATTAATTCTTTCATATCTCTACCCTTATTAAATTCTATAAATTTTAATATTTTGTTAAAAATGAGCTTATAGACAGAATCATAATAAGGAGCTTTAAGAAAGCAATAGAAATTTAACTAAAAGTATGAATAAATAAATTAGGATTAATTTAAGGGATTTATGAGTATATAGAGGATTAAGGGAAATAATAAGAGGTGTTAATAAATTATAATAATAATAATCTATAATGTTGCTGATGTGTCGCTAAACCTTGCAGCTTAACACCGCCTTTAGTACGCATCCATCTTAATAGCTCATCGACACAGTTGCTAAATATTCAACTCGGTTAAGCTTCTGCCACAAGGTTGATGCTTGGAATTTTCCCCCGCCACAGTTAAAGATAAATGAGGGAGGCTTGTTGGTTAATTAAATTATTAATATTTCTTTTTATAAGGTGATAAATTTACTATTTAGAAGAAAGAGAAAAGCTACTTAGTTTAGAGATTTGGTGAAAGACACTTAATATTTCAGTTAAACGACAAAAAGCTTGATTTTATACTGTGTCCGCCGTTTGATACGTTTGTAGAAATACTGAAAAATGAAGAATGGCGCACCCGAGAGGAGTCGAACCCCTAACCTTATGATCCGTAGTCATATACTCTATCCAATTGAGCTACGGGTGCTAAGCTTGAAGTACTTATTTCTAAGCCTTATTTCTTGTTGCTAACATACGAAGGAGCATATATAAGAGCATAGCATTTGTCAAGAAACATAGAGTGTTCTTATATTTTTCTAAATAATAAAATATATTACGATTAATAGTTGAATTATCGTATTATATATTGTATTATGACTGCACAAGCAGACAATATATCGGAAAGTGCTAAAAAAATTAGAGGTAATTAACTCTTTAAAATGTTGAGGAAAAGTGGCAAAAAGGTATGTAATAAATTGTAAGTCGGGAGAAACTTTATTAGAAGAAACGGAAAAATATAACTCTCCTAAGTTAAAGCGTTTGACTCATTGTAGTTGTTTTGCGTATGCTGCTAGTGCAGCCTTGGGGCTTCCAAATAAGTCTCTACTTCCTCATCCTGAAAGCGATAAAGAAATTTATACCTACTTTATCAAATAAGCAAGCTGAGTGGCTTGAAAAAGACGGAATAAAGAACGGATGGAATTTTGTTAAAGCAGGAAATCGTGATGATAGTTTTATTCAAGCACAAAAATTTGCTAATCAAGGATATTTTGTTGTATCCGTATATAAAAATGCTAACCCAAAAAGAGCAGGGCATATTGCCGTTGGTAGTACCAAGTAGTAAGGATATAGAGAAAATAAAAAATGAAGGACCGGACACGGCTCAAGCCGGTAATATTAATGTCCCCCTTCGGGGATAAGAAATCCCTCGCCTTCAGGCGAAGGGAAGATATAATGAAATTGCTTTAGCAATGAATTTATATCAAGAAACATGAGAAGTTATAGAAAGAATAGTCATAGTCAGTATGATTTAAAAGTACATCTTATATGGATACCAAAATATAGGAAGAGAGTATTGATAGGCAAAGTAGCGGAAAGGGCTAGAGATTTACTAAGGCAGATTTGTATGGAACATGAAGTATATATAATTTCAGGGAAAATATCATGTGATCACGTGCATATGTTTATCTCATATAAATCACAAATATCTCTTAGCAAGTTAGTACAGTATTTAAAAGGTAGTAGCTCAAGAATTTTATTGCAAGAATTTGCTCATTTAAGAAAACAATTTTGGGGCAATCATTTGTGGGCTAGGGGCTATATGGCGGTCAGTTCAGGTAATATAACTGATGAAATGATACAGCGCTATATTGATGAACAGGAAGGTGAACCTGTGAATGATGATCGATTTCTAATCGATTCCACTTTATAACCCCTCAGCTTATAGCTGAGGGTTCTTTAGTTGTTTCTTAAAAAATTAATAAATTTTTTACTACAGTACCTAACAACCATATTCTATCATTGACAGTCTATCTCATATGTGGTTATGTCTATACTATTCTAAAAAATATTATATGTAATGATGTTATTTAAAATAAATCCTGAATGGATATTAAATTTTAGAAGTGAAATGTTAACTAGCTGGTTTAAAATATTTCCTTTTTTGCTAGTGATTATTTTTACATTACAATTATTGCGATTGCCTACTGGTTAAATCCAAGAAATAGATTATTTTTGGATTTAGGCTGGCTTATATCATTTGCAACATTATTGAATGTTATTATTAAAAAGGCTTTTTCTATTCCTAGCCCGCCTAGTACATTACATATGTTACCTATTAATGATGGATCATTTGGTTTTCCTAGTGGGGATGTACAGGTGGCTACTGTTTTCTTTATGATAATATTTTTATCATTTAATTCAAAAATGATTATTAATATTATGCTTTCACGCCTATATCTTGGAGTACATAGTATATATGATGTTATAGGCGGTATGATTTTTGGAGTGTTAATTGTTTTAGTTTATAGAAGTAATTTTATACAAGCACAAATAAGTAGATGGGAAAATAGGGCTAAATCTTATTATTGTATATTGGCTTTTGTGATAGGTATATGTTTCTTTTTATGGAAAGACAGTCCTTTTCCCTTACTGGTTTTATTACCAATAGGAACTTTAGTGGGTTATGGTATCGTATATATTTGCTTTAAATATAATTCTGATTTGATCTTAAATAATGCTCAAAAAACTATAGGTATAATTATTAGTTTCATTCTGTTATTCTTTTTTTATAAAACTTTTTCTATAATAAAAAATTCAACAATATTATTTAATTTTACACTTTTGCCTTACTACATGACAATTTTTAGAGATGTAAGGACTAAAGGATTGAATTTTGCTGATAATTCATGATGATAACGGGGAAAGAACTTGGTTTACATATGAAAGATCATTCCGCCCCTCTAGTCGAATTATTACAAAAACATATTTCGCTTAATTTATCAAGAGCAAAATGTTTAGGATTATTTATCATTTCAATGCTTAACAGCAGGACAGTAAACATGTCATTGTTATGCAATAGAATGCCGTCTGGGATTAAAGCAGCTTCATGGTATAGAAGGATGCAAAGATTTATCTCTGAAATCTCAATATCATGGAGAGTATTACCTGTTATGTTAGTCATGATGACTGGGTTTGAGCAGGAGCAAAAATGGGTATTGTGTTTAGATAGAACGAATTGGAAATTTGGTAAACGACATATAAATATTTTATATTTAGCTGTCAGTTTTCATGGTATAGCGATCCCCCTTTTTGGAATTTTCTAAGTGATAAAAAGTGTGGTAACTCTGATTATATTGAGCGTATTGATCTGATGGAGTGTTTTTTAGAAGTTTTTGACAAAAACCGCATTGAAGCATTAACCGCTGATAGAGAATTTATAGGTAAGGAATGGCTCTCTTGGCTTAGAACAAATCAAATAAGATACGTTTTTCGAGTTAGAGAAAATAGACAATATATCAGTAATGCAAGGGGAAAAATGGTTAAAATACAAGAGTTATTTCGCCCTCTAGCCATAGGATCGCATGTGAGTTTGTCACAACGTAGAATTGGTACAAAAGGTGAAATATTTAATGTAGTAGGGATCAGAAATAAGAAGAGTGAACTTGCAGTCTTAATACATAGTGATGAGATCAAAAATCCTGCTGAGATATATGCTCAAAGATGGCAAATTGAAACAATGTTCAAAGCTTTTAAATCAGCAGGATTCAACTGTGAAGCAACTCATATTACTAATGATTTACGATTAGATACATTGATGCAAATATTGTCTATTGCATTTTGCCTAGCTTATCAAACTGGAGAGATTATAGTTTTAGATAAACCAATAGTTATTAAAAAACATGGTTATAGGCAAAATAGTATATTTCGTGTTGGATTAGATACATTGGTTAATATCTTGTATAATATTTCTACTCAATTAGTACGTTGGATACAGCTGTTGTCCTTGATATTCCAATATCCAAAGATGATAAAATGAAAAATTGTCATGTAGTAAGCAAATTTCCAATTCGTTCTATCTAAACACAATAACCATTTTTGCTCCTGCTCAAACCCAGTCATCATGACTAACATAACAGGTAATACTCTCCATGATATTGAGATTTCAGAGATAAATCTTTGCATCCTTCTATACCATGAAGCTGCTTTAATCCCAGACGGCATTCTATTGCATAACAATGACATGTTTACTGTCCTGCTGTTAAGCATTGAAATGATAAATAATCCTAAACATTTTGCTCTTGATAAATTAAGCGAAATATGTTTTTGTAATAATTCGACTAGAGGGGCGGAATGATCTTTCATATGTAAACCAAGTTCTTTCCCCGTTATCATCATGAATTATCAGCAAAATTCAATCCTTTAGTCCTTACATCTCTAAAAATTGTCATGTAGTAAGCACTTTTGCTTAAATTTGCTTTATTACCTGTTTTGATTTATATTTTACTTCCTATGATGCAAAGAGAACTAAAAAATAGATTAAATTAAATTTCTTTCACAAAATCCAATGTACAGATTTATAACTATCCGCAGGATAGTCTAATATATCAAGTATTGACAAAGTACTTACATTATTTATTATAAATATAACATTGAAAATGGTTGTATTATGAGTATCAAACTAGATCCTCACGAACAAGATATTGAAGATAATTTTGAAAAGCAGCAAAAAATTGATGATCCAGCTCTCATTGCATTATTTCAAAAGTCTGCAAAAGCACATCTTAATAAAAAGTGGTCTGTTACTATTAGAATTGCAGAACATGACATAGAAGCAATAAAAATTAAAGCTTCTAAGCATGGTTTGCCTTATCAAACCTATCTTAATATGCTAATTCATTCAGATGCTACTAAATTGTAAATACCAATGATCAAATTTAGATATAATCATGAAAAGAACGCTAAGTTATTGCATGAGCATAATATAGGCTTTGAAGAAATAATACAGTTGATTGCTGACGGTAATTTATTAGATATTAAATTACATCATAATCAAGAGAAATATAAAGGTCAAAAAATTTTATATGTTAGAATGATTGAGCAAGTATATGCAGTACTTTATATAAAAGGTGATAAAGATGCTATTTTCCTTAACACTTTATTTCCTAGCAGAAAAGCAAAAAAGGAATTTTTAAAAAAATAAGAAATAATATATGAGTTTTATAGAAGAATTTATAAACAAAGGATATTTCCATCAATGTACCGATTTGGATCGGTTAACTGCTATAACGAAAGAAACAAAAATAGCTGCATATATAGGCTTTGACTGTACTGCTACATCACTCCACATCGGTAGTTTAATGCAGATAATGATTCTGCGATTGCTTCAGCAGTATGGACATAAGCCTATTGTAATTATCGGCGGCGGTACGAGTAAAATCGGTGATCCTTCAGGTAAAGATGAAGCACGTAAAGCTTTGACTAAAGATGATATAAAAAGAAATGCTGAAGGTATTAAAAAGTCACTGTCAAAGTTTATCAAATTCGGTGACGGTAAAAGTGATGCTATTATGCTGGATAACGCAGAGTGGTTAGATTCGCTCAATTATCTAGATTTCCTACGGGATTTCGGTAGCTATTTCTCGGTAAACCGCATGCTGACTATGGATTCAGTAAGGCTAAGGCTTGAGCGTGAGCAGCATTTAAGCTTCTTAGAATTTAACTATATGTTGCTACAAGCCTATGATTTTTACTATTTAAGCAAGCATTATAATTGCAGTTTGCAGCTTGGCGGTAGCGATCAATGGGGCAATATCGTAATGGGAGCGGATTTAATTCGTAAAATAAGCGGTAAAGAAGTATTCGGTATGACGACGCCGCTACTTACGACTAGCTCAGGTGCTAAAATGGGTAAAACTGCAGTAGGGGCGGTATGGCTTAATGAAGATTTGTTAAGCCCGTATGATTATTACCAATATTGGCGTAACTGTGAAGATGCCGACGTAATTAGATTTGCTAAATTATATAGTGAGCTAACTTCTGAAGAGCTTAATAAATTTGAGAGTTTAGCGGCTGAAGATATTAATGCAGCTAAAAAACAGCTTGCTTATGAGCTAACTAAGCTTTGTCATTCGGAACAAGCGGCAAAATCAGCTCTAAAAACTGCAGTAAAGATATTTGAAGAAGGACAAATCGATGAGAATTTACCTACCGTTGTTTTAGAGCAGGAAGTATTACAAGCAGGTATTAGTGCATATGAATTATTTCATGAAGCAGGGCTTGCTACTTCTAAATCGGAAACACGCAAGCTTATAAGAGGGAAGGGAGCTAAAATAAATGATGAATTAGTTGCAGATGAGAATATGATAATTAATACTAATTTCTTACTCGATAAAAATGTTATAAAGCTCTCTGCCGGTAAGAAAAGACATATATTGGTTAGGATTTGAATATTTTTCTAGATTACCATGCTCCCTTCAGTTGTAGCATTATTGTATGGCTCAAATATATTACGTCTAATTGAAACTGCAACTTTCAATTAGACAAATTGTATATTTTCTATCTCATGAACCCTTATAACATAAGTTAAATTCAAATTTAAAAAGTAATGACTAAAATAAGGCTTGATGAATATTTGCTGCAAAAAGGTTTTGTAACAGATATTACCATAGCACGAAGCTTGATTATCCAAGGTAAAGTACATAATAAGCATGAGCAGTTAATTAAGCCTGGGATACAGGTTAATATAAATGACACCGACATTAAGGTAAAGTTACCGAAGCATAATTATGTTTCAAGAGGGGCATTAAAATTAATTGCCGCTTTGGATTATTTTAAAATTGATCCTGAAAATTTAGTTTGTATTGATATAGGTAGTAGCACCGGCGGTTTTACAGAAGTATTACTTGAGCGTAAAGCAAAATTAATTTTTGCCGTAGATGTCGGTTATGGCGAACTTCATCCTAAATTACGCGACAATCCACAAATTAAAGTGCTTGAGAAGACTAACGCACGATATTTAACCGATAAGCAAATAACTACCCCTCCTGATTTAATTGTCTGTGATGCCAGCTTTATTAGTTTAACTACTATATTACCGACTGCACTAAATTTAGTTAAAGAAGATTGCATGCTTATTGCTTTAATAAAACCGCAGTTTGAGGTCGAAAAGTATGAAGTAGAGCAGGAAGGAATTATTAAAAATTCTCTCTTACATCAAAAAGTATGTGATAAAATCAAAGATTGGCTTGAGAAAGAGCATAATTTTAAAATATTTGGTATAATAGAAAGTCCTATACTAGGTGCTAAGGGGAATAAGGAGTTTTTAATATGCGGAAAAAGAAAAACGGTTATTTTTCTATAGCTTATCCTTAATTTGAATTGTTTTAGTAATCATTGCATCTTCTAATGTATAATTATTCAATGTTTTTATAAATGCTTCACTTGCTTCTTTAATAAAATGTTTAAATTGGCATGAATTTGTAATTCTGCAGCTATTAGTATTTTTATTAAAACATTCTACTATATCCATATTAGGTTCTAATTTTTCTATTATATCTCCCAACTTCATAGAAGAAGGGCTAAATGCTAGCTTAATTCCCCCTCCTTTTCCTTTACTACTATTAATATATCCTAATTGTGCTAATCTATGAATCACTTTTACCAAATGATTAAGGGAAATATTATAGTACTCTGATATCTCTTTTACACTACAAATTCTTTCCGGTTTTGAAGCAAGATATATAAGGCTACGTAATCCGTAGTCAGTAAAACTTGTTAACTGCATAAAAATTTTATTTATTTTTACCTTGAATATACAAAAAAACGTCTATATACGACTAGTTACTATAATATGTATTTTAAATGTAAAAGTTATATTATTAAAAAAGGAGTAATCATGTCTAGAACAACTATAGTGAGAGAAATAAGAAAAGCTGCTGAGCTATTTAAGAATTTTGATATTACTAAATCTTTAAATTTTTATGGAAATTTAGCAACTAAATATGAAGCAGTGGTAAATGAATTTTTTAATAGTAATAGTTTTAATACTGAAAAACCTGAGAAAGGAATACAGCCAAATGCAATGAAAAATTTTTTAAATCTTACCGGCAGTAGTATTCTAAAGGTTTTAAGTTCATATAGCGAAACAGATGAAGTAGATCTTTTAGAATTGATCCAACCAGCATTAGAGAATGATCATAAATTTAAAAAGGCAGTATCAAAAATTGTTGGTATACATGTAGGGCGCAATATTCCTTCAGAGTTATATCAACCTGTTGCTGAAGAGCTTATATCAAATGTAGATGAGGGTAACACGCTGGTAACGGAAATATTAAATATACGCGAGTTTCGAATTAATATAGCATAGGATTTAGCATATCAAGAGAGATGTAATAGAAGGTTTATTATCAGACATTTGATAATTTATCAGTGCTGCAACCATATACACAAAGGCATTTGTAACTGATCTATGCCTTGAATGCTCAAACTTCCCCAATAGTTTAATTTTACTAAACACAGATTCTATTAATGCTTTTTTAAGCAATAATATTTTATCCAACATAGACATAAGTTTATTTTTCATATTTTTCTTTACCCTAGTTACCATAAAAATTCCTTGCTCTAAAAGTTGTAGAAATAATTGTTGCGAAATATAACCACGATCTCCGAATACTTTACCAAAAAGATTTTTGATTATCAGTTCCAGCTGTTTTCTATCATCCTTATTGCCAGGGCTAAAAGATGCTTTAACTATACCACCGGCTCTATTAATTATTAGATGTAGTTTAAGTCCATAGAACCAACCTTTTGTTGTCTTACTGCTTGCTGCTATGCCGGCGAACACTTTATTCATTGAAATACGGTATCTCTTACATACCTCTATACTACTTGAATCTACAAAAGAGAGTCCGTCACACTGATCCAAAATAGAATTGAATATTAGTACTAATAGTGGTAAATGTAGACCTATTATTTTTATAAATTGACTATAGCTTACTAATTGAAAATCTCTTTGATGATGAATTCATATTTGCTTCAGATAATAATTCTTAAAACAATCATAAGATGACTGCCAATAGCCTATTATAATTGTTATTACCTCACTTCTGTTCAGTCGACTTTTAGGACCAGATTTGTTGTTATGGTTAGTAATTGAATTTGTATGCTTGTCTAATTCTTGAAAAAAATCATCGACGTAACAAAATATTTCTGTAAAATCCATTATCATAGGTTATTGCTCTTAAAGTTTTTTCAATAACCTATAAACTTTTTTCTAATACTATAAATACCATATTTTAATTAGCAATTTGTATTTTGTACTCACTTTATAACAAAAACAGTATTATCAAGATCCCTGTAACCCAGTTACTATCAGCTATTCAGCGACTTTTTGAATACGAAACTCGCGTTAAATATAGTAGGAAAGCATTTTGTAAGTGCTGAAAAGAAGCAATATGATGAATTAAAAGAAAAGTATAATATAGAGAGTTTTGAAAGTCATAAAATAAAAATCGAAATAGAAAGTGCTGATAGAAATACGGCAAAAATAAAATTTTGTAGACAAAATGAATAAAAAGTAATACCGCACAAACATGGGCAGGTCATTACTGTTAAAGTAGGAGAAAAATACAGTGAATTTACAGTTATAAAAACCGGTCATGATGAAGAAGGTTATTATTATGAATGCCTAATAAAGAAAAATCCTAATGGAACTATAACAAACTATCTATTTGATTCTGAAAATCAGCTAGTAAAAGTACACCCTTCGTATATTGAATCGGATATAGAAAACAATAAAGATCTCGTTCTTATCAGCGGCGGGTCAGGAGAAAGTCATTCTATTTCTAGAATTAATAGTATAACAAATGAAGAAAATGTTAAGCTTCCCGCCGTTATTCACATTATTTACTCTACTAAAAATAAAAACAGTGACACATTTCAATTAGATGCAGCTGTAAAAAAATTAACTGATATTGCAGCAATATGCGATACTGAAATTCACTATGATAAATTTTATACTCAAGATAGTTATGATAATATTAATGAGAACGATAATATACATTATCATACCGGTAGAATAGCTGAAGAATTTTTATTAGGCATTTTAAAAGGTGAAACCTATGAAATTTGCGGTCCTCATTCTTTTAACGATCATGTGTAGCATATATTAGAAGAGAAAATTGGGGTTATGTATACTCAGTATTCATGTAGAAGAATTTTGTTCATCAGGAGGAGCCTATGATCCATTCTAAGCGGACAAGAGGGATTATCGAGTATTTGCCCATTTATGAATATGTAGTTTTACAAAAATATAAAGTTAAATATTGCTTATATATTCTAATTAGTGTATTTTCGTTACGGATAAGCATTATAAAAATTATAGATAGGTGGGTTTATCCCACCTTTTTTGTTATAAATATCAAATATGCAAACTATTGAACAACAAATAACAAACGTAATAGAAGAATCCTTGACGGATATGGGGTTTGAGTTAGTTCTTGTTAAGTTTAAAGGTGTTAACCCTAAAGTAGTGGAGATATTGATTGATAGCTTAAACGGCGAAAAAATATCTGTGGAAGATTGTACTAAAGCAAGTAGGACTATCTCCGCTATTCTAGATGTTGAAGATTTAATAGAAGATACATATTCTTTAGAGGTATCATCAAGTGGTCTTGAACGTCCGTTAGTAAAGTTTGAAAATTATAATAGATTTTCAGGAAGAGAAGTTAAAATCAAACTTAAGGAATTATTGAACGGCAAAACTCGTTATCAGGGTAAAATAATTAAAGCCGAAAATAATAAAATATATTTAAAATGTGAAGAACAAGAAGTACTAATTGATTATGATTTAATTAAAAATGCTAATCTAGTTTTAACTGAAGAAGTATTTAAAAAATTACTAGGTTCTGTGAAAGTTTCTAATTGATTGGCTATTTTGAGGTATTTTTAAAAAATAACCAAAATTAAATCTTTTTAGAAATTGTACGCAAGAACCTAAAGCAATAAGAATAATGTATGTCTAATATAGGTAATGTAGAAATTTTACAAATTATAGATTCTGTAGCCCGTGAGAAAGGAATATCAAAAGAAATTTTGATTTCAACGGTTGAACAAGCGGTACAAGTAGCAGGACGAAAAAAATACGGTAATGAATATAATATTAAAGCTCAGATAAATAGGAAAACCGGCGAGATAAATCTTTTAAGGATCTTAAAAATAGTAGAAAATGTAGAAGATTACTTAACGCAAATCTCACTTGAAGAAGCTTTAATAAAGAATCCGGAAGCTAAAATCGGTGATGAAATATATGAATATTTACCGCCGATTGATCATGCTAGAGTATCGGCTCAAGCTGCAAAACAAGTTATAACTCAACGTGTTATAGAAGCTGAACGTGAAAAACAATATCATGACTTTAAAGATAGAAAAGGCGAAATTATAAACGGGATAGTTAAGAGAATAGAATACGGTGATATAATAGTTGACTTGAGTCGTGCTGAAGCAATAATAAAAAAAGATCAATTAATTAAGGGTGAGAATTTTAAACCTAATGATCGTATAAAAGCATATGTACAGGATGTAAGGCAAGAAACAAAAGGACCGCAGATTTTCTTGTCTAGAGTAGATAACCAGATGCTGGTTAAGCTATTTAAGTTAGAAGTACCTGAAATTCTTGAAGATATTATTCAAATAAAATCAATAGCACGTGATCCCGGTTCAAAAGCAAAAATAGCGGTATTTGCTTCGGATAGTAGTATAGATCCTGTAGGCTCATGCGTAGGTATTAGAGGTAATAGAGTAAAAGCCGTAACAAATGAATTAAACGGAGAGAAAATTGATATAGTATTATGGAGTAATGATCTTGCACAGTTTATAGTTAATGCTCTTGCACCGCTTGCACCTGGGGAAATCACAAAAATTTTGATTGATGAGGATAGGCATAAGGTAGAAGTAGTAGTTTCGCAAGAAAATCAAAGTATTGCAATAGGTAGAAGAGGGCAGAATGTTCGTTTAGCTTCTAAGCTTACAGGTTGGAATATCGATATAATGACCGAAGAGCAAGAATCAAAAAGAAGAAATGAAGAATTCTTAACTTCTACGGAATTATTTATGGAAGCTTTAGATGTTGAAGAAGTTATAGGTCAGCTTTTATCGGTAACGGGATTTAATTCAGTAGAACAAATTGCTAGTAGTGAGATTAGTACTTTAACAAGAATTGAAGGCTTTGAGGAAGAACTTGCCGTAGAGATCAAAAATCGAGCTATTAATTACGTCGACCTTAAGAATGAAAAGATTATCAAAAAGCTAGAGGATCTAGGAGTTGAGCAAGAATTAATAGATATATTAGAATTACCGCTTGAATTAATATTAAAATTTGCCGAATATGGTATAAAGACCATAGAAGATTTAGGAGAGATGAGCGTAAATGAATTTAAAAATTTAGCTCCAAATTCTAATATAACGGACGAAAATATTAAATTGCTGATTAAAACTGCTAGACAGCACGGTGAATTAAAGGATAGTTAGTGGGTTGGGTGTATGTTATTCCTAGCTAAAAGCAATATTGTTGCATTGCTCGGGTTTATCCATCATTGCGAGCTGGCATTGTTGCATGGATCAATTCCATCGCTGTCATCCCGCGACTTGATCGCGGGATCTAGCTAAAAATACTAATAATTTTAGTATTTTTAGTTATTTTTTTGGATACCGTGATCAAGCCACGGTATGACAGCGAACGCATTTTTAGAGCCACGCAGCCTACGGCTGCTCGCAATGATGAAAAAAAAACTGATCCACGTAACAACATTTCTACGGGAATGACATAATGAAGTAGTAGACGGAAAAAACAGAAACACAAAGGTTTTAAATATGACGGATAACCAGGAAATCAAACCCAAAAAGTTGACACTTGGCAATTCAAAATTATCGCTTAATAAGTCTTTTGACTCTCTTACAGGAGCTCAAAGCTTTGTTAATGCTAAATCTAAAACGCTAGTAGAAGTTAGAAAAAGCGCTACCGGTAGTACTACCCTTTCATTAAATAAAGAAAGAAATAGCTTAGATCAAACTGTTATTGATGCTAATAAGGAAGAATTTAACAGACGTTTATCTATTCTTAAAAAAGCTGCTGAGCAATCTAAATTAAATGACCCTTCACAAATAAGCACTTTAAGTAAACTTGCAAGTATTAACCAGTCTGCTAACTCAAAAATAGAACCGCTAGAAACTGATAAAGAAGTTGAACAAAAACAGCAAAATACCGAAGAAAATAAAGTAGAAGTTAGTGCTAAAATCGTTCAAGATGATGAAGATACACCGTCACAAATACCTAAAAAGAAAGAAGAAACTTTTGTAAAGTCTCCTTTAGTAGGAATGCGAACACGTTACGGTATAGAATCAGAGAAAGAATTAGATAAAACGGCAGATAGTAAAGTAGTCGCACCAAAAATTAAGCTAGAAGAGCCAAAAAAATTCAAAAAAGCCGATCTTTTCAATATGCTTAGCGACGACGAAAGCGGCAGCGGTAGAACTAGAAGTCTTGCTTCTATAAAAAGAGCTAGAGAAAAAGAAAAGCGTAAATTAGTATCACAAGCACCTGAGAAAGTATATAGAGAAGTGACGATACCGGAAGTTATCGGAGTCGGCGATCTTGCAAATGCTATGTCTGAAAGAGTGGCTGATATAATTAAAGAATTAATGAAACTCGGTATTCTTGCAAATGCTAGCCAAACAATAGATGCCGATACGGCAGAACTAGTTGCAACAAATTTAGGGCATACGGTAAAAAGAGTCCAAGAATCAGATGTTGAAAATGTTTTAATTAGTGATGATAAGGTTGAAGATTTAAGAACGCGTGCTCCGGTTGTGACGGTAATGGGGCATGTCGATCATGGTAAAACCTCATTGCTTGACGCTCTTAAATCTACGGATATTGCTGCAGGTGAGCTAGGCGGCATTACCCAACATATCGGGGCTTATAGAGTAACTCTTGCAGATGGTAGAGCGATTACTTTTATTGATACTCCGGGGCATGAAGCTTTTTCGGAAATGCGGTCAAGAGGTGCTAAAGTAACGGATATAGTTATTATAGTGGTCGCAGCAGATGATGGAATCAAAACACAAACGGTTGAGGCAATTAATCATGCGAAAGCAGCGGGTGTTCCTATAATTGTAGCTATTAATAAGATTGATAAGCCTGATATTGATATTGAGCGTGTAAAGAACGAATTATATGTCCACGAAATTATCGGCGAAGAGGCAGGTGGCGACGTTATGGTTATTCCTATCTCGGCACTAAAGAAAATTAACTTAGATAAACTTGAAGAAGCAATTTTATTAATTGCAGAAATGCAGGATTTAAAGGCAAGCCCTTTCAGTTCAGCTGCCGGTGTTGTAATCGAGTCAAAAATTGAAAAAGGAAGAGGAACGCTAACTACTATATTAGTTCAGCGAGGTACTTTAAGAAAAGGTGATATTATAATAGCCGGTTCTTCTTACGGCAAAGTTAAAAAGATGACCAATGATAAGGGACTAGAAATAGCGGAAGCAACTCCGTCTGTTCCTGTAGAAATTCAGGGTTTAAACGAAGTACCTTTTGCCGGCGATAAATTTAACGTAGTACAAAATGAGAAACAAGCAAAAGATATAGCTGAATATAGAATGCGTCTTGCTAAAGAAAAGAAAATATCTATTGCACCGCGTTCAAGTTTAGAAGATTTATTTTTAAAAGCTTCCGGTAATAGTAAAATTAAGGAATTACTTTTAATTATTAAAGGTGATGTTCAAGGGTCGGTTGAAGCTATTTCAGGTAGCTTATTAAAATTACCGAGTGATGAAATAAAGCTTCGTATACTTCATAGCGGCGTAGGTCCGATAACGGAATCCGATGTATCTCTTGCCCATGCTTCTTCGGCTATTATTGTCGGCTTTAACGTTAGAGCAGGGGCAAATGCTTTAACTGCTGCAGAAAAAGAAAAAGTCGATATTAGATATTATAGTATAATATATAATTTAATTGATGACGTAAAAGCCATTATGAGCGGTATGCTTGATCCGATAGTTAGAGAGCAGTATATCGGAAGCGTAGAAATTAGACAAATATTCAATATTACCAAAGTCGGTAAAATCGCCGGTAGCTATGTAACTAAAGGGATTATTAAGAAAGGGGCGGGCGTACGCTTATTACGTGATAATGTAGTCATTCATGAAGGAAAACTCAAAACTTTAAAACGCTTTAAAGATGAAGTTAAAGAGGTTAGAGAAGGATATAAGTGTGGTATAGCATTTGAAAATTACGAAGATATTAGAGAAGGAGACACAGTTGAAGTTTTTGAGCTAATTCAAGAACAAAGACAATTATAATATACTCGTTGAACTTCAAAAATTGGCTACATTATAATACAAGTACTCCGGCGTTGTTGCATGGATACTACTAAATCGTTATTGCGAGCAGTCGTAGACTGCGTGGCAATCTCATGAAATAATAACAAACTCCTGAGATTACTTTGTAATTTCCTCGCAATGACGAAAAGTTAGAACCACGCAACAACGCCCTGACTTCGCGGGAATGACATTTAGTAGAATATCCCTCTTTGATAAATTAATCAATTTTAAGCTTACTACATGACAATTTTTAGAGATGTAAGGACTAAAGGATTGAATTTTGCTGATAATTCATGATGATAACGGGGAAAGAACTTGGTTTACATATGAAAGATCATTCCGCCCCTCTAGTCGAATTATTACAAAAACATATTTCGCTTAATTTATCAAGAGCAAAATGTTTAGGATTATTTATCATTTCAATGCTTAACAGCAGGACAGTAAACATGTCATTGTTATGCAATAGAATGCCGTCTGGGATTAAAGCAGCTTCATGGTATAGAAGGATGCAAAGATTTATCTCTGAAATCTCAATATCATGGAGAGTATTACCTGTTATGTTAGTCATGATGACTGGGTTTGAGCAGGAGCAAAAATGGGTATTGTGTTTAGATAGAACGAATTGGAAATTTGGTAAACGACATATAAATATTTTATATTTAGCTGTCAGTTTTCATGGTATAGCGATCCCCCTTTTTGGAATTTTCTAAGTGATAAAAAGTGTGGTAACTCTGATTATATTGAGCGTATTGATCTGATGGAGTGTTTTTTAGAAGTTTTTGACAAAAACCGCATTGAAGCATTAACCGCTGATAGAGAATTTATAGGTAAGGAATGGCTCTCTTGGCTTAGAACAAATCAAATAAGATACGTTTTTCGAGTTAGAGAAAATAGACAATATATCAGTAATGCAAGGGGAAAAATGGTTAAAATACAAGAGTTATTTCGCCCTCTAGCCATAGGATCGCATGTGAGTTTGTCACAACGTAGAATTGGTACAAAAGGTGAAATATTTAATGTAGTAGGGATCAGAAATAAGAAGAGTGAACTTGCAGTCTTAATACATAGTGATGAGATCAAAAATCCTGCTGAGATATATGCTCAAAGATGGCAAATTGAAACAATGTTCAAAGCTTTTAAATCAGCAGGATTCAACTGTGAAGCAACTCATATTACTAATGATTTACGATTAGATACATTGATGCAAATATTGTCTATTGCATTTTGCCTAGCTTATCAAACTGGAGAGATTATAGTTTTAGATAAACCAATAGTTATTAAAAAACATGGTTATAGGCAAAATAGTATATTTCGTGTTGGATTAGATACATTGGTTAATATCTTGTATAATATTTCTACTCAATTAGTACGTTGGATACAGCTGTTGTCCTTGATATTCCAATATCCAAAGATGATAAAATGAAAAATTGTCATGTAGTAAGATTTTTCATATTTTTCTTTACCCTAGTTACCATAAAAATTCCTTGCTCTAAAAGTTGTAGAAATAATTGTTGCGAAATATAACCACGATCTCCGAATACTTTACCAAAAAGATTTTTGATTATCAGTTCCAGCTGTTTTCTATCATCCTTATTGCCAGGGCTAAAAGATGCTTTAACTATACCACCGGCTCTATTAATTATTAGATGTAGTTTAAGTCCATAGAACCAACCTTTTGTTGTCTTACTGCTTGCTGCTATGCCGGCGAACACTTTATTCATTGAAATACGGTATCTCTTACATACCTCTATACTACTTGAATCTACAAAAGAGAGTCCGTCACACTGATCCAAAATAGAATTGAATATTAGTACTAATAGTGGTAAATGTGGACCTATTATTTTTATAAATTGACTATAGCTTACTAATTGAAAATCTCTTTGATGATGAATTCATATTTGCTTCAGATAATAATTCTTAAAACAATCATAAGATGACTGCCAGTAGCCTATTATAATTGTTATTACCTCACTTCTGTTCAGTTTGTTATTACCTCACTTCTGTTCAGTCGACTTTTAGGACCAGATTTGTTGTTATGGTTAGTAATTGAATTTGTATGCTTGTCTAATTCTTGAAAAAAATCATCGACGTAACAAAATATTTCTGTAAAATCCATTATCATAGGTTATTGCTCTTAAAGTTTTTTCAATAACCTATAAACTTTTTTCTAATACTATAAATACCATATTTTAATTAGCAATTTGTATTTTGTACTCACTTTATAACAAAAACAGTATTATTAAGATCCCCGTAACCCAGTTACTATCAGCTATTCAGCGACTTTTTGAATACGAAACTCGCGTTAAATTAGGAAACTTCTTTGCTAACCTTATTTGTAGCGATCTTCTTTTTTAGGTTAAACTAAAATTTGTGTCGTTGTTTTGCGATCTCATATAGCACAATGCCGGATGATGTACCCAAATTAAGACTTTCAATAATTCCGTACATTGGAATGTTAATACAAAAGCTACTTCTCTTGACAGCAGTTTTGCTAATTCCTACTCCTTCGTTTCCAAACCAAACTGCAAGCTTTTTATACTTAGTGTAATCATGTTTATGAAGCACTACATTTTTGTATCCTTTTATGTGAGGAGAAGTAATGACCGAAACAAAACTTTCCTTCTCCAAATGATCCATACAGCTATTTGTGTCTTTGAAAATCTTTACGAAACTCCATTTGATGTCAGAGACGGATATAGCATTGAGTTTTGGCTCTTTACGCATTTCTTCCCATGTGTCAGGCAATAGTTTTTGATTGGTAACAATATAAGCTTTTTTAATCCCAAGTGCGTTAACATTTCGAATGATGGCGCCAATATTTTTTATATTATCAGGGTTCTCAATTACGGCGATCAAGTTCTTGCACCTAAACTCTTTAATTTTATTAGCTCTTGTGCGAAGAGTCGGTTTAGACTTTTGTTTTTCTTCCATAATATATTAAATAGATTTATAAATATAAAAATTATAAAAGATGCTAATGCATAATAACAAAAGAAATATTATTATGGCGGAGAGAGGGGGATTCGAACCCCCGACACGTTGCCGTAAACACGCTTTCCAGGCGTGCGCCTTAAACCGCTCGGCCATCTCTCCAAAATTTTTAGCATTGCCCGTGTGGCTTCCTATGTCATTCTCGCAAGATGGATACTTAATCGTCATTGCGAGCAGCCGTAGGCTGCGTGGATCAATTTCACCTCTGTCATCCTGCGACTTGATCGCGGGATCCAGTTAAAAATACTAAAATTATTAGTATTTTTTATTGTTTTTCTAGATATCGTGGTCAAGCCACGGGGTAACACCGAATGCGTTTTTCGATCCACGCAACAAAGCCCACTCGTAATGACAACTCGGTATCCATGCGGGTAATACTAAGACTTATTCTTAGAAAAAATATTATTAGCTTCTTCTAGCTCATTTTTAGTATTAACACCAACAATTAAATCATGATCAGTAGATAATAAATATGAAACTTTTTCACCATGATTTTTACATATTTTTACTATTTCAGTTAAATAAACTTCCTTATTACCGTTAGTATTAGTAGCAAATAAAGGTAAGTATTTATTTAAAATTCCGCTACTGAAAGCCATAATACCTGAATTACAAAGTTTTATGTTTTTCTCTTCTTCACTTGCATTTTTATATTCGATTATCTCTAAAAATTCACCATTTTTATCAGTAGCTATTCTTCCATATTGAGCCGGATTTGCTCTCTCAAAGCTTAAAGTCACTAATGCAGAATTAGTAAGGCTTAAGTAATCTATTAATTCATGCATAAGTTTTGGAGTAATAAGAGGATGATCGCCGTATAAAACTAATATTGTTTTATTTTTATCAATTAAATCTATTGCTGCATAAGTAGCATGAGCTGTGCCTTTAGGTTCTTCTTGCAGTACAAAGCAACACATATTTTCATAGGGCGTTAAATGTTTTTTAAGTTCTTCTAAATAAACTATAATTACATCATTTGTGACGTTAAGCGAATTCTTTAATACCGTTTCAAGCATTGGAACTCCGCCAACTTTATGCATTACTTTCGGTAAATCGGACTCCATTCTAGTACCTTTACCGGCTGCTAAAATAATTATTTGATAATTTGTATCGTTATAAGTCATTGTTCTCCTTGTATTATTTCATAAACATCATCAGATAACTCATAATTCCCGAAAACTCTTTGTACATCGTCGCTTTCTTCTAAAATTTCCACGAGCTTTAGTAATTTTTCAGCTTTTTCCTTATCATCTATAATTATTGTATTTAATGGAATCCAGCCTATATAAGAGTCTTCAGGTATACCGTATTTGCCGGTTAAAAATTCTAGAACTTTGGAAAAATTTTCAATATCCGTATAGATTGTATGGGTGGTATCATCAGAGATAATATCATCTACATCTAACTCTATAACTGCTTCTAAAATATTTTCATTCGATGCTATATTGCTTAGATATTGAATAACGCCGCAATGTTTAAATAAATAATTGACACTACCGGTTTCGCCTAAACTTCCACCATATTTAGTAAAACTAGAGCGTACTTCTGCAGCAGTGCGGTTTTTATTATCGGTTAAAGCTTCAACTATTATAGCAATACCATTCGGGGCATAACCTTCATATCTAATTTCCGTATAATTTTCGGTATTAGAAGAATCATTAGCACTATTAATAGCTTTATCTATTCTTTCTTTAGGGAGATTTTGACTACGTGCGGAGGTTAAAGCATTTCTAAGACGTGGATTATTTTCAGGATTATTAGAAGAACCGGTTTTAGCTGCAGTAACTATTTCACGAATTAATTTAGTGAAAACTTTTGCTCTTTTTTTATCTTGAGCCCCTTTACGATGCTGAATATTTTTGAACTTTGAGTGACCGGCCATATTTATTTCTTTTCTTTCAAAAGTAGTATTATATACTCCGAAGTAAAATGAAGACTAGTATACAAAGATCAACTTGGAAAAGAGCAAGGAGTCTGTAAGCCGAGGAGCGGAGCGTATATTAAACGTTCAGCATCCGAGAACTTACAAAGACGACATATACTCACATGCTTTCAAGAATTGAATTTTATTTTGAGAGGTGACTGCACGCAACGTACAACTTAGTACGTGAGTACAGGAATCCTCGATAAAATAAAATTCAATTCTTGAAAGCAAAAGAGTAAGGCAATTTTTCAAGTTCATCCGATTAATTAGCCTTGTTTTGCTTTAAATCTTTTATTCTTTTTATTTATTACAAAAATTTTGCTTCTTCTTTTAACGATCTGACAATCTTTATCACGTTTTTTTAATGATTTTAATGAGCTAACAACTTTCATAAAATATACTTTTACATTTAATTTGGACTGATAATAAACATTTTTATTTATTCAGTCAATTACCAATTTAAAGCATTTTTAAATAAAAAACCACGAAACATGGTATTTTAAAGAAGCAAAAAATAATAATGAAACTATTATAAAAGGTAAGGACATATTAGGGTTACTTGCTCAAAATTTACCGGCAACTAAAAGCGATACATTAAAAACAACAATATTTCACATACTACTAAATGATTGTAGTGATTATTATAGAAATAATGAAGATGTTAAAAACGCGAGTTTCGTATTCAAAAAGTCGCTGAATAGCTGATAGTAACTGGGTTACGAGGATATTAGTAATATTGTTTTTGTTATAAAATGTACTTAAAACTGCATAAATTTTTAGTAAATTGTCTTTTTTGACTATAACTATTAAATTGTAAAACTTGTCATACCTCTTACAAACCTTGAAAGGATAATAAGGATTATAGCATATTCATTAACCATAATTTAGGCATCTTAATACGAAACTCGCGTAATATAGCATAGGATTTAGCATATCAAGAGAGATGTAATAGAAGGTTTATTATCAGACATTTGATAATTTATCAGTGCTGCAACCATATGCACAAAGGCATTTGTAACTGATCTATGCCTTGAATGCTCAAACTTCCCCAATAGTTTAATTTTACTAAACACAGATTCTATTAATGCTTTTTAAGCAATAATATTTTATCCAACATAGACATAAGTTTATTTTTCATCTTACTACATGACAATTTTTAGAGATGTAAGGACTAAAGGATTGAATTTTGCTGATAATTCATGATGATAACGGGGAAAGAACTTGGTTTACATATGAAAGATCATTCCGCCCCTCTAGTCGAATTATTACAAAAACATATTTCGCTTAATTTATCAAGAGCAAAATGTTTAGGATTATTTATCATTTCAATGCTTAACAGCAGGACAGTAAACATGTCATTGTTATGCAATAGAATGCCGTCTGGGATTAAAGCAGCTTCATGGTATAGAAGGATGCAAAGATTTATCTCTGAAATCTCAATATCATGGAGAGTATTACCTGTTATGTTAGTCATGATGACTGGGTTTGAGCAGGAGCAAAAATGGGTATTGTGTTTAGATAGAACGAATTGGAAATTTGCTTACTACATGACAATTTTTCATTTTATCATCTTTGGATATTGGAATATCAAGGACAACAGCTGTATCCAACGTACTAATTGAGTAGAAATATTATACAAGATATTAACCAATGTATCTAATCCAACACGAAATATACTATTTTGCCTATAACCATGTTTTTTAATAACTATTGGTTTATCTAAAACTATAATCTCTCCAGTTTGATAAGCTAGGCAAAATGCAATAGACAATATTTGCATCAATGTATCTAATCGTAAATCATTAGTAATATGAGTTGCTTCACAGTTGAATCCTGCTGATTTAAAAGCTTTGAACATTGTTTCAATTTGCCATCTTTGAGCATATATCTCAGCAGGATTTTTGATCTCATCACTATGTATTAAGACTGCAAGTTCACTCTTCTTATTTCTGATCCCTACTACATTAAATATTTCACCTTTTGTACCAATTCTACGTTGTGACAAACTCACATGCGATCCTATGGCTAGAGGGCGAAATAACTCTTGTATTTTAACCATTTTTCCCCTTGCATTACTGATATATTGTCTATTTTCTCTAACTCGAAAAACGTATCTTATTTGATTTGTTCTAAGCCAAGAGAGCCATTCCTTACCTATAAATTCTCTATCAGCGGTTAATGCTTCAATGCGGTTTTTGTCAAAAACTTCTAAAAAACACTCCATCAGATCAATACGCTCAATATAATCAGAGTTACCACACTTTTTATCACTTAGAAAATTCCAAAAAGGGGGATCGCTATACCATGAAAACTGACAGCTAAATATAAAATATTTATATGTCGTTTACCAAATTTCCAATTCGTTCTATCTAAACACAATACCCATTTTTGCTCCTGCTCAAACCCAGTCATCATGACTAACATAACAGGTAATACTCTCCATGATATTGAGATTTCAGAGATAAATCTTTGCATCCTTCTATACCATGAAGCTGCTTTAATCCCAGACGGCATTCTATTGCATAACAATGACATGTTTACTGTCCTGCTGTTAAGCATTGAAATGATAAATAATCCTAAACATTTTGCTCTTGATAAATTAAGCAAAATATGTTTTTGTAATAATTCGACTAGAGGGGCGGAATGATCTTTCATATGTAAACCAAGTTCTTTCCCCGTTATCATCATGAATTATCAGCAAAATTCAATCCTTTAGTCCTTACATCTCTAAAAATTGTCATGTAGTAAGGGAAATTTGGTAAACGACATATAAATATTTTATATTTAGCTGTCAGTTTTCATGGTATAGCGATCCCCCTTTTTGGAATTTTCTAAGTGATAAAAAGTGTGGTAACTCTGATTATATTGAGCGTATTGATCTGATGGAGTGTTTTTTAGAAGTTTTTGACAAAAACCGCATTGAAGCATTAACCGCTGATAGAGAATTTATAGGTAAGGAATGGCTCTCTTGGCTTAGAACAAATCAAATAAGATACGTTTTTCGAGTTAGAGAAAATGGACAATATATCAGTAATGCAAGGGGAAAAATGGTTAAAATACAAGAGTTATTTCGCCCTCTAGCCATAGGATCGCATGTGAGTTTGTCACAACGTAGAATTGGTACAAAAGGTGAAATATTTAATGTAGTAGGGATCAGAAATAAGAAGAGTGAACTTGCAGTCTTAATACATAGTGATGAGATCAAAAATCCTGCTGAGATTATATGCTCAAAGATGGCAAATTGAAACAATGTTCAAAGCTTTTAAATCAGCAGGATTCAACTGTGAAGCAACTCATATTACTAATGATTTACGATTAGATACATTGATGCAAATATTGTCTATTGCATTTTGCCTAGCTTATCAAACTGGAGAGATTATAGTTTTAGATAAACCAATAGTTATTAAAAAACATGGTTATAGGCAAAATAGTATATTTCGTGTTGGATTAGATACATTGGTTAATATCTTGTATAATATTTCTACTCAATTAGTACGTTGGATACAGCTGTTGTCCTTGATATTCCAATATCCAAAGATGATAATGTTATAAAATGTACTTAAAACTGCATAAATTTTTAGTAAATTGTCTTTTTTGACCATAACTATTAAATTGTAAAACTTGTCACACCTCTTACAAACCTTGAAAGGATAAGGATTATAGCATATTCATTAACCATAATTTAGGCATCTTAATACGAAACTCGCGTTACTTACATACACAGATCAATCTCCATAAATAATGGAATATATTGGAGTAATTTAGAACCAGTAAACTTATTAAACCCTGATAGTGCCATTGATGCCATTAATTTAGGTGATGATACATTACTACTTACATATAATCGAGTAATCAATAATCATAAATCACGAAATATATTAAGTGTAGCTATAGCTTAAGCAGGTAAGGTAGTTACTTTTTGTAATACGTGATAAGCAGCATCAAAAAAATATGTAAAGTTACATTGAATCACTCTCTTTCTTAAATCATATGAATATGGACTTGGTATAACTATTTTCTAATTACTTTACCATATCCTTTTATTAACGCGAGTTTCGTATTAATAGAGGAACTGAATAGCTGATAGTAACTGGGTTACGAGGATATTAGTAATATTGTTTTTGTTATAAAATGTACTTAAAACTGCATAAATTTTTAGTAAATTATCTTTTTTGACTATAACTATTAAATTGTAAAACTTGTCACACCTCTTACAAACCTTGAAAGGATAATAAGGATTATAGCATATTCATTAACCATAATAGATGCTTTAACTATACCACCGGCTCTATTAATTATTAGATGTAGTTTAAGTCCATAGAACCAACCTTTTGTTGTCTTACTGCTTGCTGCTATGCCGGCGAACACTTTATTCATTGAAATACGGTATCTCTTACATACCTCTATACTACTTGAATCTACAAAAGAGAGTCCGTCACACTGATCCAAAATAGAATTGAATATTAGTACTAATAGTGGTAAATGTGGACCTATTATTTTTATAAATTGACTATAGCTTACTAATTGAAAATCTCTTTGATGATGAATTCATATTTGCTTCAGATAATAATTCTTAAAACAATCATAAGATGACTGCCAGTAGCCTATTATAATTGTTATTACCTCACTTCTGTTCAGTCGACTTTTAGGACCAGATTTGTTGTTATGGTTAGTAATTGAATTTGTATGCTTGTCTAATTCTTGAAAAAAATCATCGACGTAACAAAATATTTCTGTAAAATCCATTATCATAGGTTATTGCTCTTAAAGTTTTTTCAATAACCTATAAACTTTTTTCTAATACTACGCGAGTTTCGTATTAAGATGCCTAAATTATGGTTAATGAATATGCTATAATGCTTATCCTTTCAAGGTTTGTAAGAGGTGTGATAAGTTTTACAATTTAATAGTTATAGTCAAAAAAGACAATTTACTAAAAATTTATGCAGTTTTAAGTACATTTTATAACAAAAACAATATTACTAATATCCTCGTAACCCAGTTACTATCAGCTATTCAGTTCCTCTATTAATACGAAACTCGCGTAATGTTAATGTTTTTCTAATGGTTGTACCCCAAACCCGGTATATCGTTTTGTGATTCAAAATTCACAAGAGGGTATTGCGCTAGAACCATTTTGATAATAGGATTTTTATCTATCATTTTGCAACCAATTGATCGGTATTTGCTCTATTGGCAGTTTATAATTCATTAATCCACCAAACTCGTGTAAAGTACGAAAATCTAACGATGCTTGACTTAATGATGTATCTGATAAACCAAACTCTGTTGGAAATTTCTTACTCAATATTTTTAATACTTCTTCTACTGTTTGAAGAGTATAACGTATATCTGCTTCAGAATGACAAAAATTGACCATTTGGGGATCAAATGGATGAAATAATATGCCTCTTGATTGTAATGTACGATGAAACGCAGTTTCAATTTTCTCATTATCAAAAATAATGTGAAACAATGCTGGATATTTCTTGATACATGCCTTTACTCCGAAAGTTAAAAAAAGATTACTGAGGCCTTGAATTAATTGATTGCCAATGAAATTTAATTTATTTATTACGTTCTTGTGCATATAAACATCTAATGTTGCAATAGCTGCTGCCATTGGTGTCTGTTCATTGTGAAATGTATCAACTAAGTGTGTTTTTTCTCTAGCTACCATGATATCTTTCTGTCCTAAAACTGCAGATAATACATACCCATTTGTTAGCCCCTTGCCTATGACTAATAAATTAGGAGTAAAACTTAGTTGAGAATAAAATCCTCCATAATGAATTCTAAAGCCACACATTACTTCATCAAATACTAGTATTGATCCATAAAATTTTGTAATTTGATATAACTCTTCAAAATATTCGTTTGGAAAAAAAGTTGGTTCTGGAGTAATAATAGTACACGCTACCTGTCCTTTATGTTGTTCGTAATAAAATTTTAAAAGATTAAGGTTATAAGAAAAATCTAAATAATTTGGATCTTCTATCTTAAAACGTGGAAAAATATTAAGATGCCAATCATGCCATCCATGATATCCAGAAGTTAATATTATTTTTTTTCTGCTGTAAATTCTTGCTAATCTCACTGCAGCTGTTGTAGCACATGATCCAGTTCTAAAAAAGAGCACTTTTTCATAACCATGGAAAAGATTCAGAGTTTTCTTTGCTAGTTCTAGTTGAAGTTTTGATAAAGTAGTTGTAAATATACTACCATAATTTCTCACCTGTTCTATTACAGCATTATCTACTTCATCATATCTATAACCTAAAATAATTGCTCCAGTAGAAGAAGTATAATCAATATATTTATTGCCATCTACATCCCAAACGTAGGCTCCTTGACCTTTATCAATAATGAAATTATATGTTCCTTCTAAATCAACACGTTTCGAGGCGCTATATTTTTGACATTCAATAATTAATTGTTTTGACTTTTGTAAATCTCTCATATTATTCCTCATGGTTTTAGTTTATCTAAACTCTTTAGCATAATACTCGTTGTACCTCATAGATTAAGGCAGAGTGTATATGCTTTTAATAAAATAGTTAAAGTCTACTAAATTAGGTTATATATTCACATTCCAAACTTTAACCATTTATTGTAATTACCGCATCTTTAAAATCTTCTATATCACTGTGATCTGTATTATTACTTTTATCCTCTAAACTACTATTTTCTTCTCTTCGAAAGAGTAATATAGGCATAATAATAGTTGCTATTGGTAGTAATATGATTGTACTGAAAAATCCAACAGTTCTTAAATACTTATGCCATGAAGGAGTAAAATATGGATATACTTTGGTTGTAGCTTCTTTCAGGTTTAAAATTAAACATCAAATTAGAAAAGATACTAGTAACTTTACATATTTTTTTGATGCTGTTTATCACGTATTACAAAAAGTAACTACCTTATCTGCTTAAGCTATACGAAGAAAAAACATGTATGAATCAGAAAGATTTCAAGAAACAAAACACATATACTTTCTACAATAATTTTAAGGTCATTTTAAGTTCAAGATACTTACAGTTTATGACTATTATTATTGCTTCCTATAGTCTCACTATTAATCTATTAGAAGGGGTGTGGTTTGCTAAATCTGTAGAATTTTATAAACAACCTGAACAACTTATACATTATAAAGGGACAGTACTTTTGTGGACTGGTATCTTTACAATCTTTTATGCCGTTTTTAATAGCTATATATTTAGAAAGATAAGTTGGCTAAATGGAGCTTTATTAACCCCTGTTATAACACTAATTTTTGGAACAGTGTTTTTCATATTAATTTTATTCGAACCTGTATTAAAGAGTGCAATTTGTTGGATTACTATTACTCCGCTAGCAATAATATTATTTCTTGCAGGAGTGCAAAACGCCTTTATTAAAGGAATAAAATATGTATTATTCGATTTAACTAAAGAAATAGCATATTTACCTTTCAACCCGAATTCTGGATTAAAAGAGGTAGGAATGGAAGTATTTACAAGGGATAGAAGATATTCTATATAAGTTTTTAGCAAAAAAACAAGAATATCCCCTTGAAGAAAGATATTACCGCATTATTTTATTTTGTCGATGATTTTTGTAAAGTTGCTGAATATTGGATTAGTCGGTCTTTTTTACCAATTAGCAATAAAAAACCTACAAGAGAGTCTAAGATAAGCCATTCTGAGCTATTAACAATAGTACTTTTATATCATCAATCACCTTGTAAAAACTTTAAATATTTTTATATGTCCTATCTACAATTATATAAATCTGAATTTGTAACTCTTCCATCATATACTCGTTTTATAGCTTTAAAACCCAGAATTCTAACGTATTTAGTTTTATTGCTTGAATGGTATATGTATCAATCTCAACCTACCGGAGTCTCTTATATTGATGCAACATCTTTAGCAATTTGTCATCCAAAAAGAGTATCTCGCAATAAGGTGTTTGCTGGTATTGCTGCATTAGGCAAAACAACAAAAGGTTGGTTCTTTGGTTTTAAATTACATTTATTGATTAATGAACTTGGAGAGATTCAAGGTTTAAAACTAACGCCTGGCAACATAGATGATAGAGTGCCAGTGCCAGAAATAACCAAACGTATTACTGGATTGTTGTTTGGGGATAAATGCTATATAAAACAAGAACTTTTTGATGAACTATACGTCAGAGAGATCAAGTTGGTAACTGGGATAAAGAAGAACATGAAGAATAAACTTATACCATTAATTGAAAAAATTTTACTACGCAAACGCTCAATTATTGAAACAGTTTTTAGTGTACTAAAGGGGTTTTTGAACTTGAACATACAAGACATAGATCAATTTGGAATGCCTTCGTCCATATCTTATCTACTCTTGTTGCTTACTGTATGAAATCTAACAAACCAGCTATATCTAAAAATTATCTAATCCAGAATTGAGGTTGATAGTAAAATAAAAAGATACTGGACATCACCTGAGGAATGGGATAAATGGGAGGAAGAAAAACAGAAAGGTACAGGGAAAGAGAATAAACTAATAAGACCTCATACAAAATTTGCAATAGAACATTCTAAACATACTCAATCTAAAGAGCCTATATATCATCCAACTCCTAAAAAATTGAATATTAACGAAATAACTCACGATTTAAAGCTAAAAGGCAATACAAAAAGCTTAAAAGACAAATTTGAAAACTTAGCAAAAGAAGCGAAGCAAATTGGGACACAAGCACAGCAAAGCTCCAAATCTTCAAGTAGTCCTAGCATAAAACCTACAGGTCGCAGTAAAGACGGAAGAAATATCTAAGGCAATTGATGTTATTTCTATGTATATTTTAAGTTGTTTTTTGGATCCCGTGGTCAAGCCACGGGATGACAACGAGTGCGTTTTCCGATCCACACAACAAGCCTTTTTACGAGGATGACATCCTACGTAAAACCAACACTGTACTCATTAATATTATAAGCAAAAATATGAAAAAGTTTAAAGTTAGAGATAGTGACTTAAAATTTTGCCACAACAACATACTAAAGAAAGGAGTAGTTGAGGATAGAATAATACCTCCAAAAGAATGTGATAGACTATAAAGCCTCATTTTAACATTAGTCTTAAATAAGGATTGAACAATAATTTGTAGCGGTACTGCATAAAATGCTGCAAGCCCTATTAATATAACGGGACAGAGAATATTAAATATTTGTTTGTATAACATTATTTGCATTCCTAAAGCAACAATAATGCTGGCAAATAAAGCCCATGCAATCTGTCTTAAAGGGTTTATTTTATCGGCAAGCAGCCCTGCAAAAACGGCTGATATTCCATAGGTAGTAGTAAGAGCTATATTCATAAATCTTATTTCAGGATGATTTATAAAAGCTATTTTTGTTAAAAAAACTCCTAAGAAAATTACTAAAAAGTGGTATACTCCTCCAATAGCACCGTTTACTAATAATGCTATTATAAAGGATAGTTTATTATCTTTTATAATTTGCCGAGCGTCATTTAGAAAGCTTAATACAAGCGAATTTTGCGGCATTCGTCTGTGTTTACGTACTTTTGTACGCTCCGCAGACTCTTCCTTAAATTCATCTTGTCTAAACCTTTCTAAATTTAGCTCTATAGTACTTTTATAATATAAAAATTCGCTACTTTCTTTAAAAAAATTTCTCATCAAAATAGCAAATAAACCAAATATTGCACCGATAAAGAAATTAAAACGCCATAAATATTGGATATCGGAATTACTAGCGTAATAATAAGCTATAGCCGCAAATAATGCTCCTATTTGGCTACAACATGAAACTATTCCTATATTTAAATTTTTCCGATTATTTCCTGTTTTTTCAGCTACATAAACCTTTATTCCGTCAACTTCCCCGGCAAGGCTTGCTAAAAAAACCATTCGACATAATGTTAGTATTACCGTAGCAAAAATACCTATTATCTCAAAGGAAGGAGTAATAGCAATTAATCCGGTAGAAATGCTACTCATGAACATTGATATCTTGATAGATTTAGTACGCCCGTATTTATCTCCGATAAATCCAAAAATTAAAGACCCTAAAGGTCGCACTATAACGGCTGCACTAAGAATGGCAAAAAAAACGAGTAGTTGTTTATCCTGCTCTATATTAGGTAAGAAATTTTGTGCAAGAATACTAGCCGATAAACCGAATAGAGCATAATCATAATAACGGATAATCGTTGTAAAAAATGCAACTAAAAAAGCTGAATTAGACATATAATATTTTCTTTGGTGACAACTATGATACCAACTATTTAGGCTGTCTGAAAGAAAATTAATTTAATCTATTTTTACTCTTTTTGTCTACAAATTATAAGATTTTTTTGAAATATGAATAACTATTCCAACAAAAATCTTATTAATTTTCGCTAAAAAATAAAACTAAAAAATAAAACTAAAGAACCCTCAGCTATAAGCTGAGGGGTTATAAAGTGGAATCGATTAGAAATCGATCATCATTCACAGGTTCACCTTCCTGTTCATCAATATAGTGCTGTATCATTTCATCAGTTATATTACCTGAACTGACCGCCATATAGCCCCTAGCCCACAAATGATTGCCCCAAAATTGTTTTCTTAAATGAGCAAATTCTTGCAATAAAATTCTTGAGCTACTACCTTTTAAATACTGTACTAACTTGCTAAGAGATATTTGTGATTTATATGAGATAAACATATGCACGTGATCACATGATATTTTCCCTGAAATTATATATACTTCATGTTCCATACAAATCTGCCTTAGTAAATCTCTAGCCCTTTCCGCTACTTTGCCTATCAATACTCTCTTCCTATATTTTGGTATCCATATAAGATGTACTTTTAAATCATACTGACTATGACTATTCTTTCTATAACTTCTCATGTTTCTTGATATAAATTCATTGCTAAAGCAATTTCATTATATCTTCCCTTCGCCTGAAGGCGAGGGATTTCTTATCCCCGAAGGGGGACATTAAAGAATTTCAAGCATTAGTAAAATCTAGAAATAAATATAACATATCATTAGTTGACTCTTTAATTGAATCAAGAAGAAAGAAATTTAATAATGAATATTGCCTAAACATGGTTGCTTTGTAGGACATCTTAACCATTCTTAAGTTATTCTTGTAAAGGTGCTGTTGCGTGGATTAATTCCACTCCTGTCACCCCGTGACTTGACCACGGTATGACACCGAACTTATTTTTCAATTCATGCAGCAAGTTATATTCCTCTTCCTGTAGGTTCTATTTTCTTTCTTTGTACCGCTATAGCTTTTGCTAGTTCTTCTTTATGATTATCCATCATATCCCTCTAAAGCAAGATAATGGGATAATCAGTTGTGGAAATCCAGTAATTACTTTCTTTAACGCGAGTTTCGTATTAAGATGCCTAAATTATGGTTAATGAATATGCTATAATCCTTATCCTTTCAAGGTTTGTAAGAGGTGTGACAAGTTTTACAATTTAATAGTTATAGTCAAAAAAGACAATTTACTAAAAATTTATGCAGTTTTAAGTACATTTTATAACAAAAACAATATTACTAATATCCTCGTAACCCAGTTACTATCAGCTATTCAGTTCCTCTATTAATATGAAACTCGCGTATGCTATGTAAAACTTGTCGGTAATGTTCCTATTACTAAATTACAAATGAATCTACAAATTGATTTTAATCCAAAAATGTAAAAATCATTATAATAGCATTTTTAAAAGATTTTTATTACTTGATATGGGAAAAAATTACCTGAACACAAATAATCTTATTATAACACCCCTTAAAATCGCTAATTTAGCATTGTAAACTTTGTTACTAAGACGGTATTAAAAAATTTTATGAAAACATCTTTTTTTAATTGAGTATTTACGAATTTTATCGATTTAAAATAAACTACTACTAAAGTAAATCCTATTAACAATATTTTACGATAAAGAACGAATAAAAGCTTCTTCAAGACCAGTAACACTAGAAATGAAAGGAAAATCACAACCTTGGGATAGCATTTTCCTTGCCATTTCAACTCTTTCCTCAGCTTTACCTCTGGCTTCTCCTATTTGAATCCCATCAGCTTTACCTTTTTCAATCCCTTGTTGTATACCTTGAACTATGCCATGCTGAACGCCTTGATCTATATATTTTTGAGCTATTATTCTCATAATATTATCTTTTTCTTCTGTTGATAAATGTTTAACTATTATTTGTTCTAATTCTTGTTGCTTATCTTCAGAGATCTTAACATCAGTATACCATAAAAATGATCTTAAGTAAATATATCCTGATTCCTTATCCATTATTAAACTTGGTTTAAATCTAGTTAAAAACTCATCCCATAGTTTTAGCATATCCCTTTGATGTATATGCTTTAAAAAATACTCCATCATCCCAAGATGTTTCTTCTTCGCTATCTCATCATCAGACTGATTTTGCAAATCTACTAGTTGGTAATCCTGCACCATTAATTTCTTTGCTTGCTCTGGTTTTGTAAATAATACCCAGAAATTTCTTGGCGCACTATATACTTCAGAGCCATTATATACGCGAGTTTCGTATTAATAGAGGAACTGAATAGCTGATAGTAACTGGGTTACGAGGATATTAGTAATATTGTTTTTGTTATAAAATGTACTTAAAACTGCATAAATTTTTAGTAAATTGTCTTTTTTGACTATAACTATTAAATTGTAAAACTTGTCACACCTCTTACAAACCTTGAAAGGATAAGGATTATAGCATATTCATTAACCATAATTTAGGCATCTTAATATGAAACTCGCGTATCTAATCCAACACGAAATATACTATTTTGCCTATAACCATGTTTTTTAATAACTATTGGTTTATCTAAAACTATAATCTCTCCAGTTTGATAAGCTAGGCAAAATGCAATAGACAATATTTGCATCAATGTATCTAATCGTAAATCATTAGTAATATGAATTGCTTCACAGTTGAATCCTGCTGATTTAAAAGCTTTGAACATTGTTTCAATTTGCCATCTTTGAGCATATATCTCAGCAGGATTTTTGATCTCATCACTATGTATTAAGACTGCAAGTTCACTCTTCTTATTTCTGATCCCTACTACATTAAATATTTCACCTTTTGTACCAATTCTACGTTGTGACAAACTCACATGCGATCCTATGGCTAGAGGGCGAAATAACTCTTGTATTTTAACCATTTTTCCCCTTGCATTACTGATATATTGTCTATTTTCTCTAACTCGAAAAACGTATCTTATTTGATTTGTTCTAAGCCAAGAGAGCCATTCCTTACCTATAAATTCTCTATCAGCGGTTAATGCTTCAATGCGGTTTTTGTCAAAAACTTCTAAAAAACACTCCATCAGATCAATACGCTCAATATAATCAGAGTTACCACACTTTTTATCACTTAGAAAATTCCAAAAAGGGGGATCGCTATACCATGAAAACTGACAGCTAAATATAAAATATTTATATGTCGTTTACCAAATTTCCAATTCATTCTATCTAAACACAATACCCATTTTTGCTCCTGCTCAAACCCAGTCATCATGACTAACATAACAGGTAATACTCTCCATGATATTGAGATTTCAGAGATAAATCTTTGCATCCTTCTATACCATGAAGCTGCTTTAATCCCAGACGGCATTCTATTGCATAACAATGACATGTTTACTGTCCTGCTGTTAAGCATTGAAATGATAAATAATCCTAAACATTTTGCTCTTGATAAATTAAGCGAAATATGTTTTTGTAATAATTCGACTAGAGGGGTGGAATGATCTTTCATATGTAAACCAAGTTCTTTCCCCGTTATCATCATGAATTATCAGCAAAATTCAATCCTTTAGTCCTTACATCTCTAAAAATTGTCATGTAGTAAGAAAAAAAGAGTATATTTCTCCAATATATTTTGTTGTTTTATGGATAACGTAGAAAGGAACGGAGGGATATCGTGTTAATTACTAGAAAACTCATTCACCACTAATATATAACTTGTTTTTAAGTCCAAATCATAATCAATGGTATTATATATTAGCTTTTTTATGTCGGTAAATTTTTGTAGTAAATAGGAAGGATGCTTATTTGGCAGTTTATTAAAAATCTTGTTTTCTAAATCTAGAAGTTCAATATTAATGTTAGCAGATTTTTTAAGAATTCTATTCATTAATAATAATAAATTATCAATAAAATCTAGCCATAATTCTCGGTCTTTAGTAGTAAAACGATTAATAAAATCTAACGTTTCGTTATCTGCTATCGGCTGAATAAACTGAAGATATAAATCATTTCGAGCATTAGGTAGAGGAGATCTAACATTAACTTTAAAACATCTTGATCTAATTGTAGATATAATACTTGCAGCTCTTGAGGTAATTAAAAAAATGTAACTATTCTTTGGTGCATCTTCAAGAATTTTTAAGCATGAATTTGCCGCATTCAAATTCATAAGATCCGCCGAATAAATTACTGCAACTTTATAACCTGAGATTGCAGAAGTTTTACTTAAGAAGTCTTGTAATTTTCTTATTTGTTCAATAGAAATATTTTTAGCATTAGATGTAGCTGAAGTTTCCCTAGCGATGAAATGATAATCAGGATTGTTTTCAAGAGGAATGCTATTCTTAAAAAGCTTAATATATATAAAATCTTCTAAATCTTTTAAAACCTGCTCTATATTTTCGGCTTCAATAAGCCAACTATTGTATAGCTTATTATGTTTTAAGTTAAACTCTAGGCGTTCGATTATCAATGGTTGTAATATCGTTATGAATTGTACTTAAGAAGTGTTCTATATCAATCCGGCTTTTGCAGAGCATTGTTGCATGAGCCGGTTTTTCTAGTGTCACCCCGCAAGCTTGTAACGGGATTCGGAAATTATCAGTACTATAAGTTACTTCTTTTAATTACAAGCTTCTTTCATTTTTCTTCCGGCTCTAAAAGTAGGTTGATTGTAAGCATCTATTTTCATTTTTGCTCCGGTTTTTGGGTTACGACCCTCACGTGCTTTTCTATGATGTATTTCAAATGAACCGAAACCTGTTATATTAATATTATGGTGGCTCTTTATAGCACTAATCACACTATCAAGAACTAAATTAAGTGCTTTCTCGGCATCAGCTTTTGTTAATGTTTTATGTGAAGCATGTTTATGATTATGACCATGGTCGGTCATAAATGCTATAAATTCGGTTTTATTCATTTTTTTTGGTTCTTTTTTGTTATGTGTACTCATAATAAAATCAACTCTCCTTTAATGGGTTAATATGTATTTGATGTTTTTTTATAAAACAATATATACAACTGGCAATAATATACATCAATATATTTTTATGTGAGTTAATTATAACAAACTACCTACATACTGCAAATGCCAGTTATTTACAAAGTTTAAAATATATACGTTATTATATTAATTTATAGAAAAATGTAGCCATTTTACATCAGTTATACTGTTAAAACTATCTTAATCAAGTAATTAAAGTGAAAATTTATCATTAAAACCCTAATTTATTGTCAATAGTAAATTACAAAAACTAATTTTCTACCCTGTAAAAAATTATAAGTTTTTTAATAAAAAACAATATATACTTAATTTATATAAAAAGTGAAACCGTCTTTCACCTTTTATACAGAATATTTCTAACCGAATAGCAGATTATGTAATAATTCGCTATTCATATTAATTTAGAATAAAACTTTTAAAGAAAAATATATTAAATCCAATGTTATTGTCTGAAATTTGTATTAAGCGTCCTGTCTTTGCTACGGTTTTGAGTTTGGTTATCGTAGCTCTTGGAGCAATTTTTTACCAAACTACAAATTAGAGGAACTCCGGATATTTCAGTTCCCATTATAAATGTCGAAGCTCATTATGCAGGTGCCGATGCTTTATATATGGAAAAAGAAATAACGACGCGTATAGAAAAAACTTTAAAGACGGTTAAAATTTTAGATTATATAACTTCTCAAAGTTCCACCGGCGAAAGTAGTATTACTTTATCATTTTTACTATCTACCGATATTGAAATAGCATTAAACGATGTTCGTTCTAAAATATCGGATATCACTTATATGTTCCCGCAAAATATGAAAGCCCCGTCAGTTGCAAAACTTGATGCCGATAGTTTCCCAAGCCTCTTCATAAGTGTTGAAAGTGATCAATATAGCGATTTAGCATTAACAAAGATAGTCGAAGATAATCTACAAACACCGTTAGATAAACTTGAAAGCGTAGGACAGTCATAAATTTACGGCGGTCGGGAATATATAATGAGAATAGAACCCTACTCCAAAAAATTATATCAACATAAAATTTCTTTATTGGAGATTGAATCCGCAATAAAAGAGCAAAATAAAGATTATCCTGCAGGAACGATTAAAACAAAAAGTAATAATTTTATAGTAACTCTTGAAGGTTCTTTATCTACACCGGAAGAATTCGGTAATATTATTCTAAAAGTACAAAACAGAGGTATCATAAAATTACGAGATATAGCGAAAATATCTTTAACTTCTCCCGATGAGGACATAATTTTTAGATATAACGGCAAAAGTTCCATTGCTCTTGGTCTTATAAAAGAATCAAAAGCTAACGTCATAGATTTATCAAATGAAGTAACTAAAGAACTAGAAAACGCGAGTTTCGTATTAATAGAGGAACTGAATAGCTGATAGTAACTGGGTTACGGGGATCTTGATAATACTGTTTTTGTTATAAAATGTACTTAAAACTGCATAAATTTTTAGTAAATTGTCTTTTTTGACTATAACTATTAAATTGTAAAACTTGTCATACCTCTTACAAACCTTGAAAGGATAAGGATTATAGCATATTCATTAACCATAATTTAGGCATCTTAATATGAAACTCGCGTAATATAGCATAGGATTTAGCATATCAAGAGAGATGTAATAGAAGGTTTATTATCAGACATTTGATAATTTATCAGTGCTGCAACCATATGCACAAAGGCATTTGTAACTGATCTATGCCTTGAATGCTCAAACTTCCCCAATAGTTTAATTTTACTAAACACAGATTCTATTAATGCTTTTTTAAGCAATAATATTTTATCCAACATAGACATAAGTTTATTTTTCATATTTTTCTTTACCCTAGTTACCATAAAAATTCCTTGCTCTAAAAGTTGTAGAAATAATTGTTGCGAAATATAACCACGATCTCCGAATACTTTACCAAAAAGATTTTTGATTATCAGTTCCAGCTGTTTTCTATCATCCTTATTGCCAGGGCTAAAAGATGCTTTAACTATACCACCGGCTCTATTAATTATTAGATGTAGTTTAAGTCCATAGAACCAACCTTTTGTTGTCTTACTGCTTGCTGCTATGCCGGCGAACACTTTATTCATTGAAATACGGTATCTCTTACATACCTCTATACTACTTGAATCTACAAAAGAGAGTCCGTCACACTGATCCAAAATAGAATTGAATATTAGTACTAATAGTGGTAAATGTGGACCTATTATTTTTATAAATTGACTATAGCTTACTAATTGAAAATCTCTTTGATGATGAATTCATATTTGCTTCAGATAATAATTCTTAAAACAATCATAAGATGACTGCCAGTAGCCTATTATAATTGTTATTACCTCACTTCTGTTCAGTCGACTTTTAGGACCAGATTTGTTGTTATGGTTAGTAATTGAATTTGTATGCTTGTCTAATTCTTGAAAAAAATCATCGACGTAACAAAATATTTCTGTAAAATCCATTATCATAGGTTATTGCTCTTAAAGTTTTTTCAATAACCTATAAACTTTTTTCTAATACTATAAATACCATATTTTAATTAGCAATTTGTATTTTGTACTCACTTTATAACAAAAACAGTATTATTAAGATCCCCGTAACCCAGTTACTATCAGCTATTCAGCAACTTTTTGAATACGAAACTCGCGTTCTATAAGTGCTTCCGTATATCTTCCTAAATCACATAATGCAAAAGCTTTAAACGAATAAGCCATAGGGTTAGTATTATCTAATGCAATAGCTTTTCAAACGTCTTTAAAGCTTCTTTGTGTTTACCTAATTTATTTAACTCGTTTCCTTCTATTAAAGCATTAAGAGCTTCTTCCTTCTTTAATTTATATTCTCCTTTATCGGTTAATATAATATCTTGAGGAAATTTTTGCTCTAATGCTTTATATTTATCAAATGCTTCACTAGCTAACTTGTATTCACCTAATTTTTCTAAAATCACGCGAGTTTCGTATTAAGATGCCTAAATTATGGTTAATGAATATGCTATAATGCTTATCCTTTCAAGGTTTGTAAGAGGTGTGACAAGTTTTACAATTTAATAGTTATAGTCAAAAAAGACAATTTACTAAAAATTTATGCAGTTTTAAGTACATTTAATAACAAAAACAATATTACTAATATCCTCGTAACCCAGTTACTATCAGCTATTCAGTTCTTCTATTAATATGAAACTCGCGTATTTTACCGTCAATTCAGGTATTGCCTATAAAAAATTGACTCAAGGTTTCGATGTCATTCCTGCGAGGCATTGGCTTTGTTGCATGGCTCGGTTTTTTCGTCATTGCGAGGAAAATTACGAAGTAATTGACGAAGCAATCTCAGGAGTTTGTTATTATTTCATGAGATTGTCACGCAGCCTATGGATGCTCGCAATGACGACTCGGTATCCAAACAACAATGCCTCGCGGGAATGACACAGAAAGCCGAGCAACAACCCCACTATTTACTATATCCTTTTAAAATCTCAAAATCTTGCCCTTGGAGAAAAAACTTTTCCGGTAATGTAATTTTTGCTACAAAATTCTTTACATCTTCGCTTTGTAAATAGATCGTAGCTTTAGCATTACTCTGATCCCTGTTATTAATGCGGGTTGCAAGCAAGGTTACTATCTGCAGTAATTCTTCATGATTTTGTGGGTAAAGCTGTAGTTCGAATTGTTTATTATTAATTGCATCCTCAATTGATAAAAAGCTTTTTGCCGTTAGTTTTATTCCTCCTTCATCTTTGATTATATCACAATTAACGACTACCAAACTTTTAACGTCAAGTAAATGTACATAATCTTTTAAGACTTCTTCGCTAAAAATACTAAGCTCAAAGATATTCTCAGGATCGGAAAGCACGAGTGTAACGAATCTACCTCTTGCTGACATACGAGAATCCTTTTTTTGTATTACACCGGCAAGATTTACTCGGTTAGTACCTTCAGGTAAGTTATTCTGTAAATCCGCAGTATTTAAAATATTTAAACGACTAAATATTTCTTGATACTGCATAAGAGGATGATTAGAGATAAATAAACCCATAGCCTCAAATTCGTAAAAAGCTAAGGTATTTTTATCGGCATAATCACTTGATACTAAAATAGTTGGACTTAAAGTAGAAACTTTAATTAAACTAAATTGATTAGATCCCTGCTCTTCGTGATATGAAGTTGAATAAGAAAGCAATTTTGAAATACTTGAAAATAATTGCAATCTATTATCATGTAACTCATCAAAACAGCCTGATTTAATTAAATTTTCCAATAATTTACTGTTAATAGATTTTGGGGGTAATCTTTCAATAAAATCAGTAATTGATTTAAACATTCCTCTTGCTTTTCGCTCGTCCGTTACTAACTTACCGAAATTCGGCGTGACTCCCTTAATAGCACCTAAGGCAAAGATTATTGCATTTTCTTCTTTGTCATATCCAATACCTTCTATGTCATTCCCGCGAAAGCGGGAATCCATTTTCATACTTTTATGATTCAGAGCAGTTTCTAGCTTTTCTGGATCCCCGCTTTCGCGGGGATGACATAGAGAACCTTGGGGATGACAAGTCGCAGCTCGCGGGATGACAGTGTCCGAAGACTTTACGCTAAAATATCCTTCAGAAATATTAATATTAGGTGCAATAATTTTTATGCCGTTATCTTTTGCTTCTTGCAGAAATAAATTAATTTTATCATGATTATTTAATTCAAGATTTAAGCATGCTACTAAAAATTCAGCAGGATAATTAGCTTTAAGATATGCAGTTTGGTATGAAATAACACCGTAAGCCGCAGCATGTGCCTTATTAAAACCGTATCCGGCAAATTTAGCCACGGTTGCAAAAATGGATTTAGCTTGAGATTCCGAAATATTATTAGCAATTGCTCCTTTAACAAAAATTTCTTCCTGCTCCTCCATTTCTTTTTTTATCTTCTTACCCATTGCTCTACGAAGTAAATCGGCAGCTCCTAGCGTATAACCTGCGAGAACCTGAGCAATTCTTTGTACCTGCTCCTGATATATCACCACTCCGTAAGTTTCTTCTAAGATTGGCTTCAATAGCTCATGTAAATAATCAGGCTGTTGTAATTTATGCTTACAAGCTATATAGGTAGGGATATTTTCCATAGGACCGGGACGGTATAACGCACCAAGAGCTATCAAATCATGTATAGAATCAGGTTTAAGGCGTCTAAGTGCATCTTTCATCCCGATACTTTCAAATTGGAAAACGCCGACTCCTTTACCTTTACACAACATTTGATAAGTCTTATTATCATCAAACGTCATATTGTTAAAATCCACTTCTATCCCTTGCTCTTTAAGCAGTTTCTTACAATCGGTAATAACCGTTAGGGTTTGTAGCCCTAAAAAATCAAATTTAATTAAACCGGCAATTTCAGAATATTTCATAGAATAACCGACTACCAGCATATCGGAATTAGCATCTTTGTATACCGGTACTATATCGACTAAATCAGTACCTGCTATTACGATTCCTGCGGCATGAGTTGAGGAATGCCTATGTAACCCCTCAAGAATTAACGAAGTATCAAGCACTAGCTTAATTAACTCCGCCTCACCCTCTAAATTATACAGTCCATTACCTTTAGCGGCATTTGCAAGCTCCGGAACTTCACGTATTGCCTGTTCTAGGCTAACGGGATTAACTGCACTAAAAGGTACAAGTTCTGTTAGATAATCAGCGAATTTATAAGGTAAACTAAGAACACGAGCGACATCCTTAATTACAGCCTTTGCCTGCATCTTACCGAAAGTTATAATCTGTCCTACTCTATTATCACCGTATTTAGAGCGTACGTAATTAATTACTTCCTCACGCCTTTCTTGACAAAAATCAATATCAAAATCAGGCATTGAAATACGTTCAGGATTTAAAAATCTTTCAAATAATAAGCCAAATTTAATCGGATCAAGATCAGTAATAAGCAAGCTCCAAGCAACAACCGAACCTGCTCCCGAACCTCTACCTGGTCCGACTAAAATACCCTCTTTTTTACTCCATTTAATAAAATCGGATACAATCAAAAAATAACCGGCAAAATTCATATTACAGATAATATCCAGCTCATAATTAAGACGAGCAAAATATTCGGTTTTCAATTCTTCTTGATTCTCTAACGAAATATTTTCAGATTTAAACTTTGTAGCAAGCCTTGCAAGCAACCCTTCTTTTGCATCTTTTCTAATTAAATCCGTTTCACTAATATCTTTGGTGGCAAAATTAGGCAGCATCGGCGGGTTTGCATGTGCTGCAAAATAACAACGCTCTCTTAAATTCACGGTATTTTGGATGGCACTAGGTAGATCAGAAAAAAGCTCTATCATCTCATGCGGTGATCTAAAATAACAATTTTCGCTAACTGTTTTTCGATCCGGATATTCTTTAGTAACACCAGCTGATATACATAACAATACATCATGTGCATCATGCATGCTTTTCTCACTAAACAAAACTTTATTAGTAGCAACAAGCGGAATAGCAAGCTCGGCAGCAATTCTAATATAACTATCCTCAATAAACTGTTCTTCAGGTAGATCATGTCTCATAATCTCAAAATAAAAACGATCTCCTAAAATTTCCTGTAATTTACGTGCAAATAGCATCGCTTGCTCCTCGTTGCGAGCTAGCAAGCATTTCCCGACAATACCGTCGGTATAACAGCATAACGCTATTAATCCCTCTTGATATTCGATTAAATCTTCAAAATCAATGTGATCGCATATCTTACGATCATTCTTAGTAAAAGTAAGGCTTGATAGTTTGAGTAAATTTTTATAGCCGGTTTCATCTTTAGCTATAAGTAAAATTTGAGCAAAAATATCTCCAGCATCATTCAGCAAGCTTGATACAAGCGAATTTTTTGAGTCAAGCCTTTGCTCACGTACTTTTGTACGCTCCGCAGGCTTGCTCTTAAATTCATCTTGTCTGAAGCTTGCTGAATGATGCTGTATATTATATTTTATGTTGAGAATAACTCCGTGTATCGGCTGCAGTCCTTTTTTTACTGCATATAATGCAAACTCTAATGAGCCGAATAAATTTCCCTTATCTGCCAAACAAATAGCAGACATTTTATTCGATGAAGCAAGCTCTACTACCTTCTCGATCGTTAATGCACTTTCTAGAAAAGAATAAGAGCTTTGAGTTCTTAAATGAATAAATTCAGGTCGCATTTTAAATTAATGTTAAAGTTTTTATTGTATTCATGTCATTGTGTCACCCCGTGGCTTGATCACGGGGTCCAGAAAAAAATTTAAAAAGACTGGATCCTGCGATCAAGTCGCGGGATGACAATTACAAAGACTAAATTTTACTTCCGACTGCATAATATCTAAAACCGATTTTTTTCACTGCTTCATTATCTAGTATATTTCTAAGGTCAATGATTATCGGAGATTTTACTAAATCATAAATTTCTTGCCAATTAAGTTCTTTAAATTCTGACCATTCAGTTGCAATAACTATAATATCTACTGATTTACAAACTTCAACTGCCGAATCTAAATATAGCAAATTTTTATGTTCCAAATTCTTTTTAGCATTTTCAAGACCGATAGGATCAAATGCTTTAACATATACATCTTTATTTAATAAGATCTTTACAATTTCGATGGCAGGACTTGCTCTAACATCATCTGTTCCTGCTTTATATGTTAAGCCTAAAATTGCTATATTTTTACCTTTTAAATCTCCGTCTAACAAAGTAGCTATCTTATCTACCATATTACTTGGACGCTGCTTATTACTTTTAATTACTGCCTTAAGAAGCTTACAATCGATATGATGATTTTCTACAAGATTATTTAATGCTAGAATATCTTTTGGAAAACACGAACCACCAAAACCTGGTCCTGCATTTAAAAATTTTTGACCGATTCTTTGATCAAGTCCTACACCTTTAGATAAATCTTTAATATTACCGCCGATTTTTTCACATAAATCAGCCATTTCGTTAATAAAAGCAATTTTGGTAGCTAAAAAACTATTTGAAGCATATTTAATAAGTTCGCTCGTCACTAAATCGGTAACCACAAACTTTGCACCTTGTTCTATTAAAGGTGCATAAATTTTTCGTAATATTTCCTCTGATTCTTTATTATTTACACCGATAACTATACGATCAGGATATAAAAAATCTTCTACCGCACTGCCCTCTCTTAAAAACTCAGGATTAGAAGCAACATTAAATGAAAAGCCTTTTGATTTTAAATAAGCTATAATATTACTGCAACTATCAGGCGGAACAGTAGATTTTATGACTATTAAACAATCTTTATTTATATGCATAGAAACTTTATCAATAGCATCATAGACATATTTTAAATCTGCTTCTCCCGACTCTTTTGAAGGCGTGCCGACCGTAATAAATATTGCATAGGCATTTTGAAGTTCATTATTATAAATATTTGTAAATTTTAACCTATCAGATTCTAAAACTTGCTTAAGATACTCATCAAGTTTAGCTTCATAAATCGGTAATATTTGCTTATTTAATTTGGATATTTTAACCTCATCATTATCAAGACAAGTAACATTATGACCTAAATAGCCCATAATAATACCTGAGACTAATCCCACATATCCGCTACCGATAAATGTAATATTCATAATTTTTTGTGATTTTTATATTAAATTTTTAAATTATACGTTATATTCCAAGTGTATACCTCAAATAAATGAAGAGTAGTATAGACGAAGATCAACTTCAAAAAGAGCAAGGAATCCACAAGACGAGGAATGGAGCGTATACTTAATACGTGAGTACCGCAGTACTTGTAGGATGACGTAGCCAATTTTTGAAGTTGATCGAGTATATAAAGCTTTTATCATATTTCAATAGATTTACAAGCTCAAATGAATTTTATTAAAAAAACCTTTACTAGTATTTTTATAATTCTAATTTCATTATCTTTGGCTATAACTCTAACTGTTTATAGTGCAAATAAAGGACACTTAAATGAACCTTTGAAAAAAATAATTGAATTTTATTTAAGTAAAAATGATATAAAGGCTGTACTACATAATTTAGAATTTAAAGAAAACCGATTATCCATAGATAAAATTTCCTTAAGTCTTATAGATAATGCTAGAGGAGAAATTAACGATTTTAAGCTTTTCTTTAATTTCAAAAATTTCTTTTCTAATTCATTAATAGAAGCCAATTTTAATATTGATAAAATTTCCGTAATCTCAAATAACAATGAAGAGATTATAAATACTTCAACGACCGCTGATTATTCGTTAAATATAATTAAAAAAGATTCCCTAACCGACATACGGTTAACTTCAATAAAAAGTGATATCTTAACCGATGAGCAAGGAGCGGGCTTACCGCTAGGAAATGCTTTATGCTCATATAAAACCACCTATTCTAAAGATAATCCAAAGACCGTTAATTGCAAACTTACATTTGGGGATAAAGCTTTTTTATCACTAAACGGTATAATAACCGATAAAAATATCGACGCAAGTGCAGCTACCGCAAATATGCCTTTAATAATTTATCAAACAGTCGAAAAAATTATTCCGGATAATCCTATAATCTCATATTTGCGAGAACATATAAAACAAGGTTACATCCAAAACGGAGAACTAAATATTAAATTAGATAAAAAATTTTTAAAAAAAAATATTTTAGTAGAAGATAATTTAAAAGCAAATTTACATATCTCGAATTTTGAATATAAATATCATAAAGATTTACCGCCTTTAACTAAAGTTGATACTAATATAATCATTTCAGGACTGGAAATAAAATTTCTAATTAATGAAGCATATAGCGGTAAAAGTTTCGTTTCAGACGGTATTATGACTTTCAAATGGGAAGGACCAGATAAATCACAATTTGTTTTTAATGCTACTGCTAAAGGTGAAATTAACGACTTAATTGCCTTTGTTCCAAATGATGCATATCAAAATATTGATCTTAAAAAAATCAAAGGAACAGCAAATTCAATAATAGAGCTAATAATTCCTATTAGCCCAAATATCCCTAATAGCTATAATATTTTGTCGACATTAACAAATATCTCTTTTAACACCTTAAACAATAATATCCTATTACAAAACGGTGAAGCCAAAGGTAGCTTTAAAGACAATAAACTAAATATTAGCGGTAAAGGTAAAATTAATAATTATGCAAGCAGCTTTACTTATGATCATGATATATCGGATAAGAATAATGAGTGTTTACTTAAAATAAAAAGTAATATTGCGGCAAATAATCAAAGATTAGGAGTATTTAAATTAATTTCAGGCAGCACCGTTTTAAATTTTGAGTATAAAAAACAGCATAATAATGAGAGCTTTATTACCGTTAATTCTAATCTTGATAATTTAGAATTTTATATAGATAAAGTATCCATTCATAAAAAATTATATAAAAAAGCTAATTTATATTTATATACTAAATTAAATGATAAAAATTTCGATAGAAATATTGAATTTAACCTTTTAGGGCAGGATAATCTAAAAATTAACGGTAATGCCTTAATTAAGAAAAATATTTATAATATTAATCTAGCCTCTGTTAAACATAATCATACGGATTTAAAAGGAAAAATAATCATAGATAACCATAATCTTAATACGGAACTTTATGGAAGCGGATTAGATTTATCAAATGCTAATATGATGCAGTTTTTAGAAAAAGAGGGAGATTCTACACGTAATATTAATTTAAAAACTAATATATCAAAAATACTTTTAAAAAATAATATAATTCTAGGTAATCTTGATTTAGCAATTAAATGTGATAAAGTGCGGTGTTTCTCCGGTTTTCTAAATGCTAATATCGACAATAAAAAAGTTAAGATGTCGCTTACCGCTAAGGACACTTTTGAACAATGGCTAATTGAATCCGATAATGCCGGAGCATTGCTCAAGGGACTCGGAATGTATACCACTATGCAAAACGGTCAGATTAATATCAACTTAAATACAAAAAGATATGAAGTAAAAAAAGGTGAAATAGTGCCGATATTAGACGGCAAATTTTCTATAAAACATTTTACGGTAGTCGATACTCCTTTTTTAACACGCCTTGTTTCCTTTGTTTCATTGCCGGGTTTTCTTAGTTCAATAACTAATAATAAAAATATTTTATTTGAAGATATGACCGGTAAATTTAATTATAGAGGAAATATAATTACAATTTTTGATACGGAAGCACATGGACCGTTCTTTGATTTTACTATGAAAGGTAATATTGATACCAAGCAGCAATTAATTATGGTTAAAGGAAATGTTATTCCTTCTTTTTTCTTAATCAGCACTATTGTAACTAAAATACCAGTAGTCGGTAAAATATTTTCCAAAGTAGCCCCTTACTCCCTAAAAATGAAATATTAAGTAACTATAAAGCTATTAGATTTCGTGTACAAAATTTTTAATCATTCCTTTATGTCATTCCTGCGAGGCATTATTGCGTGTGTACCTAATTGTCATTACGAGCGACTGAAAGCGTTGTTGCATGGCTCAAAAAACGTGTTCGGTGTCATACCGTGGCTTGACCACGGTATCCAGAAAACAACTAAAAATACTAATAATATTAGTATTTTTAACTGGATCCCGCTACAAGCTCGCGGGATGACAGAGGTAGAAGTGAGCCATGCAACAAAGCCACAACTGAAAGGAGTGTGGCAATCCAGAAAAAATAATAAAAAATTCTGTAAATTAGAATTTTTTACTGGATTGCTTCGTCGAAACTTACAGTTTCTCCTCGCAATGACGTTGAAGATCAATTCACGCAGGAATGACATAAATAACCATACATATTTAATCGGTATTTTACTTTTAGGCTTAATTTCCGGTCTTACGTTCAATTTAATTTTTTTTACAGTTCCATATCAATTATCCGAAGCAAAATACACCACTGATATAATAGGTTCGATATCACTAGCTGCTTTTCCGTATTGCTTAAAGGTCATATGGTCACCTTTTATAGATAAATACTCTATACCTTTTTTATGTTCTAAATTCGGTCACAGACGTGGCTGGGCATTAGTAGCACAAATATGTTTAATCCTAGCAATGACGGGGTTCTTAAACATAAGCCCTTGTAATAATTTATATATTACTGCCGTTATCTTATTTATTATTTCATTCTGCAGTTCTACTCAAGATATTGTACTTGATGCATATAGAATTGAGAGACCTACATCGAAAGAAGAGCTTTCAATGGCTTTTACCTTTAGTAGCATAGGGTTTCGTTTAGGTATGTTACTTGGTAGCGTCGGTGCTTTATATTCATCAATTATTTTCGGCTGGAATACAGTATATAAATTTGCTCTATTCATTACTCTAATTGGACCTATAGTAATTTTGTGTATCAAAGAACCACAATCAAAAGAAATACGTAATACAACCACTAATTTAATAGGATTACAACAATATTTTGAAGTTATTAAAAAAAGTATTATCTCCTTAAAAAATAAACAGCAATATTTACTGCTAATTATATTGTTTATCTTTTTATATAAAGCTGCGGATTCTATACCTATGGCTATGAGTTCTCCTTTATTTCTAGATTTAAGTTTTACTACTCATGAAATTGCCGTTATTTACAAAGCTTACGGGTTACTAATCATGATCGTCGGGGGAGCTTTAGGCAGCGTTTTAGCTACAAAAATGGGTATATTTCATAGTGTCTTAATTGGTGGAGTTATTCAATTATTATCACCTCTTATGTTTATGATTCTTGCTACTATCGGCTATGATATAAAGACATTTATAATAACCGTTACAGTACAAAATTTTTGTGCAGGCTTTGCAGGAACTATTATCTCTATCTATTTTGCTAGCCTTTGCAATAGTGAATTTGTTGCCACACAATATTCTATTATTGCATCTTTTAGCTCTCTTAGCCGTATTATTCTAGCTAGCCTTGGCGGTATTTGTGCAAAATATCTTACTTGGCCTGTATTCTTTTTAGGTAATACTCTGTTTAGCATGTTATTTATACCGATATTTTATAAAATATATAGAAAGAAACTAGGCTTTGTGAATATTTCTAAAAAGATATGACAATTATTAAAAAAGGTTTATAATATATATATTTCTGCGAAATGAAGAGTCAGAATTTTTATGAAACTATATAGTTTTCAAGAACATTTATTAGAATTAAAAATAAGGCTTCTTAGAATATTTACTGCTTTTATAATTATATTTGCTATTTGCTATTATTTTAGCGACTATATTTATAGTTTTTTATTAAAACCGCTTGCTAAGCTAAGCGGTGATACGGTACGAAATATAATTTATACAGGGCTTACAGAAGCATTTTTTACCTATATTAAACTTGCAGCTTTTACTGCTTTTACTATTATTATACCTATAATTGCTTTGGAGTGTTATTTATTTATCAGTCCCGGGTTACACCGCCATGAAAAAAAAATTATCGCTTTTATTCTTTTTATGTCGCCTATTTTATTTTGGTGCGGTAGTATTTTTGTTTTTTACTTTGTAATGCCAAAAGCTTGGAATTTTTTTCTTAGTTTTGAAAAACGTAATATGATAGTACCGATAGTTTTGGAAGCAAGAATTAGCGAGTATCTAAATTTAGTTATTCATTTAATTATTGCTTTTGGAGTTGCTTTTCAACTACCGGTCGTGATAATAATATTAAATATACTAAAAATAGTTAAGGTACAAACACTTAAGCAAAAAAGACGCATTGCCGTGGTAATTAACTTTATTATTGCAGGAATATTAACGCCTCCTGACATTTTAAGCCAGTTTGCTCTTGCAATACCGATACTTTTATTATATGAAACTTCAATAATGATATGTAATTTTATAGAAAAACCGAGGACACTAAATGTTAAATATCAAATGGATTAGAGAAAATCAAGAATTATTCGATGAAAAGCTTAGCCAAAGATTTATTGAACCTATGTCTAGTAAAATTGCTATGCTCGACGGAGAGAAAAGAAAAATTACAAGTTTAATTCAAGAATTTCAGCATGCACGTAAGGTAAAATCAAAGATTTTAGGTAATATGGCCTCTAAAAGCGGCGAAGAGTTTGAAGGGTTACAAAGAGATGTCAAACATATAAATGAGAAATTGGAAGAACTCGAACAGGATCTAAATAATAATAACGAATTAAATGAACTATTAAATATGCTTCCTAATATTCCGGACGAAGAAGTACCTTACGGAATTGATGAAAGTATGAATAAATTAGTTCGTACTTACGGAGAAACAAATCCAAATGCTTTGAATAAGCAGCATTTTGAACTAGGTACAAAATTAAATTTAATGGATTTTGAACAAACTGCTAAAATTTCAGGAGCTAGATTTGTAACGTTAAAAGGTGATTTAGCAAAGCTAGAACGTGCTTTAATTAATTTTATGATTGATGTTCATACTAAAGAGTTTGACTTCTTTGAGATATCACCTCCGATATTAGTTCGAGATAATGCTATGTATAATGCAGGACAACTACCTAAATTTGCCGAAGAGTCTTTTGCAACAACAAATGGTTACAGACTAATTCCAACCGCAGAAGTATCTTTAGTAAATATAGTCGCCGATACTATTATACCGAGAGAAAAATTACCGATGCGTTATGTTGCTTACACCCCGTGCTTTAGATCAGAAGCAGGTAGTAGCAGTAGAGATACAAGAGGTATGATTAGATTACATCAATTCGGTAAAGTAGAGCTTGTATCTATTACTACTCAGGAAGAGTCAAAAACCGAACATGAATATATAACTAATGCATCAGAGACTATTTTACAAAAACTGAATCTTCCTTATCGTGTTATGTTACTTTGCACCGGAGATATGGGGTTTGCGGCAAAAAAAACCTATGATATAGAAGTATGGCTTCCGGGACAAAAGCAATATCGCGAAATTGCTAGCTGTTCTAATTGTGGAGATTTTCAAGCACGTAGAATGAAAGCAAGATATAAGGAATTCGGCAGTAATGAAACTACCTTAGTTCATACTTTAAATGCTTCAGGATTACCTATCGGAAGAACTATGGTTGCAATACTTGAAAATTATCAGAATGAAGATGGATCAATAACTATACCTGATGTCTTGATAAATTACATGGGAGGGTTACAAAAAATCACTACATATAGTGAATAATTGTTTATTAAATATAAATAATAAGGTAAAGTTTTGTAGTATACTCGTTTAATTTAAAAAATTGGCATCGTCATGTAGGAAACGACGTTGTATGACTCTGTGTCATCCCATCCCGTGGCTTGACCACGGTATCCAATTACTAATAATAAAATAGATTAGTATTGTTAAGTTATTTCTAGATCCCGCAATCAAGTCGCGGGATGACATCCCAAATGTTACATAGTATACAAAACGATAATTTAAATTCAGGTTATTTGTGTTTAGTGATTTACGAAAATTTGACAAAGATATATATAATTATAATGCTCCTAATTTTATACCTATAGCATGTCATTATAATGAAAATACTTTACTTACCAAAGACGGTAAATTACTACAAATTATCAAAATACACGGCATTAACTCAGAGAAAATAAGCAATAACATACAAAATTTACGTGAAATGGTTAGAGTTTCTATAAAAAAGAATATAACCGATTATGATTTTGCTTTTTGGCTACATACAATACGAGAAAAACAAAATTTAGACGATTCCACTCCTTACAAAAAATTATTACCGGCAAATATTCATGCACTATGGCAAAGAAAAAACCATTGGAATGATAAATTCGTTAATACTTTATATATATCTATAGTACATGATTCTGCTAAAGTTGACATCAAAAATTTTAACTCTTTAATAAATTCTTTATCTAATAAATTAATTACTGATTTTGAAAATAACTACTTAGATTCAGCTTTTCAAAAATTAGAAAATATCACTAATAATATTTTAAACGATTTAAACGAATTTGGTGCTGAAAAACTCGGCATGATATTTGAAAATGATAATGTTTTTTCTAATCCTTTATTTTTATATAATCGAATAGCTAATCTTAATAATAATGATTGTTTGGTACCTATAATAGATTTATCCGATGCACTAGGTAGAAGTATTTATACAATTAGCGGCAATAAAATGGTAGTTACGGATCATGAGAAAAATAATAAATTCGCTTCTTTACTATCTATAAAAGAATATCAAGAAACTCCTTCTAATACACTGGATAAATTTTTACAGTTACCTATTGAATTAATAATAACTGAAATATTTTACTTTGTTAGCAAAAAACAAGTAACATCCAAATTGCGTGGTCAAGATTATATTCTAAAAATTACTAACGACTCAACTTTACTTAATCACAAAGGGATTAATAAGCTTGATGCAGCTAATTTAGATTTTCAATTTTGTAATCAGCAAATTTCAATTGCCGTTATAGAAGAAGATGAAAATAAACTAGATGCAGCCGTAACTAAAGCATCAACCGAACTTTTTAAACTTGGTATTATTCATGTAAAAGAAGATCTTAATATTGAGCAAATATTTTGGTCGCAATTACCTGCTAACTTTGCCTTTATACGTAGAATGTCACCATTATCCGTAGAACATATTGCTTCTCTTACCGCTCTTCATAATACTACACTCGGTAATCAATATAATCCTTGGGGTAAGGCTATAACTTTACTACGAACCGAGAAAGGTACTCCATATTTCATGAATTTTCATGATAAAACGAATAAAGGTAATACTTGCATCTTTGGTACGGGGAAAACCGGCAAAACCGTATTATTGAACTTTTTAATATCAGAATCGACTAAATACGATCCAACAATAATTTATATCTCTAATAATAATGATTCTAAAATTTTTATCGAGGCAATAGAAGGCAAATGGTTAGAACCGGACAAACAAATTATCAATCCATTTTTAGTAGATGATACAGAAAAATCACAAGCCTTCATTTTAGAATTTTTAAAATTAATCAGTGGTCATTATATTTCACCTCTTAGTGAAATAGAGATATCCTTTCTAGAGAAATTAAAAAATAAAATTTTATCAATTGAAAAAGAAAAACGTATTTTTTCCGATATTTTAAAATTAGAAGATTTTAAGGAGGAAGGAGGAATACAAATACTTGATAAACTTAAAGTTTTTACCGAAGAACAATTATATTATGGATTATTTGATGGACCGTCTCTTAACCTTGAAGAAGGAAAAGTTATAGGATTTAATTTATATAAACTTTCTGATGAGCTGTTTTCTAAACAATTTTACCCGACGGAGAGAAAATTTTTAGAACAATTTAATAATAATTTAAAGAAGCACCAAAGTATTAGTGCAGCAGTAATTTATGCTTTTACTTATCATTTAAGCCTAGTTGGCAGAAAACCTAAAATATTTGCTGCCGATAATTTTGATAAACTTTACAGACCTGAGGTTTATTATGATAATATAAATTTAATCTATAATAATTTATCTCAAAATAACGGTATTTTCGTCAGTAATTTCAATTTTATTTATCTTAAGTCATATCCAAAATATACTATAAAACCTTGGCTTGATTTAATTAATACTAAAATTATTTTACCGTCTGACGTTAAAATAGAAGATTTAGATAAAATTTTAGGTTTAAGCGAGCCGGAAACACGAAAATTATCACAGCTAATACTTTCTGCAAGAATGTTCTTAATTAGTAAGGATAATGAATCGATAGCTTCTGAATTAAGTATTGCCGCTTTAATAGGAATTGTCCGTATTTTATCAAGCAGACAAGAGGAAATGGATATTTATAAAAAAATACTTGAACAACACCAAGGTCCTCCGGATAATTGGGTTAATTACCTATATAATGAGTTAAATACGAACTAATATTTCACTCTGTCATCCCGTGATTTATTCACGGGATCCAAAAAAACTAAAAAGGACTGGATCCCGCTACAAGCTCGCAGGATGACAATAATTTATTATGAACTATAAAAACAACGAGCATAAAGAATACTCAAAGTGTTAAAAAAATATTTACTATTTTTCTTATTTTCATTTTTCTCATTTAATGTATATGCATCTATTTGGGGTGATATAGTAGATTGTCTTAACGATCCATGTAATTGCGGTCAAAGTGAGAGAACGGAAATTTGGAATAAGGGCAGCAAAAATGAAGTAAAAAGAGGACCTTTTAAACCAGACACATTGTGTCCTCCTTGGAATAAAAGCGACGGTCGCGATAATGATACTTGTTTATTAAAATTTGATTACCCAGGTACATTTATCGGTTTTTTACTCAATAGATGTGCGGAAGAAGCCCCTGATAGTAATTACTTTACTCCAAAAATTCGTATTAGAGTTCAAAGCTGTAATGCCGCAGCTTGTTGGCACCAAAACTCTACTTTAAATTGGGATGGAGAATGTGTATTATGGCCTACAGGTTACGGTCTACCTCTAACTAGAGTTTGTGCTAGAATTGCCGTACCGGATATGCCTCCGCCTCCCGGAATAAATACTACACCTTCCCCTGCAGATCCAGGTTATACCGATGGAGTACATCTCAATAAAGTCGGTTACACGCAAAGTGATAATAAGATAATCGGTGTAGACGGAAAAATAGTTACTTTAAAATCTCCTAAACTTTGTGCTTATAGCGATCCTGGACTTGTTAACCTTGTTTCAGATTCCGGTGTACATCTTGATCCGATGGACTGGAATCCTAATCGTCAACCTCTTCATCAAACTAATGAACTTAGCCCTATTGCAAAAGTATTAAAATTTTTAGTTGAAATGGTAAAAGGAGCAAGTTTACCAAGTTTATTAGGGCAGCTTCTTGGTATGATAGATCAAGATTCAGAATTTATAAAAGTACTTCAATCAATACTTAATGCAATAGGAAAGATTTTTAATTTTTTTCCTGATTTAATAATAAAAATTATTGAAGCACTTGGGTCATTAAACGGTTCTGTAGATAGCTATTCTTTTGGTTGTGTACAATTACCTTTAGGACCTTTTCCACCGCCATATTGTCCAAATTTAGATTATATTAGCATTAATGCTAGTGCTAATAATGTATGTAGCATAAAAGATGCAAGCGGCAAGTTTGACCAATCTTCTACTAGTCCGGCTTGTGTAGTGCCGTCTAATATTAATGTTAAAAACAATATTGTTAATAATACCATACGTGTTAGCTTTAGCAATCTTGTTCCACTTTGCACGAGTTCTCCCTCTGACCTCAAAACTTGTGTAGAACCACGTAATATAGATTTTTCTTCAGCAAAAATTACTCATACTAATACGGCTTTTAAAGATTTAATCAAATCGTGTAAGAATACTTCAGGCGGCACTCCATGTATTAATACAGAAATTCCTACGCCATGTAGTGTTACGGCTAACGGTTGTAATGAGGGATTTAGAATAGTATATTCGCAGAAAATTGGAAATGTAGAAACACCTAGCGATTACTACATAAGCGATATACCGGACTGTCCAAGTTCTAATTCAACTACCTGCCAAAAAGTATGGGGAGTTAATATCGGCGAATTTAAGGATGTAAGCGTAAAATTTCCTGAGGTACAAAAACAAGATACAACTAGCTTAATACCTATAAAGACAGATGTCACCTTAAAAGACAATAACGGTAAAGATAGAAAGCTTTATGTCTCTATTAGTAATACCGAAGACGATAAGCAAAATCCTAATAATATTTGCTTATTTGAGTCCGGTAATTTAATAGATTGCGTACCGAGAGCAAATCATTCTTACAGCTTAGCTGCTTATGAATGTGCAAAACAATATGCCGGAATTACCTGTACTAATAATAGCAATCTCAATGATGCTTATTATAAACCGCAATTCATTGCTTCAGTACAAGTAAGAGAAGGCAACAATATCATAGATGAAACAAGCACTCTTGTAACGCCGTTAGCATACGCCGGACCTCCACCTCCCAACCCCACTGACACAGAAAGCATAGTAATGCTTGCCGGTTATAAGTATAGTTCTTCCGTTGCGTTTATACCTAAAGATCCACCAAAAGATCCGAAGGAAGATAAATATATTGCTATGCCGTTTTCAGGAGAAAATGCTCTAAATCAGTTGACTATTCACGGTAAATATAAAGACGATAAAGAACCTTATGATAGTAATGGAAATCCTGACTCAAGTGCGGTATATTTAAAATATTTAGAATATATAAACGGTAAATATATCCAAGGTGGAACGCATGCCTGCTTGATGCCGAAAAATTTCCAACATTGTAATCCTATGCCGCTTCCTACTTTACCTGATGGATCACCTATTCCCGGTTACAATAATGACTCGACAAATTGTGTACTTGCTAAACTAAACAACAATGATACTATAAATTGTAAGGATTTTAAAAAAAAATATAACGTTAAATATCCAAATCTTGGCTTATGTAAAAAAGATACAGATCTAACGAGCTGTACTCTAGAAGAAACAGTGTCAGGTCCAGGAAGAGGTATTACAATTTATACTTGCAATATAAATAAGATCCCGAGTAAATGCTATACCAATAACGATAAGACTAATACTCCAATATGTGTTTTAAGTAGGGATTATACAGATAGAATTAAGCCGGAACCTAACATAGGACCAATATTAGTACCGGTAGATCCTTCAAAATATTATACAGTGACATATACAAAAGGAGATGAAAACACTCGTCCTGAGCCGACATATAAAGCTGAGACTGAGGATGTAAGAGATAAAACTTGGCAAGAGCTAAATCTTTGTGCTCCTATATTAGTACCTACTTGTGCTAAAATTCCTAGCACAGCGGGAGCTCCTTCCGGTAACAATCACGGTAATACAGAATGGCCTGAAAGCGATATAGGAGAACTTGCAAAAGGAAAATGTCCAACGAATTGGATAGTTATTGATCCTAGTAAACCTTTAGAACGCCATTGTTTGTCATATTCTGATAGAAAGGTTGTCGAGTTTGAACCTTTAGGTCAAGATGTCGGCTGTAGAGAATCTACAGGATTACCTATAAAAGTTGGTTATAACGACTTTCCATCAAGCCAATTACCTGAGACCCCTTATAATCCGGTAACTAAAATAGGTGACTATATCTTAAACAAAAAACCGGTACCACAGGAGAGCATTATGGCATTTCCAAAGGATGGGGCATTTATAGATGCAACAAATGAACCGGGCAATACAATATTGCATACTGTAGAATTCAAAGTAACTTTAGATGCAATAATGGACGATATTGAGTATTTTGAAGTAAAAGATTTATGGTATGATGATTGCACATTAATATATGTCAACGGCACAAAACTACTTAGCCTCCCTACTAACGTTGATTCTCTAGATGAGAAAAAGTACTGTAACAATGGAAATGACCAAGGTCAAGCATTACAAGCTAAGAATTTACCGATTGATATAAAGCGTTATTTAAAACAAGGAGAAAATACTATAAAATTCCAGCTAAGAGTTATGTTTGGCGGGGGGTTATATTTCCACATGCAATATAAAATGAAGAGATAAATAAATGAGTTGGATTATTTTTTATACGGTAATCGCTGCTTTACTGATTCTCGATTTGGGAATAATACACAAAAAAAATACCGTAATGAGCTTTAAAGAAAGCGTACTTTTTAGTCTTTTCTATTTTGTAATAGCTTGTTTATTCTGTATCTATGTTTACTATAATACGGGGGCAGATCATGCTCGTGAATATTATACTTGCTTTCTCATTGAGAAAGCTATGTCACTTGATAATATTTTTGTTATCTCTATTATTTTTCAATTTTTTAAAATTCCCGGGAAATATCAATATCGTGTTTTATTTTTCGGTACAATAGGCGTAATAATATTCAGAGCTATAATGATTTACTGCGGTATTATTCTTATAAATAAATTTGCCTGGTTATTATATATTTTTGCCGTAATACTTATTGCTACCGGTATAAAAACTTTTTATGTATCACATAAAACTTTTGATATACAGAATTCTTATATTTACAAGTCAATAGTAAAAAATCTAAATATTACTCCTAATCTTGAAGAGGATAAATTTGTTGTTAAACGTAATAACAAACTATATTTTACCCCCCTTTTTATATCTCTAGTACTGATAGAAGCAATAGATTTAGTCTTTGCTATAGATAGTATACCGGCAATATTCGCAATTACTAATGATGTTTATATAATTTATACTTCAAATATTTTTGCTATTTTAGGGCTTAGAGCGTTATTCTTTTGTTTAGCAGAAATTGTAGAACGTTTCAGTTATATAAAATATTCTTTGGCTTTAATTTTAATATTTATCGGCTTTAAAATATTTATTCATCATTATATAGCGATTCCGGCATATGTTTCGCTCACTGTAACTATTACTTTATTACTATTTGGTATAATTGCTTCCATAATTAGAAAAAATATGATTGACCCTTAATAAAGGGAGTATATAATATTTTTTTATTTTTTAAGCAATTATAATGACTAAATTACTAAAATTATTTTTTATTACTATCATCATTTTTAATAACATTGCTTTTGCAAAAGAAACAGGGTTCTATATAGGAGCAGAAGGCGGAATAGTTGAACCGGTAGTTAGTAAATTCCGACATAAACACTCAAATACCGAAATAATTTTAAAAAAATCAAGTATGTATAGTGGGGAAATAGGTTATATAATATATCCACAGATAGCTATTGAATTCTCAGCAACTTACAAACTAAATATTGTCTGCATTACTTATTACCTCAGCAAAAAGTAAGAATTAATTATGATACGCTTGATATGAGAACGGGGCAATTTGTGCCGGCAAATCCTATCAAAAAAACTATAGCCATTGGAGAATTTGGCGTAGGATTTACTTATAGATTGCCATTTTAATAATTCTGTGAAATATTTATATGAAAGCTGCAATGTCATCCCGCGGTCAAGCCGCGGGATGACACGAATAATCCAACTATATAAGGAAAAAATATGTCCCCAAAAGCTACTAACTCTTCTTCTACCCCTAACGGTCATGATAAGACGGCAAAAAAATCACATTCCATACAATCAGTTCTTAACGGTGCGGTTTCAGATCATAACACTTATGATGAAGTACCATATGAGAGCTACCCGTATGCCACTACCCACCCCTATCACTTAAGTACACTTGCAACTCTTTTCGATGTAAATGCTCCTGAAGTCGAGAATTCAAAAATATTAGAGCTTGGTTGTGCAGCAGGCGGTAATTTAATACCACACGCAGTTCTTTATCCAAAAGCTCATTTTGTTGGGGTTGATTTGTCTAAGGTACAAATTGACGAAGCAAATAAAAATGTCAAAGAACTTGGACTGAAAAATATAGAATTTCATCATTGTTCGATAACCGATATTGATGATTCTTTCGGTAAGTTTGATTATATAATTTGCCATGGCGTAATTTCTTGGGTGCCAAAAACCGTTAGAGATAAAATTTTTGAAGTTTGTAATAAAAATCTTAGCCCAAACGGAATAGCATATATTAGCTATAATACGCTACCGGGTTGGAATATGGTCCGTACTATTAGAGATATGATGATGTATCATTCTAGCTCATTTGCAAATGTACGGGATAGAATAGCTCAATCTAGATTGTTACTAGAATTTGTTAAGGATAGCTTAGAGAATTCTAAAACTCCTTATGCAGAAGTATTAAAAACCGAGGCGGGGCTGCTTGCTAAACAAACCGATCATTATTTACGTCATGATCATCTAGAAGAAGAAAATGCTCAATTCTACTTCCATGAATTTATGAATGAAGCAAGAAAGCACAATTTACAATATTTAGCCGATTGTAATCTTTCGACTATGTATCTTGGTAATATGCCACCAAAAGTAGTAGAGCAGTTAAAAGCGGTGAACGATATAGTTAGAACTGAACAATATATGGATTTCATTACGAATCGTCGTTTTAGAACCACTTTGTTATGTCATAGTGATGTGAAAATTAATAGAAATATTAACAATGATGATATAACGAAATTTAATATGATCTTTAATATAGTGCCTGAAAAACCACTCAAAGAAGTAGATCTTAATAATGCTTCAGAATCCTTAAAATTCTTCTTAAACGGTAATAAAGACTCTAACTTAACAACTAGTTCGCCTTATATGAAAGCTATTTTATACACTTTTAGCGAGAATCTAAATAATCCGTTAAGCTTTGAGAAAATAACCGCTGAAGCTAATAAAAAGCTACATAATACTAAATTAAACGAAATTAAAGCTGAGCTTTTAAATAATGCAATGAAGCTAGTATTACAAGGTTATATTAGTATTACAAATCAGAAGCATCGAAATAACCCTGAGCTTGATAAGCCTAAAACAACAAAAATGGTAATACATCAAGCAACCCATACACCTTCTATGTGGGTTACAAATTTAAAACATGAACCGATCGGCGTTAATTTCTTTGAGAAGTTTGCACTTAGATATATGGACGGTAAACATGATAAAAAAGCAATCATTGAGGCTGTACTTGGTCATGTAGAAAAAGGCGAGCTAACTTTAAGTAAAGAAGGTCAAAAGGTAGAAAACAAAGAAGAAATACGCAAAGAACTAGAAAGCTTATTTACTCCGATGATCGAGAAATTTTCTTCTAATGCTTTGTTGGTTTGATGGAATATAGGCATTTACTATGTCATTCCTGCGAAAACAGGAATCCAGTAAAACCTATAAAAACTTGTTTTTATAGGTTTATTTTGTCAAATATGTATTTATATTAAGGTTATTTTTCTAGATTCCCGCTTTCGCGGGGATGATATTGAAATCATGCAAAAAACATGTCGGAAGAGGCAAAAATGAATAATAAAAATACTAATCAAACCGAAAAAAGTATATTAATTGGAATGCAAGAGGCTGTTTTATACGCTAAAGGAAAATTAAAAGCAAATAAACATGATATAAAATTATCTAATATAGACGTGCATGAAGCAAGAGATAAGTTAAAATTAACACAACAATAATTTGCTACAACATTTGGAGTTAGTGTTGCAACTTTAAGAAACTGGGAACAAGACAGAAGATTACCTACCGGAGCTGCAAAATTACTTCTTAAGATTATTGAGAAAGAACCTAATGTTGTAAAACGAGTTTTACGAGGATAAAATAGAGATAAGACACAACCTATATAAACACCATGCCTATATTTTTTTATTTATTTGCAACATTAATAACTATCAGTGGCTTATGCGTTGTCTTAAGCAAAAATTCCGTATATTCGGTATTATGGTTAATTTTTGCATTTATCAACGGTGCAGGGCTTATGATTTTGCTTGGAGCAGAATTTTTAGCTATGATGCTGATAGTGATTTATGTTGGAGCTGTAGCAGTATTATTCTTATTTGTGATAATGATGCTAGATATGCATTTTAATAAGACAATAACACAGTTAAAAGAAAATCTTGCTTTAAGTATTTTTATAGCTCTAATAATGTTTGCTGATTTAGTAACAGTTATTTTACTTGGCACCAAAAATATTAATTTCAGCTCCGATATATCATTTGCCATAACAAATAATATCTCAAATACTAAAGCAATAGGAGGCGTACTCTACACAGACTTTATGCTACCGTTTCAAATGGCGGGCCTTATCTTATTTGTCGCTATGATTGCATGTATTACGTTAACGCTAAAGAAGCGTGAGGGAGTAAAACGTCAAGATATATCAAAACAACTACGTCACAATAAAGAAAATACCGTATTAATGACAAAGCCTATTCTAAATAAAGGTGTTGAGAATATTAAATATGAATGAATATATTTCGCTTAATCATTATTTAATCTTAAGCAGCTTAGTTTTTACTATCGGAATGTTTGGATTATTTATGCATCGCAAAAATATTATCAATATATTAATGTCTATTGAGTTAATGCTGCTTGCAGTTAACATAAATTTTGTTGCATTTTCCGTATATATGCAAGAATTATCGGGACAAATTTTTAGTATTATAATCTTAACCGTAGCAGCTGCCGAAACCTCAATCGGGCTTGCAATATTACTAATATATTTCCGTAATAAAGGCTCAATTGAAATTACCGACATTAATCAGATGAGGGGATAATGATGTATCAAAATATTTCCATAATGATCATCATGTTACCGCTTGCCTCTGCAATAATAAACGAGTTATTCGTAAGGATAATAGACAAAAAATTAGCTCAAGTAATTGCAACCGGCTTTTTATCTTTATCTGCCTTATTCTCATTAATAATATTTTGTGATACGGGCTTGGACGGAAATATAATCCATATAAAATTATTACCATGGATTGAGGTTGGAAATTTTAAAGTAAATTGGTCGATTTATATCGATCAGCTAACTAGCATAATGTTTATAGCCGTAACATGGGTATCTAGCGTCGTGCATATTTACTCGCTTGGCTATATGGCCGAAGATAAGGGGATTATACGCTTCTTGTCTTTTCTTTCTTTATTCACTTTTTTTATGTTAATGCTAGTATCTAGTGATAATTTCTTACAGTTATTTTTTGGTTGGGAGGGCGTCGGCGTTTGCTCATATTTACTAATTGGTTTTTGGTATTCAAAAGAATCCGCCAATAAAGCAGCGATTAAAGCTTTTATAACAAATAGAGCCAGCGATTTTGCTTTTATCTTAGGCGTAATAACGATTATTGTTTATTGTGGTTCGGCAAATTACAAAGATGTATTTTCATCTGCAGAATTATTATCTAATACAAAAATATGGTTACAGTTTTCTATTCTAGATATTATTTGCTTCTTATTATTCATCGGCTGTATGGGTAAATCTGCACAGATTGGTTTACATGTATGGCTTCCTGATGCGATGGAAGGACCGACTCCGGTATCCGCACTTATTCACGCAGCAACCATGGTAACGGCAGGAGTATTCTTAGTAGCACGCTGCTCGTATTTGTTTGAATATAGCCCTTTAATTCTACAATTTATTACGATTATCGGCGGTGTTACTTGTCTTTTTGCTGCAAGCATTGCTATTATGCAAAGCGATATCAAGAAGATTATTGCTTACTCTACCTGTAGCCAACTTAGTTATATGTTTATGGCTTGCGGGGTATCTGCCTATAATAGCGGGATATTTCACTTAGTAACTCATGCCTTTTTTAAAGCCTTATTATTCTTATCAGCCGGCAGCGTAATACATGCCGTTCACGAGCAGGATATTTTTAAAATGGGTGATTTAAGAAATAAAATGCCGGTAACTTACGGAAATTTCTTAATCGGCTCACTTGCACTAATAGGGATTTATCCTTTAGCAGGGTTTTACTCTAAAGACTCGATTTTAGAAGCGGCTTATAGTAGCGGCTCATTTATGTTCATTTTTGGGATAGCAGCAGCAATACTTACCGCTATTTATTCAATGAAGATTATTATGTTGGTATTTCATGGCAAAACTAAGCTAGAAAAAGATGTTTTTGAGCATGCTCACGAACCGGCTAAAGTAATGAATAATCCACTTATATTACTTGTCGCTGGGAGCTTTTTTAGCGGTATGATAGGCTATTATTTACTCTCTATGGACAAACCAAACGGTTATTTCCATGAAAGCCTATTTAATTTACATATTTATAAATTACTAATTAGCCACCCGCCTTTATATATAAAATTACTACCTATGGCAGTCGGTATAGTGGGAATTGTTATTGGGATTTACTTATATAAGTCAAGTACTGTCATTCCGTGGCTTGACCACGGAATCCAAAAAAAATGGATCCCGCAGTCAAGCTGCGGGATGACACCCCTTGGATTAATTTCCAACATTCTAAGAAATAAATATTACTTCGACGAGATATATAATTTCTTAATTGTGAAGCCTATTAACTGTTTAGCTTCTTTATTTTATCTTGGCGATCAGAAAATAATCGATCGTTTTGGACCGAACGGTTTTGCACGAGTCGTTAATTGCTTTAGCGTTCTTATCGGCAAAACACAAACAGGATATGTTTTTAATTATGCTTTGTATATAGTATCATTTATTGTTGTAACAATTAGTTATTTTGTTTGGAAAGGTTTTTAGTGTCATACCATGGCTTGACCGCGGTATCCAGAAAAAAATTAAAAAAGGACTGGATCCCGCGATCAAGTCGCGGGATGACGGCGGTGGAATTGATCCACGCAACAATGCCTCGCGGGAATGACATATACTAATAAAAAAAACTCATAAAATCTTAAAAGAATGTTAGAATTACCTATTATATCTATCAGTATTTTTCTGCCGCTAATAAGCGTGCTATATATTTTGCTGTTTATTAGTCAAAGTAAAAAGGCAGATAAACCAATATATGTAATGTATGTTGCAGTGCTTAGTTCTGTTTTAACATTCATCTCAACTATTTATATTTTAATAGAGTTTGACTCCTCAAACCCCGCTTATCAATTTGTTGAACGCTACGCTTGGCTTGATAAAATCGGGCTTGAATTTCATGTTGGCGTTGACGGTATATCAATATTTTTCGTGGCTCTAACTTCCTTTCTTACTCTTATTTGTATAATCGGAAGCTTATTTACCGTTAAAAAATATATTAAAGAATATTTAGTATGTTTTTTATTAATGGAATCTTTTTGTATAGGGGCATTTACCTCTGTAAATTTATTATTATTCTATCTCTTTTTTGAAGCAATATTAGTGCCGATGTATATCATTATAGGCATCTGGGGTGGTGAGAATAGAATATATGCAGCTCTTAAATTCTTCTTATATACTTTCTTTGGTTCAGTATTTTTTCTACTTTCATTAATTTATATTTACAGCAACATTCATAGTTTTGATTTAACCTATATTTCTGAACTTACCTATAACATCCCGTTATTTGCTCAGCAAATTTTATGGTGGGCTATCTTTATTGCTTTTGCCGTTAAAATTCCTATGATTCCGTTTCATACTTGGCTACCCGATGCACACGTACAAGCTCCAACTAGCGGCTCGGTTATTCTTGCCGGTATTTTGCTAAAACTTGGTGGTTACGGTTTTTTAAGAGTATTACTACCGCTATTTCCGAGTGTATCACAAGAATTTGCAATTTACGTAATTTACCTTAGCGTTATTATTATAATATATGCGTCCCTTGTTGCTTTTGCTCAAAAAGATATGAAAAAGATGATAGCCTATTCATCAATTGCACATATGGGATATGTTACGATAGGTATTTTTAGCTTTACTGAAGCTGGAGTTAGCGGAGCAATATTTCAGATGCTTAGCCATGGCGTGATTTCTTCATGCTTATTCTTAATAGTCGGTACTTTATATGAAAGATTGCATACTAAAGAAATAGCTAAATATGGTGGTGTAGCAAGTAAAATGCCTGTACTTGCCACATTTTTTATGATTGCTATGCTCGGCTCTGTCGGGCTACCCGGAACTAGCGGATTTATCGGTGAATTTTTAAGCCTACTTGGGATTTATAAGGTGAACGTAATAGCAACCTTTATAGCAGCTCTCGGCATAATCCTTGGGGCGGTTTATATGCTGAAATTATATAAAGAAGTAATGCTCGGTGAGATTATCAATAAAGAAATTATGCATTTCAGAGATTTATATAAATATGAAATAATCTCAATAACTCCTTTAATACTACTAATTATTTACTTTGGTCTAATGCCGAGTTCTATTTTAAACGTATTTCGTTTATCGGTGGAGAATTTGCTAGTAAAATTTTAATTGCTTACAAAAAATATAAATGCTACTCTAATTATAGAACTTAAAAGTGAGGTCTATATGAAAAAAAGAATAGATAAAGAAGCTAAAAAAGTAAATCATGAATTAGACAACGCAACTAAAAAACTAGGTCAAGAAGCTATAAGAGGTGCTCGTGACAAACTTGGAATTGGTCATAATAATCAACAAGATAATACAGAATTAACTGGGACCACACCAGAAGAGCATCATGAAAATTAAATTTATTAAAAAGCAACAGATATCATACCGTGGTCCCGTCACGGTATCTAGTAAAATTATTAGTATTTTAAATTGCTTTTATGGATACCGTGGCGGGACCACGGTATGACAAGGGCATGCTATCACTTCATCAATTACAATTTAACTTGGCACAAAGAAATTTATTTGATCTAAATATTACTTTTCTTCCTTCTTCTATCACCTATATAAAAGGAGCTAACGGTTGCGGTAAAAGCTCACTGCTACGAATGATAGCGGGAATTATGCAACCTAGTAGCGGTAATATCTACTATAGAAACTGTAATATTAACAATATCGCTAAACCCTATTGTACTTATATCGGTCATAATTTAGGTCTAAAACTTGAAATGACTGTTTTTGAGAATCTAAAATTTTGGTCGGAAATTTATAATTCCGCTGAAACCCTATACGCTGCTATTCATTACTTCAAATTACACGATTTATTAGATGAAAAATGCTATAGTCTGTCTAGCGGGATACAGAAAATCGTAGCTGTAGCAAGGCTTATTGCTTGCCAATCTGACTTATGGCTACTTGATGAAGTTGAAACTAATTTAAGCAAAGAAAATAGGGATTTACTAAATAATTTAATTGTTATGAAAGCAAATAGCGGTGGTATTGTTCTTCTATCCTCTCATCTAGAAAGATCTATAAAATCTGCACAGACATTACAACTTGATTAATTATTATTGTTTTGCATATTTTTCTTACTACATGACAATTTTTCATTTTATCATCTTTGGATATTGGAATATCAAGGACAACAGCTGTATCCAACGTACTAATTGAGTAGAAATATTATACAAGATATTAACCAATGTATCTAATCCAACACGAAATATACTATTTTGCCTATAACCATGTTTTTTAATAACTATTGGTTTATCTAAAACTATAATCTCTCCAGTTTGATAAGCTAGGCAAAATGCAATAGACAATATTTGCATCAATGTATCTAATCGTAAATCATTAGTAATATGAGTTGCTTCACAGTTGAATCCTGCTGATTTAAAAGCTTTGAACATTGTTTCAATTTGCCATCTTTGAGCATATAATCTCAGCAGGATTTTTGATCTCATCACTATGTATTAAGACTGCAAGTTCACTCTTCTTATTTCTGATCCCTACTACATTAAATATTTCACCTTTTGTACCAATTCTACGTTGTGACAAACTCACATGCGATCCTATGGCTAGAGGGCGAAATAACTCTTGTATTTTAACCATTTTTCCCCTTGCATTACTGATATATTGTCCATTTTCTCTAACTCGAAAAACGTATCTTATTTGATTTGTTCTAAGCCAAGAGAGCCATTCCTTACCTATAAATTCTCTATCAGCGGTTAATGCTTCAATGCGGTTTTTGTCAAAAACTTCTAAAAAACACTCCATCAGATCAATACGCTCAATATAATCAGAGTTACCACACTTTTTATCACTTAGAAAATTCCAAAAAGGGGGATCGCTATACCATGAAAACTGACAGCTAAATATAAAATATTTATATGTCGTTTACCAAATTTCCAATTCGTTCTATCTAAACACAATACCCATTTTTGCTCCTGCTCAAACCCAGTCATCATGACTAACATAACAGGTAATACTCTCCATGATATTGAGATTTCAGAGATAAATCTTTGCATCCTTCTATACCATGAAGCTGCTTTAATCCCAGACGGCATTCTATTGCATAACAATGACATGTTTACTGTCCTGCTGTTAAGCATTGAAATGATAAATAATCCTAAACATTTTGCTCTTGATAAACTAAAGAACCCTCAGCTATAAGCTGAGGGGTTATAAAGTGGAATCGATTAGAAATCGATCATCATTCACAGGTTCACCTTCCTGTTCATCAATATAGTGCTGTATCATTTCATCAGTTATATTACCTGAACTGACCGCCATATAGCCCCTAGCCCACAAATGATTGCCCCAAAATTGTTTTCTTAAATGAGCAAATTCTTGCAATAAAATTCTTGAGCTACTACCTTTTAAATACTGTACTAACTTGCTAAGAGATATTTGTGATTTATATGAGATAAACATATGCACGTGATCACATGATATTTTCCCTGAAATTATATATACTTCATGTTCCATACAAATCTGCCTTAGTAAATCTCTAGCCCTTTCCGCTACTTTGCCTATCAATACTCTCTTCCTATATTTTGGTATCCATATAAGATGTACTTTTAAATCATACTGACTATGACTATTCTTTCTATAACTTCTCATGTTTCTTGATATAAATTCATTGCTAAAGCAATTTCATTATATCTTCCCTTCGCCTGAAGGCGAGGGATTTCTTATCCCCGAAGGGGGACATTAAGCGAAATATGTTTTTGTAATAATTCGACTAGAGGGGCGGAATGATCTTTCATATGTAAACCAAGTTCTTTCCCCGTTATCATCATGAATTATCAGCAAAATTCAATCCTTTAGTCCTTACATCTCTAAAAATTGTCATGTAGTAAGCGTATTTTTATAAATCTTCCAATGTATAGCTTAAGCAGGTAAGGTAATTACTTTTTGTAATACGTACGCGAGTTTCGTATTAATAGAGGAACTGAATAGCTGATAGTAACTGGGTTACGAGGATATTAGTAATATTGTTTTTGTTATAAAATGTACTTAAAACTGCATAAATTTTTAGTAAATTGTCTTTTTTGATTATAACTATTAAATTGTAAAACTTGTCACACCTCTTACAAACCTTGAAAGGATAAGCATTATAGCATATTCATTAACCATAATTTAGGCATCTTAATACGAAACTCGCGTAGTAATAGGGTTATTAGTTGCTGCAGATTAAGTATATACTCAATAGTAGGGTTTAAAATTTTAGTATAATTTTGTGGATCAGAATAATAACGAAAATTTTCTTGACATATTTTCATCAATGCTTCCTCATACACAAAAGTATTATCACCTTGTTTTTTAAATATATAATCTCGTATATCATCTCCATTATCATTAACTGCAGTAATAATAGCCTCGTCTATAGTTAACGCTTTCTTTACTTTGAAAAACCCTCTAAATATTAGGTTCATGATATTGCTATTTAATAATTCAATTCCTTTGCTACACTCCATCGCTGCCATATTGTTTTTAGGACAATTCGATACAATTAAATTTTTTGTAGTAGGATCTTATAATAATTTTCTCCGTTATATCCTATTTGAAGCATATTATATTCTTGGTCTCCAATTGTTGCTCTTGCTGTAGTAATTCTTGCCACAGTGGTTAAAAATGAAGTTAATTGATGTATCATTTTGCTATTCTTTTGGATTTTTAAAATTGAAGGGCATGATAAGCAGTACTTATTTGATAGTCAAGAAATTATTAACAAAAATTAATAATTAATATATAATCATTGCAATTAGGTGAAATTATATAAATTTCAATATCGCTTGAAGTATCTAAAGAAATGTTATAAAGTCAAAAAGTTCATAGAAATTTGAGGGTATTATGCAAGTAGTAAAAGCTTTAGAACAAATTTTAGCAGATAGTTATGCTTTATATTTTAAAACACAAAATTATCATTGGAATGTAGAAGGAGCAGAGTTTAGAAGTCTACATTTATTATTTGAGGGGCAGTATGAAGATTTAACTGAAAGCTTAGATGAGCTTGCTGAAAGAATAAGAAGTTTAGGTGCTAAAGTCCCCGCATTATCAGATTTAATAAAACTTGCATCTGTAGATGAGGCAAATCCAAACGCAACAGCAAATGAAATGCTTAAAAGTCTAACAAAAGATCAGGATATTATTAGAGATACATTATATAAGGGACTCAAAGTAGCACAAGCAGAGGGCGATGAGGGTACAGCCGATATGATTATTGGACGAATTAAAGTGCATGAAAAAAACAGATGGATGCTGAAGAGTAGTATACTCTAGTGTCATTTCCTTTGTCATTACGAGCGACTGAAAGGAGCGTGGCAATCTCAGGAGATAGTGTATGATTCCTGAGATTGCCGAGTCGATGCTACGCATCTCCTCGCAATGACGTTAATGCTCATAACAAACAAACTAACAAAATAAAAATAAAATGGAACAATACGATGTAGTCGTTATAGGCGGTGGTCCAGGTGGATATGTTGCAGCAATTAGAGCAGCACAATTAAAGAAAAAAGTTGTATTAATAGAAAAAGAACATTTAGGAGGGGTGTGCCTTAATTGGGGATGTATACCGACTAAATCCCTGCTTAAATCTGCTGAGGTTTTTGAATATATAAAACATGCTAAAGATTATGGAATTGATGCTAAAGGTGCTGAAATCAACATTAAGAAAATAGTCGAACACTCAAGAGAGATTTCAAATAAGCTTGCAGGCGGTGTTAAGTTACTACTGAAAAAAAACAAAGTTACCGTGATAGAAGGAGTAGCAAGTCTTGCAGGAAATAAGGTAATAAATATAAATGATAAACCTACAGTAAAAGCAGAAAATATTATTATAGCTACCGGAGCAAGATCTAGGGTTTTAAAAGGCTTTGAGCCTGACGGTAAACAAATTTGGACGTCTAAGGAAGCTATGATACCACAGCATGTGCCGAAATCTATTATTATTGTCGGCTCAGGTGCAATAGGTATAGAATTCGCTTCATTTTATAATAGTATCGGTGTGGATGTTACCGTAATTGAGGCACATAATAGAATATTGCCGGCTGAAGATACGGAAATTGCCGGAATTGCTCATAAGAGCTTTGAGAAGAAAGGTATAAAAATTATTACAAATGCTAAGTTAATTAAGCAAACAAAAACAAAAGATACGATAGAAGTTGAGTTAGAGTTAGCAGGTAAAACACAAAAATTACAAGCTGAAATTTTACTTATGGCAGTAGGTATTACAGCTAATACGGAAAATTTAGGTCTTGAGAAAACAAAAATTAAAGTAGAAAACGGCTATATAACTACTAACGGGTTAATGCAAACTACGGAATCAGGAATTTATGCTATAGGCGATGTAGCAGGAGTGCCTTGTTTAGCTCATAAAGCAAGCCATGAAGGTATTATTGCAGCGGAAAGCATAGCGGGCTTAAAACCGTGTGCTATTAATAAACATAATATTCCCGGTTGCACTTATTCTTCGCCACAAATAGCAAGCGTCGGTTTGACTGAAGAAGCAGCAAAAACCTTAGGTTATGAGCTTAAAATAGGCAGATTTCCTTTTATAGCTAACGGTAAGGCTTTAGTAAGCGGTGATAGTGATGGCTTAATTAAAACTATATTTGATGCTAAGACGGGTGAGTTGCTCGGAGCTCATATGATAGGTTCGGAAGTTACGGAATTAATACAAGGATATGTGGTTTCAAAAAATTTAGAAGGAACGGAGTTGGATTTAATTAACACTATCTTCCCGCATCCGACTTTATCGGAAATGATGCATGAATCAGTACTCGCCGCTTATGATAGAGCAATACATATTTAAATATAATTAAAAAAATGAACAAAGGTAATTTAATCGAGAATTATGCAGTAGCGTTATTTAATAACGCTATGGTTGATAATATACAAGATAAGATCTTTGAAGAAATTACTTCTATAAACCTTATAATTACCGATAATTTTGATATTAGAGAGTTCCTATTTTCTCCTATAGTAAATAAGAACGACAAAATTAACGCAGTCAATTCGTTAGCAAAAAATATCAAAATTAGCACAATAGTACAAAATTTTTTATTGTTATTGGTAAAAAATTCTAGTACTGCTATTTTATCTAATATAGTAGATGCTTATAATACTTTACTATATGAAAGTAAAAATATAAAGATAGTTCAGGTTATTTCTGCAAATAAGTTACAACCTAAAGAGCAGGAATGGATTAAATATCGTATAGAAAAAGAATTAAATCAAAAAACAGAAATATTATTTGATATAGATAGTACTATTATTGGCGGTATTGTAATTAAATATGATAGTATGTTGCAAGATTACTCAATAAAAGGTAGTTTAGAGAAAATAACGAAAGCTTTAAAGAAAGTTAATATTGCTGCATAGATATTTATATAGTCATTGCGAGGAAATTACGAAGTAATTGACGAAGCAATCTCAGAATATTTTATGAGATTGCCACGCAGCCTACGGCTGCTCGCAATGACGACTTAGTATCCACATGGGTAATGCTCGTTCGCAATGACAAGAAAATTAGGAGACGTAAACCACATGAAACTAAAGCCTATTGAAGTAGCTGAAATATTACAAAAGGAAATAGCTAATATTAATTGCTTAAGTGAGTTTGAGGAAATAGGACAGGTAATAACCGTCGGTGACGGTATAGCCAAAATTTACGGTCTTGCTAATGTAAAATCTGGTGAAGTGGTAGAATTTAAATCCGGTGTTAAGGGGCTTGTTTTAAATTTGGAGAATGATAGCGTCGGTGCTGTAATTATGGGGGATGATAACCAAGTACAGCAAGGTGATAATGTTAAAAGAACTAAAGAAGTTTTAGAAGTACCGGTAGGAAAAGCTTTGCTTGGTCGTGTTGTTGATGCTCTAGGTAATCCTATTGACGGCAAAGGTGATATTGCAAGTAAAGAGTACAGACATATCGAGATGAAGGCTCCGGGAATAATAGAAAGAACGAGCGTAAGCGAACCCGTACAAACCGGAATAAAGGCTATAGATTCGTTAATCCCAATAGGTAGAGGGCAAAGAGAGTTAATAATCGGTGATAGGCAAACCGGAAAAACAGCTATAGCCGTCGATACTATTATCAATCAAAAACAAGCCCATTCACTTACTAATGAAAGTGATAAAATTTATTGTATTTATGTAGCTATTGGGCAGAAAAGATCAAGTGTTGCACAGATAGTAAAGAAATTAGAAGATGCCGGAGCCATGGACTATACAATCGTTGTTTCGGCTACTGCATCAGAAGCTGCGGCTCTTCAATTCATTGCCCCTTATTCTGCCTGTAGCATGGGTGAATATTTTCGTGATAACGGCATGCACGCACTTATTATTTATGATGATTTAAGTAAGCATGCCGTTGCATATAGACAAATCTCATTATTACTTAGAAGACCTCCCGGGCGAGAAGCGTATCCTAGTGACGTGTTCTACCTGCATTCAAGATTGCTTGAGCGAGCTGCTAAAATGTCAGAGGAAAAAGGCAGCGGTTCACTTACTGCTCTTCCTATAATTGAGACGCAAGCAGGTGACGTATCCGCATATATCCCAACAAATGTTATTTCAATTACCGACGGTCAAATTTTCTTAGAAAGCGAGCTATTTTATAAAGGCGTAAGACCTGCCGTTAATGTCGGCATTTCGGTAAGCCGTGTTGGTTCTGCGGCACAAATAAAGGCTATGAAGCAGGTAGCAGGTTCGGTAAAGCTAGAACTTGCTCAATTTAGAGAGCTTGAGTCTTTCTTGCAATTTGGATCAGATCTAGACCCTGCCACTAAAGCACAAATCGATCACGGTAAAAGATTAGTTGAGATATTAAAACAAGCTCAATATCATCCTTTTCCGGTAGAAGAACAAATAGTAAGTATTTATGTCGGGACTAAGAAATATTTAAATGATGTACCGCTTCAGAAAGTAAAAGAATTTGAAGATAAAATGCTTACGGAGATAAGGTTAAATAAAAAAGATATTTTGGAATCAATAAAAAACGAGCAACGTATAACCGAAGAAACCGAGCAAAAACTAAAAGCATTTTTAGAAAATTTCGTAAAAGCCTACTGTGTCATGCCGTGACTTGATCACGGCATCCAGTAAAATAAGTTAAAAATACTGGACCCCGTGGTCAAGCCACGGGGTGACAATGGAAAAACCAAAAAACTATTATGTTAAATTTAAAGCAGTTAAGAACTAGAATTAAAAGCGTTAAATCTACACAAAAGATTACTAAAGCAATGCAACTAGTATCAGCTTCTAAAATGGCAAAAATAAAAAGTCAAATAGCCAATTCAAATTTTTATATTGAGGCTATTAGTAAAATGATGTCTGCTATATTATCAATTGATATGTATGAGTTATCTATAGAAGAGCAGAAATTTTTTAATACCGTGCCGAATAAAGCAAATTTATTGATAGTTATGACATCACAGTGTGGTTTATGCGGAACGTTTAATTACAGTATAATTAAACAAGTTAAGAATGATATTAAAGAGTTAGAAAATAAAGGCGAACAAATAAAACTTATCATTATTGGAAAAAAAGGTTACGAAGCACTAAAAAGGCAATATGTAAATTATATTGATAGTTATTTTGAGTTACCCAAAATTCATGATGAAAATCTGATGCTACAAGTAAAACAAAAAATTATGTCGGCAGTAGAAAATCTAGAAGTTAGTAATTGTGTTATATATTTTAATAAATTTAAGAACGCAATGACTCAAATTATGACTAAGCAGCAGATTTTACCGGTAGAAAAATATCAAGATGATTCTGCAGTAGAAAATGATCATTATGAATATGAGGGGGAGAATCTAATTTCTAATCTAATTAATTTATATGTGAATTCCCAAATAAATTATGCTTTACTACAAAGTAGAGCAAGTGAGGAGGGAGCTAGAATGACCGCTATGGAAAATGCAACAAATAATGCTAATGATTTAATAAGCAAGTTAGTTTTAAAGTTGAATAGATCAAGACAGGCTATTATTACTACGGAGTTGATAGAGATTATAGCTGGTTCTGAGGCGGTTTAGGTATAAGGCTGTGTCATCTCCCGTGGCTTGGACCACGGGATCCATTAAAAAGTAAAGAGAAGCCTGGATCCCGCAATCAAGCCACGGGATGACAAATTATAACAAAAGAAAAAATTATGACAAAAAATATCGGTAAAATTACTCAGATTATTTCAGCGGTGGTGGATGTAAAATTTACGAATAACGGTGAGTTACCGGAAATTTTAAATGCTCTAGAGTGCTATAACGATAAACAAAGGATAGTACTGGAAGTAGCACAACATATAGGCGATAATACGGTGCGTTGTATTGCTATGGATTCTACTGAAGGATTAGTGCGGGGCGTAGAAGTAATAGATACAGACAGTCCTATTCGTATTCCTGTAGGTACTGAGGCGCTTGGGCGTATTATGAATGTTGTAGGTGAGCCAATTGACGGTAAAGGAGACATTAAAAGCTCAAATATTTCTTCTATATATAAACCTGCTCCTGATTTTACCAATCAGTCAACCGAGCGTAATATATTAGTAACCGGTATTAAAGTTGTTGATTTACTTGCTCCTTATACTAAAGGCGGTAAAATAGGACTATTCGGTGGTGCAGGAGTCGGTAAAACCGTGTTAATTATGGAGCTTATTAATAACGTAGCTAAGGCCCACGGCGGTTATACGGTATTTGCAGGAGTCGGTGAGAGAACTAGAGAAGGTAATGATCTTTACCATGAAATGATTGACTCGGGTGTTATTAACCTTGAAGAGCCTGAAAAGTCAAAAGTAGCTTTAGTTTACGGGCAAATGAACGAGCCGCCTGGAGCAAGAGCAAGAGTTGCGTTAAGCGGCCTGACCATTGCAGAAAGTTTTAGAGATATGAATGAGGGGCAAGATGTTTTATTCTTTGTAGATAATATTTTCCGTTTTACTCAAGCAGGTTCTGAAGTATCGGCGTTGCTTGGTAGAATTCCGTCAGCGGTAGGGTATCAGCCTACTCTTGCTACTGATATGGGAGAGCTACAGGAGCGTATCACCTCTACTAAGCACGGCTCAATAACTTCCGTGCAGGCTATATATGTACCGGCAGATGATTTAACCGATCCTGCTCCTGCTACTTCTTTCGCACATTTAGATGCTACAACAGTACTTAGCCGTCAGATAGCCGAGCTTGGAATTTATCCGGCAGTTGACCCGTTAGATAGTAATTCTCAGGTACTTGATCCGATGATTGTTGGTGAAGAACATTATAGCGTAGCAAGACAAGTGCAGCAAGTTTTACAAACTTATAAATCGTTGCAGGATATCATCGCTATTTTAGGTATGGATGAGCTATCCGAAGAAGATAAACTAACCGTATCGCGTGCTAGAAAAATACAGCGTTTCTTATCGCAGCCTTTCCATGTAGCCGAAGTATTTACCGGAGCTGAAGGCAAATTTGTTAACTTAGCTGATACTATCGCAGGCTTTAAAGGACTTGTAGAGGGTAAATACGATGATTTACCGGAAACTGCTTTTTATATGGTCGGAACTATGGACGAGGCTATTGAGAAAGCAAAGACGTTGAAGATGTAGACATTGTCACCCCGTGGCTTGACCACGGGATCCAGTGAAAGTAGCAATATAGCAAGTCGTTTTTCTGGACCCCGTGGTCAAGCCACGGGGTGACATTAAGGATAAACCAAAATATGAACGAAACAATTCTAGTCAAAATAATTACTCCTTTAAGTATTGCATTTGAAAAGCAAGCTAAAATGGTAACAATGCCGGGTGAGGAGGGTATGTTTGGAGTGCTGCCGGGTCACGCTCCGATGATTGTTAATTTAAAAGCCGGTTTAGTGCAGGTTTATATAGATGACATGCATAAATCTGAAAACACTTATCTTATTTCCGGCGGTGTAACCGAAGTAACGGCAAATTATATTAATATAGCTACGGAAACGGCTATTAACGTTACGAATTTAAGTGAAGCAGAAATAGCAACTAAGCTTCTAGAACTTCAAAAACCTTTATCAGATCAACATTAATGTCCCCCTTCGGGGATAAGAAATCCCTCGCCTTCAGGCGAAGGGAAGATATAATGAAATTGCTTTAGCAATGAATTTATATCAAGAAACATGAGAAGTTATAGAAAGAATAGTCATAGTCAGTATGATTTAAAAGTACATCTTATATGGATACCAAAATATAGGAAGAGAGTATTGATAGGCAAAGTAGCGGAAAGGGCTAGAGATTTACTAAGGCAGATTTGTATGGAACATGAAGTATATATAATTTCAGGGAAAATATCATGTGATCACGTGCATATGTTTATCTCATATAAATCACAAATATCTCTTAGCAAGTTAGTACAGTATTTAAAAGGTAGTAGCTCAAGAATTTTATTGCAAGAATTTGCTCATTTAAGAAAACAATTTTGGGGCAATCATTTGTGGGCTAGGGGCTATATGGCGGTCAGTTCAGGTAATATAACTGATGAAATGATACAGCACTATATTGATGAACAGGAAGGTGAACCTGTGAATGATGATCGATTTCTAATCGATTCCACTTTATAACCCCTCAGCTTATAGCTGAGGGTTCTTTAGTTTGTTTGAAAAATCTACGTTTTGGGATAAGGTTATTTTGATGTCATTGCGAGGAGAATTACATAGTAATTCGACGAAGCAATCTCAGGATATTTGACGAGATTACCACGCAGCCTACGGCTGCTCGCAATGACGATGTTCATTCCACATAATCAAGTGAGAAACAAATGTCAAAAGTGCATAATTCAGAATATCTTAAAGAATTATCAGTCGATAATACTTCATACAAAATTTACGATATAAATAAAGCGGCAAGCGATATCGAACTTCCCTTAAAAAAGCTTCCATATAGTTTAAGAGTGTTATTTGAGAATGTATTACGTTCTAATGGTTCAAAGCAAAACTTACTTGTATTTAAAGAATGGCTAAAAACTAAAAAATCTAATGCGGAAATAGATTTTATGCCGGCAAGAGTTTTGATGCAGGATTTTACTGGTGTGCCTGCTATTGTGGACTTGGCTGCTATGCGTGATGCGATGAAGAAAATAGGAGGCGATCCGTTAAAAATTAATCCGCTTATTCCTGTTGATTTGGTAATAGACCATTCCGTAAGTGTTGATTCTTACGCAGCTAAGGATTCATTCGATAAAAATGTTCAAATGGAAATGAAACGTAATATAGAGCGTTATGCATTTCTTAAATGGGGGCAGCAAGCATTTAATAATTTTAAAGTAGTGCCGCCAGGTACGGGTATTTGCCATCAAGTAAATTTAGAATATTTAGCAAAAGTCGTGTGGCATAAGGACGGGCTTGCTTATCCTGATAGTTTAGTTGGAACGGATAGCCATACAACTATGGTAAACGGATTATCGGTGCTTGGTTGGGGAGTCGGCGGAATAGAGGCGGAAGCTGCAATGCTTGGACAACCTCTTACTATGATTCTACCGGAAGTAATCGGTGTAAAACTAACAGGAAAATTAATAGGTATAGCTACCGCAACCGATTTAGTTTTAACTGTTACTGAAATGCTACGTAAAAAGAGAGTAGTAGGTAAATTTGTTGAGTTTTTCGGTGAGGGGCTAAAAAATCTAACGATTGCCGATCGTGCTACCATTTCTAATATGTCGCCTGAATACGGTGCTACTTGCGGCTTTTTCCCGATTGATCAAGAAACTATAAAATATCTAGAGCTAACAGGTAGAGAAAAAACGCAAATCAAATTAGTAGAGAAATACGCAACCGAGCAGAATCTTTGGTATGATTTTGAGCATGAGGCAGAATATACTGAGGTTTTAGAGCTAGATTTATCCACGGTACATAGTTCACTTGCCGGTCCAAAACGTCCGCAAGATCGAGTAAACTTAAACGATGTAGCAAGTAATTTTAAACATGAATTATCGAATTTTGCTTTAGAAAATAAAGACATTGATAAAAAATATGCCGTAGCAAATCAGAATTACGAAATCGGTAACGGCGATGTGGTAATTGCAGCAATTACTAGCTGTACTAATACTTCTAATCCTTCGGTTATGATTGGTGCAGCACTTCTTGCTAAAAAAGCACTAGAATACGGGTTAAAGGTAAAGCCCTGGGTTAAAACTTCTCTTGCTCCTGGTTCAAAAGTCGTAACGGAATATTTGAATCTTAGAGGTCTTGATAAATATTTAGATGAATTAGGGTTTAATCTAGTAGGTTACGGCTGCACTACTTGCATCGGTAATTCTGGACCTCTAAATCCGGAAATAGAGGAAACTATTAACAAAAACGGGCTAGTTGTTGCTTCTGTTTTATCTGGTAATAGGAATTTTGAAGGGCGAATTAATCCACTTACTAAAGCAAGCTATCTCGGTTCGCCTATTTTAGTCGTAGCATATGCACTTAGTGGCACTCTTAATATAGATCTAACAAATATGCCTATAGGAGAAAATATTTATTTAAAAGATATTTGGCCAAGCAAAGAAGAGATAGATGAAGTTATTGCAAATTCAATTAATTCCTCTATGTTTATAGAAAAATATTCTGATATATTTAGCGGAACAAAAGAGTGGAAAGATTTACAGGTTACTACTAGCTCTAATTATAATTGGGATAAGAATAGTACCTATATTAATAATCCGCCTTATTTTGAGGATATAGGAAGCGAGAATAGTATGAAAGATATAAAATCTGCAAAAATTCTAGCAATTTTCGGCGATTCTATTACTACCGATCATATTTCGCCGGCAGGCAGTATTAGTAAAACCAGCCCTGCTGCTAAATATTTAACGGACCATCATATAGAACCTCTAGATTTCAACTCTTACGGATCACGTAGAGGAAATCATAAAGTGATGATGCGTGGCACATTTGCTAATATCCGTATAAAAAATGAGATGTGTAAAGGTGTAGAAGGCGGTTTTACTATAAATCAATTAAGCGGCACGCAGCAAACTATCTACGATGCAGCTATGGACTACAAAGCTCATGATGTACCTGTAGTGATTTTTGCAGGTAAAGAATATGGTAGCGGCTCATCTAGAGACTGGGCAGCAAAAGGACCTGGGTTGCTTGGTGTAAAGGCAGTGATTGCCGAGAGCTTTGAACGAATACATCGCTCAAATTTAGTAGGTATGGGTATTTTACCGCTAACTTTTACCGGCAATAATACAAGATTAGATTTAAAGTTAGACGGTTCAGAAACTATTGACATTATAGGCTTAAGCGAGAATATAAGACCTTATAATCCTGTTAAATGCGTGATAAAAAAACAAACCGATGAAATAAGAACAATCGATTTAATATTGCAAATATTTACGGATAATGAGATAAATTATATAAATCACGGCAGTATTATGCATTTTGTGGTAGAGAGTTTGAAGGGGTAGTTTGCTGGTATCGTCATTGCGAGGAAATTGCGTAGCAATTGACAAAGCAATCTCGGGAGTTTGTTTTATTTCATGAGATTGCCACGCAGTCTACGACTGCTCGCAATGACGACTCAGATATCCATGCAACAACGCCACACGGGAACGGCATAAAGAGGTAAAAATATGGACAAGCATCTTAAAGAATATACCGAGAGCGGTAAGAAAAATTTAATAGTGGTATATATATTATATCTATGCGGGATAGTAGCACCGATATTACCGTTAATTGGAGTATTTTTTGCATATCTCAATAAAGATAAAGGTGATAACTTTGCTACTAGTCATTACGTGTTTTTATTTCGTACTTTTTGTCTTGGAGTTCTTGGGTGGATTGTATGTTTCATATTTACGTTTATCATTATTGGAGTAGTATTGTATTTTGCACTCGCTGTTTGGTATATACTTCGTGTTGCTATCGGTTTTAAATATATGATAGAGGATCAAGCTTATCCGAACCCTATGACTTATTGGATAAAATAAAAGATGATAAAACTTACTATAGACGGTTCTGAAATAGAAGTATCAGAAGGCAGCACCGTTTATCAAGCCTGTACACAAGCAGGTAAAGAAATTCCTCATTTTTGTTATCATGAGCGTCTAAAAATCGCCGGTAATTGCCGTATGTGCTTGGTTGAAATGGAAAAATCACCAAAGCCTATAGCTTCTTGTGCAATGCCTGCCGGTAACGGTATGGTTATTCATACCGATACGCCTATGGTAAAAAAAGCACGTGAAGGGGTGATGGAGTTTTTACTTATTAACCATCCTCTAGATTGCCCTATTTGTGACCAAGGTGGGGAGTGCGACCTGCAAGATCAGGCTTTTAGATACGGCAAAGGTACTAATAGATTTCATGAAAATAAGAGATCTATTAAAGATAAATATATGGGGCCGCTGATTAAAACAGCAATGAATAGATGTATACAATGCACTAGATGCATTAGATTTGCGAGTGACATAGCGGGAATAGAAGAAATGGGAGCTATTCATCGAGGCGAGCATATGGAGGTAACTTCATATTTAGAGCAAACTTTAGACTCTGAAATTTCCGGTAATATGATAGATATTTGTCCGGTCGGTGCTTTAAATTCCAAACCTTATGCTTTTAAAGCCCGTAAATGGGAACTAAAACATACCGCTAGTATTGGAGTGCATGATGCTGAAGGCTCTAATATTCGCATTGATAGCAGAGGCGATGAGGTAATGAGAATATTACCTCGTGTTAATGAAGAAATAAATGAGGAGTGGCTTTCGGATAAAAATCGCTTTAGTTATGACGGTTTGAAATATCAGCGTTTAGATCGCCCTTATGTCAGAAAAAACGGTAAGTTAGTAGAAGTTAGCTGGAGCGAAGCTTTAAAAATTATAGCGGATAAAATTAAATCCGTAGAACCTGAGAAAATTGCCGCTATTGCCGGCTCTCTTGCTTCTGTCGAAGCAATGTTTATGCTAAAAGCATTACTGCAAAAGCTTGGCTCTAATAACTATAGTGTTAATCAGTTTAACTATAAAATAGATACAAGCGAGCGAGGAAACTATTTATTTAATACGACTATTGCCGGTGTAGAAAAAGCTGATTTATGTTTACTAATCGGAGCGAATCCAAGACAAATAGCACCTATATTAAATAGCAGAATAGGCATGCGAGTACGTGCCGACTCATTAAAAATAGCAAAAATAGGCGAAGGACATAATCAAACTTATAGAATTCAGGATTTAGGAAGCAACCCTAAAATAATTGAGGAGTTAGCTAGCGGTAAACATGAATTTGCAAAAGCCTTTAAAGCAGCAAAATATCCGATGATTATACTAGGTGACGGCGTATATGCAAGAGATGACGGATATGCTATATTGTCGCTTATTTATAAGATAGTGGCTGAATATAATATTATGCGTGATGATTGGAAAGGCTTTAATATATTGCATAATCACGCTTCTATAGTTGGCGGTCTTGATATCGGTTTTAATACTCCTATTAAGCTCGAAGAGTTGGAACTTGCTTACCTGCTTGGAGCTGATGAAGTCCCGTTTGATAAGCTGAAATCGGCTTTTATAATATATCAAGGACATCACGGGGATTCAGGTGCTGCGAGTGCTGACGTAATTTTACCTGCGGCTGCTTATACCGAGCAGAGCGGAATTTATGTTAATTTAGAAGGAAGACCGCAAATAGCGGAAAAAGCAGTATCGTCTGTAGGAATAGCTAAAGAAGATATAGAAATTATTAAAGAGTTTGCCAGTTCTCTAAGAATAGATATCGGAATGGATAATTTGCAAGAAGTAAGAGCCAAGCTTGCTAAAGAATATAAGATATTTGCTAGTATTGATAAAATTACAGAGAATAAATTTACTAAATTTAGCTCTAAAGATAAGTTATCAAAAGAGCCTATAACTGCGGAACCTATTAATTATTATATGACAGACGTAATTAGTAAAAACTCAGTCACTATGGCTAAGTGCGTTGAGGCTAAGGAAGCAAGAGACGAGGAGGCAGCATGACAATAATGTCATACCGTGGCTTGACCACGGTATCCGGTAAAAATATTGATATAGCGTGTATTGTACTACTGGATACCGTGGTCAAGCCACGGTATGACACCGAGGTACTCTCATGACAGAACTCTTTTTTGAATATATTTTTCCGTTAATTATCATCGCTCTAAAGGTAGTTGCAATCACTATCCCTTTAATATTGTGCGTTGCGTATTTAACATATGCAGAGCGTCGTGTTATTGGATTAATGCAGCTCCGACGAGGACCTAACGTTGTCGGTCCGTTTGGATTACTTCAGCCTATTGCCGATGCGGTTAAGCTCTTATTCAAAGAGCCGATCATTCCAACCAATTCCGATAAAATATTATTTATTTTAGCACCGATGATAACTTTTATATTAAGTTTAATCGGCTGGGCAGTTATACCTTTTGCAAAGGGCGTAGTTCTTGCAGATATTAATGTCGGTGTTTTATATATCCTTGCTATATCTTCATTAAGCGTTTACGGCATTATTATTGCCGGTTGGGCTAGTAACTCAAAATATGCATTCCTTGGCGCTATACGCTCATCTGCTCAAATGATTTCTTATGAAGTGTCGATGGGGCTGGTTATTATTACCGTGCTACTTACTACCGGTACTCTTAATTTAAGTGGGATCATTGAAGCACAAAGAACAATGCAGTGGTGGATTGATTTAATGCTACTACCTATGGGCGTCGTGTTTTTTATCTCAGTGCTTGCTGAAACAAATAGATTACCTTTTGATTTACCTGAAGCAGAATCGGAGCTAGTCGCCGGCTATAATGTTGAATATTCCTCTATGGGATTTGCTTTATTTTTCCTAGGGGAATATGCTAATATGATATTAGTTAGTGCAATGACTACGACTTTCTTTTTAGGAGGTTACTTGCCGCCCTTTAATATATCGTGGTTAGATTGTATTCCGGGATTCTTTTGGTTTGTATTTAAGGTCGGATTCTTATTGTTCTGCTTTTTATGGATTAGAGCGACCTTACCAAGATATCGTTATGATCAATTAATGCGACTTGGCTGGAAAGTATTTTTACCTCTAACTTTATTTTGGGTGGTGTTAGTGTCAAGTGTGCTTATGTATACCGATAATTTACCGAGTATTTAGAGGGGGAGAGTATCATTGCTCTCCATTGTCATCCCGTGGCTTGACCACGGGGATCCAGAAAAAATATACGAATTAAAAGCACTATAAATTGTTTTACTAGATCCCGTGGTCAAGCCACGGGATGACAGGTATTTTTTAATATTATGATAAACTATTTAAAATCGTTTTTTCTATATGAGATAGTGCGAGGGATGGCTTTGACTTTAAAGTATTTCTTTAAGCCCAAAGTTACCATAAATTATCCTTATGAAAAAAGTCCTGTTAGCCCTAGATTTAAGGGTGAGCATGCACTGCGTCGCTATGAAAACGGCGAAGAGCGTTGTATTGCTTGTAAGCTCTGTGAGGCGATTTGTCCGGCACAAGCGATAGTGATTGAAGCGGACGAACGAGATGACGGCAGTAGACGTACTACTCGTTATGATATCGATATGACAAAATGTATTTATTGCGGGTTGTGTCAAGAAGCTTGCCCTGTAGATGCGATAGTTGAAGGACCTAATTTTGAGTTTACAAGTCTAACTCATACCGCACTTATTTACGATAAAGAAAGATTACTGCAAAACGGCGACAAATGGGAGCAGGCACTTGCTAGTAAACTACACAAAGATTACGAGTATAGGTAATATACTCGTTTAATTACTTTTCATTTATTCGGAATATATACGTATTATGCTATTGTGATTCTGTTAATAGGTTCATTTCAAAAAAGTTAAATTAAAAAAATATATAATGAAAATTCGAACCTTGCATTCGAGATTTCATAAACCTTTGTAATTTAATTATTGCTTTTCTTTTTTTGACTTTTATTCTCTTAATTGTAAATAATTATAAAAACTAAAAAATTATGTTTATAAAACAGATTTATAGTATGGTAGTTTGTTTTGTTACTACTATAGTTTTATTGATAACGCTCTCTATTATATTTAATGCATTCATTACATTATTTCTGCCGGAATATACTAATAAAGAGGAACTTATAAAATTATAGTACTAATGAGCAATATTTAAAGCTAAAATCATATGATAAGGATTTATATGAACAATTAAAGGGCTGCTTCCAAAAGAGCTAGAAGAAAAGAGAATTACTTATAAGAATGAATATATAGAAGTTACTAAAGCACGTGCTGTAAGTACAATAATTAATTGTTCAATTTGGATTATAGTTAGCATTATATTTTTTATTGTATAGCATAGGCAATTAAGATAGTGATATTAATAAAAGGATATGGTAAAGTAATTAGAAAATAGTTATGCCAAGTCCATATTCATATGATTTAAGAAAGGGAGTGATTCAATATATTGAGTCAGGGAAAAGAATAATAGAAGCAAGTCAAGTATTTAATATCAGCCGTAAAGTAATATATGATTGGAAGAAATTAAAGAAAGAAACAGGAGATGTTCAATTAAAAACTGGCTATCAAAAAGGGCATAGTCATAAAATAACAGATATGGAAGGATTTAAAAAATTTTTGGAATCTAATAAAGATAAAAGCAGTCGAGAGCTAGCCATCTTGTATCCTAGTAAAGTGTCAGCAAGAACTATAATAAACATGATTAGAAAAGTTGGTTACAGCTATAAAAAAACTTTTCTTCATCCCAAAAGAAATCATAAATTAAGAAATGAGTTTATAGAAAAGATAACCACCATAGACAAAGATAAACTAGTGTTTTTGGATGAATCAGGAATAGAAGATAATGCGTGTCGAGAACATGGCTGGAGCCCAAAAGGAGAAAGATGTTAACGCGAGTTTCGTATTCAAAAAGTTGCTGAATAGCTGATAGTAACTGGGTTACGGGGATCTTAATAATACTGTTTTTGTTATAAAGTGAGTACAAAATACAAATTGCTAATTAAAATATGGTATTTATAGTATTAGAAAAAAGTTTATAGGTTATTGAAAAAACTTTAAGAGCAATAACCTATGATAATGGATTTTACAGAAATATTTTGTTACGTCGATGATTTTTTTCAAGAATTAGACAAGCATACAAATTCAATTACTAACCATAACAACAAATCTGGTCCTAAAAGTCGACTGAACAGAAGTGAGGTAATAACAATTATAATAGGCTACTGGCAGTCATCTTATGATTGTTTTAAGAATTATTATCTGAAGCAAATATGAATTCATCATCAAAGAGATTTTCAATTAGTAAGCTATAGTCAATTTATAAAAATAATAGGTCCACATTTACCACTATTAGTACTAATATTCAATTCTATTTTGGATCAGTGTGACGGACTCTCTTTTGTAGATTCAAGTAATATAGAGGTATGTAAGAGATACCGTATTTCAATGAATAAAGTGTTCGCCGGCATAGCAGCAAGCAGTAAGACAACAAAAGGTTGGTTCTATGGACTTAAACTACATCTAATAATTAATAGAGCCGGTGGTATAGTTAAAGCATCTTTTAGCCCTGGCAATAAGGATGATAGAAAACAGCTGGAACTGATAATCAAAAATCTTTTTGGTAAAGTATTCGGAGATCGTGGTTATATTTCGCAACAATTATTTCTACAACTTTTAGAGCAAGGAATTTTTATGGTAACTAGGGTAAAGAAAAATATGAAAAATAAACTTATGTCTATGTTGGATAAAATATTATTGCTTAAAAAAGCATTAATAGAATCTGTGTTTAGTAAAATTAAACTATTGGGGAAGTTTGAGCATTCAAGGCATAGATCAGTTACAAATGCCTTTGTGCATATGGTTGCAGCACTGATAAATTATCAAATGTCTGATAATAAACCTTCTATTACATCTCTCTTGATATGCTAAATCCTATGCTATATTAATTCGAAACTTGCGTTAAATTAAAACAATATATTGATGAAATTGAAGCTGAAAAACTTGCTGCTGAAATTAATGAAGATGTTACTACTGAAAATAACACTCTACTTGATAATGATCATGCTGTGGTAGATATGACCAGAGTCTCCTATGAAGAAGAAGGTACTTTAGTATAGATAACTTAGAGTATTGCTTTTTAATCAACAACCATTGACTAACGAATATTAGAATTACCCTCAACGAACATTAAAATTACCTATAAAAAAGAAGTAACTATGGACAGTAAAATCGAATAAAAATTTCTTTTTTAAGATTTATATATTATTCGAGAATTACTGATGACATGTACAAATAAACAAGTAGGTATTTTAATGCAAAAGATCAAAAAATATAATCAGATAATTTCTGCTGCAAAAGCAGGTATGAGTGTAAAAACGGCACGTAAGTATTTACGTGTTAATAAGTATCCAAGCGAATTACGAACAATACGTAAATATAGGACACGTAAGGATCCATTTGTTAAGCACTGGGATGAAATAGAATCAATGCTAGAATCAGCTCCGGTAGTTGCAAGCAACTACCATATTAGCATATTTGACAGAAAAGTATCATGGGAATTATAATGGAAAGCAATTATGCTGTTTGCAGAAAAGGTTGAAACAATGGAGAGCTGAACATGGTAAGGATAAGCCAGTAATCTTTTTACAAAATATTCTTCCTGGCAAACAAAGCCAGTCTGATTGGAGCAATATGAATCAATTGGGTATTTGTATTGGTGGGAAACCATATCCTCACTTACTATTTCATTTTATGTTGCCTTATTCATGTTGGGAAACTTTCAGCATATGCCATAGTGAAAGTTTTGATACATTAGCATCAGGGTTTGAAAAAGCTGTATGGGAGTTAGGTGGAGTTTTACCAGAGCATCGTACAGATAATTTAAGTGCAGCTACCAAGCAATGTGGTAATAGTAGACAATTTACAGAAAAATGGCAAGAATTGCTTGGTTATTACGATGTTGCACCATCGCGAAATAATCCCGGTGTTAGTCATGAAAATGGTTCTGTTGAAAAAAGTCATGATACATTTAAGCAAGCAGTGAAACAACATTTGCTATTACGTGGATCACGTAATTTTGTTGATTTAAAAGCTTATGAATTATTCCTTACACAAATTAAAGAAAAGCGCAATAGCTGTAGAAAAGAAAAATTAGCTGAAGAATTAGTTTATTTAAAAGAGTTACCAATCAGGAAATGGAATGCACCTACAATATTATCAGTACGTGTTAACCCAAGCAGTACAGTTAGTATTTTATCTGTAGCTTATTTGTGCCTAGTCGCTTAATAGGTTATACTTTAAAAGCTTATATTTATTCTGAAGAAATAGAGCTTTACTATGGTAACAAATGTTTACAAAAAATGTCTAGAATCAGCAATGGCTATGTTATTGATTATAGACATATTATTGATAGTTTAGTACGTAAACCTAGAGCATTTGTCCAATATCAATATTATGAAGCTTTATTCCCACGTGCTATATTTCGTCAGGTATATGACCAGCTTATATCTATATATCCATATAAAGGGCATAAAATATATCTTAAAATATTACAATTAGCAAAAATGTATGGAGAATTGAATGTAGTTGCTGCATTAGAAGTGCTATTAGAAGAGAAGATTGAGCCAATAATTGATCATATTACAGATTTACTAAATAGTCAGACTAAAACTGTTTGTTCAGTAAAAATTAATCAACCAATACTGTCTGAATATGATCAATTACATTGCTTTAAAACAATGGAGGTCGCATGAGTAAACAGATAATAACTCTGCAACCGCTAAATAATTTACTCAAGAACCTTTGCTTACCTACTTTTGCATCATGCTACAAATCAGTTGCAGAAAGCTTTGAGCAAGAAAAGAAAACATATATAGATTACTACAGGAGTTAGCCATACGTGAGTTAGAACATAGACATCAGCAACGTATTGCCAGATTGCTGAAGCAAGCAAAACTCTCTCGAGATAAGTTATTAAGCAACTTTGATATTAAGAGTATCCCAGGATTATCGTCAACTAAGATCCAATATCTTGCACAAGGAGAATTTATGGATCGCTATGAAAATATACTTATTTTTGGTAATCCTGGCACTGGCAAAAGTCATCTTAGTATAGGTTTAGCACGTGAGTGGTGTCTTGCTGGTAGGCGTGTATTATATACAACAGCAGCTAATTTGGTTCAACAATTACTAGAAGCAAAACTTAGTTTAAAACTTAAGCAAATTATTCTTACTACATGACAATTTTTAGAGATGTAAGGACTAAAGGATTGAATTTTGCTGATAATTCATGATGATAACGGGGAAAGAACTTGGTTTACATATGAAAGATCATTCCGCCCCTCTAGTCGAATTATTACAAAAACATATTTTGCTTAATTTATCAAGAGCAAAATGTTTAGGATTATTTATCATTTCAATGCTTAACAGCAGGACAGTAAACATGTCATTGTTATGCAATAGAATGCCGTCTGGGATTAAAGCAGCTTCATGGTATAGAAGGATGCAAAGATTTATCTCTGAAATCTCAATATCATGGAGAGTATTACCTGTTATGTTAGTCATGATGACTGGGTTTGAGCAGGAGCAAAAATGGGTATTGTGTTTAGATAGAACGAATTGGAAATTTGGTAAACGACATATAAATATTTTATATTTAGCTGTCAGTTTTCATGGTATAGCGATCCCCCTTTTTGGAATTTTCTAAGTGATAAAAAGTGTGGTAACTCTGATTATATTGAGCGTATTGATCTGATGGAGTGTTTTTTAGAAGTTTTTGACAAAAACCGCATTGAAGCATTAACCGCTGATAGAGAATTTATTTGTAAGAGGTGTGACAAGTTTTACAATTTAATAGTTATAGTCAAAAAAGACAATTTACTAAAAATTTATGCAGTTTTAAGTACATTTTATAACAAAAACAATATTACTAATATCCTCGTAACCCAGTTACTATCAGCTATTCAGTTCCTCTATTAATACGAAACTCACGTTTCTTTAACTACAATCCCCTTGAGTTATAAAAGGTATAGTAAGTGATATTAGGGCAGTTAGGTGTAAAATAATTTTTTCATATAATTAAAATTCCAAATAAATGAATAAGTAGGTAGGTAGCTTTGTTGTATGGATCAAAAAATGTATTTAGTGTCATACCGTGGCTTGACCACGGGGTCCAGAAAACAACTTAAAATACTAATAATTTTAGTATTTTAAACTGGATCCCGCTACAAGCTTGCGGGATGACAGAGGGAAATATTGATCCATACAACAATGCTGTACGAGAATGACATCCGCTTAAACTAAGTGTATACAATTTAATAAATTTCTTGAGACTGATCTTCCTTACTCGGTACATAATCAAAAATATCATTATTATCGTGATTATCGATCATATCTTCATTCTCAAGCATCTGAAAATTATTGACTTTAAATGCTTCTATAACCGTGCCGCTTGGCGTAATTTTACCGGTTGCTCTATCTACTGCTAATAATTTTATTGAATCAGGAACTTTGAAAGGCAGCGACAGTTCATCCTTATAAGCATTACTCATAAAATCAATAAAAATCGGCAATACTACGTTTGAACCTGTTGCTCTTTTTCCAAGCTCTTTCGGTGTATCATAGCCAACATAACTGCCAACTACTATCTTGGGCGTAAAACCTACAAACCATGTATCTTTACTATCGTTACTAGTACCGGTTTTTCCACCGATAATTTTCCGTAGCTTCTTCGCAGCATAACTGGTACCTCTATCTATTGCTCCGGTTAAAAACGAAGTAATTTGATAATCACTAGCTTCATCCGTAACTCTATAGATATATTCTTTCGGTATTTCTAATATTGCGGTATCTAAATTGCTATCTGAAACATTACAAGAAAGACATTCTCTATCATCTCGCCTATAAATAATTTTACCGTTACGGTCTTTAATTAATTCTACAAAATGAGGCTCAACTTTTTTACCGCCGTTAGCAATAATTGCATAAGCATTAGTCATTCTGCTAAGTGTGGTTTCAATTGAACCAAGTACCATAGAGTAAACTTTTTTCGGTTCATTATTAATACCGAATCGCTTAATTATATCAACGATTTTTGTAAGCCCTACAGCAGTCGCAACTCTTACGGTTATGAGATTACGAGATTTTTCAAGCCCGGTACGCATAGTGATTTCACCTAAAAACTTACCTTCATAATTTTTAGGACGCCAGCTAGGCATACCCGGACCTTGCAAAATCTCAATAGGTCCATCGTTAAAAATCTGATTCGGCTTAACACCGTTTTCAAGGGCTGCTAAATAAACAAAGGTTTTACTCAAAGAACCCGGTTGACGAAGTGCTTGAGTTACTCTATCAAATTTACTTGTGGAAAAATCATACCCCCCGACGCTTGCAAGTACCTGTCCGGTATTTGGGTTCATAACCATAATAGCCCCATTTACTTCAGGAATCTGACGAAGAGCATACCCCTCTTTTATAGCCTCAACCACTATCACGTCACCTTTTTTAAGCAAAGCCTTAACTGATTTAAGGTTACTTCTTGCCCATTTCATTTCAGCAATAGGAATTTTAGATTTGCTGCCGTCTATAAGTCCAATCTCTGCATGGTTATCAGTCACATCTAGAACTACAGCTAATTTATACTCTAAAAGCGATTGAGGTGTAGGTAATTTTTTAAACTCTTCTTGCCAATTATCAAGAGAAATATTGGCAATAGGTTTTCTAAAACCACGCTTCCTATCAAACTCCCTAAGTCCTTTTCTTAGAGAGTTTTCGGCTAATTGCTGCATCTTTGCATCTAAAGAAGTAATAATAGTAAGACCTCCTGTATAAAATTCCTCTTTACTATTTAGCATCTTAATTACTTCTTCTCGCACCTGCTCGGCATAATAATCAGCAGTAACAGTTTCTTCTTTAGCTCGTTTACATAAAACTATCGGGCTATCCATAGCTTCTTTCGCAGCATCTCTTGTTATATAACCATCTTCAAACATACGCATTATTACGTAATCACGACGAGCTTTTACTCTAGCGTAGTTTCTCTCCGGATTAAGTTTGGAAGGGGCTTTAGGCAGTGCCGCAATAAAAGCTGATTCTGCAATGGTAAGTTCCTCTACGGATTTATTAAAATAATTTTGTGCAGCTGCCGCAACACCGTATGCACCACGACCAAAGAATGTTTGATTAAGATATAATTCTAAGATTTGATCCTTAGTAAATACTCTTGAAATCATATAAGAAAGAATCGCTTCTTTAATCTTACGTTCAAGAGAAACCTCGTTAGTTAGCAGAAAATTTTTAACCACTTGCTGAGTAATGGTAGATGCTCCTTCCATACGCCTATGATGTAAATAATTAGATATATTTAAAAATGCCGCTCTAACTATTCCAAGCAAATCAACGCCGGGATGGTTATAGAAATTCTTATCCTCAGCTGCAATAAAACTTTCTATTAGCGAACTCGGTACGCTATTAATCGGTACAAATACACGACGTTCAAAAGCGTACTCCTCCATTAATTTGCCGTCACGGGAATAAATACGTGTTATCGACGGTGGATAATAACGTGCAAGCTGTGAGTAATCAGGCAAATCACGTGAATAGTGATATATTATATAAGCAGTAATCCCGCAACCTACTAAAATAAGGAAGGCAAAAATTTTTAAACAAAAAAATAAAGATTTATACATGACTTATACCGGTTAAACTATTAAGTGAAGCCTTAGTAATTTTTACATCAATGATTTTACCAAGTAAAGATTTATTAGGGTTTTGGATATATACGGACTGCATGTATGGAGTTTTACCTATTATCTGGTCGTCGAATTTACCATCGTGATCAAATAGAACTTTCATAGTACTACCAACACAACTTTCATTAAAAGCTAGTTGCTGAGCCATAAGTTCTTTTTGCAATATAGTTAATCTCTCTGATTTTATATGTTCAGGTATTTGGTCGGTTCTAGTTGCACCAGGTGTGCCGGGACGTGGGCTATATTTAAACGAATAGCACTGACCGTATTTTACTCTGCGGACCAAATCTAAAGTATCCTCAAAATCTTCATCTGTTTCACCGGGAAAACCGACAATAAAATCAGAGGATAAAACTATATCGGGTCTTGCTTCTCTTAAGCGATTAATTATATCAAAATAATATTCCCGATCATGTTTGCGGTTCATGGATTTTAATATTTTATTTGAACCTGACTGCACCGGTAGATGTAGAAACGGCATTAATTTAGGTTCGGTGCCGTGCAGTTTTATTAGATCATCATTCATATCTATCGGGTGTGAGGTGGTATAACGTAATCTCTCTAAATTTGGAATTTGTGCTAGATGTTTGAGTAAATCGGCTAGACTAAATATTTTATCTGCAGGACCTTTACCGTGATATGCATTGACATTTTGTCCAAGTAACATAATTTCTTTAGCACCGCTACTAACTACTTTTAGTGCTTCTCTGTAAACTTGCTCTACATTCCTTGAAAATTCAGCACCTCTTGTGTAAGGCACTACACAGAAAGTACAAAATTTATCGCACCCTTCCTGTACCGATATAAAGGCACTTGTTCCTTGTGGATATAATTGCTCAGGTAACTGATCAAATTTTGCTTCTTCAACAAAATCAAGATCGATTAAGTGCTTTTCGTGTCTAACGACTTTTGAGATTAATTCCGGTAGGTTATAATAAGATTGCGGACCGACAACAATATCAACATAAGGAGTTCTTGTGAAAATCTCTTCACCTTCCGCCTGTGCAACACAACCGGCTACAACTATTATTGCAGAGTTTAAGCCTTGTTTTTTTCTGGTATCTTGTATTTTCTTAATACGACCGAGTTCAGAATAAGTTTTCTCGGCTGCTTTCTCTCTGATATGACAGGTATTTAGAATAATAACATCAGCATCTTCAATATTTTCCGTGGGTTCATAGCCAAAGGGATAAAGCAAATCCTGCATCTTAACGGAGTCATAAATATTCATCTGACATCCGTAGGTCTTAATATAAAGCTTCTTACTCATAAAATTTTTAATATTATAAATAAGTTCTATACTATATTTAGATAATTTTATCAAATTTTAAATAAACTGAAAGCACTATCCATCTGCTTTTCTTAACTTAATTAATTCATCTACTAGAGAAATTTTTTTCCTGTAGTATCTATATAATCTTGCACTTTTGCTTGTAATTTTGCTAAAGCTTGATTTGAAGTAGTAGTACAAATCATACTTTCTTTTTTATGAGCCTTATCTTTTATTTTCTTTTTTACCATATTAATAATACTTGTATAATGATTGAGCGTTTTTTAGCAAAAGATATTAAATCTTTTTTAAATGAGTTTTTAGCTGTAGCTATTTTAGGCCCAAGACAAGTGAGAAAAACTACTTTGGCAAAAGAAATAGCCGCACAAATATCCCCTACCCCTTTTTTAGACTTAGAGAAGCCTTCAGATTTAGCAAAATTATCTGATCCTGAGCTTTACTTTCAAACTCATTCTAACCATTTAGTTATTATTGATGAAATTCAAAGAATGCCGCAGCTTTTTCAAGTTTTACGTAGCGTTATTGATGAAAGACGTCAGCAGGGGCAAAAGGTTAAACAATTCTTACTTCTTGGTTCTGCTTCTAAAGAATTATTAAAGCATTCCTCAGAATCGTTAGCAGGTCGTATAATTTATACTCAGCTTTGTGGTTTTAATATTCAAGAAGTTAGAAAAGCCGTATATATTGATGATAATTTATATGGCTTAGGGGCAGCTTTCCCGATAGCTTTCTTAGTGCTTCGGATAATAGTAGTATGAATTGGCGGCAATCTTTTATCATGACTTATTTAGAACGTGAAATACCGCAACTCGGCTATAATATATCTACAGAAATTTTACGTAGAACATGGACTATATTTGCTCATTGTCAAGGCGATTTACTAAATACTAGCAAAATAGCAGCAAGCCTTGGGATATCAGTCCCTACTATAATGAGATATATTGCTCTCTTTGAGGATTTATTCCTTATAAACGCGAGTTTCGTATTAAGATGCCTAAATTATGGTTAATGAATATGCTATAATGCTTATCCTTTCAAGGTTTGTAAGAGGTGTGACAAGTTTTACAATTTAATAGTTATAGTCAAAAAAGACAATTTACTAAAAATTTATGCAGTTTTAAGTACATTTTATAACAAAAACAATATTACTAATATCCTCGTAACCCAGTTACTATCAGCTATTCAGTTCCTCTATTAATACGAAACTCGCGTTAATTTGATGTTTAATTTTAAACCAATAATGTTCTATAGGATTAAGGTCAGGACTGTAAGTAGGAAGGAATAAAATACTTGCCCCTACCGATTCAATTAATTCTTTTACCTTAGAGTTTTTATGAAAATTAATATTATCCATTACTACGACTTGTCCTGCCCTTAATTCTTTAATGAGTATATCCTTGACATACGTCTCAAAAATAGCTTTATTACAATTGCCTTCAAATATTAGAGGTGCTACAATATTGCTATTAAATAGGCCAGCAATCATACTAATTCTGTGTTTGTGCTGATAAACTTTTTCACCATAACATCTTTCTCCTTTTGGGCTCCAGCCATGTTCTCGACACGCATTATCTTCTATTCCTGATTCATCCAAAAACACTAGTTTATCTTTGTCTATGGTGGTTATCTTTTCTATAAACTCATTTCTTAATTTATGATTTCTTTTGGGATGAAGAAAAGTTTTTTTATAGCTGTAACCAACTTTTCTAATCATGTTTATTATAGTTCTTGCTGACACTTTACTAGGATACAAGATGGCTAGCTCTCGACTGCTTTTATCTTTATTAGATTCCAAAAATTTTTTAAATCCTTCCATATCTGTTATTTTATGACTATGCCCTTTTTGATAGCCAGTTTTTAATTGAACATCTCCTGTTTCTTTCTTTAATTTCTTCCAATCATATATTACTTTACGGCTGATATTAAATACTTGACTTGCTTCTATTATTCTTTTCCCTGACTCAATATATTGAATCACTCCCTTTCTTAAATCATATGAATATGGACTTGGCATAACTATTTTCTAATTACTTTACCATATCCTTTTATTAATATCACTATCTTAATTGCCTATGCTATACCCGGGAAAGGATAAATATTATCTTAATTCACAAGTTGAAGTAGTTCCTTTGCATTATCTTCTTGATCTATTAAAATACAGAGCTGTAATAGCTGCATAATTTAGGTTTTGTTGCATGGCTCGAAGAACCCGCTCGATGTCATTCCCGCGAGGCATTGTTGCGTGGATCGTCTTTTCCGTCATTGCGAGGAAATTACGTAAGTAATTGACGAAGCAATCCAGTAAAAAATTCTGATTTACAGAATTTTTTTGTTATTTTTTCTGGATTGCCACGCTCCTTGCAGTCGCTAGCAATGACGACTCGGTATCCAGGCAGGCAATGCTGAGCTAAGAATGACCCTAACCTACTACTGATTAATTCTTGTTGTACAGATTCTTTCGGTGATTTCTTTTAATTTTTCTATTCTTTCAATAAGATAAAGTAGTTGTTCTTTTGTAATTTTATAATTTTTATCATATCTTGCATCAACATAAGCTTTTTGTAGTAATTTAAAACATTCCTCTTGCTCCGGCGTTGCCATAGGAAATACCTGTAATAGCTCAATATGATATTTTCTTACTCTACTACCTAACTTTTTTATATCATCCAATTTAGGTTTATAGTTAGAAAAAACTAATAAAAAAATAGTACTGTAAAAACTTTCGGTAGCTTGATGAAGTGAAAAGGCTGATAAAGCATACTCCAAATCGTTTAAATAAGTAGTTGCCCCTTTTAAAAAACCTTTACCTCTACCAAACCAATAATCATAATTATCTTTAGCAATTTCTTTCATTTCACTCCAAGGCAATTCATCAGGCAAAGCTTTTGTTCCTATGATAGAAATTATTACTACCGGCAATAAATCCCTATGTTTCATACCTTTCTTAATTTGATTAATGTAGGTATAACAACTGTAAAGCTGCGTTCTATTAAGATAATCTTTCTCCATTTTACGCTGCATCTCGATTATATAACATCTACCAGTTTCATCTTTAACTTTTAGATTGAATAAACTTCTTTTCCCTTCAAGAAATAAAGGCAATTTGTTCAGTAGTTATATAGCTTAAATCTATGATTCTATCTCCTTTCGATAACCTAAGAAGAGAGTTCAGTAAATTTATTAATTTTACTTTATCGCTAAATAATTTTTTAAATGCGACATCATTTGTACCGTCTAAATATCTTTGCATAAATAATTATATCTTTAGTCAGTTTTTATATATAGTAAATTAATACCTATCATTATCATCATATACTCCCCAAATTACTTTCTTGGAAATCCAACCTGTGTAATCCTTACATGTAATTTGGCAGAATTGTTCTTTACATTTTTTTAAACCGCAGCGAACCTTGGGCATTAATTTTGCTATAACTCGGCTTTTAGGGTCTGCGGATTTGGTAAGTTCTATTTTCTTATCAGAAGTAATAATTACTGATCTTTTACCTGATAAGACGCTTGAATGTATCCAACCGCCTTCGCCGTTAATGTCACGTACTTGTCGCCATTGCTCGTACTCTGCAGTTATTTCTACCGGTTCGCCTTTTTTAACAAAAACCCATTCTACAGCAGATTTAGTAGTTGGTCCGCTTCTTGCATTTACTTCATTAGATTTTATTGAAACAAATCTCGGAATAGGCAATTTTTTATTATCGGCGTTAATTGTTGTTGATAATATTACAATAATTAAAGTAATAAGAATTTTAATCATTATCTTCCGCTTCAGATAAAGCATCTTCTTTTTTTGCTATTATATAATTACCAAGCCTAAATTGTACTTTTATTCTATTAATTTCCTGCTCGCTAATACCTATATTTTTTAGGACTATTCCACCGATTTGTAATCCAGTCTCATAACTTTCCGGAATAATAGTTGTGGCGCCTAAATCATAAAACTCTCTAGCATTTTTTAAATTTTTTAACTTAACGACAACCGGTATATCCTGATAATTACTGCTAATTGTTTTAAGCGATTTCTTAATAGTTACTTGATTATTCATAGTAAGTATTATAGCGAATGCTCTTTCCGTACCTAATGCCTTTAGAGTATCGGCTTGCGATACATCACCTTTAAAAACCGGTAAACCGTTTGATAGCTCTTCTTTGACTCTATCATCATCTAAATCAAGTATTACGTAACTTATACCTTCTGCTTCTAAAACTCTTGCTACCATTTTACCGGTATTACCGAGTCCGGCAATAATAATATGGTTTGTTAAATCTCTTGCACCAAGCTCAATCATTTGAGTCGGAGTTTTACCTAGTCCTTTATCAACTTTCTCGGCAATCTTTTTCCCTAAAGCTGCGAGTAATGGAGTAAGTGCCATAGTAAAAGTAACTACGAGTAATAATATATCGGCAGTACTTTCTTCTAATACTCCGCTATCTTTACCTAAACTGAATAATATAAAACCAAACTCTCCGCCTTGCGATAATAATAAGCCTGAATAAAAAGCAACTCCTTTATTAAAACCGAATAAAATACAAAAAGCCGTTATGATTAAGGTTTTTATACCTATTAAAGCAATAGATAAAGTAAGAATATGAGATATTTTTTCATACATTTCTAGGGCATCGATATTCATACCGACGGTCATGAAAAACAATCCTAAAAATAAACTTTTAAAAGGATAAATACTTTCTTCTGCCTGCAATCTAAATTCAGTTTCCGCAACTAATACTCCGGCAACAAATGCTCCTAGAGCTAAAGACAAACCAAATGTTTCAGTAGCCCAAGCAGCAGAAAGTACTATTAACAAAGTCATCGAAATAGGTAACTCGCTTGCATTATTACTTTCTGATGAAATGAATGAAAATACAGGACGAAGAAAAACACGACCGACAATAAATATTGTAAGTAAGGCCGTTACGGCTTTTAAGAGTGCAATACCAAGAGCCGCTGCAAGCGAGGCTTTATCGTTACCGGCAAGTAACGGAACTATCACAAGCAATGGAACTACGGCCAAATCTTGCAGTAATAGAATAGCTAAAGAAACTCTTCCTATTTGCGTTGATTGACTACGATTTTCCTCAATAACCTGCATAACAAGTGCCGTAGATGAAAGGGCAAGACCACCGCCGGTAATGATAGCCGCACTACTATTACCGTCTATAAGTACCATTGCACCGGCAATTACTATAGCAGTCGTTAAAACTTGCAAACTACCGAGACCAAAGACATATCGCCTCATAGCTTTTAATCGCTCGAAGGATAACTCAAGACCTATTGCAAATAATAGAAATACTACACCAAGTTCACCTAGTAACTTAGTTTGCTCATATGTTACGATTTTTAAACCGTGATCACCTATTGCAGCTCCCGCAATTAAGTAACCAAGTACTGGACTTAATCTAAGACGCTTAAGTATAGCCACGATAAAAACCGCAGTACCGAGTAAAATTATAACGTTAATAAGAATATGATCGTTCATCTTTTCCAAATTTCTTCTAGCTTAAAATGCTCCCGTGCTTCAGGATAAAAAATATTAATTAAAATAGTACCTGCATCTATTAGTACCCACTCTGATTTACCAAGCCCCTCAATATTACTATTTACACCGGCATTATTTTTTAATTCTAAAGCTACATATTCGGCAATTGCTCCAACATTTTTAGTCGAACGACCGCTAGCAAATATAATATAATCGGCTAATTTATGTTTTCCTGTTAAATCAATTACCTCAATATCTTCTGCTTTTTTCTCACTCAAACATTCTAAGATAAATAATTTTAATTCTTCAGCTTCTTTTTTCATAATAATTAATAAATGACATAATAATATTAATTATTATATGCATAAGAGTAGAGTTTATCAATGAATGTTTAAAATTCTATAATAAAAATTCATATAAAGCTTTACTTTAACCAAAAAAACTTTAATTAATATTTATAGGCTTTTATATCTAAAAAGTGATAAAATAATGGCAATATCTGCAGAAGAGCTAGAAAAAATACTTAAGGAATCCTTTCCAAACAGTATAATAAAAATTACTGATTTAATAGGAGATCAAGACCATTATGCATTAGAAATATCAGATGTTCAATTTAATGGACTTTCTTTAATTAATCAACATAAATTAGTAAAAAATGCCTTATCTGAAATATTAAATACAAAACTACATGCAATTACCATAAAAACTATCGCAGTTCCTGAAAAATAATTACAAATAATAATATAATAAATCTTATACAAATTCAACTTATTTTTAATTAAGTTTTATACTTACTTAGCATTAAGATTATAATTTTTCTGATAAAACCAAATTTTAAATTAACTTTTGCATTGGTCAACAATATGTTGACTTCTATTCTTACATAGAGTATATTATAATTTAATCTATATCTCATCTCTAAATGCAATATAAACTCAGCTTTTCTAAAACAGCTTTAAAAAATTTACTCAAAATTTCTACAAAGAAAAGAAAAATTAGAACAACTAAAGCTAAATCCTTATATGGAAAATAATAATATCAAGAAATTAATAGGACACGATGGTTATAGATTAAGGATTGGGGACTATAGAATTATATATAGAATAAATAAAGGAAAGTTAGAAATTCTAGTAAATAATGTTGATGTTAGAGGAGAGGTATATAAATGAGTAATAAACATATAATAGAATATCAAGGAAAGCCTGCTTTTGTTGTTATACCTTTTAATGAATATCAGGAACTTATCAATAAAAAACAATGTATTACCGATGAAACATTATACACTGAAGCTATAGCCAAAAATGAGAAATATTTTCCTGAAGAATTAGTACAAAAAATCCTGGACGGGAAAAATCCTATTAAAGTTTATCGTGAATATAGAGGGTTATCTCAAGAATAATTAGCTATTAAAATCGGTAAAACTAAGCAATATATATCATCTATTGAAAAAGGATTACGAAAAGGCATAATAGATACACTAAAAAAACTAAGTACCGTTCTAAATGTTGATTTAGATATGTTATAGTTCATTAAATTATTACTAATAGCAAATTACAATAAGTAATTTGCTATTAGTAAGTGGATTTTTAGAAATTTACTTTAAGTCTTAGCGTACCGGATTGAGCATGGTATTTTTTAGCTAAGTTCAACCCGTAATGCACTCCGTACTCCATTCTGCCTTTCTTAAGTACTACCCCTGCTCCTAAATCATACAGCATTTTAGTAGGTTTAGGTGACGGTACCGGTAGAGGCTCATTAAGACCGTTAAGATCTGCAATGATTGCCGGTGTTTTACCTTTAAAGTCGTAATTAATAAAGGCATGAACTTGCGGTCTAATTATGAACTCATCCTTATAGAAAGTTGTTTTAATGTCCCCCTTCGGGGATAAGAAATCCCTCGCCTTCAGGCGAAGGGAAGATATAATGAAATTGCTTTAGCAATGAATTTATATCAAGAAACATGAGAAGTTATAGAAAGAATAGTCATAGTCAGTATGATTTAAAAGTACATCTTATATGGATACCAAAATATAGGAAGAGAGTATTGATAGGCAAAGTAGCGGAAAGGGCTAGAGATTTACTAAGGCAGATTTGTATGGGACATGAAGTATATATAATTTCAGGGAAAATATCATGTGATCACGTACATATGTTTATCTCATATAAATCACAAATATCTCTTAGCAAGTTAGTACAGTATTTAAAAGGTAGTAGCTCAAGAATTTTATTGCAAGAATTTGCTCATTTAAGAAAACAATTTTGAGGCAATCATTTGTGGGCTAGGGGCTATATGGCGGTCAGTTCAGGTAATATAACTGATAAAATGATACAGCGCTATATTGATGAACAGGAAGGTGAACCTGTGAATGATGATCGATTTCTAATCGATTCCACTTTATAACCCCTCAGCTTATAGCTGAGGGTTCTTTAGTTTCACCGCCGAGTATCCCCTCAACCTTATTATATTGACGCTTCTGAATAGTTAGATTTTGGAAAGAAGTACCGTATTCCTGATAACCAGAATCTTTAATCTTAGTAAGTCTGAAACCTGCCATCGGTGCAAATGAAGTTTCTTTCCATAGATAATTATAGCCCCCAACTACTTGACCGCTATAAGAAGTTGAATAATACTTACCGTGTGCCGTTTCATAACCGCCTATAATATTACGTAGTTCATTAGTTTTAATATCGCTTCGTGAATAGGTAGTTACGCCTTCTACAAACCAATTATTTATAAAGTTATATAAACCGTATATAGAACCCATGTTAGTTCCGACCTTAGTAGTATTACCGGCTTTAGCATTTTGGTAACGTAACTTCGTATCGACTCTAGTATAAGCAGCACCAAGAACTATATTATCGTTTATAACGGTATCGACCCCGATTGAACCACCGGTAGATTTAGCTTTATAACCGCTAAGTCCGTTAAAGGCTTTTTGTACCGCTTTGCCGTAATATGGGCTAACCCATACTCCGTAAACGGAATTATTAGCATTACCTTCATCGAGTTCACTGTTTGTCCTCCAGCTGGTGCTTCTATAATCAATTGTGAGCCAGCAGTAGCTATATTAACCTACCTCCTAAGGCAAAATTTCTTGGAACGGTAACCGTAAACTCTCCGTCGACCGGACCTACAACATTACCTATATTAATTGTTGCTGTTCCGATACTCACATTAGTAGCAAGAAGGTTAGTATAAACGTCTAATATACCATTATTAGCCTGAAGAATCGGACTTGCAAAAGTATAAGGATTTATGCCTACAGCACCGTTAAATTGAAGTCTAGCTGCTGCATTGTTATAATCAACTCCTGCTGTTGCAGTTAATGTTCCTCCTACTGCAGCTATCCCATCACTAGTAAAATTAAAGTTATTAACTGTAACATTACCTCCCAAATCAACAGCTGTAGTATTATCGCCTTAAACATTTAATGTATTAATCGCATTATTGGCTCCTATATTTCCGGTAAACGTACTACCCGGCAAAATTTAATGTATTATTTCCTTCGGCTAAGGAATTAATTATATTCCCACCGGTAGCTCCGCCGACATTCGCATCGGCAGCTATTGTTACTTGTGCGGCAGTATCTTTAAAATCTATATCAGAAATTACGCTTTTTTGAAAGCGTGTTAACGAGTTGTGCGTAAATTATACTAACCCTCCATTTCCTGTATCAATTCCCGTTTCCCAATCTACACCATAATGGGTGTCACCTCCAACAAGAGGCTGATACTGGTTTCCTATCTGAATAGTTTGTGCAAAGATAGTTCCTGTAATTGTAACCGGATTTTGATTTAGAAGTTGTCCCGGCTCATCGGCTATCCCATCGGTACTAAATATGTTAAGCCTTTTTGTTCCCCCTGTTCCGTTGCCACTACCTGTATCAAGTGCAATTTCTCGTTTACCAGAAGCCACGTGTACTCCTAATTGACCCCTTAAATCCTGTGCCGGAATTAGTTTCACAGTAGCTATAAATTTTGCTTCATTTTTGATCCATTACTTACTATATAACTAGAATTTGAGCCGGAAAAATTGATATTTTTTGTAGGTTGTATATCTACAACTTCATTTCCTGGGGAGTAAACTGAAGTATCGGTTGCAAGATTATATCTTGATCCATTAAGGTTACCAATATTAATAGCATTCGCTTTATTCCAATTTGGATTTTTAACAACGAATGGCGTATTAGTAGCTATTGTAAGATTATTTTGACCCTGAACATCAGTTATAATAGTGTGTTCATCCAAGTAAACGGTAGGATCAGCAGGAGCAACAACTGTAGAAGCAATAGTCAAAGTACTAACAGTGTTGTTAAAATTCATATTATTAACGTAATAAGTGTTACCTGTTAAAGTTAAAGCCGCCCCGTTATTAGGACAATCGATATTTAGTCCACTTCCGGCACCATTAGATGTAACATTACCGAGATTTATTGCGGTATTGGTCGGTACAGTCATAACTGCGTTATTATTGGCACCTATATTTAAAGAGCCAATTGAAACATTAGCAGTGAAATTAAACACTCCTCCAAGTGCTAAATCATCCCCTGGGGCAAAAGGCGTTCCACCATCAAGGTTAAAGCCTGTGGATAACACAGCATTTGGACCTATGACGGTTCGAACCCCAAGTGCACTTGTGCTAGCAAGCATCACTGCCGCAGTTGATGCGAACATGCCTTTTTTTATTAAATTTTTTAGAGTATTTTTTCGTTGACTTGACATAACATCTCCTAAATTTGGACTTAATTTTCTAAATTATAAATTCGAGACTAGTATTCATTAACAAATATAAATTTTATGTATTTTTGGAAGATTTTCTTACTACATGACAATTTTTAGAGATGTAAGGACTAAAGGATTGAATTTTGCTGATAATTCATGATGATAACGGGGAAAGAACTTGGTTTACATATGAAAGATCATTCCGCCCCTCTAGTCGAATTATTACAAAAACATATTTCGCTTAATTTATCAAGAGCAAAATGTTTAGGATTATTTATCATTTCAATGCTTAACAGCAGGACAGTAAACATGTCATTGTTATGCAATAGAATGCCATCTGGGATTAAAGCAGCTTCATGGTATAGAAGGATGCAAAGATTTATCTCTGAAATCTCAATATCATGGAGAGTATTACCTGTTATGTTAGTCATGATGACTGGGCTTGAGCAGGAGCAAAAATGGGTATTGTGTTTAGATAGAACGAAAGGTAATACTCTCCATGATATTGAGATTTCAGAGATAAATCTTTGCATCCTTCTATACCATGAAGCTGCTTTAATCCCAGATGGCATTCTATTGCATAACAATGACATGTTTACTGTCCTGCTGTTAAGCATTGAAATGATAAATAATCCTAAACATTTTGCTCTTGATAAATTAAGCGAAATATGTTTTTGTAATAATTCGACTAGAGGGGCGGAATGATCTTTCATATGTAAACCAAGTTCTTTCCCCGTTATCATCATGAATTATCAGCAAAATTCAATCCTTTAGTCCTTACATCTCTAAAAATTGTCATGTAGTAAGATAAATGTTAGATATATCAATTCAAGAATTAATAAATAAGTGGCAAAAATACCTCGTTTTGCAAAGAAATTGCTCTAATCATACAGTAATTTCTTATAATAATGACCTTAAGCATTTCCTTGAGTTTATGAATTATTATAATTCAGAGCTTGTAACGATAAATCATATTAAAACCGCAGATATAAGATTAATCCGAAGTTGGCTTGCAAAACGTAACTGTAATAATTTTACCACTTCTTCAATTTCACGTGGTTTATCTGCAGTAAAAAATTTTTATAGGTTTTTAGAGAAAACAACACAATTAAATAGTCATATAATTTTTTCTATAAAATCTCCTAAAAAAACTAAATTGTTACCAAAAGCTTTATCGGAGGATGATGTAGTAATATCACTTGAACATATTGAAGAATATGGGAATGTTAAGTGGGTAGAACTTAGAAATAAAGCCCTACTTGTTCTTATATATGCTTCAGGTCTACGTATATCGGAGGCATTATCAATTACGAAACTTCATCTACAAAATCTAGAATTTATAAGAATAATAGGTAAAGGTAGTAAAGAAAGAATAATTCCGTGGTTACCGATTACTAAAAATTTAATTACCAAATATTTAGAAATATTGCCGTATAAGCTAGGGGATAATGAACCGATATTTAGAGGAAAGCAGGGTAAGAAATTGCAGCCCCCGGTATTTAATCGTGAATTAATTAAATTAAAGCATTTTTATGGTTTACCGCAGCATTTAACTGCTCATTCATTTAGACATAGTTTTGCTTCACATTTGCTTGAGCATGGTGCAGATTTGCGCTCTATTCAAGAGCTATTAGGTCATAAAAGTTTATCTACTACACAAAATTATACTAAAACAAGTATAAAGCATTTAGAGGCTGTATATACTACCGCATATCCAATTAAAAAATAAAATATATTAATATTCATAATCTTCTTGCGTTAATTTTAAGTTATATATTATATTATTTTAAAAATCTTATAAATATAATATATTAAAGCTAATATTGAGATATTAATATGTTAGAAACACCTAAATTACCTATGGGATATAAACCTTCTAAAGATGAAGAATATATGTGTCCTAATCACCTAGAATATTTTAGACAAAAACTTTTAATATGGAAAGAGGATTTATTAAAGGAATCTCAAGAGACTTTAGATCATTTAAAGGAAGAAAATTTAAAAGAATCCGATCTTAACGATTGTGCTACTCATGAAATAGAAAGAGCTTTTGAGCTTCGTAGTAGAAATAGATATTGTAAATTAATGAGTAAAATAGAAGAAGCATTATCACGTATTAAAAATGGGGAATATGGTTACTGTGAAGAAACAGGCGACCCAATAGGTATAAAAAGATTAGAAGCACGACCTATTGCTGCATTATGTATTGAAGCTCAAGAGCGTCATGAAAATTATGAGAGAAGTCATTTGGATGAGCCTGGAAACTGAGTAGCTAAGTAATTTATGTAGTGGATACTGAGTCGTCATTGCGAGAAGAAACTATAAGTTTCGACGAAGCAATCCACTAAAATGCGTAGCATTTTTATTATTTTTCTAGATTGCCACGCGGTCTTTGACCGCTCGCCAATGACGATTTTGTCTCCACGCAACAATGTTCACGACTATTAGCGTTTATATACCTTAAAACCTAAAGAAGTTAGAGCATTTACCGTTTCAAATAAAGGTAATCCCATAACATTTGAATATGAGCCGGAAATAAATGAGATAAAAGCTTCTGCATAACCGGAAATTTTGCACCCGCCGGCTTTATCTATTCCCTCATCCAAAGAACAATAAAAATTGATCTCTTCATCACTTAATTTTTTGAACTTAACAATAGTCTGAACTATTTTTTGTCTAACTGTAAGCTGATCATTCTCTTTTTTGATAATACATAAACCGGTATGGACACGATGACGACGTCCGGATAACATCTTAATACAATTCTTGACTTCTTCGTAAGTAGTAGCTTTCGGCAATATTCTTCTACCTACTGCCGCTACGGTATCGGCAGCTATAATTATAGCTGATTCCTCTATTTGAGATGCAACTTTTATAGCTTTTTCGTAAGCAAGTCTTATGGCTAAGAGAGCAGGTAATTCACGCAAATTAGGTGTTTCGTCTATATCTGCTGGAATAATTTGTGAAGGAGTAATTCTTATTCGGTGTAGTAATTCAATTCTTGCAGGAGAGCTTGATGCTAATATAATCGGTAGGTTTTTTTTGTTCTGCTTCATACTTATAAAGACTAGTGACGATGAATCACACGCCCTTTAGTTAAATCATAAGGAGTCATTTCTACCGTAACTTTATCTCCTAGTAATATTCTGATACGATTTTTACGCATCCTACCGGAAGTATGAGCAATAATTACATGATCATTCTCAAGCTTTACTCTGAAAGTAGCATTAGGTAAAAGTTCAAGTACTGTACCTGTAAACTGAATGAGGTCGTCTTTTGACATTAGGTTTAAATTTATATTTATGGTCGGGGCGGAGAGATTCGAACTCCCGACCCTCTGGTCCCAAACCAGATGCGCTACCAGGCTGCGCTACGCCCCGAGAATTAATTATGTCTATACTATATACTCTATTATTCGTAGCAAATCAATTTGTTTATGTAAAAATTTATAGATTTTGCTAAATAAAGAAAGATGTGTATTTCTTAAGTTTTATATACGATTTACCGAATTTCTATAAAAAACCTTACTACATGACAATTTTTAGAGATGTAAGGACTAAAGGATTGAATTTTGCTGATAATTCATGATGATAACGGGGAAAGAACTTGGTTTACATATGAAAGATCATTCCGCCCCTCTAGTCGAATTATTACAAAAACATATTTCGCTTAATTTATCAAGAGCAAAATGTTTAGGATTATTTATCATTTCAATGCTTAACAGCAGGACAGTAAACATGTCATTGTTATGCAATAGAATGCCGTCTGGGATTAAAGCAGCTTCATGGTATAGAAGGATGCAAAGATTTATCTCTGAAATCTCAATATCATGGAGAGTATTACCTGTTATGTTAGTCATGATGACTGGGTTTGAGCAGGAGCAAAAATGGGTATTGTGTTTAGATAGAACGAATTGGAAATTTGGTAAACGACATATAAATATTTTATATTTAGCTGTCAGTTTTCATGGTATAGCGATCCCCCTTTTTGGAATTTTCTAAGTGATAAAAAGTGTGGTAACTCTGATTATATTGAGCGTATTGATCTGATGGAGTGTTTTTTAGAAGTTTTTGACAAAAACCGCATTGAAGCATTAACCGCTGATAGAGAATTTATAGGTAAGGAATGGCTCTCTTGGCTTAGAACAAATCAAATAAGATACGTTTTTCGAGTTAGAGAAAATAGACAATATATCAGTAATGCAAGGGGAAAAATGGTTAAAATACAAGAGTTATTTCGCCCTCTAGCCATAGGATCGCATGTGAGTTTGTCACAACGTAGAATTGGTACAAAAGGTGAAATATTTAATGTAGTAGGGATCAGAAATAAGAAGAGTGAACTTGCAGTCTTAATACATAGTGATGAGATCAAAAATCCTGCTGAGATATATGCTCAAAGATGGCAAATTGAAACAATGTTCAAAGCTTTTAAATCAGCAGGATTCAACTGTGAAGCAACTCATATTACTAATGATTTACGATTAGATACATTGATGCAAATATTGTCTATTGCATTTTGCCTAGCTTATCAAACTGGAGAGATTATAGTTTTAGATAAACCAATAGTTATTAAAAAACATGGTTATAGGCAAAATAGTATATTTCGTGTTGGATTAGATACATTGGTTAATATCTTGTATAATATTTCTACTCAATTAGTACGTTGGATACAGCTGTTGTCCTTGATATTCCAATATCCAAAGATGATAAAATGAAAAATTGTCATGTAGTAAGCAAATTTCCAATTCGTTCTATCTAAACACAATACCCATTTTTGCTCCTGCTCAAACCCAGTCATCATGACTAACATAACAGGTAATACTCTCCATGATATTGAGATTTCAGAGATAAATCTTTGCATCCTTCTATACCATGAAGCTGCTTTAATCCCAGACGGCATTCTATTGCATAACAATGACATGTTTACTGTCCTGCTGTTAAGCATTGAAATGATAAATAATCCTAAACATTTTGCTCTTGATAAATTAAGCGAAATATGTTTTTGTAATAATTCGACTAGAGGGGCGGAATGATCTTTCATATGTAAACCAAGTTCTTTCCCCGTTATCATCATGAATTATCAGCAAAATTCAATCCTTTAGTCCTTACATCTCTAAAAATTGTCATGTAGTAAGCAAAATTTTGTAATTCTCTTAATCCCTCTGCTTCATTTATTGCAGAATAAACTGCCTTTAAATCAGCTGTTACCAATTTTAAATCTTTATATGATACGTATTTTACAGAGTTTCTTACCATATGAACAATACACAGTTGTACTGTGGTTTTTGGGAAAATGCTATTTATTGCTTCTGGAAAACCTTTAAGACCATCAACACACGCAACATATATTTGTTCTACACCACGATTCTTCAGTTCTGTTACTACTTGCATCCAAAATTTAGATCCTTCATTCTTGCCTATCCAAATACCTAATAGTTCCTTCTTGCCTTCTATATTCACGCCAATATCTAGATAAACTGCTTTATTTATTATTATATGATTGTCTCTTGCCTTAACATGAATACAATCTACATTATAGGATATACACTATCAAGTGCTCTATTCTGCCACGCAGTAACTTCCTCTAAAATGCCATCAGTTACCTTTGATATTAACTCAGATGATACTTTGGTGGCATATAGTTCTTCTAAGTGCCCTTGTATTTCTCGAATAGTCATTCCCCTAGCATATAAAGATATTACTTTATCATCAAATCCTTCAAATCTCCTTACTCCTTTTGGAATTAGTTGAGGTTCAAATTCTCCTTCCCGATCCCTTGGCACTTCTACTATCAATTTACGACCCTCGGAATCTATTAGAGTCTTTTCATAATTGCCATTACGTCTATTATCTGACTCCTTGGTATTCTTAGAATGCTTCTCATAACCTATATGAGATTCCATTTCTTTTTCTAAAATCTTATTTACTATCTGCTTTTTAATTTCCTGAAATATTCCTTCTTTGCCAAATATCTCAGATGGATCACTTTGTGATAGTATTTCTGATACTACTTTTTCTATAGTCGGATTTGATACTTTACTCTTATTCTTCATATTAGCCTCATGTAAGTTGTTTTAATTAATTTTATTCTTAACTATTTTTATAACTTACACAAACTTTCTGATACCTCCTCGGAGGATAATATGTTACTTCAACTTAATATTGCTGATAAAAAAGATTTTATCGATTTTACTTCTATAATCCCTAGAAACTTGCAACAATGTTTTGCAACCGAACCTTTAACCGTACAATCCATATGACACGCTAGGCTCTATTTTTAAAACCTATAATAAAAATTGTCTTAGGGCTATTTTGGATAATGACAGGAATTATTTCAAGTATTTTTGCTTATGATGCTAGTATGCAAATTATAATATCACTAGGATTTGATAAACAAATAGTACCTTACATATTATATGGAAGCTACTTTACAGATATTATTCTTGGAATTCTACTAATTATCAAAAATAAAATGAGTAGGATATGTAGTTTACAAATTTTATTAATACTAGCTTATACTCTACTATTAACATATATTAAGCCAATATTATGGCTAGATCCGCTTGGTCCAATATTTAAAAATATTCCAATAATATTACTTAACGCGAGTTTCGTATTAAGATGCCTAAATTATGGTTAATGAATATGCTATAATGCTTATCCTTTCAAGGTTTGTAAGAGGTGTGACAAGTTTTACAATTTAATAGTTATAGTCAAAAAAGACAATTTACTAAAAATTTATGCAGTTTTAAGTACATTTTATAACAAAAACAATATTACTAATATCCTCGTAACCCAGTTACTATCAGCTATTCAGTTCCTCTATTAATACGAAACTCGCGTTAAATTAGTATTGTCCCGTGGTCAAGCCGGTGTTGTTGTGTGGATACCACCCCGTCATTGCGAGCAGCCGTAGGCCTTGTTGCATGTACTCCAAACTCCTATCGAGGAATAATCGGGCAATAAACCGATTATTAAGGTAGGGATTACAATACCGATAATCGTAAAACTTAAGGCTTTTTTTCGACCGTATATATCCCCTATACGTCCAAAAATATAAGCACCTATAGGTTTTGATAAATATGCTACTGCATAAACGGCAAAAACATTTACAAGCTTTGTTAATGGATCAGTACCGGCTGAAAAGAATTTATCGGCGATAATTGCCGCTGAAAAACCATATAAACTATAGTCGTAATACTCAATGATAGTGCCTAAAAAAGCACCGAGAACTTTATTGCTTGATTTTGTTTGTTTCATTTTAAAGGTATATGTCATTTTCGGTGTCATCCCGTGGCTTGTCCAGCGTTGTTGCATGGATAGGTTTTCCCGTCATTGCGAGAAGAATTACGTAGTAATTCGACGAAGCAATCCAGTAAAAAATTCTGATTTACAGAATTTTTTTATTATTTTTTCTGGATTGCCACGCTCCTTACAGTCGCTCGCAATGACGATTAGGTATTATCCATACGGGAATGACATAGGTATACATGACCACTTTGGCCGTTACTTAAAATCCTTCAAAGACCTTTATATAAAGGTGGACTTCATATATCTAAACTGAATTAGTATTAGACAGGGACGATGTCCTAAAAGTTATTGGTAGTCCTAGGTTAATATTAAGCTCACGAACCAAGCAGCCAAGAGCTAATATATCACTTTCTCATTTTACATGCAAGGTTTTCTAGGTAACCTGCTATAGTAGTTAAGGTTTCTGCGAATTTTTCTTCGTCGGGATGATTTTTTTGAAGGCCGTTTTTATTAAGTTTTTCTGTTAGACTAGCTATTTCAGCTTGAGCATTAAGTGATGCCATAACTAATAATAGCTCAAAAGAGGCTGTGGGACTACCAAGTTTAATTTCCGCTATTTTATCATTCAATTTATTCGCTAAAGATAGTAATTCTTCCTCATCTCCATTATTACAATATAATTGAAAACTCTTGTTATTTAATGTTACCGTAACAATTGACATAATTATTTTTGCTGTTTTTTTATTTCTTCAAGTTCATTAATATAAATGTTAATTTGATCTAGCATTTTTATATAATTATCTTTTAATTCTTTATTTTCGTTTTGTAATTTTTTAATTTCATTTAGATCATACTCATGAATCTTCAATAACTCATCAAGTTTATGCTCTACTTCTTCCATTAATTTCTTTAGACTGCTTACATAACTTGCTTCTAAAGGTAATTTGTACGTCGATAGGGTACTCGCATCCTCACGTACTTCTTTGTACGCTGCGGTTCTGCGTTCCGTGTCTCCTTCAAATTCCTCTTTATTAGCTTCGTTCTGTAAGCAGTCTAATATTTCATTATCCATTTTCGTTTAAGCGTTAATTATGAATGGATGACTTACAATAATAATCGATAACATTATAATAGATATAAGTACTAATTGTTTTTTACGTTTATAATTTATCAATGCCGTAGCTCTTTTATTACTTAATAATTTTTCGGTTTCGTTCTGTTTAGTAGCTTCTATCTGCTCTGCATTTCGATCTTTTACATTAAGATAATCCAAGTATAATTTTAAGTAACCTCTTACGTATACTTCTCCCGGTAAAACATCAAAATTATCCTCTTCTAAAGCTACTAAATATTTTTTTCTAATTTTTAAATCACTAGATACCTGATTTAAAGTTTTACCCGAATCTAACCTAATTTGCTTAAGCATTGATGACATAATTTACTCAAGTTTTTGTAAGAATATTTCAAATTTCTTATTTGCTAAAATAATTATATTTAAGTCTATAGTTTCTTGAGATTTAATTTCTTTAATAAAATCAAGAAAATTTCTAACTAAGTTATTATTATCATCAATCCATAAATCTAAATCAATAGTTGTTTTAGATTTATTAATTATTTTTATTAATAATCTACGTTGTTTATCATATAAATCATCTTTTAGCGATTGAATACCTAAGCGACGCCAAAATGAATCATTCAATTGCCTATAACAAGCTTTACGTAACCAATCAAGACTAAACATATCACTTATAGCAAAATAAGCTTTTGCTATCTCTTTATTATTTCCTGAAGTCTGTTTTGTTACATATATAATGTCAAATACTGAAATTAAATTGTCAAATGTAGCGATAGTAGCAGCAAATGATTCCTCTACCCCGCTAGTTGTATAATAATTTAATTTTTCTTCAAATCTTATTTTAGTTTCTCCGACTAATAAAGTACCTACCGTTTTTCTTAAGTTTTGTGCAGGAACTCTAAACTCTTCTATAGTTTCACTAATATTAATAGGATGTTTTAAATTTTTAATAAACCACGAAATACCTCGACGCATTAATTTCGTTATTTCGGTAAACATGTCGATTTTTACATTGTAATCAATATTAGTAGGTAGCTTACTTATCGTTTCCCATATATCATCAAGATCAAAAATTTCACAAATAATGGTATATGACCTTATTATATCACAAAGAGGAGCCCCAATCTCACGCTTTACAATACTAATAAGCGGTCCTCCAAGCTGATTAATTATTTTATTTATAGTAACGGTTTTAATAATCTCATGTTTAAGAGGATGAGATAAAATTTCATTATAAAACTTTTTTTGCATCATTTCAGGAAAATAATCTATAAGATATGCATCAAAATATTTATCATGGGAAAAAGTAGAATTAAGTAACTCGTGATAAGCCGACCTTTTACTATATGATAGCAGTAAGCAAAGCTCAGGACGAGTTAATACTTCACCGCTAATAGCTCTTCTATTCAATTCTTCTGCACTAGGCAAAAATTCATTTTCCCGCTCTAATACTTTTTCTTCTTCTAAAATATCTATAAATTGACTAAGTATATTAACGGTTAAAGTAGGAGATAGTTGCATAATTGTTATTGCTTCGGTTTGCTTATAATTATCAAGCAATACTAACTCTTCAACTTGCTTTGTCATATCGTTTAGAAGTTTATTACGTTCTTCTAAAGTAATTTTTCCTGAGGTTACCGCACTACTTAAAGCAATCTTGATATTTACTTCATGATCAGAGCAATCAACACCTGCTGAATTATCAATAAAGTCGGCATTTATGCGTCCGCCTTTTTTAGCATATTCAACTCTACCTCTCTGTGATACACCGACATTACCGCCTTCTGCTATAACCTTTGCTCTAATTTCTTCACCGTTACATCTAAGGTTATCATTTGCTTTATCACCGATTTCTAAATTATTTTCCGTTTTAGCTTTAATATAAGTGCCTATTCCGCCATTCCACAATAAATCAACATCTGCTTTTAAAATAGCTTTAATTAATTCTTCCGGTGACATCTCATTATCATTTATATCAAGTAATTTTTTAATTTCCGGTGATAATTTTATTAATTTACTACTGCGTTCAAATACTTTGCCTCCTTTAGAAATCAGCTTAGAATCATAATCGGACCAATTAGAACCCTTTAAATTAAATAAACGCAAACGCTCATTAAAACTTGATAAAGGATCAGGAGTAGGATCAATAAATATATGTTTATGATTAAAGGCGGCGACTAACTTAATAGTCTCTGATCTTAGCATACCGTTACCGAACACGTCTCCCGACATATCTCCTATACCTACGACGGTAATAGGGTCTTTTTGGACATCTAACCCTAAAGTTTTAAAGTGATTAGTTACGGAAATCCAAGCTCCTTTGGAAGTAATAGCCATTTTTTTATGATCGTAACCTGCAGAACCACCGGAAGCAAAAGCATCATCAAGCCAGTAATTATATTCTCTTGCCACACTATTAGCATAATCCGAAAATGAAGCTGTACCTTTATCGGCAGCAACCACTAAATAAGGATCTTCTTTATCATAAATAATAACCTCTTTCGGATATACTACTTTACCGTCAATGATATTATCGGTTATGTCTAATAAACCTCTCAGGAAATTCTTATAGCATTCTACCACTTTTTCCATATATTCATCACGAGTAAGCCCTTCCTCAGTAAAATGAACATAAAAGCCGCCTTTAGAACCGACAGGGACAATAACGGAATTCTTCGTCATTTGTGCTTTCATAAGCCCAAGGACTTCAAACCTATAATCTTCTGCTCTATCCGACCATCTAAGCCCCCCGCGCGATACGGGACCGCCTCTTAAATGAACAGCTTCAAAATTTCTAGAATAAACAAATGCTTCGGCAAACGGAACAGGTTTAGGCAAATCCAGTACTTTTGAAGAATCAAACTTAAATGAAAAAATATGTTTATGTGGTTGATAGTAATTTGTTCTAGTAATAGCATTAACTATACCAAGCATATTACGTAGTACTTTATCTTCACTACTCATCTCAACGGTTACTAAGTAGTTATTTAGTTTGTCTTTAATTACGTCACAATTATTAGACATCTTCCCAAACTTCGCTTCTAGAGGTAATTTAGACGTCGAACCGGTACTCGCATCCTCACGTACTTCTTTGTACGCTGCGGCGGCAAGTGCTTCCGTGTCTCCTTTAAATTCCTCTCTATAAGCTGGTTTAGAAAGATTTCTATCATTGGAGTATTTAGGATTGAATTTTATATCAAATAGATTTACCAACATTTTTGTATATTCGGGATGTTTAAGTAACGTTAACTGTACATAACCTTTACCGTAACTAAATCCTGTTTGATGT
>NZ_CM000770.1:155280-156964 GCF_000160735.1 Rickettsia endosymbiont of Ixodes scapularis | reverse complement strand
AATCATCTTCAGTAGGTTCATAACATGATATAGTATTTTTGTAATCTACACCAAGCTCAATACCGGTTCTAATTATTTGCTCTTTAGTCATATCAATTAAAGGCGTATGAATAGTAATTTTTTACCTTGTATTCCCATACTGGTTGCTAAATTCGCCATTTCTTCAAAAGATTTAATATATTCAGGACGACAATCAGGATAATTTGCCGAATCGCTTGTATGCACACCTATAAAAATGTCTTTTGCTCCTATTACTTCTGCAAAACCGAGTGCATAACTTAAAAATATCGTATTACGAGCAGGCACGTAAGTAACCGGCACATCTCCAGGTAGTTCGTTTACGCCGTGATAATGCGGAACATCTATATTATCATCGGTTAAAGCAGAACCACCGGAAGCTCGTAAATCTATATCAACAATCTTATGCTGCTTGACGTTATATTCTTTTATAAACTCCTTAACTTTCCGAAGTTCTGCATTATTACGTTGTCCGTAATTAAAACTCATAGCATGAATTTCATAACCCATTTCCCTAGCTATTGCAAGAATCGTAGCAGAGTCCGCCCCGCCGCTAACCAAATTAACTGATTTTTTTGCTTCTTTCATTTATATATACTAATTACTTATAAAAATAATTATATTATAATTATATTATAATTATATAGAAATTTTTATTACTATGAAAATAATTACCTAAAGAACAAATTACTACTAAAAATAAAGACAGTGTTTTAATTAAAAAAGAAAAAAACTTTAATCTAAAAGGTATAAAATTAATACAACAATTATCAGGCAAGAGTACATCAAACATGTCTACCGATGAAATAATGAAATTAACACGAGGTGAGTTCACATTAATAGATTAATCATTACGTACGATTAAAGGTTTTGTTACATGTATCGAAAAAAATGCCTCTATGTCATTCCCGCGAAAGCGGGAATCCAGTAAAACATATAAATATTCTTGACTAAATCCTTCTGATCATCTAAATTTACGTTGTTAATTTATGGCGGGTGTAGCTCAGTTGGTTAGAGCATCAGGTTGTGGTTCTGAGGGTCGCGGGTTCGGATCCCGTCACTCGCCCCATTTTCTTCCCTTAATACAAAATAATTAATAGACCTCTTTCATAACCTATCTTATAAAGAGGAATTTGAAGGGAACACGGAAGCGCTTGCCGCCGCAGCGTACACACTAGTACGTGAGGATGCGAGTACCGGATTGACATACAAATTACCTTTAGAAGAAGGTTATGAAAGAGGTCTAATGGATATCAAACTTTTATATAGACTGGCTAAATATCTAAGGTTCTATAAAAAAGACTTGATCATCGTTATGATCTCTTTACTTAGCGTATCAGCTTCATTATTACTAATCGGTAGTGTTTTTAGAAATTTAGTTGATAAAGGCTTGAGCAAAGACCATATTTTATCGGTTGATAAATCTATATTATATATTTGTTTATTAATTATCATCTTAAGTATTGCTAGTTTTTTTCGTTCATATTTTATCAATAATGTTGCTGAAAAGGCAGTTAATCAAATAAGAAAAGAAGCTTATAGTAATTTAATTAATTATGAAATTGAAGAGTTTGAAGAACTAAAAATCGGCGATATAATTTCACGCCTAACAAATGATATAGATCAAATATCTACTCTCATCGTTAATTTCTTATCTTTTTTTATT
>NZ_CM000770.1:152281-154780 GCF_000160735.1 Rickettsia endosymbiont of Ixodes scapularis | reverse complement strand
ATCTAAAAAAGCCTTGGAATCTAAGTCACTTTTAGCATCGGATATTGATGAAACTTTTAATAATATTAGAGCTATTTATGCTTTTAACCATCAAATAAAGAAAATTGCCGATTTTGATACTAAATTACAAAACTATTTAATATACTGCAAAACCCGTTTAAAAATCCGGGCTTTATTCTTTGCGATTTCAATAGCCGTTATATTTCTTGCGATTACTTTAGTCGTTTGGATCGGAGCTTCAGATATAGTGAAAGGTCATTTATCTGCCGGTCAAATTATATCATTTATTTATTATGCAATCATTGCCGGAGTTAGCTGTAGCGGTATTTTTGAGCTACTAAGCGAAATGCATTTACCTGTTACAGCCCTTGAGAGAATAATTACAATTATAGATAAGACACCTATAGAACATAATAATTATTTAGAATTAAATAATTCCGATCCAATCTCGATAGAATTTAAAAATGTCGATTTTACCTATCATTCAAGACCTAATTTAAGGATTATTAATAATATGTCTTTGAAGATAAATGCCAATAAGTTTCTTGGTATTGTAGGTAGATCAGGTGCAGGAAAAAGTACTTTGATGCAGTTACTGCTGCGTTTTTACCGGCAAGAAAGCGGCACTATCCTTATTAACAATCAAGATACAATTCTTTTAAATCCTGCCGAAATTCGTAAATTAATTGCCTATGTTCCCCAAGAAGCTAGCATTTTTTCCGGCACTATAAGGTCCAATATTATATTCGGTAATAATGAAGCAAGCGACGACGAAATAAATGAGATAATAAAAATTACGGGAATAGAAGAATTTGCTGCTAAACTTCATGACGGTATAAATGCTAAAATCGGTGAAAGAGGGGTTAGATTATCAGGAGGACAGAAACAAAGAATAGCTATTGCTAGAGCATTACTACGCATGCCGCAAATTTTGCTTCTTGATGAGGCAATGAGTGCTTTAGATACGATAAGCGAACAGAAATTATTAAATGCTATAAAAAAAATAATGAAAGGGAAAATTATTATATCAATTGCCCATCGAATTAGTAGTATAGAATCAGCTGATCGTATTTTAGTAATAGATAAAGGAATAGTAGCAGCTAGCGGAACGCATAATGATTTATCTAAAAATTCAGAAATCTATCGCAATATCTGTAGAGAGCACAGTTAACAATATAAAAAGGGTATGTCATTCCTGCGAAAGCAGGAATCCAGTCAACCTTAATGTCATACCACGACTTGATCGTGGTATCTTAGGACATAATCTGTGAAACAAGATCCCATGGTCAAGCCACAGTATGACACTAAACGCTTTTTACTTGATTCCCGCTTTCGCGGGAATGACAATAAAGTAGATAATTGATATATTTGTTACAATAAAAGTTCCTTAGTATAAAAAAATTTAAATGTTTAATATAATTTAGCTTGAAAGCTGCCTTGGCTTTGTTATAATCGTAATTACAAAACAAAAAATGTTTACAAAATGAAAAATTTATTAAAGATTTTATTAATTCTAGCTTTCGCAACCCCAGTATTTGCTTCATCAATGCAAATGCCTAACCCAGCTTCAGTTACAACAACCCAAATACAAGCTATGAGTACTGACGATCAACAAGCTTGGGTTGCTAGTTTACAGCAGATCAGTATAATATGTTAAGTCCTGATGTTCAAAAGTGGGTAATGGAGAATACTACCGATGCTCAAAAACAAGCTTTAGGAATTAATCAGTAATATTTTAATTAATTGATATATGTTAGGAATAATTATTCTTAACATATATCACTAAAAGTTTCTGCTTTCACTTCCTTTCAGTCTTCCTGTTATCGTGTCATGTATATACTCATTGATAAATAAAAATTGCTAGATGAGTATAAATATTCATTTATTCTTTCTTTTTCAACAATACTTTGCTAAAACAACCTAAAACTAACAATTACTTATGAAATTACTTATTACCGTAATCATCATGGAAATACTCGCTGGAGCGGAAATAGATTTATTCGTTCCAAGTTTCCCTGAAATACAAGATACATTTAACCTTTCAACTTTTATGACGGAACTACTACTCGGTGTAAATCTAACCGCTTATTGTATTACTTCGCTTATAATCGGTAATTTAGGAGATAGATATGGATGCAGACCGATTATTATACTCGGTTTACTGATTTTTAATCTTGGTAGTTTATTTTGTGTATTTGCAAATAATTATGAAGCTATATTATTTGGAAGATTTTTGCAAGGATGCGGGATATCATCGGTTGCAGTGCTAGTATATGTTGTTCTTGCCGATATTTATTCGGTACAAGAACAGCAAAGATTAATGGGCATTTTAAAACGGCACTATTGCTCTTTCTATGGCAATAGCACCGGTTATAGGTAGCTACATCAATTTATTTTGGGGCTGGGGCGTGGCAATTTTGTTTTGTTGCTTATAGTAGGTTTGATTAGTCTAGTTCTTGGTATATTATTTATTCCAAAAAGAGAAGTTAATAAAAAAAA
>NZ_CM000770.1:141600-152081 GCF_000160735.1 Rickettsia endosymbiont of Ixodes scapularis | reverse complement strand
GATATATCCGATTAGCATATTATGGCCGCTGCTTTTAGAAGCTATTCCGGACGGTAAAGCTCGTATGACTGCTATTTTTACTTCGGCTAGATTGATTTTAACGGCATTTGGGTTGCAATTAGTAGGATTTTTACGGTACTTTTACCCCTCTTGGCATTACTATATCCATTGTTACGCTATTTGGGTTAGTAACATTACCTAAATTATTTAAGTACGATAAAGCCTTTGAGGTTTCTAGTAACGTGTAGATGTCTTTACTTCATCAATTGTGTCGTCATTGCGAGGAAAAACTGTAAGTTTTGACTAAGCAATCTCAGGAATTTGTTATTATTTCATAAGATTGCCACGCAGCCTACGGCTGCTCACAATGATAAAAAAGCTGATTCACGCAGGAATAACCTAGAAACGGATGTAAGAAAAAATAAAAAAATGATCAATAACAATTTTATCTTCAAGATAGCTTTCAGATATTTTAGAGCTAAGAAAAACGAAAAATTTGTTTCTATTATTTCTGCCTTTTCGTTAGTAGGCGTAATGATCGGCGTTGCAGCATTAATAGTAGTCATGTCCGTTATGAACGGTTTTCATATAGAGCTTACTAAAAATATTATCGGGTTAAATGGGGATATAGTAATAAATCGGCAAGGTGGTAGTATTGATAACTATGAAGAGATTAAAGCTAAACTCCTAAAACAAGATTATGTAAAGCATGTAACATTCATTGCCCACGGTCAAGCTTTGGCTCTTGGTAAAAATAATAATAGCGGTGTACTTGTTAAAGGTATGAAATTAAAGGATCTAAGTTTAAGAAATGAAATTTTTAAAAATGTAAATTTTGGTAGTTTTGATAATTTTCACGGCAAAAACGTAATAGCACTCGGAGAACAATTAGCAAGCAATTTAGGCGTAACCGTTGGGGATAAGATTAGATTAATTTCACCGAATTCAGTTTCTACCGCCTTTGGCAGTATGCCAAGATCAAAAGAATTTAAAGTTATCGCAATTTTCAATAGCGGTATGTATGATTATGATTTGACAACGATATTAATGCCGCTTACCGCAGCACAAAATTTCTTATCTCTTGGCAACGATATTAATTTAATCGAAATTAATAGTCTAGATCCCGATAAAGCTCTCGCATATTCATATAAAATACAATCATTATTAGGTCCAAACTTATATGTATTTAATTGGCAAACCTTAAATTCGCAATTTTTAAGCGCTCTTGCTGTTGAGCGTACGGCTATGTTTACTATTCTATCTTTAATTATTACGGTTGCCGCCTTTAATATTATTTCAAGCTTATTTATGCTTGTTAAAGATAAAGCTTCAGATATTGCAATTCTTAGAACTATGGGAGCAAGCACTAAGCAAATAATGCTTATTTTTATCTATAACGGAATGTTTATAGGATTGCTTGGCACAACACTAGGTGTAATCCTTGGGGTTACCTTTTCTTATAATATTCAAACTATCAAGAATTATTTGGAGCGTATAACCGGTACTAAAATTTTCGAGGCAGCTATTTATTTTCTTTATAGTTTACCTTCAAAAGTAAGAGCTGAGGACATTATTTTAATTACCTCTTTATCTATAATATTGTGTTTTCTTGCAACAATTTATCCTTCTTATAGAGCCTCAAAATTAAATCCCGTGGATGCCCTAAGATATGAATAATACAGTACTCATTTTAAAAAATATCTCAAAACATTACAGCCAAGGCAAAACTATTGTTAGAGTACTAGATGATCTTAATCTAACGGTTAATGAAGGTGAATTAATCGCTATAATAGGTTCTTCAGGTAGCGGCAAATCAACTTTACTACATATTGCCGGCTTACTTGATAAACCTACAAACGGTCAAGTCATCATACCAAATAGCAAGTATCAAAAATATCATCTCATTCGTCTTCATTATTTAGGTTTTATCTATCAACAACATCACTTACTTAAAGATTTTACCGCTCTTGAAAATGTTATTATGCCAAGACTTATTAGCGGTCTTGATCAAAAAGAAGCAATAGAAGATGCAACAAAGATATTAGATGATTTAAGGCTTGGGGAAAAACTCTATAATATGCCCGGAGAATTATCGGGAGGAGAACAACAACGGGTCGCTATAGCTCGGAGCTTAATTAATAAGCCGAAAATTATTTTAGCAGATGAACCGACAGGTAATTTAGATCCCAAAACCACAAATGAAGTATTAAATTTATTTTTAAAAGTAGCAAGAGAACAAAATACCGCAGTTATTATGGTAACACATAACCATGAGTTAGCACATAAAATGGATAAATTATATAAGCTAAAGCATGGATTATTAAATATAGCTTGATTTAAAGCTCAAAAATTTTAATAATTATATTAGATTCTGTGAAAATTTCTAAAAAGATTTAATTTTGGCTCTTTTTTGCTGCAAATTATAAGATTTTTTTGAAATAGGAGTAGCTATTCCTGCAAAAATCTTATTAATTTTCGCTAAAAAATATCTCAAAATATTAAATCAATTAGAAATTTTCACAGAATCTAATATTCTTTTAATAAAGGTTAGTAATGGCTGAGCCTATTATATTTACTCTTTTACTCGGAGATAAAGATCGGATATTAGAGAAAATAAACAAGCAGGAAACTCAAAATAAACTGCCTATTATCCGGCTAGAAGTTAATAAAGCATCACATATATCCGATAAAGAACGTATTTTTTCGGAGATCTTACAAGAATCCCACGAAAAGGGCAAAACACCGATTTTTAATATTCAACTTAATAATAATAATGTAAAACCAATTTTTCGGGTACAAGATTTAATTAATTCACAAAATTTAAATATAAAAACTACTATTACTTTTGATCAATATAATTCATTACCCCAAAATTCTGAACTAGAAGCTTATTGGAAGCAAATTATGGAAAAAGTTGATCATGTTTTTTTTACAAATGAAGCAGATCAAAATTTAGCTATAGCCGATGGTATAGTATCAAAAGATAAAACCACTACAATTACGTATATAAGTTTAGTAACATCTGTTTTTAACAATCTTGTATATGATCGCAAAATTGATCAATTACTTTCCGGTACAATACCTAATAAAGAAAAGTTAGATAAAATAATAAAAAATGCTAAAAATCAAGGCGGTAGAGTGATTATAGAAACTTGGCCTCTTTCTGCAGACGAAGCAATAAATCTCATCACTGCTAAATTCGGTATTACCTCTGAAGATCAAATTTACGGATTGAAACTCAAAATTAATAAAATCTTAAAAGATCCAAATAATGCTGCTGAAAATTTTAAAAAATATGTATTACAAATATCCAGGCAATTTCAAAAAGATTTAGGTAAAGCTGAGATAAATCCTATTGACTTTAATTTTAATACAAAGAAAGTTATGAATGATAGCCCTAAGGATATACAAGTAGAACAAACAACATCATATGAACCTCCAAAAGAAAACCAACCACAACCGTAAGGTTTTTTTAGAAGAGTTTTTAACTATTTTAAAGATATAGTAACTAGTTTTAAAGAAGCAATATTCGACAAAAAAGAAGAACGTAAAACTCAAGTAACTCCAACTACGGAAGCAAAGCCGACAATAACAGAAGAATCACTAACTACTGTTGCATCTTCTATAACTCAACCGCAACAACACGTTTCTAAAAGCTCTCCGGTTATAGGTTCAAGTCAAAAGCAGCAAGATAAGCTATTTGGTATGACAGAACAAGACTATAAAGCGATGAGGGCTGCTAGTACTACTTTGCACCATGATAATCCAAGTAATAATATTAATGATTTTAAATATGATCTTTCACAAGAAGATCTAAATAACATAAAAAAACCTGAATATTGGTATACTGAAAATGATATTGTAAATATCTTGACGGCAGCGTTAGATGACAAAAAAGTTTCAATACAACCGGCTATAACTTTAGCAAATACAGTAGTTAAGGAAGAAATGCTTAGAGATCTTACCATAAAAGGCGAAGAGAAAGAGAGAGCCTTAGCAGAAATTCAAGAGACAAAAGCAATGTTTAAAGATGCTCCGGAATTAGAACGAAACAACGTTTTAAAAGACCTTGAGGCTAGAGAAAAAATAATTACTCTACCGGATGAGGAACGTGAAAAACAGAGTAATGCACTATTAAAAGAAGCAGAATAAACAAAAAATTAACACAGATATTTTAAATAGAGCTGCTAAAGATATACAAGAAAATGGGAAAGAATGTGCAGTGATACCGATAGAGATGGGTACCGGACATTGGTGTAATTTATTTATGACTCATAGTAAAGAAGATAATCAAACTATTATAACTTTTAATGATTCTTTCGGGCATCCTATAGGTAGTAATAATAATATATTACCTGATACAATAAATAAAGCATTTGAAAATAAAAGACCTCTGCTTGTTATTGATGAACAAATCAAGCAGCAAAATAATAATTTTGATTGTGGTCCTTACTCCGTGGAGACTATGATTAGAAAAGCAAGCGGCAAGCCAATTCTTACTGAGAGCGAAGCTTTGAATAAAGGACCGGAGTTAAGAGAAAAGCATGCACAGGTCGTTATCGATAAACAGCAAGAGCGGCAAGCTAAAACTCAATTATCTAATAGTTGGACTAGTAAACAGCAACAAGAGAGCAAAGGCAGTAATCAACTTAGACATTAAAACTTATTTTAAACAATTGTAGACTCTTTAATAAATATATCCCATCCTAATCCGCTAAAACTTGACGTTAGTGACTTATCACCTTTCGAAGCTGCTGAAAAGATTTTGGAGCATGTAGAGAATATTACTAGAAGTTACAAGAAAGAGCTATGATATATGAAAAACTTTTTAAAATATTTACTTACAATTTTTCTATTAACTTTTACAACTCAATCATTGGCTAATAAATATCTTTCTAAAGCTGATAATTTGTTTGGAATGAGTAAATTTGATTTATAGCATAGGCAATTAAGATAGTGATATTAATAAAAGGATATGGTAAAGTAATTAGAAAATAGTTATGCCAAGTCCATATTCATATGATTTAAGAAAGGGAGTGATTCAATATATTGAGTCAGGGAAAAGAATAATAGAAGCAAGTCAAGTATTTAATATCAGCCGTAAAGTAATATATGATTGGAAGAAATTAAAGAAAGAAACAGGAGATGTTCAATTAAAAACTGGCTATCAAAAAGGGCATAGTCATAAAATAACAGATATGGAAGGATTTAAAAAATTTTTGGAATCTAATAAAGATAAAAGCAGTCGAGAGCTAGCCATCTTGTATCCTAGTAAAGTGTCAGCAAGAACTATAATAAACATGATTAGAAAAGTTGGTTACAGCTATAAAAAAACTTTTCTTCATCCCAAAAGAAATCATAAATTAAGAAATGAGTTTATAGAAAAGATAACCACCATAGACAAAGATAAACTAGTGTTTTTGGATGAATCAGGAATAGAAGATAATGCGTGTCGAGAACATGGCTGGAGCCCAAAAGGAGAAAGATGTTATGGTGAAAAAGTTTATCAGCACAAACACAGAATTAGTATGATTGCTGGCCTATTTAATAGCAATATTGTAGCACCTCTAATATTTGAAGGCAATTGTAATAAAGCTATTTTTGAGACGTATGTCAAGGATATACTCATTAAAGAATTAAGGGCAGGACAAGTCGTAGTAATGGATAATATTAATTTTCATAAAAACTCTAAGGTAAAAGAATTAATTGAATCGGTAGGGGCAAGTATTTTATTCCTTCCTACTTTGCAGTAGTTGACATTTGATCTTACATTTAATAAAAATGACGTATTAAAAATACAGATAAAAAAAATGGAAGGTCATAATGAACTTAAATCAAAAAATAATAAAGCCAAAATTAGGATTACTTGAATTAGCTAAGAGCCTTGGTAGCATATCATCAGCATGTAAAGCGATGGGATATAGTAGAGATAGTTATTACAGATTTAAAGAACTGTACGCAACTGGTGGCGAAGAAGCATTGTATGAAATTAGTCGAAGAAAGCCAATAATAGCGAATAGAGTTGATCCATTGATAGAGAAGGCAGTAATGGATATGGCAATAGAATATCCAGCATATGGTCAGCTAAGAGTATCAAATGAGCTTAAGAAGAGCGGTATACTTGTATCACCTGGAGGAGTGAGATCAATTTGGTTACGTAATGATTTAAACAATATCAGTAAAAGGCTTAAAGCATTAGAAGCAAAGATGGCTCAGGATGGTATTGTTCTTACTGAAGCTCAGTTACAAGTACTAGAGAAGCGTCGTAATGAAAAAGAAGCTCATGGAGAAATTGCAACACAGCATCCAGGTTATTTAGGATGTCAGGATACGTACTATGTAGGAAATTTTAAAGGTATAGGTAAGGTTTATTCTCAGGTATTTATTGATAGTTATACTAGGGTAGCGGATGCTAAACTATATACTGATAAAACAGCTATTACTGCTGCTGATATGCTTAATGACCGCGTGTTACCATGGTACGAGGCTCAAGGGATACCAATATTTCGTATTCTTACAGATCGTGGATCAGAATATAAGGGAAATATAGAGCATCACGCTTTTGAGTTATTTCTTAGCATAGAAGGTATAGAACATACTACAACTAAGGCATATGCTCCCCAAACAAACGGTATGTGTGAGCGTTTTAATAAAACCATGAAACAAGAATTCTTTGATACAACGATGCGGAAAAAGATTTATACCGAACTTGATGATTTACAATTAGATCTTGATATTTGGTTAGAGCATTTCAATAATGAAAGACCTCATTCCGGTAAATATTGTTATGGGAAAACTCCTATGCAAACTTTTAAGGATAGTAAGAAATTAGCTGTTGAAAAGAATAATGAAATCTTGTATCTTGAATATTCCTCTGACAGTCAAAACTTAACTGACAATCAGGTGCAAAATTTGAGTCTTTTGCAATGATTGTGTAAATTTGAGCAGGGCCTATATTTAATATAACAAAAATATAGGAGACGAAAATGCAATTAGAAAAGAATAAAAAAATAAACGAAGCAATAGACTTATTAGTAGAAGGAGGAGCAGATTTAAAGAGAGTACTTGGTCAAGATGGATTAATAAAAGAGCTAAGTAAGGGTATTCTGGAGAGGGCATTGCAAGCTGAGATGTCTGAACATTTAGGATATAGTAAGTATGGTAGGAAAGAGAGTGAGAATGCTAGGAATGGGAATTTTAGTAAGAATGTAACCACAGAGAATGGAGCTATAGAGTTAAATATTCCACGAGATAGAACTGGTAAATTTGAGCCAATGATTGTAGGTAAGAAGCAGACTAGAATTGATGGTTTAGATCAGAAGATAATATCACTATATGCTAAAGGGATGAGTTTATCTGATATACGTATTCAGCTACAAGAGTTATACGGTGCAGAAATTAGTGAAAGTTTAATTAGTAGAATTACAGATGAAGTGATTGATGAGGTTAGAATATGGCAGAGTCGTCCTCTTGAGAGCATATATCCTATAGTATATTTTGATTGTTTAGTAGTTAAAGTAAGACAAGATAAGCAGATAATTAATAAATCAGTATATGTTGCATTAGGAATAGATTTACATGGAAGAAAAGATATTTTAGGATTATGGATCAGTGAGAATGAAGGAGCTAAGTTCTGGCTTAATAATTTTACTGAATTAAAGAATCGAGGAGTCAAGGATATACTAATTGCCTGTAGCGATAATCTGAGTGGCATGTCTGAAGCGATTTTAGCAGTATATCCAAAAACAGAGCATCAACTTTGTATAGTACATCAAATTAGAAATAGCCTATTGTATGTATCTTATAAGGATAGAGAAAAGCATTAGCGGCGGATTTAAGGCTTATTTATAGCTCTAGTACTGAAGATGAAGCACATCTTGCTTTTTAGAAGCTTTTGATAAGAAATGGAGTAAACAATATACGCATATTGCTAAATTATGGTATAATAATTGGGAGAATTTGATAATTTTCTTGCAATATCCAGATAGTATTCGTAAGATAATTTATACCACAAATGCTATAGAATCACTGAATAGTCAACTGCGAAAAGTTACAAAAAATAAACACGTCTTTCCTAATGATGATGCGGTATTTAAGATTTTATATCTGACAATTGATTATATTACAAAAAATGGACTATGTCAGTACCAAATTGGAACGAGGCCATGGCTCATTTTTTGATAAAATTTGAAGGGAGAGGGGGTGTCAGAAAGTTTGTGTAAGTTATAAAAATAGTTAAGAATAAAATTAATTAAAACAACTTACATGAGGCTAATATGAAGAATAAGAGTAAAGTATCAAATCCGACTATAGAAAAAGTAGTATCAGAAATACTATCACAAAGTGATCCATCTGAGATATTTGGCAAAGAAGGAATATTTCAGGAAATTAAAAAGCAGATAGTAAATAAGATTTTAGAAAAAGAAATGGAATCTCATATAGGTTATGAGAAGCATTCTAAGAATACCAAGGAGTCAGATAATAGACGTAATGGCAATTATGAAAAGACTCTAATAGATTCCGAGGGTCGTAAATTGATAGTAGAAGTGCCAAGGGATCGGGAAGGAGAATTTGAACCTCAACTAATTCCAAAAGGAGTAAGGAGATTTGAAGGATTTGATGATAAAGTAATATCTTTATATGCTAGGGGAATGACTATTCGAGAAATACAAGGGCACTTAGAAGAACTATATGCCACCAAAGTATCATCTGAGTTAATATCAAAGGTAACTGATGGCATTTTAGAGGAAGTTACCGCGTGGCAGAATAGAGCACTTGATAGTGTATATCCTATAATGTAGATTGTTATTCATGTAGCAAGAGGACAATCATATTAATAATAAATAAAGCAGTTTATCTAGCTATTGGCGTGAATATAGAAGGCAAGAAGGAACTATTAGGTATTTGGATAGGCAAGAATGAAGGATCTAAATTTTGGGATGCAAGTAGTAACAGAACTGAAGAATCGTGGTGTAGAACAAATATATGTTGCGTGTGTTGATGGTCTTAAAGGTTTTCCAGAAGCAATAAATAGCATTTTCCCAAAAACCACAGTACAACTGTGTATTGTTCATATGGTAAGAAACTCTGTAAAATACGTATCATATAAAGATTTAAAATTGGTAACAGCTGATTTAAAGGCAGTTTATTCTGCAATAAATGAAGCAGAGGGATTAAGAGAATTACAAAATTTTGCTAAAAAATGGGATGAAAAATATCCAGTTATTTTTGATATATGGCAGAGAAATTGGTCTGGAATAGCTCCGTTCTTTAGCTTTCCGGAAGACATTAGAAAGGCGATTTACACTACTAATGCTATTGAATCAACTAACCGTCAAATTCGTAAAATTATAAAAAATAAGGGGGTATTTCCAGATGATAAATCGATTCAGAAAATAATCTTTTTAGCATTGACAAATGCTTCTAAAAAATGGACAATGCCTATTAAGAATTGGGCCATGGCTTTAAATCAATTTGCTATACTTTGTGATACTAAATTTACAAAATTGGGCAAATGGAGAAATCGTACTTACACAAAAAATCTGACAGACCCAAGGGATTTTAATGGTCTTGCCAAAATGTACACAATCAATTCAACAGAGCCCCAAATTTATAGTGTCTGTAAGATCAAATCTTGACTTCTACACCTACTTACAGTCCTGACCTTAATCCTATAGAACATTATTGGTTTAAAATTAAACATCAAATTAGAAAAGATACTAGTAACTTTACATATTTTTTTGATGCTGTTTATCACATATTACAAAAAGTAACTACCTTACCTGCTTAAGCTATATTCCTTAACTTTCTTGGATTTGTGGTAACTAGCATTGTCACAGATTAAATATATTCTTTCCTTGTCACTATTCTCCTCTTCCAACCTTTGTAGAAAATTAACTATCTGCTCCCCATTTATTTTGGGGTTCTCTGTCCTTACTAACTGTAAATCAGCTAGGTTAATAGCACCAATCATGTGCTTTCTTCTCCAGCCACTGAATGTCGGTAAGGTCTTATTTTGGTTCTTTCTTATCCAACCACACCTTGCCCTTGCTTGATACTGAGGATGAACACCATCCATAAAATATATGGCTTCCTTATCTCTAAGATTCCCTTTTAGTAAACTGTAGTTTAACTTAAATAATTCTTGCTTGTCAAAATCCAGTTTAGCCGCTACTACTTTCGGCTTCTTGTACACAAATCCCAGTTTGTATAGTAATTTTGTTACTCCCGTTATCGTATATGTCACACCATATTTGTTCTCAATGTGATGCATGATATCTTTAGCATAAACATAATTATTTACTTCTAGGTGACTCACTAATTCTGCCCTCTCACCATCACTTAATTTGCTTGTGCTACCTCCATTATTGGTAAAGCTTATTGGCTTTTTGATAATCAACAATGTGTTTTCTTATCGCTTCATGGCTCAAGAGTAGTACCTTAGCAATCTCTACATTACTATACCCATCCATACATCAAAA
>NZ_CM000770.1:139627-140600 GCF_000160735.1 Rickettsia endosymbiont of Ixodes scapularis | reverse complement strand
AGATGCCTAAATTATGGTTAATGAATATGCTATAATGCTTATCCTTTCAAGCTTTGTAAGAGGTGTGACAAGTTTTACAATTTAATAGTTATAGTCAAAAAAGACAATTTACTAAAAATTTATGCAGTTTTAAGTACATTTTATAACAAAAACAATATTACTAATATCCTCGTAACCCAGTTACTATCAGCTATTCAGTTCCTCTATTAATACGAAACTCGCGTTAAATAACTTTTCTTTTGTGCTTGATATATGCCCTTCATTATAAAAAAAAGTATCAAAATAATTAGTAGCTGAATTGACAATATCTTTTTGAAATTGATTTTGATGAGTTGTATTTGAGATACTTTATTCTTTTATTAAAGGTATATTTAAGATATTTGCTAAATTTTTTTGTTCGCTTTCTAAGTTTGATATTATTTGAGATACTTGATTTTGTGTAATAAAATCATATATTTCACGAAATTCTGAATCCGGTACATTGTCTCTTAAAGCTTCTCTTATTGACCTGCTGCTACAATTCCCTAAAGTTTGTCCAGTAACTGTTCTTCTTGAATCAGCTGTTGGATCAATAAGTTGTTCCAATTTGAATCTGTTGATTTCGTTATTATGAGCTTTTATTGCTTCTATTTCATTTATAGATAATATCTTACTACATGACAATTTTTAGAGATGTAAGGACTAAAGGATTGAATTTTGCTGATAATTCATGATGATAACGGGGAAAGAACTTGATTTACATATGAAAGATCATTCCGCCCCTCTAGTCGAATTATTACAAAAACATATTTCGCTTAATTTATCAAGAGCAAAATGTTTAGGATTATTTATCATTTCAATGCTTAACAGCACGACAGTAAACATGTCATTGTTATGCAATAGAATGCCATCTGGGATTAAAGCAGCTTCATGGTATAGAAGATGCAAAGATTTATCTCTGAATCTCATATCATGGAGAGTATTACCTGTTATG
>NZ_CM000770.1:134398-135627 GCF_000160735.1 Rickettsia endosymbiont of Ixodes scapularis | reverse complement strand
TCCTTGCTCTAAAAGTTGTAGAAATAATTGTTGCGAAATATAACCACGATCTCCGAATACTTTACCAAAAAGATTTTTGATTATCAGTTCCAGCTGTTTTCTATCATCCTTATTGCCAGGGCTAAAAGATGCTTTAACTATACCACCGGCTCTATTAATTATTAGATGTAGTTTAAGTCCATAGAACCAACCTTTTGTTGTCTTACTGCTTGCTGCTATGCCGGCGAACACTTTATTCATTGAAATACGGTATCTCTTACATACCTCTATACTACTTGAATCTACAAAAGAGAGTCCGTCACACTGATCCAAAATAGAATTGAATATTAGTACTAATAGTGGTAAATGTGGACCTATTATTTTTATAAATTGACTATAGCTTACTAATTGAAAATCTCTTTGATGATGAATTCATATTTGCTTCAGATAATAATTCTTAAAACAATCATAAGATGACTGCCAGTAGCCTATTATAATTGTTATTACCTCACTTCTGTTCAGTCGACTTTTAGGACCAGATTTGTTGTTATGGTTAGTAATTGAATTTGTATGCTTGTCTAATTCTTGAAAAAAATCATCGACGTAACAAAATATTTCTGTAAAATCCATTATCATAGGTTATTGCTCTTAAAGTTTTTTCAATAACCTATAAACTTTTTTCTAATACTATAAATACCATATTTTAATTAGCAATTTGTATTTTGTACTCACTTTATAACAAAAAACAGTATTATTAAGATCCCCGTAACCCAGTTACTATCAGCTATTCAGCGACTTTTTGAATACGAAACTCGTGTTAATAATACATATCAATGGCTTAAAGAAGTTGGTGTAAGATTTAATGCGGTTAGAGCTGCAAATTTAGATGAAGAAACATTAACCTCAGAAAATTTTAACTTTAATAAAAAGTCAGCTGAGTTAGAGCCTGTAGTAATAGAACTTGAACAAATATTAGAAACATTAGGTATTACTAAAGATAATTTTGATGCTAATGATTTATAAGTAATCTTGTTCACTTCTTATACCATAACTTCCCTTGCTTCATAATATAAGTTATGATAGGCTAGTTTATCTTATTGTAACTCAAGTTTATTTTAGCGTTGCCGGTATGGTTTGGAATTGTGTCAAATTTTCCTATGTCATTCCCGCGTAGGCAGGAATCCAGTCTTAAAAAATACAAATATTATAAACGTAGATATTTTATGTTTTTCTGGATTCCCGCCTACGCG
>NZ_CM000770.1:103986-133398 GCF_000160735.1 Rickettsia endosymbiont of Ixodes scapularis | reverse complement strand
CCCCCTTCGGGGATAAGAAATCCCTCGCCTTCAGGCGAAGGGAAGATATAATGAAATTGCTTTAGCAATGAATTTATATCAAGAAACATGAGAAGTTATAGAAAGAATAGTCATAGTCAGTATGATTTAAAAGTACATCTTATATGGATACCAAAATATAGGAAGAGAGTATTGATAGGCAAAGTAGCGGAAAGGGCTAGAGATTTACTAAGGCAGATTTGTATGGAACATGAAGTATATATAATTTCAGGGAAAATATCATGTGATCACGTGCATATGTTTATCTCATATAAATCACAAATATCTCTTAGCAAGTTAGTACAGTATTTAAAAGGTAGTAGCTCAAGAATTTTATTGCAAGAATTTGCTCATTTAAGAAAACAATTTTGGGGCAATCATTTGTGGGCTAGGGGCTATATGGCGGTCAGTTCAGGTAATATAACTGATGAAATGATACAGCGCTATATTGATGAACAGGAAGGTGAACCTGTGAATGATGATCGATTTCTAATCGATTCCACTTTATAACCCCTCAGCTTATAGCTGAGGGTTCTTTAGTTTATATTATTATTGTTGTGTATAAGTTAGTTATAAATCTCTAGGAGAATCTAATAAGACAGAGAACAATGTTTCAGCGGTAGAAAGAAAAAAAGTTTCTAGTAATGATAAACAACTAAAACCTGTCTACTTAGAGCATTTGGATCTAACTTCGGATTTAAATCCTTCAGAAAAAAGCCTGTTGAGTTTAGAACCTTTATCGCCTAATAATAAAAATACGAAACCTATAGTTGTAGGTATTCAGGAGAATTTTGAAGGACTAGATAGAGTTAAAGGGGATGATATTCACACTGCAAGACAGAGAGAACTTGTTCAAAATAGTTTGCTAGAAGATTTTTTAGGAGGTTTTATTTCTCGACCGCCGCCACCAACAATTTTAGGAGAGAAAATTCAAGATAGGAGAGGATTATATATTCAACAGACTAAAGCTAAAAAATCACCGAAATAATGCAGTAGCGGGAATAAGTAACAGCTTATTTATCAAGCATGCAGCTAATGATATAATAAGTCGGTTAGAGATGATTGATAAGGATTTTTCGAATATTCTAGAAATATCGGCTAAATGCGGTTATCTTACGGGTTTACTAAAAAATGCTTATCGAAGTGCCGATATTACCGTAACAGATATGTCGCCTTTATTGCTTGATTTTTTTGAGCATAATCACAAATTGTTAATCGATGATGAAGATTTAGAATTTCCTCCGAACTCTTTTGATTTAATTATTTATTCATTAGGATTACACTGGATAAACGATGCGCAAAGTTTTCTATCTAATATAAGAACATTTTTAAAGCCTGACGGTATTTTTATCGGTAATTTTGTCGGAGGAAATAGCTTAAAGAATTTACGTAAATCCTTAATAGATGCCGAAATAGCAAGTGGTTTTAAACATTTTCCTCATATTTCTCCTTTTATTCATTTTGATCATGTCCCAATACTATTATCACAAGCAGGATTTGCCGAAGTAATTGTTGACTATGAAAATATAGAGCTAAAATTTGATAATCCTTTAGCTTTAATGAGGGAAATAAAAAATATAGGTGAGTCAAATTCACTAAATGCTAGTCATAATTACGCTATTTCTAAAAAGATGTTTTCTTTACTACAAAATTATACAAACGACTTTGAAGATAATATTAATTTAATTAGTTTTATTGCTTCACCGAATAAGAATAGTATAAGATTAAAGTTGTTATAAAGGTGATAGTGGTGTATGGTTGGGTTGGAATGATGATAGAGGCATTACCGTATGGCAGTCGATGTCATTCCCGCGAAAGTGGGAATCTAGGCTTTTTTGTTGTCACCCCGTGGCTTGACCACAGGGTCCAGTTAAAAATACTAAATTATTAGTATTTTAAGTTGTTTTCTGGATACCATGGTCAATCCACGGGGTGACAAAGGGAGGATAATATAAGGTAAAAATATGCAAGAATTTGATTTAGTGGTAATAGGTAGCGGTCCGGCCGGTTATACAGGCAGTATTAGGGCTGCTCAGCTTGGTATGAAAGTAGCGTGTATTGAGAAAAACGATACTCTTGGCGGCACTTGTTTAAATATAGGATGCATACCGTCGAAAGCTTTACTTAATTCCTCTGAAAAATATGAAGAAGCTCTAAAGCATTTTGAGAGTATAGGTATTACTGCAGATGTAAAACTAGACTTACAAAAAATGCTAGCTAATAAAGATAAAGTAGTTCTTGATCTTACAAAAGGTATAGAAAGCTTATTTGCTAAGAATAAGGTTACTAGGATAAAAGGCGAAGCTAAAATTATCTCTAGTAATATCGTTGAAGTAAATAAAGAGCAAATTAAAGCCAAAAATATCCTAATTACTACAGGCTCCAGCGTCATAGAAATACCGAACATCAAAATAGACGAAGAATTTATTGTTTCATCTACCGGTGCTTTGAAATTTTCTAAAGTACCTGAGAACTTAATAGTTGTCGGGGGAGGGTATATAGGCTTAGAACTTGGTTCAGTTTGGCGTCGTTTGGGAGCTAAAGTAACGGTTATTGAGTATGCACCGAGCATTGTACCTATGCTTGATAAAGAAATTGCTACGCAATTTATGAAACTACAGCAAAAACAAGGTATAGAGTTTAAACTGAACACTAAAGTGCTATCTGCAGTAAAGTCAGGAAAAGTAAATCTGACAATAGAGGAGGGCGGTAAGAGTTCGGTAGTAACAAGCGATGTTGTGTTAATGGCGGTAGGCAGAAAAGCTTATACGCAAAATCTAGGACTTGAGTCTGTCGGTATTATTACGGATAAGCAAGGTAGAATTGAGATTAATGACCGGTTCCAAACAGCAATTTCAAATATTTACGCAGTCGGTGATGTGGTAAAAGGAGCTATGCTTGCTCATAAAGCCGAGGAAGAGGCTGTAGCTGCCGTGGAAATTATGGCAGGGCAGGCAGGACATGTTAACTATAATTTAATTCCAAGCGTAATATATACTTATCCTGAAGTAGCAAGTGTCGGTGAAACGGAAGAACAACTAAAAGAAAAAGGCATTAATTATAAAGTCGGTAAGTTTCCGTTTTTAGCAAATAGTAGAGCAAGAGTAATCGGTAGTACGGAAGGTATGGTTAAGATTCTTGCCGATAGTAAAACCGATAGGGTTTTAGGAACTCATATTATAGGAGCCGATGCAGGTACATTAATTGCCGAGCTTACCGCTTATATGGAATTCGGAGCAGCTTCAGAAGATATAGCACGAACCTGCCATGCCCATCCAACTTTAAGCGAAGCTATAAAAGAAGCAGCACTTAGTGTGGATAAAAGGACTATTAATATGTAAATGTTCAAATTGTCATACCGTGGCTTGACCACGGGATCCAGTTAAAATTATTAGAATGGTAAGTTATTTTTATGGATACCGTGGTCAAGCCACGGTATGACAATAATATGAACAAGCAAGAACTGCGTCTTTATTTCAAAGAACTTTTAATAAAAAACCAAGAAAAAATTACTTCCGACTTAGTCAAAAACTCCCTAATCAATAAAATTAGCCGGTTATTACAGGAGTTAAAAGTAAAAACAGTAGGACTTTACTTTCCTCTAAAATACGAAATTAACTTACTTGAAATAACAAACTTACATCCTAAAATAAAATTCTTCTTACCGAAAATTATAAAAAATGAGATAAAATATTGTCCTTATCATTATAACGATCAATTGGCTTTAGGGGCTTTTAAAACCTATGAACCTATAAATAATGATTTTTTTATTCCTGAGTTAGTTATTATCCCAGGGCTTGCGTTTAGTAAGGAGGGTTATAGACTTGGATACGGCAAAGGACATTTTGACCGATATCTTAATAATAACCGAAATATATTAACCGCCGGAGTTTGTTTAAAAGAACAATTAATAGATAATTTTCTGGTTGAATCTCATGATCGTAAGCTTAAATTTGTGATTTCGGTATAATAACCTTAATTTTTTTTAATGTCCCCCTTCGGGGATAAGAAATCCCTCGCCTTCAGGCGAAGGGAAGATATAATGAAATTGCTTTAGCAATGAATTTATATCAAGAAACATGAGAAGTTATAGAAAGAATAGTCATAGTCAGTATGATTTAAAAGTACATCTTATATGGATACCAAAATATAGGAAGAGAGTATTGATAGGCAAAGTAGCGGAAAGGGCTAGAGATTTACTAAGGCAGATTTGTATGGAACATGAAGTATATATAATTTCAGGAAAAATATCATGTGATCACGTGCATATGTTTATCTCATATAAATCACAAATATCTCTTAGCAAGTTAGTACAGTATTTAAAAGGTAGTAGCTCAAGAATTTTATTGCAAGAATTTGCTCATTTAAGAAAACAATTTTGGGGCAATCATTTGTGGGCTAGGGGCTATATGGCGGTCAGTTCAGGTAATATAACTGATGAAATGATACAGCGCTATATTGATGAACAGGAAGGTGAACCTGTGAATGATGATCGATTTCTAATCGATTCCACTTTATAACCCCTCAGCTTATAGCTGAGGGTTCTTTAGTTTCAACTTAGGGTAAAATGGTTGATATAATAAAAAAATTGTCGTATTGATCGGTGTACCTTTTGCTTTTTTTGCACAAGCAGTTGGAGATAGAAACAGGACAAGTATCCGGCGATACTCAGACTGAAGATATTTGTTTTCAATTAGCATTGGTAGGAGTAGGGACACTTATCATAGATCAGGCATTTAGTAACTTGCCTGATGATGTATACAACGAATATGTCAAAGTAGTACAAGATAGTGAGATACAAGTTACATTAGTTGGCTAATTTTTCGGGTCTGTCAGATTTTTTGTGTAAGTACGATTTCTCCATTTGCCCAATTTTGTAAATTTAGTATCACAAAGTATAGCAAATTGATTTAAAGCCATGGCCCAATTCTTAAATAGGCATTGTCCATTTTTTAGAAGCATTTGTCAATGCTAAAAAGATTATTTTCTGAATCGATTTATCATCTGGAAATACCCCCCTTATTTTTTATAATTTTACGAATTTGACGGTTAGTTGATTCAATAGCATTAGTAGTGTAAATCGCCTTTCTAATGTCTTCCGGAAAGCTAAAGAACGGAGCTATTCCAGACCAATTTCTCTGCCATATATCAAAAATAACTGGATATTTTTCATCCCATTTTTTAGCAAAATTTTGTAATTCTCTTAATCCCTCTGCTTCATTTATTGCAGAATAAACTGCCTTTAAATCAGCTGTTACCAATTTTAAATCTTTATATGATACGTATTTTACAGAGTTTCTTACCATATGAACAATACACAGTTGTACTGTGGTTTTTGGGAAAATGCTATTTATTGCTTCTGGAAAACCTTTAAGACCATCAACACACGCAACATATATTTGTTCTACACCACGATTCTTCAGTTCTGTTACTACTTGCATCCAAAATTTAGATCCTTCATTCTTGCCTATCCAAATACCTAATAGTTCCTTCTTGCCTTCTATATTCACGCCAATAGCTAGATAAACTGCTTTATTTATTATTATATGATTGTCTCTTGCCTTAACATGAATACAATCTACATTATAGGATATACACTATCAAGTGCTCTATTCTGCCACGCAGTAACTTCCTCTAAAATGCCATCAGTTACCTTTGATATTAACTCAGATGATACTTTGGTGGCATATAGTTCTTCTAAGTGCCCTTGTATTTCTCGAATAGTCATTCCCCTAGCATATAAAGATATTACTTTATCATCAAATCCTTCAAATCTCCTTACTCCTTTTGGAATTAGTTGAGGTTCAAATTCTCCTTCCCGATCCCTTGGCACTTCTACTATCAATTTACGACCCTCGGAATCTATTAGAGTCTTTTCATAATTGCCATTACGTCTATTATCTGACTCCTTGGTATTCTTAGAATGCTTCTCATAACCTATATGAGATTCCATTTCTTTTTCTAAAATCTTATTTACTATCTGCTTTTTAATTTCCTGAAATATTCCTTCTTTGCCAAATATCTCAGATGGATCACTTTGTGATAGTATTTCTGATACTACTTTTTCTATAGTCGGATTTGATACTTTACTCTTATTCTTCATATTAGCCTCATGTAAGTTGTTTTAATTAATTTTATTCTTAACTATTTTTATAACTTACACAAACTTTCTGATACCCCCAATTTTCTATTCATATATAGGCTACAAGTTATTTGATTTGTAGCTTTTTTCTTATAAGTTATTACACAAACTTATTATTTCATCTTTATATTTTTGTTTGTGTAAATATTTGCTTTTTAAATTTAGATTTTTAAAATCCTTGTGATTCAATGGCGGGTATTTACTAAGCTTTATTAAATCTTCATTTAAAATAAAATGCTTACGAGGAATATTTATAGTTTGTGCATTCTCTTCACGATAAGCTGCAAGCATTTGAATTTTGTGGTTAAAACTCTCATCATCACTTCTATATTTTATTTTTTTCCAAGCATCTTTCGGCTCAACCTTATAATTTCTAACATCTAATAAAGAACTAAGAGTAGTTTGATATTTATTAGTTAAATTATTTCTAATAATTATATTATTTAACTCTTTATATATCTTATACAAATACTCCACGTCTAACATTGCATAATTTAACATATCACTAGTGATAGGGCGTTTTAGCCAGTTAGATTTTTGGTGGGTTTTATCGATAGTAATACCGATTAGCTTATAGCAAAGGTCATTATAGCTTAGCTGTTTACCGAATCCGCAAATATTTGCTGCAATTTGTATATCAAAAACATTAGAAGGTAGTATTTTAAATAAATTATAGAAAATCTCTAAATCTTCACGAGGAGCATGAAATATTTTAGTAATATTATTATCTGCAAGCAGCTTATTAAAAATATTCAGATCTAAATTGCTTAATGCATCAATTATTCCGCAATATTCTTCTGCTTTAACTTGAATTATACTAAGCTGAGCATAATAAGTATAGCGACGCTCAAATTCCGTATCTATGCTTAAGCATGCCTTATTTGCTAACCGGTTACAAAATTCTTCTAATGTTTTTTGATTATCGATAATTTGCATAGAAGCTATTTATAAAGCTCCGATAATTTTTAAGAAAAGATTAGTATGAGATAACGACAGGACAACTTCAAGACCGATTAAAATAATAATAATCCACTCAAGTTTGGTAGAATGTTTATAATTAAGGTCATTTGAAAGAATGTCTAAAAGTTCATGAATCATATTAAGACGATGATTCATTATATTTTGCCGTATTTCTATGTCTTGAAACTCTGCTGTCATAAGATATAGAGGCTCATAGCTCGGACGACGCCAAAAGAATTCCGGAGTATCGAATATATCGCTATACAAACTGATTGAATAACGCTCGTTAAATAATATACCTATTTGCTGTAATATCTCCTTTTTAGAAAGCGATACGCTACCGGTTCTAGCTAGTTCCTGTTGTATAGGGGTTGTCTGAACAATCAAGTTACTAACGGATTGCTCAAGAACGCTAAGTTTAACCGATTGTGCAAGCGCATGGGAAATAGAAAGTTTAACAAAAACTGATTTATCGGCTAAGATTATTTTATTTTTTTCTTCATCAATAAATGTTTTCTCGACTTCTGTATTATATTCAAAATAAATATAATCAGACACCGGCTCTTTAAGCTTGTTCACGGTTACTAAATCAGTATCGCTTAAAACTATTTTTTCTTGAATTTCATCGCCGCCCCAAATAGTTACACAGCCAAATGGGAAGAAAAATATCTCTATAAAATCAGAATCTTTATTTATCTCTTTCCGAATATATAAAACATCGTCAAAATGTTGAGGTTCAAGACCAATCTTTTTTAAATTAGTAACTAGATCACTCATCTTATATTCGGAAGAAGTACAGTAAGATGAACATCTCATAATTATTAAGTTTAATTTATATAAATTTAGAGTATAGTAGTTAGGAACCTATAAAGTCAATAATATTATAATTATGTATGAAATATTAAGTAATAGAGAAGTTATCAAAATAATAGGTTTAGATTCCGTAAAGTTCCTACAAAATCTCATTACTAACTACATAAAAAAGAATAATTACTGCTATACTTATTTGCTTAATAATCAAGGAAGATATTTATTTGATTTTTTTGTGTATGTTCCTAACCTTGAGGAAATTTATCTTGATATTGATAAAAGTAATAAAGCTGCTTTGACAGAGCATTTAAACTTTTATAAATTTCGCTCTAAAATACAAATAATAGATTGCAGCGAAGAATATAAAGTTATCTACTCACATCAAAAATTAGATATAGACACGCTAGTTACGTCTCGTGATCCTCGCTATACTATGCTCGGTTTTCGTTCTATATATGAGTTCGGTGTCATACCGCAGCTTGACCGCGGTATCCAGAAAACAATTAAACAAGATTGGATCCCGCGATCAAGTCGTGGGATGACAAGAGTGGAATCGGTCCATGCAACAATACCTCCCCGCGAAAGCGGGGATCCAGCTTCTTTTAATGAAAAATTATACCTAGAAGATAAATATAATTTTGCAATAATAGACGGAGTAGAAGATTTAATCACAGATAAATCTATTCCAAATATATATGGTGCTGAGGAGTTAAATGCAATTAGTTTTGACAAAGGCTGTTATGTTGGTCAGGAAGTTATTTCAAGAGCTAAATATCAAGGTGTTATAAGAAGAAAGATATATAAAATTACAGCAGATGAAGATTTATCCTCATTAGTTAAAGATGAAGAAATACTCGCAGATAACGATAAAATCGGCGTAATATGCTCAAGTTACCGTAATAAAGCAATCGCCTTAATCAGAGAAGAAAAATATCTTGCCGATAAAGAAGCTGATATTACCGTTAAAGGGATTAAAATAAACTTATCTCTCGCACCTTGGTATTAAACTAAAGAACCCTCAGCTATAAGCTGAGGGGTTATAAAGTGGAATCGATTAGAAATCGATCATCATTCACAGGTTCACCTTCCTGTTCATCAATATAGTGCTGTATCATTTCATCAGTTATATTACCTGAACTGACCGCCATATAGCCCCTAGCCCACAAATGATTGCCCCAAAATTGTTTTCTTAAATGAGCAAATTCTTGCAATAAAATTCTTGAGCTACTACCTTTTAAATACTGTACTAACTTGCTAAGAGATATTTGTGATTTATATGAGATAAACATATGCACGTGATCACATGATATTTTCCCTGAAATTATATATACTTCATGTTCCATACAAATCTGCCTTAGTAAATCTCTAGCCCTTTCCGCTACTTTGCCTATCAATACTCTCTTCCTATATTTTGGTATCCATATAAGATGTACTTTTAAATCATACTGACTATGACTATTCTTTCTATAACTTCTCATGTTTCTTGATATAAATTCATTGCTAAAGCAATTTCATTATATCTTCCCTTCGCCTGAAGGCGAGGGATTTCTTATCCCCGAAGGGGGACATTAATTAACAAAATTTAAATTATTAGTAAATAATCCATTGACATTTATTAATACTTTATGTATTTTAACGACACAAGTAAAAAACCATGTTTCATGGTAATTTATTGTAAAATTATAATATAAATTATGGGTTTTTTATGAAGAGTTTTTTTCAATTGTTAAATTCAAGAAATATACAACAAATACCGTCTATATTAAACGGAACTAATATTAATGAGCTTAATAATTCCAAGCTAAATATTTTTGAAGCTCTTTGCAGTTTAACTGATTGAGATAAAAACGATAATAACGCGAGTTTCGTATTAATAGAGGAACTGAATAGCTGAATTGTAAAACTTGTCACACCTCTTACAAACCTTGAAAGGATAAGCATTATAGCATATTCATTAACCATAATTTAGGCATCTTAATACGAAACTCGCGTATAATACCGTTTTTGAATGGGGGCTATGGAGTAATAGCACTAAAGTGATGGAAGTATTTCATAATAATTCTCAAATAATGAATAAATTTGTTGCAGCTGAAAAAGCACAAATCCAAAATTTTTGGCGTGTTACTATGGAGACGCACATTTCCGATGAATTTCGTGTCGAGCAAATGTAGCATCATTAGGTCAGGCAGTAGAAGAGTTCAATCTTTATGAAAAAAAGATAGTTTATCTTAATGTTATTCTCGCGTCGTCATTACGAGCAGTCGTAGACTGCGTGGCAATCCAGAAAAATAATAAAAAAATTCTGTAAATCAGAATTTTTTACTGAATTGCTTCGTCAATTACTTACGTAATTTCCTCACAATGACGGGAAAATAGATCCACACAACAATGCCAAAGCAGGAATGACATACTTTTTTAACTCCACAAAAATATTGTTTGTTTCTTTTTTTATCTTTATTATTATTTGCATAAAATCCCTATAACTTAACTCTATGCCAAATATAGATCTCCTCATTTTTACTAGCTTTTTAGCGATTAATTTGCTAGTTGGACTTCTAAATATCAAAAATATAAAAAATATTCGCGAATATGCTATAGGAAAAAGGAATTTTTCTACAGGTACGATAGTTGCAACTCTTATTGCTACTTGGATCGGTACTAGTACTTTTTTAATCGATAATTCAAGAATATATACGGATGGATTATTTTACTTATTACCTAGTATATTCGGTAGCGTAGTTAGTTGGTTATTAATTAGTTACTTTATAGCTCCTCGTTTTGAGAATTTTTTGGGCAGCTTATCGGCAGCAGAAATAATAGGGGAGGCGTACGGTAACAAAGTTCGTATTCTTACGTCGATAGTTAGTATATTAATGTCTATAGGTAGGATTGCCATGCAATTCCACGTAGCAAGTTTAATATTACAGCTATTCTTTAATATTTCAAATTTTTATATAGATTTATGTATAGCCACCGTAATAATAAGTTATTCTGCTTTTGGCGGCGTAAAATCGGTTACTTTTACTGAAGCCGTACAGTTTTTTACCTATAGTGCAATTATTCCGGTAATAGGAATTGTCGTATGGAATGTTTTTAGCGATCCGCATATAGTTATAGACTCAAACGTACAAACTCGTCTGACTGATTTACAAGGATTGTTTCACTATACTAGTCCTAAATTTTGGATTTCTTTAAATATTTTTATATATTTTGCGATTCCGTCGCTTGGTCCTTCAATTTTTCAAAGAGTATTGATGACAAAAGACACAAAGCAAATATCAAAAACTTTTTTTATTTCGGCAATTATTTGTCTTTGTTTATCCGTTTTATTTATTTGGATTGTAATATTATTACTATCTCAAGAACCGAGTGTTGACACTAATGAATTGTTTTTACGGATTATTAAAAGTTATATAGGATTTAAGGGGTTAATCGTCGGCGTTATTATGGCAATGATAATCTCAAGTACTAACTCTTATATTAACGTTGCAGCGGTAACTTTTATTAATGACATCATTAAAAAAGCTTCATTAAATTATAATTATATAACCGCAATTACTATAGGATTAATAGGTTTTATTATATCACTCTATATGAAAGATTTAATAAATCTATTTCTATTGTTAACTAGTATCTATTTACCTCTAATCACTTTGCCGTTAATTTTGTTAATATACGGTTTTAAATCAAGTGCCAAAAGTTTTTTTATCGGTATGATTGCTGCAATATTAACTATTATATTGTGGCAAATATTTTCTTTAAGAGCAGTTCTAGGTATTTATCCGATACTACCCGCAACTATCGTAAATTTACTCTTTTTCCTTGGAAGCCATTATATTTTAAAGCAACCCGGAGGGTTTAGTTCTTTAAAAGAGCCGCTAGCCGTTAAAATAATCAGGCAAGAGAGAAAAAGAAAATTTTTGACTTTATTTCGTGATCTTAAGAATTTTAACATCTTTAAATATTGGGAAAGTACCCTACCAAATCAAGAAATTACCTATAGTTATGTCGGTATATTTATTTTAATATCGATGTTCTCATCTTTATATACCACACTGGGTAGCAGAATAATGAACCATTTGGATATATATAATATTATTTACCATACCACACTTATAACTGCTGCAATATTAATCACTTATCCTTTATGGTCTTTAAAGTTTAAAAAGAATTATTATATTATATCTTTATCTTGGTTTGTTGCTACTTTTGTTATATTAATATTTTTCGGTAGTTTACTTGTTATATCAAGTAGTTTTGATCAGCTGCAATTAATGTGTTCGATAATTAACTTACTTATAATTGCAACGATATTCAGGTGGCAAGCTACTTTACTTATGACCGTTACGGGCGTGTTTGCTAGTATAGAGTTTTATAAATATTTTATGGATGAGAAGTTATTAATTAGCATAGATAGTTTTCAATTTAAAGTAGTATATTTCCTAACCTTATTTAGCAGCCTTTTAATAGTATTCTTAAAACCAAGGCAGGAGCAAGAGAGATTAGTTAACCTAAAAAATACCCATTTAGGTAATAGAGTTAATTATAGAGAGCAGGAATTAGAGAAGTTACTTGATTTGAAACATGAGTTCTTACGTAATATAAACCATGAAATCAATACGCCGCTAACCGGTATTATTAGCCTTGGTGAAACCTTATGGGCTAATTATGATAAATTTAATGAAGATCAGCGTCGTAATGCCGTAGAGATTATAGCTAAAAGCTCTATTAGATTAAATAGCTTGATAAATAATATTCTAGATTTTTCAAAATTATCTAGTCTTAATTATGAACTAAATAAAGAAGATATAAACTTAAGCGAATTGCTACATGAAAGGATTAAAATATGTAAGAAATTATATCTAAACGGCAAAACCTTAAATTTTATATCTGATATTGAAGAAAATATAATATTTAACTGTGATCCTCATTATATTAAACACACATTCGATAATCTAATAATTAATGCTATTAGCTATTGTAGTGAGGGAATAATAAAAATTGATCTACACATGCAAGAAAATAATATCTTGTTTAGTATAAAAGACGATGGAATAGGAGTACTAAAAGAGGAATTGCAGAGTATATTCGGCGTATTTGTCGTAAGCTATAAAACACGTACACCGGCAGGAGGTAGAGGAGTAGGGCTTGCTCTATGTAAGAAAGTAATAGAACTGCACGCCGGGAAAATTTGGGCAGAAAACGATAAACTGGGAGAGACTACTTTTATTTTTACGATGCCTTATACTCGATGAACTTCAAAAATTGGCTACGTCGTCTTATAAGAGCTGCGGTGCTCACGTATTAAGTATACGCTCTGCTCCTCGCCTTATAGACTCTTTGCTCTTTTTGAAGTTGATCTTCGTATAACTATTATGATTTTAATGTCATTCCCGCGAAAGCGGGAATCCAGTACTTTTTGCTGTCATACCGTGGCTTGACCACGGTATCCAAAAAACAACTTATAACACGCACTTTTCAACATTTTTATCTAGATACCGTGGTCAAGCCATGGTATGACATTATTATGAAAAAGATTATTTTTAACAAACAACGAGATTTGATATCAATTATAGCACCGGCGTCAGGTTGTCCTGATGCACAGGATAAACTAAAGAAAGCTATTGAAATACTAACTTTACAAGGGTTTAAAACTTTAGTAGATGATAAGATTTTTTCAGGTGATGAATTGCTTTTTTCACTGCTCCTAAAGAGGAAAGGCTAAGAACATTTAAAGAAGCTATGGAAAATGAACAGGTTAAAATAATTTGGGTTTTTCGTGGCGGATATGGATGTGGTGAATTTGTAGAAGATTGTTTTAATATAAAGCAAAAAGGCGATAAAATTCTGATAGGCTATAGCGATATTACCGTTTTGCATTTATTACTAAATAACCATTATAATATCCCAACTATTCACGGTTCAGTACTAACCTCGTTACTACCGCCTACTAATCAGGATATTACATCTATAATAAATGTTCTTAAAGGAGAAAAGAGTGAAATACAACTTATACCTATAAAGAAAATTAGTGAGGAAAATATAACCGGTAAAATAACAGGCGGAAATTTAACGGTTTTTAGCAAATTAATAGGAACTTCTATTAACCTAAAAAAGGGTAATATATTACTGCTTGAAGACGTTAATGAAAAAGCCTATGCCGTGCATCGTAATCTAGTTCAATTAAAAAATGCCGGTATATTTGACGATATAGAGGCGATAATTTTCGGTGATTTTACTAAAGGGGATGAGTTTGTAGAACAAGCTATAAAAAGTTTTTGTTTAAATCATATTCCGCATATAGAAGCTTATAAAGCAGTAGGAATAGGGCATGGAGAGGTAAATCATCCGGTTATTATGAATCATGAAGTAATTATAAGCAGTAATGTTTTAAGTTTTACTAGCCCTTTTGAAATAGTAGAAAACAAATGACAAATTCTATCAGAATAGGTACAAGAAAAAGTCCGCTTGCTTTAATACAAACTAATTTAGTTATTCAGCAAATTAAACAATTTTTTCCTGATATTAATTGTGAAATAGTACCAATTATTACTAGCGGGGATTTAATCCAAAATAAACCATTATACGATATAGGCGGCAAAGCTTTATTTTTAAAGGAAATAGAGCAAGCTTTGCTTGATAAAAAAATTGACTTAGCCGTTCATTCTTTAAAAGACGTACCTGGTAGAATACCCGAAGAGCTAGTAATTGCTGCCGTTTTAGAGCGTAAAGATCCTAGAGATGTTTTTGTATGTTTAAATTATAAATCCATAGAAGAACTGCCGCAAAATGCCGTAATAGGTAGCTCGGCAGTACGAAGAAAAGCATTCATCCAAAAAATAAGACCGGATTTAAAGGCAACGGTTTTTAGAGGGAATGTTGATTCAAGAATAAAAAAGTTAATGACCGGCGAAGTTGATGCGACAATTTTAGCATATGCAGGGCTGAAAAGGTTAGGGGCATTTAATCCGGAATATTGTCATTTGATAGAGTATTCACAGATGTTACCGTGTATAGGGCAGGGAGTCATTGCAGTTGAAATACGACAAGATGATAATGCTATGCTTGAGATATGCAACCAAATTAATCATATTCCTACCTTTGAACTAATAAAACCTGAAAGAGCTTTTTTAGAATATCTAGATGCTAATTGCCGTACCCCGATTGCTGCTTACTCTAAATATTTAGATGCGGACCCTAGACATCTTTCCAAACTCGCTTATAGGGAAGAATTTGAAGAAAACACGGAACGCAGCACCGCAGCGTACAAAAGCGTACGTGAGGATGCGAGTACCGGATTGACGTACAAATTATCCCTAGAAGTAGAGTTTGGAAAGATGTCTAATATACAAACCGATTTTATGCTCGGTAACCTTGACGGTAGTAAAATAACTTTCCATACTGAAACCACCAATATAAAAACTTCAAAAGAAGCAGGTATAAAAGCCGCTAAAATGATGTTGGAGCAACTGGATAAATAGATATTTAGGGAATATATTTAAGGATTTTTAACCAATAAAAACTTTTTTGCTTTAAGATTATAGCTTAAGCAGATAAGGTAGTTACTTTTTGTAACACGTGATAAACAGCATCAAAAAAATATGTAAAGTTACTAGTATCTTTTCTAATTTGATGTTTAATTTTAAACCAATAATGTTCTATAGGATTAACGCGAGTTTCATATTAAGATGCCTAAATTATGGTTAATGAATATGCTATAATGCTTATCCTTTCAAGGTTTGTAAGAGGTGTGACAAGTTTTACAATTTAATAGTTATAGTCAAAAAAGACAATTTACTAAAAATTTATGCAGTTTTAAGTACATTTTATAACAAAAACAATATTACTAATATCCTCGTAACCCAGTTACTATCAGCTATTCAGTTCCTCTATTAATACGAAACTCGCGTTTCTTAATGTCCCCCTTCGGGGATAAGAAATCCCTCGCCTTCAGGCGAAGGGAAGATATAATGAAATTGCTTTAGCAATGAATTTATATCAAGAAACATGAGAAGTTATAGAATGACTAACGAATATTAGAATTACCCTCAACGAACATTAAAATTACCTATAAAAAAGAAGTAACTATGGACAGTAAAATCGAATAAAAATTTCTTTTTTAAGATTTATATATTATTCGAGAATTACTGATGACATGTACAAATAAACAAGTAGGTATTTTAATGCAAAAGATCAAAAAATATAATCAGATAATTTCTGCTGCAAAAGCAGGTATGAGTGTAAAAACGGCACGTAAGTATTTACGTGTTAATAAGTATCCAAGCGAATTACGAACAATACGTAAATATAGGACACGTAAGGATCCATTTGTTAAGCACTGGGATGAAATAGAATCAATGCTAGAATCAGCTCCGGTAGTTGCAAGCAACTACCATATTAGCATATTTGACAGAAAAGTATCATGGGAATTATAATGGAAAGCAATTATGCTGTTTGCAGAAAAGGTTGAAACAATGGAGAGCTGAACATGGTAAGGATAAGCCAGTAATCTTTTTACAAAATATTCTTCCTGGCAAACAAAGCCAGTCTGATTGGAGCAATATGAATCAATTGGGTATTTGTATTGGTGGGAAACCATATCCTCACTTACTATTTCATTTTATGTTGCCTTATTCATGTTGGGAAACTTTCAGCATTATGCCATAGTGAAAGTTTTGATACATTAGCATCAGGGTTTGAAAAAGCTGTATGGGAGTTAGGTGGGAGTTTTACCCAGAGCATCGTACAGATAATTTAAGTGCAGCTACCAAGCAATGTGGTAATAGTAGACAATTTACAGAAAAATGGCAAGAATTGCTTGGTTATTACGATGTTGCACCATCGCGAAATAATCCCGGTGTTAGTCATGAAAAATGGTTCTGTTGAAAAAAGTCATGATACATTTAAGCAAGCAGTGAAACAACATTTGCTATTACGTGGATCACGTAATTTTGTTGATTTAAAAGCTTATGAATTATTCCTTACACAAATTAAAGAAAAGCGCAATAGCTGTAGAAAAGAAAAATTAGCTGAAGAATTAGTTTATTTAAAAGAGTTACCAATCAGGAAATGGAATGCACCTACAATATTATCAGTACGTGTTAACCCAAGCAGTACAGTTAGTATTTTATCTGTAGCTTATTTGTGCCTAGTCGCTTAATAGGTTATACTTTAAAAGCTTATATTTATTCTGAAGAAATAGAGCTTTACTATGGTAACAAATGTTTACAAAAAATGTCTAGAATCAGCAATGGCTATGTTATTGATTATAGACATATTATTGATAGTTTAGTACGTAAACCTAGAGCATTTGTCCAATATCAATATTATGAAGCTTTATTCCCACGTGCTATATTTCGTCAGGTATATGACCAGCTTATATCTATATATCCATATAAAGGGCATAAAATATATCTTAAAATATTACAATTAGCAAAAATGTATGGAGAATTGAATGTAGTTGCTGCATTAGAAGTGCTATTAGAAGAGAAGATTGAGCCAATAATTGATCATATTACAGATTTACTAAATAGTCAGACTAAAACTGTTTGTTCAGTAAAAATTAATCAACCAATACTGTCTGAATATGATCAATTACATTGCTTTAAAACAATGGAGGTCGCATGAGTAAACAGATAATAACTCTGCAACCGCTAAATAATTTACTCAAGAACCTTTGCTTACCTACTTTTGCATCATGCTACAAATCAGTTGCAGAAAGCTTTGAGCAAGAAAAGAAAACATATATAGATTACTACAGGAGTTAGCCATACGTGAGTTAGAACATAGACATCAGCAACGTATTGCCAGATTGCTGAAGCAAGCAAAACTCTCTCGAGATAAGTTATTAAGCAACTTTGATATTAAGAGTATCCCAGGATTATCGTCAACTAAGATCCAATATCTTGCACAAGGAGAATTTATGGATCGCTATGAAAATATACTTATTTTTGGTAATCCTGGCACTGGCAAAAGTCATCTTAGTATAGGTTTAGCACGTGAGTGGTGTCTTGCTGGTAGGCGTGTATTATATACAACAGCAGCTAATTTGGTTCAACAATTACTAGAAGCAAAACTTAGTTTAAAACTTAAGCAAATTATTAAAAAATTCGATTATTTTGAAATATTGATAATTGATGATATATCATATGTACCATATAATCGTGAAGAAACTGATGTTTTATTTACCTTATTACCTGAACGTTATGAAATGAGTAGTGTATTAATTACTAGCAATTTAGTTTTTGCAAAATGGGAATACTATTTTTAAAGATGAAATGACTACGTCAGCAGCTATTGGCAGATTGGTTCACCATTCTTCAATTCTTAAACTAAATACTGAAAGTCATAGAATCGCTACAGCGAAAGGCAAAAAATTAACTATAAAATCGGAGGATAATAATGTAATACTTTAGACAATATTTTTTACTCAAAAATGGGGAATTTTAATATTCGTTCATCATTTGTACTCACTTTATAACAAAAACAGTATTATCAAGATCCCCGTAACCCAGTGTTTATCAGCTATACAGCGACTTTTTGAATACGAAACTCGCGTATTACTAATATCCTCGTAACCCAGTTACTATCAGCTATTCAGTTCCTCTATTAATACGAAACTCACGTTTTATTAATACGAAATTCGCGTTTTATAGGTGATTCAGGTTATAACGATACTCTTTTTAAAGAGATCGGAAAAAAAGATAATATTGATGAAAATAAATTTATTATTCCTGAAATAGGTGAGTTTTTTCTATTTGATAAAAACGATTTATAGTGTATTAACTTGAATTAGATGTGTTTTGTCACCCATATTATAATGTTTTACTGGATCCCGTGAATAAATCACGGGATGACAGAGAGAAATAATAAGGCCACACCAACCATCCCTGAACGACACAAAATTCAGTTTATAATGGAGATAAAAGCATATTTATTACTTGAATGAAAATTGCCAATTTCTGATTTATCACGAGAAGAGAAAATAGAGCTACTAAATGGTTGTGCTTGGGGCATTGCATTAGTCCATAATATTCTACCGCTTTTTGCTTCTACTATTCCTATAGACATAAATATATTATCTGCATTACTTACTGAACAACCCAAAGCACTCATTAAAAAGTCACGTGTACGAGCTCCGTTAGTCTTTATCATTTGCATATAATTAAGTAATACAAATATATCAGCTCCTGTTTTTTCTCCTAAAATTATAACAGGTTCACCTATATTTTGAGTAATTGAGAAAGCTTTTTCTTCAGGCCATAATAAAGGCGTATATAAAGCAGTATAAGCATTATTATAGGAGCTACGGAAACGAGATACTAAATCATCAAGCTTTTGTGTTCTAATATCTTTTTTGTGCAATAGCTTAACTCTTAAACCATTCTTCTGCATTGCTAAAGAAATTTCTTGCTTCAACAATTCTTCCAAATGATCTTCATAGTCATATTTACGTTCTTTGCAATTACCAATATCTAACGTATATACTTCCATTTGCATCGGTAAAACTAATATTTCCTTGTGAGCGATCATATTTTTATTATATCCGCTAACATGACGCACAGAAGTTACTTTTGTACAGCCTGAAGTAATAAAAACTAATAAAACATACAATACTAGGTTTTTTAATTGCATAATTATTACCTATTAATTAGCCGGTATTATACGAGTACGCTTTTCGGAAAAAATAACATATACTTTTTGACCGTTTCTTATATTTACGTCTGTACCTTGTACTACGGTAATTAAACCGCTTGTAAATGCAGCAGAGATAACATTACGCATAGCAGTACTACCTTCATAATAGTCACTTTTTATTTTAGAAGTATCAACTTTAATTAAATATTCATACCCTTTACTCTGTCCGAGTTTATCTTGTAATATAGTTCCAACAGCTGCCCCTGCAAGTGCACCTCCGACAATTGCAGCAGTAGTACCGTTTCCTTGACCTACTGTACTACCAAGTACACCTCCTGCTATACCTCCTGCTGCCATACCACCTGCATTATCCGATAAACGATCTAATTCTTTTATTTTTACAGGACGTACGGATACTACTTCTCCTTCTAACGTTAAACTTAATGTTGAATCGCTAGTATATACATTTGAAGATAGGTCACGAGCACAACCGCTAATAAAGGTAGCTAAGATAATAAAAATTATAGATTTATGAAAAATTTTATGCATAACATTTAAATTTAAAGTTAAAAAAATTACAAATAAAGACACTTACATTCATTATTTCCGTCAAGATTTATTTTTTACCTATTACGGTTAAATAATATGGTCATAGAATAAGCAAGTACGGCAAACATGCAAAGATATAAAATCGGAAATAGGTTAAAATCAAATGATTTTATTACCTTTGCACAAATATAATTAGCAGTACCGGACATTAACATTGAACCAATATTATGTCCTAAACTTATAACACGATAGCGTTCTTTAACTACAAAAGACTTAATAACTATACTATGAGCAAGAGCATTAAAAGGAGCAACCGATGCAGCTAACATTAAACTAGCTGCAAGCCCTAAATTAGTCATTTGATATTTTACTGCTATTATAAAAAATACACTTGCTGTAATAGTACATATAAATGCGATTTTTAATACCGAATTAATTCCTAAACGGTCGGCAATAAAACCAGCAATCGGCATACAAACAGTAAAGCATATTATTATTAAGACTGAAAAAGAACTCATAATAATACCGACTGAAGGTAATACAATCGGTAAATATTGCTTCATAAAGATGATTGCAATTTGATATGTTGCTCCAAAACCTCCGGCTAAGAATATTAACCATGCAATATTTTTCCATTGCTTTTTAATTATAGAGCTAAGTTTTTCAATAGAATCTTGGCCATGGTGTGCTTTTTTAAACTCCGGTGTTTCATCAAATTCCCGACGATAATAAAGAGTTATTAATGCAAGCGGTAAACTTAGTAAAAATGGAATACGCCAACCCCACTCCGGAAAAATATGAGAATTGAAGAAATTAGTTGCACCAATCCCGCATAATAAACCCATTACTCCTGTACATCTAGTTATTGCCGAGGCAGTAAATCGGTATTTTGCTCCTAAATGTTCAATAACATAAATCGCTACACCGTCATATTCCCCTCCAATAAAAATACCTTGCATGAAGCGACATAAAACTAAAATTATTGTACTCCAAACTCCTATCGAGGAATAATCGGGCAATAAACCGATTATTAAGGTAGGGATTACAATACCGATAATCGTAAAACTTAAGGCTTTTTTTCGACCGTATATATCCCCTATACGTCCAAAAATATAAGCACCTATAGGTTTTGATAAATATGCTACTGCATAAACGGCAAAAACATTTACAAGCTTTGTTAATGGATCAGTACCGGCTGAAAAGAATTTATCGGCGATAATTGCCGCTGAAAAACCATATAAACTATAGTCGTAATACTCAATGATAGTGCCTAAAAAAGCACCGAGAACTTTATTGCTTGATTTTGTTTGTTTCATTTTAAAGGTATATGTCATTTTCGGTGTCATCCCGTGGCTTGTCCAGCGTTGTTGCATGGATAGGTTTTCCCGTCATTGCGAGAAGAATTACGTAGTAATTCGACGAAGCAATCCAGTAAAAAATTCTGATTTACAGAATTTTTTTATTATTTTTTCTGGATTGCCACGCTCCTTACAGTCGCTCGCAATGACGATTAGGTATTATCCATACGGGAATGACATAGGTATACATGACCACTTTGGCCGTTACTTAAAATCCTTCAAAGACCTTTATATAAAGGTGGACTTCATATATCTAAACTGAATTAGTATTAGACAGGGACGATGTCCTAAAAGTTATTGGTAGTCCTAGGTTAATATTAAGCTCACGAACCAAGCAGCCAAGAGCTAATATATCACTTTCTCATTTTACATGCAAGGTTTTCTAGGTAACCTGCTATAGTAGTTAAGGTTTCTGCGAATTTTTCTTCGTCGGGATGATTTTTTTGAAGGCCGTTTTTATTAAGTTTTTCTGTTAGACTAGCTATTTCAGCTTGAGCATTAAGTGATGCCATAACTAATAATAGCTCAAAAGAGGCTGTGGGACTACCAAGTTTAATTTCCGCTATTTTATCATTCAATTTATTCGCTAAAGATAGTAATTCTTCCTCATCTCCATTATTACAATATAATTGAAAACTCTTGTTATTTAATGTTACCGTAACAATTGACATAATTATTTTTGCTGTTTTTTTATTTCTTCAAGTTCATTAATATAAATGTTAATTTGATCTAGCATTTTTATATAATTATCTTTTAATTCTTTATTTTCGTTTTGTAATTTTTTAATTTCATTTAGATCATACTCATGAATCTTCAATAACTCATCAAGTTTATGCTCTACTTCTTCCATTAATTTCTTTAGACTGCTTACATAACTTGCTTCTAAAGGTAATTTGTACGTCGATAGGGTACTCGCATCCTCACGTACTTCTTTGTACGCTGCGGTTCTGCGTTCCGTGTCTCCTTCAAATTCCTCTTTATTAGCTTCGTTCTGTAAGCAGTCTAATATTTCATTATCCATTTTCGTTTAAGCGTTAATTATGAATGGATGACTTACAATAATAATCGATAACATTATAATAGATATAAGTACTAATTGTTTTTTACGTTTATAATTTATCAATGCCGTAGCTCTTTTATTACTTAATAATTTTTCGGTTTCGTTCTGTTTAGTAGCTTCTATCTGCTCTGCATTTCGATCTTTTACATTAAGATAATCCAAGTATAATTTTAAGTAACCTCTTACGTATACTTCTCCCGGTAAAACATCAAAATTATCCTCTTCTAAAGCTACTAAATATTTTTTTCTAATTTTTAAATCACTAGATACCTGATTTAAAGTTTTACCCGAATCTAACCTAATTTGCTTAAGCATTGATGACATAATTTACTCAAGTTTTTGTAAGAATATTTCAAATTTCTTATTTGCTAAAATAATTATATTTAAGTCTATAGTTTCTTGAGATTTAATTTCTTTAATAAAATCAAGAAAATTTCTAACTAAGTTATTATTATCATCAATCCATAAATCTAAATCAATAGTTGTTTTAGATTTATTAATTATTTTTATTAATAATCTACGTTGTTTATCATATAAATCATCTTTTAGCGATTGAATACCTAAGCGACGCCAAAATGAATCATTCAATTGCCTATAACAAGCTTTACGTAACCAATCAAGACTAAACATATCACTTATAGCAAAATAAGCTTTTGCTATCTCTTTATTATTTCCTGAAGTCTGTTTTGTTACATATATAATGTCAAATACTGAAATTAAATTGTCAAATGTAGCGATAGTAGCAGCAAATGATTCCTCTACCCCGCTAGTTGTATAATAATTTAATTTTTCTTCAAATCTTATTTTAGTTTCTCCGACTAATAAAGTACCTACCGTTTTTCTTAAGTTTTGTGCAGGAACTCTAAACTCTTCTATAGTTTCACTAATATTAATAGGATGTTTTAAATTTTTAATAAACCACGAAATACCTCGACGCATTAATTTCGTTATTTCGGTAAACATGTCGATTTTTACATTGTAATCAATATTAGTAGGTAGCTTACTTATCGTTTCCCATATATCATCAAGATCAAAAATTTCACAAATAATGGTATATGACCTTATTATATCACAAAGAGGAGCCCCAATCTCACGCTTTACAATACTAATAAGCGGTCCTCCAAGCTGATTAATTATTTTATTTATAGTAACGGTTTTAATAATCTCATGTTTAAGAGGATGAGATAAAATTTCATTATAAAACTTTTTTTGCATCATTTCAGGAAAATAATCTATAAGATATGCATCAAAATATTTATCATGGGAAAAAGTAGAATTAAGTAACTCGTGATAAGCCGACCTTTTACTATATGATAGCAGTAAGCAAAGCTCAGGACGAGTTAATACTTCACCGCTAATAGCTCTTCTATTCAATTCTTCTGCACTAGGCAAAAATTCATTTTCCCGCTCTAATACTTTTTCTTCTTCTAAAATATCTATAAATTGACTAAGTATATTAACGGTTAAAGTAGGAGATAGTTGCATAATTGTTATTGCTTCGGTTTGCTTATAATTATCAAGCAATACTAACTCTTCAACTTGCTTTGTCATATCGTTTAGAAGTTTATTACGTTCTTCTAAAGTAATTTTTCCTGAGGTTACCGCACTACTTAAAGCAATCTTGATATTTACTTCATGATCAGAGCAATCAACACCTGCTGAATTATCAATAAAGTCGGCATTTATGCGTCCGCCTTTTTTAGCATATTCAACTCTACCTCTCTGTGATACACCGACATTACCGCCTTCTGCTATAACCTTTGCTCTAATTTCTTCACCGTTACATCTAAGGTTATCATTTGCTTTATCACCGATTTCTAAATTATTTTCCGTTTTAGCTTTAATATAAGTGCCTATTCCGCCATTCCACAATAAATCAACATCTGCTTTTAAAATAGCTTTAATTAATTCTTCCGGTGACATCTCATTATCATTTATATCAAGTAATTTTTTAATTTCCGGTGATAATTTTATTAATTTACTACTGCGTTCAAATACTTTGCCTCCTTTAGAAATCAGCTTAGAATCATAATCGGACCAATTAGAACCCTTTAAATTAAATAAACGCAAACGCTCATTAAAACTTGATAAAGGATCAGGAGTAGGATCAATAAATATATGTTTATGATTAAAGGCGGCGACTAACTTAATAGTCTCTGATCTTAGCATACCGTTACCGAACACGTCTCCCGACATATCTCCTATACCTACGACGGTAATAGGGTCTTTTTGGACATCTAACCCTAAAGTTTTAAAGTGATTAGTTACGGAAATCCAAGCTCCTTTGGAAGTAATAGCCATTTTTTTATGATCGTAACCTGCAGAACCACCGGAAGCAAAAGCATCATCAAGCCAGTAATTATATTCTCTTGCCACACTATTAGCATAATCCGAAAATGAAGCTGTACCTTTATCGGCAGCAACCACTAAATAAGGATCTTCTTTATCATAAATAATAACCTCTTTCGGATATACTACTTTACCGTCAATGATATTATCGGTTATGTCTAATAAACCTCTCAGGAAATTCTTATAGCATTCTACCACTTTTTCCATATATTCATCACGAGTAAGCCCTTCCTCAGTAAAATGAACATAAAAGCCGCCTTTAGAACCGACAGGGACAATAACGGAATTCTTCGTCATTTGTGCTTTCATAAGCCCAAGGACTTCAAACCTATAATCTTCTGCTCTATCCGACCATCTAAGCCCCCCGCGCGATACGGGACCGCCTCTTAAATGAACAGCTTCAAAATTTCTAGAATAAACAAATGCTTCGGCAAACGGAACAGGTTTAGGCAAATCCAGTACTTTTGAAGAATCAAACTTAAATGAAAAAATATGTTTATGTGGTTGATAGTAATTTGTTCTAGTAATAGCATTAACTATACCAAGCATATTACGTAGTACTTTATCTTCACTACTCATCTCAACGGTTACTAAGTAGTTATTTAGTTTGTCTTTAATTACGTCACAATTATTAGACATCTTCCCAAACTTCGCTTCTAGAGGTAATTTAGACGTCGAACCGGTACTCGCATCCTCACGTACTTCTTTGTACGCTGCGGCGGCAAGTGCTTCCGTGTCTCCTTTAAATTCCTCTCTATAAGCTGGTTTAGAAAGATTTCTATCATTGGAGTATTTAGGATTGAATTTTATATCAAATAGATTTACCAACATTTTTGTATATTCGGGATGTTTAAGTAACGTTAACTGTACATAACCTTTACCGTAACTAAATCCTGTTTGATGTAAATATCTTGTTAAAGCTTTGACGAGTTTAACTTGCTTCCAATTAAAACCGGCAAGTACTATTAATTTACTTAAAGAATCATTAGCAAGCATCCCAAGTGCCATTTTATCTAAAGCTTCTTCAACATTTATTTTTAATTCGGTAATATTATCCTTTACAGGTACAATAGAAGTTAAGATAAAATTATATATCCAGCTTTCTTTGATTCCCAAAGCCTCCTTAATTGCAAAAGTTTGTTCATCAATTGCTTTAAAACCTAAATTTTCGATTGACGGCAATATGTTAGAAAGGGCAAGTTTTACTTTTGGACTATATATTTTTAAGTAAAATTCCGTTTCATTTATATAAACTAGATTAAACATACATTCTTGTGACTTGCTTGCTTCCGTTAAATATTCAATATCTACTAAAGCTATCTCTGGAGAAAATTTTTGCCTATAGTCTGCCGGAAAAACATTATCAAAAAGCTTTAAATTAATACCTGCTTGATATTCACCGAATTTTTTAGAAAGCTTAAAATAAAAATCTTCACTCCAACGTGTAGAGATACGATCTAAATCTTGCTGTATTATTTCTGCTTCAAAATTTATTTTATGTTCCCCTTGTGCTTCAAGCGTTACAAAAAGATAAGAAAAATTACCGGCTACTTCGGTGATATAGTTGGATAAAATTTTACTGCCGAATTTTTCCGCTAAATAACAATCTATCATATTATGTATTTCAGCCGTTAAACGTTCTCGTGGCAGAAAAATTATGATATTAAGAAAAGAACTCGACCAATCATATTGAATAAATAATTTAAGCTTCTTACTCATCATACTTGAGAGCATATGTAAACACATACAATATAAATCGCCTTGATCAATTTGTATTAAAGCTTCTCTCGGTAACGACTCCATTAAAATTCTTAACTTATCGGCATTATAACCGGATAATGCAAAACCGGCTTTCTCAATTACAAAATTAAATTTTTGTCGTAGGATTGGAATATTACTTATTGAATGGTAATACATATTTGAATTATATATGCCGAAAATTATACTTCCCGAAATATATTCACCCGAAGAGTTAAATTTTTTCACTAAGATATAGTCGATTAAATTATCTGAATGGATAAGCGACGCACTATTTATTTTACCGAGTATTATTAATTGATTTTGATATAAAGGATTAGCAGAACATTTTATAATATCATCAATCTCGTCTTTTACTTCTTGCCATATTTTTGCTGCTCCTATTTCATTGCTTAATTTTAAAGATTTTACCTCAAAATCAAGAGTCCCTAATAAAACCAAATTATCGTTTTGTAACCAATTTAAGAATTCTTTAGCCTCTTCAAAATTTAATTTATCATTATCAATTATATTTTTAGATAAATCTTGTAATTTTGTGAGTAATTGCGGTAAATGGCTATAGCTTTGCTCTAACTCTTCTAATCTTTCATTTATAGCCTCAGTTAAAAATGTAGCAGTTTTATCATCAAAGTTTCCTAAAATGGTTAAATGTAGTATCGATTCTGATTTTTCATCCGACACAGAATTTTCTAATATTTTTTCTAATTCTCCTTTACTATTTCGGACACAGTTTATTACCGGATGGAGTAAAAACTTAGTTTGCAAATTCATGTTTTTAAGCAGACATATGATAAAATCAACAATATGCGGCTTATTATCAAGTAATATCAAGACATTTATTGCCGGATCATTTTCGATAACTGCCTTTGTTATTGCTATTTTTCTTGCTCTTTCTACCCTTTGCTTAAAAAACTTAAAGGCTTCATCTGCAAAATTTTGGAATAATTTTTCTCTATTCTCAAAATCATAATCTATCGGAATATAATTTAAAAACTTTTGAACAAAATCTATATATATGGAACTTGACTCACGTTCCTTGCTAAGTTCTAGAATTTTAGTTTTATAATTCGGAATTTGACAATTTAAACGACTAAAATTTAAAGAGGTTGTTTTTGGGGTCATGATTTTCTCAAGTAATAATAATATGATTATTTCTTTTGTTATTATATTATATAAAATAACTTAAGCAAGAGGCATAGAAAATAAGTGGAAACGATATTTGCACAAAGCTCTGCATTCGGTAAAGCAGGCGTAGCGGTTTTTAGGATTTCCGGTCCTAAAAGCTTAGAAGTTTTACAACTACTTACCGGTAGAAAGGACTTTAAATCGAGATTAATGTATTATCAACAAATTACAGTCCCTGAAACTAAGGAGCTAATTGATAATGCTATGGTTGTTTATTTTAAATCACCAGGTAGCTTTACCGGTGAAGACGTAGTTGAGATTCATACGCACGGTAGTAAAGCTATTTCTATAATGCTTATTAATGCATTGTTAAATATAGCTGATATTCGTTTGGCAGAAGCAGGAGAATTTACCAAAAGAGCTTTTTTAAATAACAAATTCGATTTAACGGCAGCAGAGGGGATAGCTGATCTAATTAATGCCGAAACCATTATGCAGCATAGGCAAGCAATTAGACAAGCAAGCGGCGGGCTTGAAGAATTATATAATAACTGGCGTAGTCAGCTTTTAAAAATTATCTCTCTGCTTGAAGCTTATATAGATTTCCCTGATGAAGATATACCGGATAGCGTCCTTAATGACGTTAATAACACTCATAAAAACCTTGTAAATGAAATATCTAATTATCTTAACGATAATAGACGGGGAGAATTACTAAATAGCGGTCTTAAGCTTGCAATTATCGGTCCACCAAATGTTGGTAAGTCTAGCTTACTAAATTTTTTAATGCAGCGAGATATAGCGATTGTTTCAAATATCGCAGGAACTACTAGAGATATAATTGAAGGGCATTTAGACATTGGCGGCTATCCTATTATTTTACAGGATACAGCAGGTATAAGAGAAGAAAGTAGTGACATTATCGAGCAAGAAGGTATAAAACGAGCTATTAATTCGGCTAAAACAGCGGATATTAAAATTATAATGTTTGATGCCGAAAAATTAGATTCCTCTATAAATGAAGATATTATTAATTTAATTGATGAAAATACTATCACAATAATTAATAAAATCGATTTAATCGAAGCTAGTAAAATCTTTTCTATTGAAAATAAATATAAATGCTTAAGAGTTTCAGTAAAAAATAATATTGCTCTTTCAAGTATATTAAAAAATATTGAAAATATTGCCGAAAATATGGCAGGATTTACCGAAACTCCTTATATAACAAATCAGCGTCATCGTCATTATTTAAAACAAGCTCTCTTACATTTAACGGCTTTTAGCTTAGATAATGATTTAGTCCTAGCAACTGAAGATATTAGAATGACGGCACGCTGCATCGGTACAATTACGGGTGTTATCAACGTAGAAGAAATACTAGGCGAGATCTTTAAAAATTTCTGTATAGGTAAGTAATGTTGTATAGCTCGTTCTATGTCATTCCCGCAAGGTATTATTGCATGGACACCAAATCGTCATTGCGAGGAGAGGCAAAGCCTCGACGTGGCAATCTCATGAAACAGTAGACTTCTTGCATAACCTATCTTATAAACGCGAGTTTCGTATTAATAGAGGAACTGAATAGCTGATAGTAACTGGGTTACGAGGATATTAGTAATATTGTTTTTGTTATAAAATGTACT
>NZ_CM000770.1:87355-103886 GCF_000160735.1 Rickettsia endosymbiont of Ixodes scapularis | reverse complement strand
AAATTGTCTTTTTTGACTATAACTATTAAATTGTAAAACTTGTCACACCTCTTACAAACCTTGAAAGGATAAGCATTATAGCATATTCATTAACCATAATTTAGGCATCTTAATACGAAACTCGCGTTTATAAAGAGGAATTTGAAGGAAACACGGAACGCAGCACCGGCAGCGTACACTTAGTACGTGAGGATGCAAGTACCGGATTGACGTACAAATTACCTTTAGAAGGAGGTTATGCAAGAAGTCTACTGTTTCATGAGATTGCCACGTCGAGGCTTTGCCTCTCCTCGCAATGACGAAAAAACGAAACATTACAGCATAACAATCATCTTTCTCAAATCCTTTCATATATTAATTTATTTTAACTTTATCTTGACAAAAACATTAACATACTCTAGAAACCACGTTTTATGGTTTTTATTAATTAAAGGAGTAATATTATGGCACCTATATTAAATATAAACTTAAACTGTTTCATGCCTATATTTGCAAATAAAATGGTGAGTAGCTTACCTGGAAATACAAAGCATATTATTTATAAGTTAGGCAATACTATACTTTCATCAGTATATAATACTGTTAAAGGAAGTTTCACTAACGGTTATTTAGTTGAGAATATAAAATGTAATTGGGCAGGAATCTATAATCATTTAACAGATATACCTAACGATTTATCAGCAGTAATTAGGGAGTGTACAGGCATTAAAATCCCTATAAAATCTATTGTTACTTATGGAAACAGTACTAGCGTTATTTTAGAAGAAGGTAAGCACTTACTTCAAAACAATACCCTAGTAGAATTAAAGGAATGCACTACCACTGAAGGCGAAGCTGTTTTACAAGAGCATAATGCCAAAATGCTTGTTAATAATTTGAGAGATATTTTAAATCATTCGGAAATAACTTTGAAAAATGCTCAAGAAGCAGGGGTAGAAATTTTTAATTTATTGAATATACCAGTCAAATTCACTACTGATAATCTTAAGATTATTATAGATGCTTTCAACGTAACTTTGGACGATATATTCTCTACAGAAGTAGGTAAAAATATTTTAGATCTACTAAGTAAACCTTTCACTGAGGCAACCACTTCCACTATAGAAAAACCTAACGACGATACAAATGGCGGTGGATATACCGGTGCTTATATCACCGCTACGGTATTTGGAGTAATAAGTCTAGGTTTTGCAGCTAAATATGGATGGGATTGGTATAAGGGAAGAAATATAAAAAATGAAAATTTAGATTTAGTAATAAAGAATAAAGAATTAGCATTTGTAGAACTACTACATGAAAATTTTAAGAATAATGCAGTTATATTAGATGAAGTTATAAAAATTAATAATTTAGATGATATTATAAAACTAGCAAAATCTATTAAGGAATATGAATTCTCAATACTACCACTAACTAATTTAAATAATGAAATTGTAAAATTAAATTCCCCATCCGCTATAGCAATAAACTTAGATTCTTCAAGCGGAATATTGCATGAAATATGTAAGAGTCTTGGCGGTGATGATAGTTTTAAGACTATCAGCAACTTTGCAAGCTTAATAACAATTATACGAACAGCAAATCCCAAGTCTGAAGAATATAAAGAAAGCATTACAGAAATATTTGAGATATTTAACCCTCGTTACACAGATATTGACTATCAAAATTGCAAAATGCCGTTATTAGCCGATGTATCATCACCATCTGACTCTTACGGTATAGAAGCATAGAGCGTTGTTAGTACCATAACAAACCATCATTGACTTTTTGAAAGTTATATATAAAATGATACTTGGAGTAGCAAAGTGCTATTTCGGGGTGTTGAAACCTCTGCCAAAAGTGAGAGCATTTCTCACAAAACTGATGTAATCCTCAACTTCACGGTCGGGGAGATATTAGGTATGTCCAGAGCTTAAGGGTTACTGTAAGCTTAAAACCTAGTGTGGCTGACTTTTGGCAGTTTTCGACCTCCCCGACCACCAAAAATTATGCTCATTGGTGGTTAAAAAACTTAAAGTATTTCAAATTAAGCCTAGACTGTGTAAAGGAAAATCAATTTAATCTATTTTTGCTTTTTTTGGCTACAAGTTATAAGATTTTTTTTGAAATAGGGACAACTATTACTACAAAAATCTTATTAATTTTCGCTTAAAAATTAATTTTCTTTCACATAGCCTAGTTACTTTGCAAGTTTAGGCGGTAAATAATTCTCTGTTGAGATTACTTTTTTACCGGTTTTATTTTCCAAGACCGTTTTAGCGTTTTTAGCTATACTTCCTCCTATTTTACTTGCAATCTTATTTTCTTCCATTCCTGTTGCATTATTAACGCGAGTTTCGTATTAATAGAGGAACTGAATAGCTGATAGTAACTGGGTTACGAGGATATTAGTAATATTGTTTTTGTTATAAAATGTACTTAAAACTGCATAAATTTTTAGTAAATTGTCTTTTTTGACTATAACTATTAAATTGTAAAACTTGTCACACCTCTTACAAACCTTGAAAGGATAAGCATTATAGCATATTCATTAACCATAATTTAGGCATCTTAATACGAAACTCGCGTTTATTAGTTTCTGCTACTTGACGAGTAGATAATTCAGCAAAACTCGTATGTCATTCCAGCTTCCGCGAGAATCCAGTAAAAAAATGATATAAAATATAGTATATTAAAAGTAAAAGATTATCTAGATAAATAAATTATTAGTTTAAAAAAATAAGTTATCGATTGACTTTGTGAAAGTTATATATAAAATGATACTCGAAATAGCAAAATGCTATTTCGGGGCGTAAGAACCTCTTAATCAACGTGGTATTTGTATCGACCATAAAAATGATGCAATCCTCGGCTTTATTCCGGTCGGAGTTATAATAGTTATGTCCAAGGTTTAAAGCTTAAACTTAGAACCTAAAGGCTATTATGGCTATCGTTGATGTTTTTCTTACTTCCCCGACCACCAAGAGTTTATTTCTCTTCGGTGGTTGAAACTTAAGCAATTTAAGTTTAATCAATCGGGAGCAAAAGACGGTAAGGTTTCTATACCAATTTCATCATGTAATAAAGCTATTAATGTAGAGAGGTAGATGCTTTAAAAGGAGGAAGAACATACATAATCACACCCGCCAATATTAGCATGATTATTCCTAGAATAATACCTACTATATTAAATGCATTTATAAAAGCAATATTAACCTCCTTAATTAACTCGTGAGCAAATGAAGGTGGTAGTTGTTGAGCAATAATTATTCCTTCACCGATTGAGTCACAAGCTATTTCTGCCATTGATACAGAAACACCGCGAGGAATTACTAGATTGTTACTATAATAAAAGATGTAATACTCATAATAATAGCTATACCTAACACATTACCTAATTCATATGCTGTTTCTTGTAATGCTGCTGCACCTCCGGATCTCTCTGCCGGCACTGCATTCATCATAACTGTTACGGTGGTAGAGAGGCATAGACTACTTCCTATACCAAGCAATCCAAGATATATAGTATTCGATAGTAAATCTCTATAGTCTAATATACTAGGTAAAATCAATGATATAGTAGTAAAGATAAGCCCACTAAACATTATTACACGTGCGGTAAATCGTGTGAGTAAATATGGCATAACTAAAGATGCAATTAAAGCAAAAACTGCTGCAGGCAACATATAAAGACCTGCATACAAAGGACTTAACCCTTTGATAAACTGTAACCATAAGGACATAAGATACATTATGGATCCTAAGACACAAGTAATCAGCAAATAAACTATTACTCCTATACTAAAATTGCTAATTAACGCGAGTTTCGTATTCAAAAAGTCGCTGAATAGCTGATAGTAACTGGGTTACGGGGATCTTAATAATACTGTTTTTGTTATAAAGTGAGTACAAAATACAAATTGCTAATTAAAATATGGTATTTATAGTATTAGAAAAAAGTTTATAGGTTATTGAAAAAACTTTAAGAGCAATAACCTATGATAATGGATTTTACAGAAATATTTTGTTACGTCGATGATTTTTTTCAAGAATTAGACAAGCATACAAATTCAATTACTAACCATAACAACAAATCTGGTCCTAAAAGTCGACTGAACAGAAGTGAGGTAATAACAATTATAATAGGCTACTGGCAGTCATCTTATGATTGTTTTAAGAATTATTATCTGAAGCAAATATGAATTCATCATCAAAGAGATTTTCAATTAGTAAGCTATAGTCAATTTATAAAAATAATAGGTCCACATTTACCACTATTAGTACTAATATTCAATTCTATTTTGGATCAGTGTGACGGACTCTCTTTTGTAGATTCAAGTAGTATAGAGGTATGTAAGAGATACCGTATTTCAATGAATAAAGTGTTCGCCGGCATAGCAGCAAGCAGTAAGACAACAAAAGGTTGGTTCTATGGACTTAAACTACATCTAATAATTAATAGAGCCGGTGGTATAGTTAAAGCATCTTTTAGCCCTGGCAATAAGGATGATAGAAAACAGCTGGAACTGATAATCAAAAATCTTTTTGGTAAAGTATTCGGAGATCGTGGTTATATTTCGCAACAATTATTTCTACAACTTTTAGAGCAAGGAATTTTTATGGTAACTAGGGTAAAGAAAAATATGAAAAATAAACTTATGTCTATGTTGGATAAAATATTATTGCTTAAAAAAGCATTAATAGAATCTGTGTTTAGTAAAATTAAACTATTGGGGAAGTTTGAGCATTCAAGGCATAGATCAGTTACAAATGCCTTTGTGCATATGGTTGCAGCACTGATAAATTATCAAATGTCTGATAATAAACCTTCTATTACATCTCTCTTGATATGCTAAATCCTATGCTATATTAATTCGAAACTCGCGTATTATTAGTAACACAATTCCAATTAATAGCATTCCGCCGGATGCTAGATTCATAATACCGTATTTAGCCAACATCTTAATGCCTTGAACTAAAGATGCCATCCCAAAAAACGATTGAAATACTTCTATCCAATCCCATGGTTCATTACTAGGATTAGATGATTCAGGAATCCAAACTATGCCAAAAGTAAGCAAATGCTTAAAATAATTAAATATGCCATTTAAATTTATAAGATGTAGATGCTGAGTTATCTTTAGCGATATATTCAGTTTGTGAGAATTATGATACCATATGTGATAAGTTATTTAATAAGGGTTTTACTAAATCTATCTTTTTTGGAAACTATGCGACTGTTAACAAGTGATTTAATTAGCTTTAAAATTTATAATACAAGTAAATTTAACATCTAAGCATCACCTAGTATGGAAGTCAAGATTTAATCTTACAAGCACAATAACATAAATAAAATTTGATTTTTCTTTCTCAAGCTTATATTTTAATTGATAAGTTTATAATATGGAAATTTATGTCAAATACAGATAAGGAAAGAGCCATTGCCGCAGCACTCACACAAATCGAAAAAAGCTACGGTAAAGGTTCGGTAATGAAACTAGGGCAGCGTCCAAATGTTGATATAGAGGCCGTATCGACCGGCTCACTTGGGCTAGATATAGCTCTTGGGATTGGCGGTGTTCCTAAAGGCAGAATAATCGAGATTTTTGGTCCTGAAAGCTCAGGTAAAACTACTTTAACACTACATTTAATTGCCGAAGCACAGAAAAAAGGCGGTACATGTGCTTTTATTGATGCTGAGCATGCATTAGACCCTGCTTATGCTAAAAAATTAGGCGTAAATATTGATGAGCTTATTATTTCACAGCCCGATACAGGTGAACAAGCCCTAGAAATTGCCGATACGTTAATTCGTTCCGGCGGTATTGATATGATAATAATAGATAGTGTTGCGGCTTTAGTACCGAAATCAGAGATTGAGGGCGAAATGGGTGATGCTCAAATGGCTTCTCAGGCAAGATTAATGAGCCAGGCTTTGCGTAAACTTACCGCATCAATTAATCGTACCAATTGTATTACTGTTTTCATCAACCAAATCAGAATGAAAATAGGTGTGATGTTCGGTAGTCCTGAAACTACGACAGGCGGTAATGCCTTAAAATTCTATGCTTCTGTTAGAATCGATATAAGAAGAATCGGCTCCATTAAAGATAAAGAAGAAGTAATAGGCAGCCAAACCAAAGTAAAAGTAGTCAAGAACAAAGTATCTCCTCCATTTAAAACTGCAGATTTTGATATAATGTACGGTTCAGGTATTTCAAAAGAAGGCGAGATAATCGACCTTGGAGTTAAGCTTGATATTGTTGAGAAATCCGGTTCTTGGTTTTCCTACAATAACGTACGCATAGGTCAAGGGCGTGAAAACGTCAAACAATATTTAAAAGAACATCCACAAATTTCCAATGAAATTGAGAAAATAATACGTGAAAAATCGTCAAAAATTACTAATATAAATCTTGATCAAACGAAGGAAGAAAATGATTGATTTAACAGGTAAAACTTCCTTAATTACGGGAGCTTCAGGAAGCATAGGCGGAGCTATAGCAAGGTTACTACATAAACTCGGAAGCCATGTAATTATTAGCGGTAGTAATGAGGAAAAATTAAAATCCCTTGGAAAGGTTTTAAAAGATAATTATACGATAGAAATATGCAACCTTGCAAATAAGGAAGAATGCAGCAATTTAATATCTAAAGCATCAAAGCTAGATATTTTAGTATGTAATGCCGGTATTACTAGTGATACGCTAGCAATTAGAATGAAAGATGAAGATTTTGACAAAGTTATTGATATTAATTTAAAAGCAAATTTTATTTTAAATCGTGAAGCAATAAAAAAAATGATGCAAAACAGGTATGGACGCATTATTAACATATCTTCAATAGTAGGAATTTCAGGTAACCCTGGGCAGGCTAATTATTGTGCTTCTAAAGCAGGTTTAATAGGCATAACCAAATCGCTCTCTTATGAAGTTGCAACCAGAGGAATTACGGTTAATGCAGTAGCTCCAGGATTTATTAAATCAGATATGACCGATAAACTAAACGAAAAACAAAGAGAAGCCATAGTACAAAAAATTCCGCTAGGTACTTACGGTATGCCGGAAGACGTGGCAAATGCAGTCGCATTTTTAGCAAGCGATCAGGCATCATATATTACCGGTCAAACTATACATGTAAACGGCGGTATGTTAATGGTATAAAAATTAATAAGATTATTTTGTGCTAGCATAAAATAATTTTTTGTGCTAGAAGTTCTTTTAAAGATAAAATGCTATAAATATTTTAAATAAATATTCATACAGTTAAAATAAAGTCTAATAGCCGAATAACCGCTATTATACGGCATATAAAATTAAATGATTTATGGAGTTCAAAATTATGAGTACAACGGACAAGATCGAACAGAAAGTTATTGAAATGGTTGCTGAAAAGCTAAATAAAGATAAATCGATAATAACTACGGATTCAAGATTTATAGAAGATTTGAAAGCCGATAGCCTTGATACCGTAGAATTAATGATGGCAATAGAAGTTGAATACGGTATTGATATCCCTGATGATGAAGCTACTAAAATTAAAACCGTATCCGATGTTATAAAATATATCAAAGAACGCCAATCTTAATCTGCATAAATTAAATCCCTAATAGATAATTAAAAATGTCGAATCAAAGAGTAAATAAAAGAGTAGTTATTACCGGACTTGGACTTGTTACTCCTGTTGGGCTTAATGTTAGCTCATCTTGGAAAAATATTGTAACCGGATTAAGCGGTATAAAAACTATTACGGAATTTGACACCTATAAACTTGCGTGTAAAATTGCCGGACTTATAGATAACTCTGAGAAAGATGGATTTAAACTTGAAAATTTCACACAAGCAGATGACGTTAATAGACTAAGTAAAATGGATAAATTTATCCATTACGGAGTAGCAGCCGCAACCGAAGCAGTTGAAGATAGCGGCTGGTTACCCGAAGATGAAGAATCTCGTGATAGAACCGGCTTGATATTAGGTTCAGGAATCGGCGGGCTTAAAATGATCGAATATACCTCTATCAAACTTTATCAAGAAAATAACGGCAAAGTTAGCCCTTTCTTTATTCCCGCCTCATTAATTAACCTTTTATCCGGTCTTGTTTCTGTAAAATACGGTTTTAGCGGTCCGAACCAAGCGGCAGTAACAGCTTGCTCTACAGGGGCACATGCTATAGGCGATGCTATGCGTATGATAAAGCACGGCTATACCGATGTTATGATCGCAGGCGGTGCAGAAGCTCCAGTTACACCTGTTGGAGTTGCAGGTTTCGTTGCTGCTAGAGCATTATGTACTAAATATAACGATAATCCTGAAAAAGCCTCAAGACCTTGGGATAAAGACCGCAGCGGTTTTGTTATGGGTGAAGGAGCAGGCGTTGCAGTCTTGGAAGAATATGAGCACGCTGTAAATCGCGGTGCTAAAATTTACGGTGAAGTTATAGGATACGGCTCTACAGGTGACGCATATCATATGACAGCCCCACATCCTGAAGGTAGAGGAGCTTATAGAGCAATGAGAGACGCAATGCTAGATGCAGCTATCACGCCCGATATGATTGATTATATTAATGCACACGGTACTTCTACTACACTTGGTGATGGAATAGAATTAGCAGCCGTACAAAAATTATTTTTAGAAGCGAATCCCAAAGTTTTAATGTCTTCTACTAAATCATCAATAGGACATTTGCTTGGTGCGGCAGGAAGTGTTGAGTTTATCTTTTCAGCTCTTGCAATTAGAGATCAGATTGCACCGCCAACCTTAAACTTAGATAACCCTATGGATGAGGTTAAGATAGATTTAGTTGCACTTAAAGCTAAGAAAACTAAGATAGATTACGTGCTTTCCAACTCGTTCGGATTCGGTGGTACTAATGCCAGTTTAGTGATTAAGAAGGTTTAGTCTAAATCATTGTCATACTGTGGCTTGACCACGGTATCCAGCTTAAAAATGCTAAAAAATATATATACTAAATTGTTTTCTGGATACCATGGTCAAGCCACAGTATGACACCATTATGACCCCAATTTATTACATCAAAAACGGTAATCTAAGCTTTGCGGGTAAAGTAATTTTATCTGATTTAGAGCTTTATTTGTACAAAGGCGATAAGATTTGTCTTATAGGACTTAACGGCTGCGGGAAATCAAGCTTAATGAAAGTAATATCAGGTAATTATGAGCTAGATAACGGTGAGTTATTTCAAGATCCTTTAGTTACAACCGGTTATTTAAGACAAGATATTTCTATAAAAACTAATCTAACTGTTTATGATTTTGTCTTACAACAAACAGATAGTACAAAAGAAATAGATAAATACCAAATCGATATAATTCTAGAAAAATTACAAATCAACGGAACAGATAACTTATCAACCTATTCAGGGGGTCAGCTTAGAAGAGCAAGCCTTGCTAAAGCTTTAATATTAGAGCCGGAAATATTACTACTTGATGAACCGACTAACCATCTAGATATTGAAACAATCGAATGGTTAGAAGAATTTGTTAAATCTTATAACGGTGCTATTATTTGCGTTAGTCATGATAGAACATTCCTCTCAAATGTTACTAATAAACGCGAGTTTCGTATTAAGATGCCTAAATTATGGTTAATGAATATGCTATAATCCTTATCCTTTCAAGGATTTGGTGGCTTGATAGAGGGATTTTACGTAAATCCGATAAAGGATTTAAATTTTTTGATGAATAGCAAACAATTATCATAGAACAAGAAGAAGCCGCTCTTCGAAAATTAAATAAAAAATTATCTAAAGAGAATGAATGGTTAAATGCCGGCGTTACTGCTAGACGTAAGCGGAATCAAAAGAGACTTGCGGAGTTGAAAGCTTTAAGAGCAATAACACAAGAACAGACTGAAAAACTAGCTAGTTCAAAACAAAGAGTTAGGGCAGAGCTTGCCGAAAATATAGCTAAAAGTAAATTCATTATTGAAGCAGATAATATTACTTTTAGTTATAAAAATACTAAAATTATTGATAATTTTAGCTTTCGTGTAAAAAAAGGCGAGAAAATCGGTATAATCGGTGCAAACGGCTCAGGCAAATCCACTTTTATCAAATTACTAACAAAGCAACTTACACCTGACTTGGGTAAAATTATATATGGCGGTAATTTAGATATTTCATATTTTGATCAACATAGAGAAAAACTAGAGCCTAATCATACATTACAACAAACTTTATGTCCTACAGGCGGTGATCAAGTATTTTTGCCAAACGGTAAAACCATGCATGTTGCCGGTTATTTAAAACAATTTATGTTTAATCCTAAACTACTTAATGCAAAAACTGCTATTTTATCAGGCGGTGAAGCTAATAGATTATTACTTGCAAAAATTCTAATTAACCCTGGAAATCTGTTAATTTTAGATGAACCGACTAATGACCTCGATATGGATAGTCTGGAAATTTTACTAGATATACTTGCAGATTATTCAGGTACTTTAATAGTCGTGAGCCATGATCGTGACTTTTTAGATAGGTTAATTACTAGAACTTTAGTTTTCACTCAAGGTAAAATTCATGATTTGACAGGAGGTTATGAAGATTATAAGCAGTATTTTACTACCTCTCCTATAACTAAAAAAGCTTCAAAACCACTACCATTAACTTCTCAAAAAGAACCTCTAAATAAAAAGCTATCTTATAAATACCAGCGTTTGCTTGAAACATTACCAAATGATATTGAGAAGCTAGAAATATCCATCAAACACTTAGAAAAAGAACTTGAAGACGTTAATCTGTATTTAGATAATCCTCAAAAATACACTCAGATCACAAATCAATTAACTCATGATAAAAAGAAGCTAGATGAGTTATTAAATCAATGGCTAGAAATACAAAATTAATGTCCCCCTTCGGGGATAAGAAATCCTTCGCCTTCAGGCGAAGGGAAGATATAATGAAATTGCTTTAGCAATGAATTTATATCAAGAAACATGAGAAGTTATAGAAAGAATAGTCATAGTCAGTATGATTTAAAAGTACATCTTATATGGATACCAAAATATAGGAAGAGAGTATTGATAGGCAAAGTAGCGGAAAGGGCTAGAGATTTACTAAGGCAGATTTGTATGGAACATGAAGTATATATAATTTCAGGGAAAATATCATGTGATCACGTGCATATGTTTATCTCATATAAATCACAAATATCTCTTAGCAAGTTAGTACAGTATTTAAAAGGTAGTAGCTCAAGAATTTTATTGCAAGAATTTGCTCATTTAAGAAAACAATTTTGGGGCAATCATTTGTGGGCTAGGGGCTATATGGCGGTCAGTTCAGGTAATATAACTGATGAAATGATACAGCACTATATTGATGAACAGGAAGGTGAACCTGTGAATGATGATCGATTTCTAATCGATTCCACTTTATAACCCCTCAGCTTATAGCTGAGGGTTGTTTGGTTTTTGTTAAAATTTTCTTGACTTAATTGTTAATTTTTGTTAACGTTTTATGGATAATTGGAACACACATAAAAGGTTATTGTGAGTAAAATTACGAATAAAGGATATCCACAAAAAGAAAAAACAACTGATCCTCAAGCACTTAATGATATCAAAGCTATTCTTGCTCAAATTACCGCTACTAATAACCCTGCAGAGTTAAGTAGATTAGTAAGTACAGCTCGAAATATTAAATCCGATAGTTCTTTTATTAATGATATAGCGGAAAAATTAGAGGCTATAGCATTAAAAAAGCAAGAACTAGCAGAAAGCCAGCTTAATTCTGAAATTACTCAAAAAGAGCTAGAACAGTTAGAAAAACAAAGAAAACAGGAAGAAGCAATAATACAATATAAAATGGAAGCTGCAAGGCAAATCCAAGAACTTAATGATATCCATGATGGATTTAAGAGAAAATCAGAAGAATATAAAAAATTATCTTCTCCTATAGCAACAATGGTTAGAATAAATGAAAATGGAGAAGAGATAATCGATGAACAGGCGATTAATAAAAATATTTTAACTAAAGAAGGAATAGAAGAACGTAGACAAAAACTTGCAGAGCTTAAGGAGAAACAAGAAAAAGTAAATATAGTAGTTAAAAAAGCTAATGAAGAAAAAGAGATTATAGAAAAAGAAATTAATGATTTAACCAAGAAATTAAAAGATAAAAATTTATTACCTGAACAAATTAAGGAATTAGAAGAGAATTTAAAAGTAAAGAAAGAGAATCTAGCATTTAAAAACACTGTAGTAAAAGAAGCTAAAAAAGTTCAAAAACACGTTCAAAAAGAAATAGAAAGTGTTAATGTATTTCACCAAAAAAATCAAGAAAAAATAAATCAGCTTGGAGATGCTATAGAGAAATCAAAAAATACTCTAGATCCTAACAAACATCAAGAATTTAAACAGAAGCATTTTTTACTCAATAACCAACAGGAAGCAATAGTCAATAATAAAAATTTAAGCAGTGAAGATCAAGATGTACGTAAAAATATATGTAGTAAAATTAATACTCAACGTGAAGCTAATAAAATAAAAGATTCTTTAAATAACCCAATAGCTACCCCAAAGAATCACCAAGTTGAGCAAAGTAATCAAGTTCAACAAAAAAAACAAAATAACGTGTGGATAAGATAAAATTTAACAAATAAATATAGGAGAAAATATGAGTAAACAAAGTAATGATATGGATACATTAGCGGCATTACAAAGAATTAAAGCTAGAACAACAACTTTATCAAACGAGATAAAATCTCAACCTATGAAAAATATGGTAAGCCCACCTAATAGTACCGGAACAACATATTTAACAGTTGATCAAAATTTTGATAAAATGCATAATAATGATTATGAAGCTCAGCAAACAAAACTTGCCGGCAAAGGTGCTAAAAAAGGCGGATGTGAAATAATATAACATTCTAAAAGCTGTAACTATATAGTTACAGCTTTTGTATCATTTTGAATTAAGCTCGAAAGACCTATTGCCTGTATTTTTTCTGACAATTTAAAGCTAATATCACCTGGAAATATTACATTAATTTGATCAAGTTTTAAATCTTCTAAAGATATTTGCATTGATTTTGTAATGCTCGGTGTATTTGTATATTTAATTTCAAACCCCAAACGTTTTCCATTTTTAAAAATTAAAAGAGCTATTTCCGCTCCATTATGAGATGACCAAAAATAACATTCTTCGGGTTCTGCTTTATAATATCTAATAATTTGTTCTAAGGCAAATCCTTCCCATGATGCACCTATTTTAGGATGAGTGCTTAAAGCTTCATAATTATTTAAGCCTAATAAAGCGTGATATATTCCACTATCTCTAAAAAAGATTTTTGGAGTTTTAACTTGTCTTTTTTTAAGGTTTTCATACCAAGGCTGCAAAATACGGATCATAAAAGTTCCCTCTAAAATATCTAAATAATGCTTTGCGGTATGATATGAGATAGATAAAGAATTCCCAAGTTCTGAGGTATTAAATATATTAGCGTGATAATGGCAAAGCATTAACCAAAACCTACGTAACTGCATAGACGGAATTTTGTAAAACCTAAATTTGGTATATCTCTTTCTAAAAATGTTTTAATGTAATTCTGACACCATAAAGCACTTAACTCTTCATCATCTGCAAGATATGATAAAGGAAATCCGCCGCGTATCCATAATTGCTGAGTACCTGACACTTCAGATAAGGTAAACGGTGTCATTTCAATATAACCTATTCTACCTGCTAGTGTTTCAGAACCTTGTTTAATTAAGTCTCTTGATGCACTGCCTAGTACTAAAAATTTAATATCAGTTGTATCAACAAGAACTCTTAAAATAGGGAATAGATTCGGTTTATACTGAATTTCATCAATAATAACAAATCCTTTTAGATCAGACAAAGCAAGCATCGGTTCATTTAATCTTGCTAAATCTAAGGGATTTTCAAGATCAAAAATATTGATTTTAGGAATATTATAAGCTTCTGCGAACTGTTTAGAAAGTGTAGTTTTTCCGCACTGCCTTGGTCCTAACAAGGCACAAACTTTATGAGTTTTAAAATGTTTTATTATTGATGAAAGGAATTGTTTTCTAAGCATTTAAACTAGTACCATAAAAATTAGAAACATAACTTCTAATTTTCAGTATAGAAAGAAAAAACGATAAAGTCAAAACGCTTTTTCTCGTTCTGCAACTATAATCGCATGTATTTTTTTAAGCGTCTGGTCGAAATCATCGTTAGTAATTACATAATCGTACTCATTAGCATGTGACATTTCGTTTTGTGCCGACTGCATACGTAATTTTATTGCTTCTTCATTATCGGTCGCTCTATTTCTTAAGCGTTGTTCCAGTATTTCAATACTAGGAGGCAATACAAATATAGCAACAACATTAGTAGCATTTTTCTTAATACTCCTTGCTCCTTGCCAATCAATATCAAACAAAACGTCCAAGCCTTGATTTAATAACATTTCGACATATTCTTTAGGCGTACCATAATAATTATCGTATATTTTAGCATATTCAAGAAATTTATTCTGCTTAACTAATTCTTCAAACTCTAGACCGGTCTTAAAGTAATAGTTTATACCCTCTACTTCTCCTAAACGTGGTTTTCTTGTAGTTGCCGAAATAGATAAACGCAAATTATTATCTATTTTCAATAATGCTTTAGCTAAACTTGACTTACCTGTACCTGAAGGGGAAGATAAAATTATAATCAGTCCTTTATTTTTTATTGTCATATTTTATGTTTTATTTCGTAGGTACAGCATATTTCAGAAAGATTCAGACAAGATGAATTTAAATGCGAGCCTGCGAAAGCACTAGGTAAACTGTGAGTACAGGCGAGTCATGCAAAATTCGCTTGTATCAAGCTTTATGAATTATTCTGTACTTTTCTTTTTATTACCTCATCCATAGTACAATTAAAATATTTTGCTATTTTTAAAATAGTATCTATTTCAGGATTAAATTCACGATTAACTTCTGCTCTCATAATTCTGCTAACGGTCGTGTAAGGGATATCAGTAACTTGAGCAAGATATTTACGATCTATCTTTTCTTGTTTTAATTTTTCTTCTAAAAATTCTTTTACTTTAGTAGCAAGTGCCATATCACATACTCCGAATAAATTAAATATTGATGTAGTATAATTCAGAAAGCTTCAGACAAGACGAATTTAAAGGCGAGACCTACAAAAGCTTTTTGAATTATACTACCATGCGTTTTTTATAATTATAGGTAATTTATAAGATCTTATAATTACCAAATCAAACCTGATATTATAATTTCTATATTTAGAATTGCTACTTAAAAACATTTCAGCAGCCCTAGTAATTCTTCTTTGCTGATTGAAAGATACAAATCTATCATCAATTTTAGAGCTTCTTGCTTTGACTTCAATAAAAACAATTTCTTTATTACATAACGCAATAATATCTATTTCACCGACATAATAACGTTTTCTATGATGTAGTATTTGATAAAATTTTAATTTATAGATTATTATGCAAATATATTCGGCAATAATGCCGAAATAATCCTTTTTCATGCTCTTAATGTCATTCCTGCGGAAGCAGGAATCCAGAATAAATAACTTAATATCGGTACAAAAATTACATATTATTGATAAAATAAACAAGTTTTTTATAGGTTTTACTGGATTCCCGCCTATGCGGGAATGACATAGAGTACAACATTAAAAAAACAGAAATTACTCTTTAGGCAATAATATTTGTACAAATTCCGTTTTAGATAGATCAGCTGCTACGTTTACCATAACATCATGTTCCGTAACTTTAGACACATAACCCACTAAAATACCTGCAGGATAAATATTACCGTGCCCAGAGGTTACTATCTCCTCATCTTTCTGTACTAAATGATTGTTAGGCAAGTATAAAATTTTACTATTATTATTATTACCTGCTAAAATACCTTGTTCTCTTGAAGAATTAGCTTTAATAGGTATTCTAGAATTAACATCGCTAATTAACATTACTTTAGCATAATTATTACTCACTTCTATTACTTTTCCTACTAATTTTCCTGAATTAACAACGATTTGATCAGGTTCAATGCCTTGCTTTTTACCTGCAGAAATCAAAGCTGTTCTAGAAAATGGATTAAAGGAAACACTCAGTAATTTAGTAGTAATATATTCAAATTCTTCTTCCTCAGCAATCGTTAACAAATCTTTTAATGCAATGTTTTCGGCTCTTACCGATTCTACTTCACTTTGCAAATGTTGTAATCTTGCTATCTCAAGTTTAAGTTCTATATTTTTTCGTTCTAAATCTTGAAAATAAATAAATTTTTCTGTTATTGAATTTATATATTCAAATATATCTTCATAAACTGCTAAACCGGTTGATACTATACTACCGGTTACTTCAAGTGATATACTAGATATTTTTTTAGGCGTAGTAAAAAATAAATATACAGACAATCCAAGCCCAAATATAACAAAAAAACGCTTAAGAGTATTTGATATTATTCTTATTAATTCTAATGAATTTGAAGAATTTTTTACTCTATTTGCAAGTATTGCCATTTTAATCCTGTTTAAATAGTACATGTTTTAGCTT
>NZ_CM000770.1:75651-86855 GCF_000160735.1 Rickettsia endosymbiont of Ixodes scapularis | reverse complement strand
CAATTAAATAGACATCCCTACCCCCTGCACTTTCTGCTGCTTCTTGGATAGCACGACGCTCAACCGGCGTAGAACCGGAAGGCACACAAATAACAATTGTCGGACCAAAAAAAGAGCGACGATTATGCACCATTCTAATAAAATACTTTATCATTTCCTCTGCACCCTTAAAATCGGCAATAACACCGTCTTTTAAAGGTCTTTTTGCTTCAATATCCGTAGGAGTACGCCCAAGCATCATTTTTGCTTCATGACCATAAGCATAAGGCACAAAAGCACCGTCTTTTTTTATTAACGCAATAACAGAAGGTTCCCTTAGAACAATTCCACGACTTTTTTGATAGACAATAGTATTTGCCGTACCAAGATCTATAGCCATACCGGAAGAAAACCCTTCCAAAAATTTCATTATCATTTTATTTTTTCTCTCTAAATTCTAAAAACTTATTTTTTGATTCTTATTGTCATCCCGTGGCTTGACCACGGGATCTTGTATAACAGACTATGTCCTAAGATACCGCGATCAAGTCGCGGTATGACATTTAACTGGATCCCCGCTTCCGCTGGGATGACATAGCATCAATACTTTATTCAAATCTCCTTATAATGTAAAATAATAAAGTTACTAATAAAAAATATTAGCATACTAGGTAATAAAATAGCAGTAATTAAAGACAAATTATTATAAGTAAGTATTTTTAATAATATTTCTGATAACGAATATGCTATAAAACCTGAAAATAAACCTAATATCAGTATTTTTTCTTGGGAATTATCACGCTGTTTAAGACTAATAAAACAACTTGCTAAAATTACGGTTGCCATCATCATTATAGGCTTAAATAATTGCTTGTAATAATAAATTTGATAATTAATAGCTGGTAAACCTGAATTTAATAATTCATTAATTAATTTAGGTAAAGCCCAAATAGAAACCATTTCAGGACGAATAAATTTATTTACTAAACTATTAATTGATAAATTTGCCTGTATAGTTAAATTGTTGTAAGCCTTAGTTTCCTCTTTTGTGAAAACCTTAACCCTATTTAAATGTAACATTTTATTTTCAATAATACCGTATAATGCATCAATTCTCTTTAAAAAAGAATTATTACTATCAACAAATAAAATTGTAATATTATTTAATTTTTTCTCGGCAACATTAATAAATTGTGTTTGGATAATTTGATTTTCATCATTTAAAGATTCAAAAAATAATAAACCAGATTTAGATATTATACCCTCACTCAAGGCTTTTTTAGTTAGTTTTGCTTCTAATAACTCATATTTTTGTAAGCCTATAGTACCGATAGGATTCAATATAGTCATAAAAACTATACCTAAAATTAAAGTTACAATACATGGAATAACAAGCACTTGCCAAATATGAATACCGCTAGATAACATAGCCGTTAGTTCATTATTTTTTGTTAGATTTCTAAGAAAAAATAACATAGCGGTAAAACTAATTAACGAAGATACTTGACCTAGTAAATAAGGGATCTTATATAAAATAAGTCTCCAAAAAAAACTAAAAGGAACATAAATATTTTTGAATTTTTGTAAAAGATCAAAAATATTTGAGATAATTAATAGCCCGATTAAAAGAAATAATATAATAAAGAAACACTTAGAATATAATTTAGTAAGATACCAAGAAAGTGTTTTTAGATTAATCATTATAAATTCAGTGCTAATGCGAATTTAAATAAGAATTTGTGTGGTGGGGCTGGTAGGACTTGAACCTACGACCACACCGTTATGAGCGGCGTGCTCTAACCAACTGAGCTACAGCCCCTTTTCATTTGAAATTTATATAATTATTATGCAGTTAAGTCTAGTAAAATTTTTATATTTTTGAGGTATCGCCTAAAAAACAGGGCAATGTGGATCAGTTTTTTCGTTATTGCGAGGAAATTACAAAGTAATTGACGAAGCAATCTCAGAAGTTTGTTGTTATTTCATGAGATTGCCACGCAGCCTATGGCTGCTCGCAATGACGATTTGGTGTCCACTCATCAACGCTTTCGCAATAATAACATCAAGTTATAAATAAAAAAAGCCGAGTAGTAAACTCGACCTTTTAGGATACTATAATTAGTAAATAATTTTAGTGATGTACAACTGTTACAGCTCTACGGTTATAAGCAAAAGCTTCTTCAGTATTACCCATCATAGCAGGTCTATCTTTACCATAAGAGATTGTATTTAATCTGTTATGATCAATTCCTTTATTAGCTAAGAATTTTTTCGCTACTGCTGCTCTTCTTTCACCTAAGCCTAAGTTATATTCTCTGGTACCTCTTTCATCGCAATGTCCTTCAATAGTAGCTTTTACTTCAGGATGCTTTGATAACCAGCAAGCTTGTCTCTCTAACTCTTCTTTAGCCTTTGGTGATAAAGCAGAGCTATCAAAAGCAAACCATACCGCATTTCCTGCATGCTTCTCAAAATCTTTCATTAATGAGGTTTCTTCACCTTGGTTCATATTACCGTCAAATTGCGGTGCTCTTTTTGTTGTATTACACCCTGCAAGCACAAATAATGCAAGAAAAGCTAATGTAATTTTTGTTTTCATAATTAAACTCCTTGAGATTATAATTTATTAATATTGAATTCATTTTAGCTAGTTCATAAAACTAAACTAACCAAAAGCTATGTGAGTTAGTATATATCATTATTTTATTAGTTTAAAGGCTAAAATATTATAAAATGCAATTACTCATGTATAAATGTGGTAAAAATATCATTTTATAATACGAGTAGATACTTTGGATAAATAGATAAATGAAGTTTAATGTAGAAAAGAGGAATCGATTTTGAAGATTATAACCGCAGCGTATATATAATATGTGAGGATTATAAGCAAATAAGTAACGCTGCCAATTTTCAAATTAAACGATTATATTCACCATCTTATTAATGCACTGCCCCAAGTAAGACCTGCACCGATAGCTGAAAATAGTAGAATATCACCTTTTTTTATTTTACCTGATGCTTTAAGAGTACTCAAAGCAAGCGGAATAGAAGCCGCTGAACAATTAGCGTGCTTCTCTAAGGTTTTTATTACCTTATGTTCTGATAGGTTTAATGATTCGGCAAGTTTATTAATAATACGGATATTTGCTTGATGAGGTATAAAATAATCAATATCGCTTACACTGAATTGATTAGCATGCAGTAAATCTTTTATAGATTGTTGCATTTTTTCTATTGCATGACGAAATAATTTTTGCCCCTGCATAACTATTTTGCCACTAATACCGTTCATACTTATACCACCGTTTGTGTATAATATTTCATAATCAGCTCCGCTTGTAAAAATATTACTATCTATTAAACCGGAGTCATCACTACTACGCTGTAATATTACGCTACCTGCTCCATCGCCGAATAAGACGCAAGTAGTCCTATCATTCCAGTCTAATAATGACGTCATTTTCTCGGCCCCTATAAGCAAAATAGTTTTATATTTACCTGATGAGATAAGAGAATTCGCTACTTGTAAACCATAAACAAAGCCGGCACATACTGCTTGTAAATCAAAAGACGGTATATTAGTTAAACCAAGATAACCTTGAAGCTTAGAGGCGACCGAAGGGAAGCTATTATCCGGAGTAGTAGTACATGTAATAATTAAATCAATATCATTTGCTGATATCCCTGCATCTACTATAGCTTTTTCAGCCGATTTTAAAGCAAGATGGGAAGTATATTCTGTATCACCTGCTATATGACGCTGCGTAATACCTGTTCTTGTTCTAATCCATTCATCATTAGTATCTACAAATTTTGCAAGTTCGTCATTACTAACTATTTTTGAAGGAAGATACCCGCCGCAACCAATAATTTTGCAGGTCATAGCTTTAGGCTACTTCTTCTTCAGTTTCAATTTTTTTCGTTACTACTTGACGATTATTATAAGTCCCGTCAACTAAAGAAACGTGATGCGGAAGCTTATATTCTCCAGTTTGCGAGTCAACTATTACGTTAACTTTACCAAGCGCTAAATGTGAACGTCTCATATTACGTCTTGATTTTGATGTTTTTTTCTTTGGAACTGCCATTATTAGCCTCTCTAAATATAAATTAAAAAGTATTTGTCAAATTAGTGAAGCAGTATATTATAATCTTGTAATAAAATCTAGATAAAATTAAACTTATGAAAATTTTTATAACATACATTTTTAGTATATTAGCCTTTTTTTCCTTAAGCGGCTGCAAAACTATCGAAAATAGAGGGCAATCCATAGATGATTCGGCACTTGTAAAATTAGAGTCTAAAAAACTAAACAAAGCGGAAGTCGTAGAATTAATAGGTACGCCTACTATGGTACCGGAATATTCCCAAAATACCTGGTATTACGTTGAGAGAGTTATGTTTCAAAGAGCTTGGCTTAATCCAAAAATTGAAAAGCAAAAAATAATAAAAATTACGTTTGATGCTAATAATTTTATGCAGGAAGTAGTAGTAATAGATGATTCTCATAGACAAGATATAGAAACAGTCCGTGAATATACTAGGACATATGGAACGGAACTTAACGGATTACAAAAATTTGTTAAAAATTTAGGTAGATTCAATAAAACCACCGACGGAAATAAAAACAAAAGCAAAAATAAGAAGAAGAGATAAGTACCTTAATCGTCATTGTAAGGGGGCTTATCTGCGCGGATCAATTCCACCACTGTGTCACCTCGTGGCTTGACCACGGGGTCCAGTCTTTTTTAATTTTTTCTGGATACCGTGGACAAGCCACGGGGTGACACCGAAGCAGGCGTAACACCAACACCCATAAAACAAAAAACTATCTAATATGATTTCGATATTTAGTAAATTAAAACAAAGTTTATCTAAAACTTCTAATAAAATATCGGAAGGTATCGACAAAATATTTTACAAGAAAAAATTAGATGCAGAAACTCTAGAAGAGCTAGAAGAGCTACTTATCTCAAGTGATATGAGTGTTTCGGTAGTAACTAATATTATTGAAGAGTTTAAAAAGGTAAAATTTGACAAAGAAATAGATAGTGATACAGTAAAAGATGCACTAGCTGAATTAGTAGAACAGCAGCTATCAAAATCAGAAATTCCTTTTACTTTAGATGCAAATAAATTAAACGTAATTTTAGTTTGCGGTGTTAATGGAGCAGGTAAAACCACGACTATAGGTAAGCTTGCTGCAATGTACTCAGCACAAGGGAAAAAAGTAGCAGTTGCGGCCTGCGATACTTTTAGAGCAGCTGCCGTAAATCAGCTAAGTACTTGGGTAGATAGAGCAAATGCACTACTTATTACCGGTGAAGAATCGGCTGACCCTGCGAGTGTTGCTTACCGTGCTATGGAAGAATCGATAAAACAAAATATCGATATACTTTTTATCGATACGGCAGGCAGACTTCATAATAAGAAAAATTTGATGGATGAACTGTCTAAAATTGTAAAAGTTATAAAAAAACTAGACGAGAATGCACCCACTCATAGCATTTTAGTAATTGATGCTATTACCGGACAAAATACTTATAACCAAGTAGAACATTTTAATGATGCTACTAATTTGACGGGGCTTATCGTGACTAAACTAGATGGCAGTGCTAAAGCCGGAGTACTTGTCGGAGTAGTACAAAAATTTAATTTACCCGTATACTTTATCGGTATAGGCGAGAAGATAGAGGACTTAAAAAAATTCAACCGACATGATTTTGCTAAAAGTCTAGTGGGACTGTGAGGTTTTGCTACGTCATTTGCCCGCACGAATATTGAGTCGTCATTGTGAGCAGCCGTAGGCTGCGCGGCAATCTCATGAAGTAATAATAAACTCCTGAGATTGCTATGCAATTTCCTCGCAATGACGATTTAATTAAAAATAAAATCATAAAATGACTCAAAAAAATACCTTATTACTCATAGACGGATACGGATTTGTTTTTAGAGCCTATTATGCACAACAGCCTTTAACTTCGCCGAAAGACGAGCCTGTCGGTGCTCTTTATGGCTTCACTTCAATGCTACTAAAATTACTGAGTGACTTTAAGCCTAAACATGTCGCTGTAGTATTCGACAGCGGCGGGGAAAATTTCCGTCATCATATTTATCCTGAGTATAAAGCTAATCGTCCGCCTCCTCCTGAAGATTTAATTGTACAATTACCTTTAGTTCGTGATGTTGCAAGTAGTTTAAATTTTCCTATTCTAGAGAAGAACGGTTATGAAGCCGATGACATTATCGCAACCTTTGCTACTAAAACGGTCATGCTTGGAGAAGAGGTCATTATTATCTCTTCCGATAAAGATCTATTGCAGTTAATGAGTGAAAACATCAAAATATATGATCCGTTAAAAGGGAAATATATTACAGAGGAGGATGTTGTTAAAAAATTCGGTACTACTTCTGATAAATTACGTGAAGTGATGGCTTTAATCGGCGATAGATCGGATAATATTCCGGGTGTGCCATCTATCGGACCAAAAACGGCAAGTAGTCTTATAACACAATTTGGTTCTGTAGAAAATATATTTAACTCTTTAGACCAAATCTCAAGCATAAAACAACGTGAAACTTTACAAAATTCTAAAGAAGCGGCGTTAATTTCATGGCAGTTAACAGGGCTTGATTCTAATGTTGATTTAGATTTCCAGCTGAATAATTTAGAATGGTCACCTCCAAATAGCGATAAATTAACAGGATTTTTACAAGAATACGGTTTTAAATCTTTATATAAAAGAGCAGAAAATTTATTCGATATTAAAATTAATGACCACAAAGAGATAGCAGATAATAAAGTAACCGAAGCAAAAGAAATTAGTAATGCTAGTGAGTTAGCAAATTTTGCTAAAGAAGCTGAGAAAATAGGAATATTTGGAATATACTTACTGCAGCATAAAGGAGATAATCTTGCTTTTATTTTATCACTGCAAAACCAAAACTATATTATTAAAATTTCTAACACTTCTCATGATCTATTTTCTTATAATACTAAAACTAATAACAACTGGTTTTCGGATATAATCTTCAATTTACTAGTCGATAAATCTATAAAAAAAATTACTTACTCTCTTAAACCTTTACTGAAATTTTATGCAAACCAATCCCATGAAATTACGGCTATAGAGGATTTAGAACTAATGCAATATGCGTTATCTGCCGGTTTATCACAGAAAAATTTATTTGAAGAAGCTTTGAAAGAAACTTTGATAGAAAATATAATTATCGAATCAGCAAAAATAGTAATAAACTTTATCTCACTTTATAAGCAAACTATATTGGAGCTTAAAGACAACAAAGCCTTTAGACTTTATAGCGACATTGATTTACCTATTTGTTTTATTTTAGATAAAATGGAGAAAGTGGGTATTAAAGTAGATGCTAATTACCTAAAACAATTATCCGCTGAATTTGGAGCAGAAATTCTAAAACTTGAAGAAGAAATTTTTGCTCTTAGCGGAACTAAATTTAATATTGGTTCGCCAAAACAATTAGGTGAGATTTTATTTGAAAAAATGCAATTACCTTTCGGTAAAGTTTCGGCTAAAGCAAGCTCTTACTCAACAGGAGCGGAAATACTAGAAAAACTTAGTGAGCATGGATATAACATAGCTAATTTATTACTAAGGTGGCGACAGCTTACAAAATTAAAGAATACTTACACCGATAGTTTACCGAAACAGATAGATAATATAACTAAGCGGGTACATACGACATTTTTACAAACTTCTACCACTACAGGAAGACTTAGCTCACAAGAACCTAATCTGCAAAACGTACCGATTCGCTCTAGTGAAGGGAATAAAATCAGACAAGCTTTTATCGCTGAAAAAGGTTATAAATTAATATCTGCCGATTATTCTCAAATTGAGCTTAGAATATTAAGCCATATCGCAAATATAGATGCATTAAAACAAGCATTTATCAATAAAGACGATATCCATACTCAAACCGCTTGTCAGATCTTTAACTTACAAAAACACGAACTAACTAGCGAACATAGACGTAAAGCAAAAGCTATAAATTTTGGTATTATTTACGGTATAAGTGCTTTTGGGCTTGCTAAGCAATTAAATGTTACTAACGGCAAAGCATCCGAATATATCAAGAAATATTTTGCCGAATATAAAGGAGTACAAGAATATATGGAGCAAACAAAAGCTTTTGCAAGTAGCAACGGCTATGTCACAAATTTCTTCGGCAGAAAATGTTTTGTACCTCTAATTCATGATAAAAAGCTTAAACAATTTGCAGAGCGTGCGGCTATTAACGCTCCGATTCAAGGAACTAATGCTGATATAATTAAAATTGCCATGATCAATCTAGATCAAGAAATAGAAAAACGTAAACTTAAAACAAGATTAGTACTGCAAATTCATGATGAATTACTATTTGAAGCACCGGTTGAGGAAGTAGAAATTATAATACCCATTATTAAAAAAATCATGGAAAACTCTACTAATATAGATGTACCGATTATAACCGAAATTAGAGCAGGTAATAACTGGATGGAAATTCATTGAATAGTTTAGTCATTCCTGCGAAGCTAAGTCGTCATTGCAAGCAGCCTTAGGTGTTGTTGCATGGATGATTTTGATGAACTATAAAGGTTATTTAGGATCAGTACATTTTAATGCTTCCGAAGAACTATTCGGTAAAGTAGAATTTATAAGAGATTTGATAAGTTATGAAGCATCTGACACTAAAACTTTAATAAAGTCATTTCAAGAATTTTAAAAGGAGAGTAATTTATGAAAAATTTTATATTTACGTCTGAGTCAGTTTCTGAAGGGCATCCGAACAAAATTGCCGATCAAATTTCAGATACGATACTTGATTAGATTCTAAAACAAGACCCTAACGGTCGTGTTGCCTGCGAAACTTTTGTAACAACCGGTCTAGTTCTAGTGGGAGGTGAAATTACTACTAGTACTTATGTGGATATTGAGCAAATAGTACGGAGTAAAGTACAAGAAATTGGCTATAATAATCCAAATTATGGATTTGACGGTAGCTGTTGTGCCGTAATTTCTTCTATAATTAAACAATCACCCGATATAGCTATGGGTGTTGACAATGCAAATGACGATGAAATAGGTGCAGGAGATCAAGGTATGGTTTTCGGTTATGCTTGTAACGAGACGGATAGTTTAATGCCTACACCGATTTACTACGCTCATCTTTTAATGAAAAGACAAGCATATTTGTGTAAACAAAATGTTTTGTCTTGGCTTAGACCCGATGCAAAATAACAAGTCACGTTACGATATGAAAATAACAAACCGATTGCCATTGATGCGGTAGTTTTATCAACTCAGCATCATCCGGAAATACAACAAAAAGACCTTATTGAAGCAGTAATGGAAGAAATTATTAAACAGGCATTGCCAAGCCATTTACTTCATAAAGACACTAAATATCTAATTAACCCGACAGGTAGGTTTGTTATAGGCGGTCCTGTTGCAGATTGCGGTTTAACCGGTAGGAAAATTATCGTGGACAGCTATGGAGGAATGGCAAGACACGGCAATGGTTGCTTTTCAGGAAAAGACCCAACCAAAATAGATAGGTCGGCTGCTTACATGGCATGCTATATTGCTAAGAATATAGTAGGAGCAGGATTTGCCGATCGCTGTGAAATACAAATATCTTATGCAATAGGCGTTACTGCTCCTGTATCTATATTTACACTGAAACTTTCGGTACTAGCAAATTAAGCAACGAACAAATTACTAAGCTCATAACACAGCATTTTGATATGCGTCCAGGCAGAATTATTAAACATCTTAAGTTTCGCACTCCATGTTATCAAAAAACGGCTGCTTACGGTCATTTCGGCCGTGAAGACGAAAATTTTACATGGGAACAATTAGATAAAGTAGATATATTGAGGTGAGTAATTATTGACATTTATTTATTCGTAATACATGATTATTTTTATCTTTGTTTAATTAATTAGTTGAAAATATGGCTGAGAATATAAATAATGATAGAAAGTTCGGTAACTTAGAAAATTATGATAATGAACTTACAAATACTGCTCTAAAAGAGAATAATCAAAATAAGCTGAGAGAGCATTATGAAAATATCACTCAAGCCTTAAATAACGTACGGGATGAGTATGAAGCGAAAGCAACTCAGTACCGCGAAATGCTTGACGATGCCCGTACCTATGATAAATCCACAAAAAATTATAATTTAGGCTCAGCTCATTTTATAACGGCTAGCGGTTATAAAGCCTTACTTGGAGCTTATAAAGCTTTAAATCCTGATGAAAATACAGATAAAAAATTAGACCATTTTATGGATGGCTTAGATGAGATTTATAAGCAATCCTTTTCAGTACGTAATTTAACTAACTCAAATAAATTACCGCCTGCAGAACAGTTAAAAAAATTTTTAGAAGAAACTACGGATAAAATATATGATAAACTGCAAAAAACCGGAGAGGCATATTTATCATTTCTAATGCTCCACTAATACAGGTTACATGCAAATGTTATAAAATATTCTAAAGAAAACCTTACTACATGACAATTTTTAGAGATGTAAGGACTAAAGGATTGAATTTTGCTGATAATTCATGATGATAACGGGGAAAGAACTTGGTTTACATATGAAAGATCATTCCGCCCCTCTAGTCGAATTATTACAAAAACATATTTCACTTAATTTATCAAGAGCAAAATGTTTAGGATTATTTATCATTTCAATGCTTAACAGCAGGACAGTAAACATGTCATTGTTATGCAATAGAATGCCGTCTGGGATTAAAGCAGCTTCATGGTATAGAAGGATGCAAAGATTTATCTCTGAAATCTCAATATCATGGAGAGTATTACCTGTTATGTTAGTCATGATGACTGGGTTTGAGCAGGAGCAAAAATGGGTATTGTGTTTAGATAGAACGAATTGGAAATTTGGTAAACGACATATAAATATTTTATATTTAGCTGTCAGTTTTCATGGTATAGCGATCCCCCTTTTTGGAATTTTCTAAGTGATAAAAAGTGTGGTAACTCTGATTATATTGAGCGTATTGATCTGATGGAGTGTTTTTTAGAAGTTTTGACAAAAACCGCATTGAAGCATTAACCGCTGATAGAGAATTTATAGGTAAGGATGGCTCTCTTGGCTTAGAACAAATCAAATAAGATACGTTTTTCGAGTTAGAGAAAATGGACAATATATCAGTAATGCAAGGGGAAAATGGTTAAAA
>NZ_CM000770.1:72929-75151 GCF_000160735.1 Rickettsia endosymbiont of Ixodes scapularis | reverse complement strand
TTGTCTATTGCATTTTGCCTAGCTTATCAAACTGGAGAGATTATAGTTTTGGATAAACCAATAGTTATTAAAAAACATGGTTATAGGCAAAATAGTATATTTCGTGTTGGATTAGATACATTGGTTAATATCTTGTATAATATTTCTACTCAATTAGTACGTTGGATACAGCTGTTGTCCTTGATATTCCAATATCCAAAGATGATAAAATGAAAAATTGTCATGTAGTAAGTCTTTTTTTAAAAAAATAGTTAATAAATATTCAAGATGGGAAGCGGCTTCCCTCTCGAATATAAATTTAATTTATGTTTTATTTTGACTATTATTCATTTACTCGTAGTATATATTAGGTTCTAGGAACTTTATAAATTAAATTACTTACATGTTTAAAACTTTAACACAAAATTTAACGAAGATTTTTGATAAGCTAGTTAGCTCAGGAATTTTGACGGAAGCTCAAATAGATGCTGCTATGCGGGATATAAGAGTGGCTCTTTTAGAGTCGGATGTTGCATTACCGGTGATAAAAGATTTTATAGCGGAAGTTAAACAAAAAGCTTTAGGGCAGGAGGTTATTAAGTCTGTTTCACCTGGGCAGATGATAATTAAAATTATCCATGAAGAGATGATAAATCTCTTAGCTTCAAGTGGAAATGAGACAAAGCTAAATTTAAATTCAAAGCCGCCCGTAAATTTCCTAATGGTAGGGTTGCAAGGGAGTGGTAAAACTACGGCAAGTAGTAAGCTTGCTTTACGACTTAAAAATCAAAATAAAAAAGTTTTACTTGTTTCTCTGGATACTTACAGACCGGCAGCACAAGAGCAACTCGCTATACTTGCAAACTCAGTACAGATTAATTCATTACCTATTGTGCAAGGTGAGAAACCCCTAGATATTGTCAAAAGAGCTATTGCTGAGGCTAAAATTTCTGCTTATGATGTCGTAATTTATGATACGGCAGGTCGTACACAAATTGATAAAGAGATGATGGAGGAGGCTCTTGCAATAAAAAAGATAGTAGAGCCTACGGAAACTTTGTTAGTAATCGATAGTATGACAGGGCAGGATGCAGTAGTCACGGCAAGTAGCTTTAATGAAAAGTTAGAGATTTCAGGATTAATTTTATCTAGAATTGACGGCGATTCTAAAGGCGGTGCAGCACTTAGCGTAAAATATATTACTAAAAAGCCGATTAAATTTTTAAGTAGCGGTGAAAAACTAACCGATTTAGAAGAATTCGATGCTGAACGTTTAGCTTCTCGAATACTTGATATGGGTGATATTATCTCTTTTGTTGAAAAAGCAGCTAGTATTGTTAATAGAGAAGAAGCTGAAAAAACGGCAGCTAAATTAAAAAAAGGTAAGTTTGATTTAAATGATTATCTTCAGCAAATGAGAAGTATAAAAAAAATGGGAGGTTTTGGAAGTATACTTAGCATGTTACCGGGTAGCGGTAAAATTATGGATCAAATAGATCAATCAAAATTAAATAGTAAAATAATTGAACATCAAGAAGCAATTATTTTATCCATGACGCTGAAAGAACGTAAGAATCCCGATATAATTAATGCTTCTCGTAGAAAACGTATAGCTGCTGGAGCAGGGACTACGGTACAAAAGGTAAATATTTTGCTAAAGCAATATAAGCAAATAAGTGAGATGATGAAAAAAGCCAGTAAAATGAATCCTAAGAATCTATTACGTAGCGGAATTGGAAAATTGTTTTCGTAAAACGGCATTATTGCATGAATGGTTTTATCGTCATTGCAAGCGGGCATTGTTGCGTGGATCAATTTCACCTCTGTCATCCCGTGGCTTGACCACGGGATGACATTTTCCTTAAGTTGACACCCATGTGCCTTCGTAGGGTATAATGGTACCCAAAAACTGGACTACTAAAATGATAGAATGAGATATAATTTTCAAATACAAAAGAGAAATTATATGTCTAAAAAAGCAAAACAATATAGTGCAGCAGAAAAAACAAAGATAGTTTTAGAAACAATAAAAGCTGAAATGACAATAGCTCAAATTAGTAGCAAATATGGAGTTCATCCGACACAAATACAAGAGTGGAAAAAAGAGGTATAGAAAATTTAATTAGTGGTTTTCAAATTAAGCCACAATCCAAGGATCCAGATCATCAGGATTTAATAAAACAATTGTATGAACAAATAGGCCAGTTAACTGTTGAACGTGACTGGTTGAAAAAAATCTACAT
>NZ_CM000770.1:57524-72429 GCF_000160735.1 Rickettsia endosymbiont of Ixodes scapularis | reverse complement strand
AAAAGACTTAGAAATAATGCAAGTAATTGATGAAATATACACACAGCATCCTTACTTGAGCAAGAAGAATGTCTGAGCACCTTGTACCATTTGGAATCACAATAGGTCGCGAGGCAGTAAGTCGTTATTATAGAATAATGGCTATTGAAGCTATCTATCCTAAAATGAACTTAAGTAAGCGCAATCAAGCTCATAAAATATATCCATATCTTTTAAAAGGAGTTGAAATTATTAAAGTAAATCAGGTATGGAGTACAGATATCACTTATATTAGAATGGCACAAGGATTTGTATATTTGGTAGCAATTATTGATAGGTTTAGTCGTTATATTGTAAGCTGGAAGGTGTCTATTAGTTTAGAAAGTGACTTTTGTATTGATGCACTGGAAGAAGCTATAATAAAATATGGTCAGCCTGAAATCTTTAATACAGATCAAGGTTCTCAATTTACATCAAAAAATTTCACAGATAAACTAATTAAACGTGAAATCAAAATCATTATGGATGGCAAAGGCAGAGCCCTGGATAATGTATTTATAGAAAGATTTTGGCGTTCATTAAAACAAGAAAAAATATATTTGATGGTTTTAAATACTGTCAAGGAGGCAAAAAATGCTATAACTGATTACATAAATTTTTATAATAGAAAAAGAATGCACCAGTCATTGGAATATCTCACTCCGGAACAGGTGTATTTTACAAAAATTATTGAGTAAAATTATAACGCAAATTATATCTCATAAATCTTAATTTTTAGTCTAGACAAATTGGGCCACCTCAACAAGAGTTCTTACATAACGCGAGTTTCGTATTAATAGAGGAACTGAATAGCTGATAGTAACTGGGTTACGAGGATATGGGTAAAGAAAAATATGAAAAATAAACTTATGTCTATGTTGGATAAAATATTATTGCTTAAAAAAGCATTAATAGAATCTGTGTTTAGTAAAATTAAACTATTGGGGAAGTTTGAGCATTCAAGGCATAGATCAGTTACAAATGCCTTTGTGCATATGGTTGCAGCACTGATAAATTATCAAATGTCTGATAATAAACCTTCTATTACATCTCTCTTGATATGCTAAATCCTATGCTATATTAATTCGAAACTCGCGTTAAATAACGATGATAGGATTTTAATATATTTTTGTTTGGAAAAACAGGATATGATACTATATAGATATTATTAGAAGAAGGAATCGCTTTTTTAAGCTTATTTAGCATAAAAGGCATATTATAATTATGCTCTACTAAAATTATTGAAGTAAGATTGTAAGTTACAATAAAATCAACCGCTTTCTTAATATTATCTTCTTCAGACATTATTTTATTCGGAGCAAGTATTACTTGCTGTTCTATTACGCTATGTTCTTTTAGCAAATTTTTTAATTGCCCTGCAGATTCTATACCGGTAATAAATAATATAGGGGCATAGCCTGCCTTAAGCATTGCAATACCGGTTTCAATTTTATGTCCTCCTCCTGCAAATACTATTATTGCATTAGTAGTATTACTATTAAGCTTATAAGAATTTATTAAATATAAATAATAACCAAAACCAACAATCCAAAGAGCAAAAATTGCTAAAATTGTGAGTAAAAATTTTCTGATCATTTAAATATTTTATTAAATTCAGTTTGAATAATTTTATCAAATTCAGACATTTCAATATGAATTCCTAACTGATTTAAAGATGTTACTAAAGAATTTTCAAGTCCACAAGGAATAATCCCACTAAACTTACTTAAATCTGTTGAAATATTTATAGCTACACCGTGATATGTAACCCATTTTCTTACTCTAACACCTATTGCAGCAATTTTAGCAAATTCATCTTTCCTTACTTTTACCCAAATTCCTACTTTATCTTTAATAAGATATGCTTTAATTCCAAAATAATTTAAGCTATTTATAATCCATTCTTCAAGCATTTTTATATATAGCTTTAAATCTTTGTGGCGATTTGGTAAGGCTAAATTAAGAATTGGATAAATAACACGCTGACCCGGTCCATGAAAAGTAAATTTACCGCCACGTCCTGTGTAAATTACCGGAATATCACCAAAATCTAATACTTCTTCTGAGTTGTAATTAGTACCGGCTGTATATACTTCCGAATGCTCAACTAAATAAACAATTTCCGGCTCATTAGTATCAATTACCTTATTAACATGGTCTTCCATTAACTTCAAAGTAACCGAGTAATCAGTGAGACACGGTATTGTTATGAATTGTACCATATTAATTGCCTAACTCGGATTTATATTTCAATATTAATGCATCTAAAATTGCTATTGTTTCAACATCTAAATCATCGGAAAAGTTACTAGGACGAAAATGCATTTGAAACGAAATTATAACATCTTTCATTTTAGAATCTAAAATTCCGGTAGCTTCAAGTTTATAACCGTATGTAATAAATTTTTGCTGAATTGCTTTAATATCGGTTATATCAACTTGTGACAATAGATCGTTAAACACCTGTTCACCATACCAAGCTCCAATATCGTTATCATATAATAGTTTCCAAGGAAATAGTGGACCTGGGTCCTATTTTCTACCTGAAGCAATATCAGAATGCCCAACTACTCTAGTAGGTTTAATATCATATCTAGCAATAATCTGTTTACACAAACTTATAACACTATTAATTTGTTGCTTTGAATAAGGCAGCCAGGTTATATTATTGTTTTTTGCATTTACTTCAAAAGCAGGATTTACGATTTCAATACCGATTGATGTATCATTAATACGCTCATGACCTTGCCAGTAACTTACTCCGACATGCCATGCTCTATAATGCTCTTCTACTAATTGAAATATATATTCAGGGTTTTCATTGTTTATTAAATAATGGCTACTTAACCTTTCACCAGTTAAAAAATCTAAAGATTGCTTAAAATCACACTGTGTATAATGTAGCACTAGGAATTTAATACGTTTATCAAATCCCACAGCTCTATAAGATGTTTTATCGATTACTATCATAGATAAAAATTTTAAAGGATGTCACTATTGTATGTTTTTTCTATGTCATTCTTGTAAAAGCTTGCTCGCAATGATGATTTGGTATCTATACAAAGATAGCGTCAAGTATAACAAGAAAAATTTTGATGGTGCCGGATATCGGATTTGAACTGATGACCTACCGCTTACAAGGCGGTTGCTCTACCACTGAGCTAATCCGGCATATTAATATGATTATAGAGAAAAGATATGGTCTGGACCACGGTATCTAGAAAAATAGCTTGTAATAGTCAAATTTACTAGATCCCGCGATCAAGTCGCGGGATGACACAGGTGTGAAATTGATCCACACAGTCAATGCCTGCTCGCAATGACGAAAACACACTATAAACTAAGCTTCTTTAGCTTCCTTTTTACTTGGTCTAGCTTTGCGGTTTTTTGCTTTAACTTCCATTTCCTTTTTAACTTTCTCAGGAAAAGTAACACCCGCTTGTTCAATAAATTTTGCGACTCGCTCAGTTGGTTTAGCACCGGTGCCAAGCCAATATTCTATACGATCTTTTTTTAAAACTACACGCTCACTATTATCTGAAGCAAGCATTGGATTATAAGTTCCGACTTTTTCTAAAAAGTCACCGTCACGAGGTGCTGTTGCGTTAGCTACTACTACACGGTAAAAAGGACGCTTTTTAGCACCACCTCTAGCTAAACGAATTTTTACTGCCATATATTACTTACAATTATTTTATTTTTTCTTCTTTAAAAAGAACATGTTTTCTAACTACTTTATCATACTTACGAAAAGAAAGTTTCTCGGTTTGGGTCTTCGTATTACGTTTTTTTACCCAAAAAACACCTGTGCCGGCAGTACTTACTAGCCTTACCAAAACATTTTTATTTTTCTTTGCCATTGGCTGACACCTTAAATCAAGATATTATTTTATTATTCTAAGAAAAGCAGAATAAAACGAAATTGAAAAATAGTCAAGTAAAATACTCTACATACTTAATTATATGGATCGATTTTACTTATGTCATCCCGCGACTTGATCGCGGGATCCAATAATAAATACTAAAATTATTTAGTATTTTAAATTGTTTTTCTAGATACCGTGGTCAAGCCACGGTATGACACCGAATGCTTAAACGAGTTACCGTCCAAATAAGCGTTCGATATCCTTAAGCTTCAACTCAATATACGTAGGTCTACCGTGATTACATTGACCTGAAAACGGCGTATTTTCCATTTGACGCAGTAAAGCATTCATCTCGTCCACTGATAATTTTTGTCCTGCTCTAATAGAGTAATGACAGGCATAAGTTTCCGTCACATGCTCTATTAACTCCGTTAAAGCTATATTCTCACCAAAATCCGATAAATGATCAGCGAGATCCTGAATTAACTTTTGTACGTTTACGTCTCCAAGGATATTTGGAATTTCAGTTACTATAATAGATTTTTCGCCGAATTTTTCTAGAGTTAAACCGAGTTTATATAGTTTTTCTCTATGTTCATATAAACAATCTGCTTTTTTTTCATTTGGCAGTTCTACTATCTCAGGGATAAGCAAACGCTGTTTGATTAACTCTTCCGTTTTAAGGTAATCTTTTATTTTTTCATACCCTAAACGTTCATGTGCTACATGCTGGTCGGTAATCACTATACTATCTTCGGTTTGTGAAATAATATAAGTCGTATGAAGTTGTGTTTTAGCTGCCCCAAGTTTATATTGTTTACGGGTTTGCTGTTCATGTTCTATACGGTTTTCTACTTCTTGTTCTATTTTAGCATGTGGTAATGTATCGATTAATTTTTGACAAACATGATTTTGAGGAACTTTATTAAGTGTAGAATGAGTAGTAGGTCTATAATCTGCCGATTTACTATTAACATTTATAGCTTTGCTTATCTGTGGTTGTTTGTTGACTAAAGGATTTTTAAATAGTTCAAGAGCATCAGTTGCAATAGTAGTAGAAGTAACATGGCTTTTATTTGTTAAAGCATTTTTAATTGCTTCTATTAATAAGTTTCGCACATAATTCGGGTCATGAAATCTTACCTCTACTTTTGCCGGATGTACGTTAACGTCAACAAGTTGCGGATCAACTTGTAAGAATATAGCACATAGCGGATAACGATCACGAGCTAAATAATCTTGATATGCTACCCTTAAAGCTACCTGTAATAATTTATCTTTTACCGGTCTATTATTAATAAATAAAAACTGATCTTCACTTGAAGCTCTATTATATGTCGGGATACTAGTATAGCCGCAAATAGAGAAATCAGGTGTTTTGAAATCTATATAAGCGGCATTTTTTATAAAATCATCGCCTATAACATCAATTATACGCTGTTTTAGGTTAGTTTCTGCATCTTTATTTTGTCTCTTTAGTTTTAATAAATTCTTGCCGTCATGTGTTAAACTAAAAGAAATTTTAGGATGTGCTAGAGTGATTTTCTTAACCACATCTACAGTTGCTGCAAGCTCTGTTTTATCAGCTCTAAGAAATTTTAAACGTGCAGGTGTTGCGAAAAATAAATCACGTATCTCTATTTTAGTACCTTCATTATGAACAGAAATAGTAACTTGTTTTTCATTGCCACCGATTAATTTAATCTGAAATGCTTTGTCAGCCCCTTGTTTCTTAGAAGTAATTAGCATTTTGCTAATGGTAGCAATAGACGGCAGTGCTTCGCCCCTAAAACCGAAAGTATGAATATTTAGAAAATCACTTTCATCAAGCTTAGAAGTTGTATGACGTTCAACGGCAATTTCTAACTCCTTATCAGTCATACCGATACCGTCATCGGAAATAATGATTAGATTTTTACCGGCACGTTCTAAGATAATATCTATTTTAGTACTACCTGCATCAACAGCATTTTCAACTAATTCCTTTACTACCGATGCGGGTCTTTCTATAACCTCACCAGCAGCAATTCGGTTGATAGTACTTTCCGAAAGAAACTTGATAGTCATTTTGTTACTAATTTAAATTTCTTACTACAATATGGGCAGATAACTTCCTTTTTTTCTTTATCTATCTCTAAATAAACTTTTGGATGGTCATATGGAGGTTCTTTGCCCTGGCAAGATACAGATGCATCAACGCTATTAACAATTTCCATAGATTTATACATTATTTCTTTAAGTGAAATCTAATATAAGTTACTTTTAAATAAAAGACAAATATTACTTGATTAACTTATGGAATCCATCTCTGTCATCCCGTGGTCAAGCCACGGGGTGACACCGAATGCGTTTTTCGATCTATACAACAACACTGGTATATTTATAAGGAGGTAAAAATGAAAGACAAATAGCGGTATCGGGCTTGAGATAGCAAAACATTTTGCAAAACTTGAGTCTAAAATAGTTATTAACGGTTTTGCAAAAGAAGATGAAATAGCCAAAATTTCAGCAGAATTGAAAGAACTTGGTGCAAGTAGCGTATTTTATCAAGGAATAAATTTGGCAGAACCTGATGAAATTCGTTCTATGTTTGAGAGAATAATAAAAGAATTCGGTAAAATAGACATATTAGTAAATAATGCAGGTATTCAGCATGTTGCTTCTATCGATGAACTTCCTGAAGATAAATGGGAGCAAATTTTGCGTATAGATTTAATAGCCTCTTTCTATACTACAAAATATGCAATACCGATTATGAAAAAACGGCTTCGGGCGAATTATTAACATCGCTTCCGCTCATGCATATGTCGCATCACCTTTTAAGTCGGCATATGTAGCAGCAAAGCACAGTATCCTTGGGCTTACCAAAACCATTGCTTTAGAAGTAGCCGAGAATAATATTACAGTTAATGCTATCTGTCCCGGTTACGTCAACACACCATTAGTAAGGAATCAAATAGCAGATACTGCTAAAGCTAGACATATCAGTGAAGAATCAACGTTAAGGGATGTAATCCTTAAATCTCAAGCTACGAAAAAATTTGTAGAAGCTGATGAAATAGCAAACTTAGTAATATTCTTATGTGACAAAAAAGCTTCATCAAGAATAGGTATTGGACTCTTGATAGATGGCGGCTGGACGGCACAGTAGTTTTTAATGTCCCCCTTCGGGGATAAGAAATCCCTCGCCTTCAGGCGAAGGGAAGATATAATGAAATTGCTTTAGCAATGAATTTATATCAAGAAACATGAGAAGTTATAGAAAGAATAGTCATAGTCAGTATGATTTAAAAGTACATCTTATATGGATACCAAAATATAGGAAGAGAGTATTGATAGGCAAAGTAGCGGAAAGGGCTAGAGATTTACTAAGGCAGATTTGTATGGAACATGAAGTATATATAATTTCAGGGAAAATATCATGTGATCACGTGCATATGTTTATCTCATATAAATCACAAATATCTCTTAGCAAGTTAGTACAGTATTTAAAAGGTAGTAGCTCAAGAATTTTATTGCAAGAATTTGCTCATTTAAGAAAACAATTTTGGGGCAATCATTTGTGGGCTAGGGGCTATATGGCGGTCAGTTCAGGTAATATAACTGATGAAATGATACAGCACTATATTGATGAACAGGAAGGCGAACCTGTGAATGATGATCGATTTCTAATCGATTCCACTTTATAACCCCTCAGCTTATAGCTGAGGGTTGTTTAATGCTTTTTTAAGCAATAATATTTTATCCAACATAGACATAAGTTTATTTTTCATATTTTTCTTTACCCTAGTTACCATAAAAATTCCTTGCTCTAAAAGTTGTAGAAATAATTGTTGCGAAATATAACCACGATCTCCGAATACTTTACCAAAAAGATTTTTGATTATCAGTTCCAGCTGTTTTCTATCATCCTTATTGCCAGGGCTAAAAGATGCTTTAACTATACCACCGGCTCTATTAATTATTAGATGTAGTTTAAGTCCATAGAACCAACCTTTTGTTGTCTTACTGCTTGCTGCTATGCCCGGCGAACACTTTATTCATTGAAATACGGTATCTCTTACATACCTCTATACTACTTGAATCTACAAAAGAGAGTCCGTCACACTGATCCAAAATAGAATTGAATATTAGTACTAATAGTGGTAAATGTGGACCTATTATTTTTATAAATTGACTATAGCTTACTAATTGAAAATCTCTTTGATGATGAATTCATATTTGCTTCAGATAATAATTCTTAAAACAATCATAAGATGACTGCCAGTAGCCTATTATAATTGTTATTACCTCACTTCTGTTCAGTCGACTTTTAGGACCAGATTTGTTGTTATGGTTAGTAATTGAATTTGTATGCTTGTCTAATTCTTGAAAAAAATCATCGACGTAACAAAATATTTCTGTAAAATCCATTATCATAGGTTATTGCTCTTAAAGTTTTTTCAATAACCTATAAACTTTTTTCTAATACTATAAATACCATATTTTAATTAGCAATTTGTATTTTATACTCACTTTATAACAAAAACAGTATTATCAAGATCCCCGTAACCCAGTTACTATCAGCTATTCAGCGACTTTTTGAATACGAAACTCGCGTTATGTAGTTACTTCTTTTGGTTTAGTGTATTTAATTAATTATTTTGAATCATGGGCATGGGGGTTAATAGCGATTATTATTCCTACAGGGATTGGATATATTGGGGGTATAAATCACTTTCAAAGATTGGAGAAAGAAGTGAATCAGTATCCTTAAACCTAAAAGAAATTTTTTTTGAATATCTATTTGTATATCTAAAAATATTGTAGGGATCTTTATCTTTAAATAAATAGATAAAGGTACAAAATTTCTTAAAGTCTCTTCAATAATTTTTTTAGCCTTTTCAGCTGATTTAGCTGCTAATGTTTGTACATTATGAATACGATCAAATAATTTTATAAATGCGGTATCATATCTTTTTTGCTTAATTAATAGGTTTAAGCTTTCCTCGACACTGATTTTTCCGTGAGGTTTAATTCTAGTTAAACCTTCTACAGGTTTTGCTATTTCTTTACCAAAAATTTCGATGATCATCTTTTCAGTAAGCTCTGTATCCTCAATAGTATCGTGAAGTAGAGCAGCATTTATCATATTAGAAGTAAAAAGCTTAGGAGCTTAGTCTGCCACAAACTCCGCAAGCATAATCGCCACCTCAATCGGATGAGAATAGTAAGGATCGCCTGATTGACGCTATTTGCAAACCATGATATTTATGAGCGTAGTAGATACTTTTTTGACTTCCTCTATATCAACAGGATTTTTTACTTTAGTGTTTAAATATTCGAGTTTATCAATCAGCTTTTTAGCGTAAATGCAAATTTCAAACTTTTCTTTCCAAGAGCTTATATCTTCCATAAAAGTTATTTCTTATTTTTGTTAATAATAGTTGATTAAAAAAATTGCAATAATAAATAATTTTTTAATTTTAAATAGATTAATAACTTTTGGTTATATTGTATTTAAACAACTTCATTCTGTTTTGTTATTTACTTTTGCTTCTTGTTCTTGCTGTAATTTATACTCTGCTGCTTTTTCTTCTATATAGTTAAAAAAGAAATAACAAAAAGTTAAAAAACTAGTAAGAATAATAGCAAATGTTATTAATATTAACTTAAGCTCTTTCCTTGCATTTTGAGCTTTTAAACGTTTTTCCTCCTCTTCATCTATTATTAACTCAGAGGTTAAAATTTCTTCTTCTTTATTTTCCATATTTTAACTCTTAAAAATTAGATTATATCATGAATGACAGAGTTTAATTATTATTTAAGAGAAGCAACTAAAGAACCCTCAGCTATAAGCTGAGGGGTTATAAAGTGGAATCGATTAGAAATCGATCATCATTCACAGGTTCACCTTCCTGTTCATCAATATAGTGCTGTATCATTTCATCAGTTATATTACCTGAACTGACCGCCATATAGCCCCTAGCCCACAAATGATTGCCCCAAAATTGTTTTCTTAAATGAGCAAATTCTTGCAATAAAATTCTTGAGCTACTACCTTTTAAATACTGTACTAACTTGCTAAGAGATATTTGTGATTTATATGAGATAAACATATGCACGTGATCACATGATATTTTCCCTGAAATTATATATACTTCATGTTCCATACAAATCTGCCTTAGTAAATCTCTAGCCCTTTCCGCTACTTTGCCTATCAATACTCTCTTCCTATATTTTGGTATCCATATAAGATGTACTTTTAAATCATACTGACTATGACTATTCTTTCTATAACTTCTCATGTTTCTTGATATAAATTCATTGCTAAAGCAATTTCATTATATCTTCCCTTCACCTGAAGGCGAGGGATTTCTTATCCCCGAAGGGGGACATTAAAATAAGTCAATGACTATAATTATAGTTTTATAAATTTAGTTCACCTATAAATATAATTATTTAGAGTTGAAAAAATCATTATTGTTTCCATGGGAATGACATAAGATCCGTGCAACAAAGTCGCTTTTAGCTAGGAATGACATCAAAGCGTTAAGCTCCAATACAAAGCAATTCTTTTTAGGCAATGCCGTCAAAACAATAATGTTCTCAATTGACTTTTGGAAAGGCACAGGTTTTTCGAGCCATGCAACAAGGCGTACGGCTGCTCGCAATGACGATATCAGTTGCTTTTAGGTGATACCTGTTTTTAGCCTTAATTTTTATATTCCAGGATAAATTATAGTATGCTAAGATATTGCTTTTAAAAATAAGTGGTTATCAGTGTCAAAATTTTCTTTTAATATTCATCATCAGAATAAAAAAGCTAGAAGCGGTATTATCACAACCGCACACGGTGAGATTCGCACTCCTGCCTTTATGCCGGTCGGGACTAGAGGAACCGTTAAGGCAATGCTACCTGAATCAGTAGCTGAAACGGGGGCGGATATACTGCTTGGTAATACGTATCACTTAATGCTGCAGCCGACTGCCGAACGTATAGCACGTCTTGGCGGTCTGCATAAATTCATGAATTGGGATAAGCCTATATTAACCGATTCCGGCGGTTTTCAGGTAATGTCGTTATCGAAGTTACGCAAGATAACCGAAGAGGGAGTAAGTTTCAGCTCTCATATTAATGGTGATAAATATATGTTAACTCCTGAGCGTTCTACCGAAATACAATATCTGCTCGGTAGTACGATTACTATGGCTTTTGATGAATGTACGCCTTACCATTCAACCTTTGAAGAAGCTAAAACTTCTATGCAGTTAACGACTAGATGGACGAAGAGATCGCGTAATGCTTTTGTTAAGCGGGAAGGCTACGCACAATTCGGTATTATTCAAGGTAGTATTTACGAAGAATTACGTGAGCAATCGGCTAAGGATTTAGTAGAACTCGATTTTGAGGGCTATGCTATAGGCGGGCTTGCGGTAGGCGAGGGGCAGGAGCTTATGTTTAAAGTACTTGACTATGCTCCCGATTTTCTGCCGCAAAATAAGCCGCGTTACTTAATGGGAGTCGGTAAGCCTGCTGATATTATCGGTGCGGTTAGCAGGGGTATAGATATGTTTGACTGCGTAATCCCGACACGCTCAGGTCGCAACGGTCAGGCTTTTACCAAATACGGTATGGTAAATATCCGCAATAGCAAATATGTCGATGATAACGAGCCGCTTGAGCATGATTGCCTATGTCCTGCTTGTAAAAACTATAGTAAAGCTTATCTGCATCACTTAGTTAGAATCGGTGAAATACTTGGCTCTATGCTAATGACGTGGCATAATTTAACATATTTTCAAAACCTCATGAGCCGTATTAGAGAATATATTAAACTAGGTAAAGATTTTGATTTTAATTCTTAAATTGACTAATTATAAAATAGGTCTTATTATATGTACATGTACTTAAATATATCATATTATGGAAGCAATATCTTACACTAAAGCAAGAAATAATTTTGCAGATATTATGGAAAGAGTTTGTGTAGATCACACTTCAGTGGTTGTAACTAGACAAAAACAAAAACCGGTGGTTATTATGTCCCTTGAAGACTATAATGCTATGGAGGAAACTTTATACTTATTAAAAAGTCCTAAAAATGCTGCAAGACTAAAACGAGCAATTAATGATTTTGAAGCAAATAAAAACTTTAAAACAATGTCTTTATAATGGAAATATCATTTCACATTGATGCATGGGCAGATTATTTGTACTTTCAAAAAAATGATACAAAAATTCTAGAAAAAATAAATGAGCTAATTAAAGATATTACAAGTTCTCCCTTTACGGGAATCGGTAAACCTGTAGGCTTAAAGTACGATTTATCAGGCTATTGGTCTCGCCGGATTAATCACGAACATAGGTTAATATATACTATTAAAGGTAAAACCGTTTATATATTACAATGTAGATATCATTATTAAATCCGAATTTTAAATAAAAGTATGAATTACTAATGCAAAATATTGATTTAATATCTGAAGAAGAAGCAAAAAAATTACTAGAAGAATTAGCAGATAAAATAGCAGCATATAATCATGCTTATTATATAGAAGATAATCCTTTAGTTTCAGATGCTGAGTATGATCAGCTATTTAATACCAATCTAAAGCTAGATCAGAAATTCCCCCATCTAATTCTAGAAAATAATCCTAGCAAAAAAGTAGGGGCTAAAATAGCAAATAAATTTGCTAAAGTTACGCATCAAGCACCAATACTATCTCTTAGTAATGCTTTTGACGAGCAAGATGTAAGAGATTTTGTAGATCGTATAAAAAATTTCTTACGCCTTGATGAGTTTGTTCCTATCTTTTGTGAGCCTAAAATAGACGGTTGTCTTTTTCTGCTATTTATAAGATGGGCTGCTTACAACGGGAGCTACAGAGGTGATGGGATATGTCGGTGAAGATATAACGGCAAATATTAAAACAATCAAAAATTTTCCTCATAAAATAGATAATGCTCTGGAGTTTTTAGAAGTGCGAGGGGAAATTTATATTGAGAAACAAGATTTTTTAAACCTAAATAAAGAACAGGAAGAGCAGGGCAGAGATAAATTTGCCAATCCTCGTAATGCTGCTGCCGGCTCGCTTCGTCAACTTGATGCTTCTATTACGTCTCAAAGGCCGCTCAAATATTTTGTTTATTCAGGAGGGGTAACTGAACAGAATCTCGCTTCTTCACAAGATCAACTACTTACAAAATTAAAAGAATTCAGCTTTAGCGTTAATGAGATATCAAAACTTGCGTATTCCGAAGAAGAAATTTTTGCTTTTTATGAATATCTCAAAACAAATAGAGAAAATTTACCTTATGAAATTGATGGAGTAGTATATAAGCTAAATGATTTTGCACTGCAAAATAGAATGGGGTTTATTGCTAGATCTCCAAGATTTGCTACCGCTCATAAATTTCCTGCTATAATAGGACAAACAAAACTGCTTTCTATTACGGTGCAAGTAGGCAGAACCGGTACGTTAACACCGGTAGCCGAGCTTGAACCTATAGAAATAGGCGGGGTAACCGTTAGCAGAGCAACGCTGCATAATTTTCAAGAAATTATGCGAAAAGACGTACGTATCGGCGATTATGTATTTCTGCAACGTGCCGGTGACGTTATTCCTCAAATTACGGGAGTTGATTTTGATAAACGTCCTAATGATACAGCAACGTTTGATACTCCTTTATTTTGTCCGTCATGCAATTCTAAATTACATTATGTACCTGAAGATATTATTATACGCTGTGATAACGGTCTTAACTGCCCTGCTCAGAATTATGAGCGTATCCGTCATTTTGTATCGAAAAATGCTATGGATATTGAAGGATTGGGGCGTAAGCAAGTTGAGTTTTTAATAGATAAGGGATTAATTAGCAATCCATTCGATATTTTCTTTTTAAAAGAAAAAAATGATTCTAGCTTAACAAAACTTGAGAATATGGATGGGTGGGGTAAAAAATCAGTAGAGAATCTTTTTAAAAATATAGAAAAATCAAAGAACGTTAGCTTACCAAGGTTCATATATGCATTAGGTATAAGGCATATCGGTGAACAAAACGCTAAATTACTTGCTAGAGAATTTGGTAGCTATGCTAATTTTATAGCTCAAATGGGATTACTTAGTAAAAACGATTCGGATATCTATCAAAAACTAAATGATTTAGAGGGTATCGGCTATAAGATTTTAGTAGATATTATTGATTTTTTTGACATTAAAGAAAATATTGAACTTATCAAAAAACTTGGTGAAATATTAAATATTGAAGATTATAAAGAGACTAGAGAACAAAGCAGTTTAACAGGCAAGATAGTAGTATTTACCGGTAGCTTACCGACGATATCTAGAGCGGAAGCTAAAGCAACGGCTGAAAAGTTTGGAGCTAAAGTTGCAGCTAGCGTATCATCTAACACGGATTTAGTCGTAGCAGGCGTTGATGCAGGCAGTAAACTTAAAAAAGCTAAAGAGCTGGGAATTAAAATTATTGATGAAGAAGAATGGCTTACGCTCATAAAAAATGTTTAAAACAATGAATAAAGGAATGGAAAGCCAGGTAGTAATTTATCAAGATGAAAATGGGGAAGTTAATGTTGAGGTTAAGATAATAGACGAAACAGTTTGGCTATCTTTAAATCAAATAGCAAAATTATTCGCCCAAGATAAATTAGTAATTTCAAGACATCTAAAGAATATATTTAAAGAGCAAGAATTAGAAGAGAAAGCAGTTGTTGCATTTTTTGCAACAACTGCCGCTGACGGTAAAACATACCAAGCAGAATATTATAATTTAGATGCAATAATATCAGTCGGGTATAGGGTAAATTCTAAGAGAGGGATCGCCTTTAAAAAGTGGGCTACTAACTTACTTAAAGAATATCTCATTAAAGGCTATAGTATTAATCAAGATAAAATTACTCAAAAGAAATTAAATAATCTACAATAAACGGTAGAACTTTTAACAAATACTTTGATAAATCAAAATTTAGTAAATAGTACAGGACAAGAATTAATTAATCTTATAAGGAATTACTCTAAAA
>NZ_CM000770.1:48320-56524 GCF_000160735.1 Rickettsia endosymbiont of Ixodes scapularis | reverse complement strand
TTTTGCTGATATAGTCAAACATTTAGTACTTATTGCGATTTTTAGAACAGCTCAAGAAAAAAGAAAAACCTTTTGCGGGTTTTAGATGCTTTTGCTGGGCTAGGTCTTTACGATTTAAACTCGGAGGCGGCTTCTAAAACTTTAGAAAGCGATACGGGCATTAATAAACTACTGCAAGCTACCGATCCTATTTCTCAGCTTTTACAAACTTTCTTAAATATAGTAAACCTAGCAGGTCTTAATCATTATCCCGGCTCACCTTTTATAATTAAACAATTATTAAGACCAAATGATCGCTTAATTGCTTGCGAACCTCATCCAAGCGATTACTTGAGTTAAAAAAACTACTACCGAATAATACACATAATATAGATGCTTATAATGCTATAAAAGCTTTTTTACCCTTTAAAGAGAATAGAGGATTAATTTTTCTTGATCCGCCTTTTGAAGTAAAAAATGAGTTTCAAAAACTGCTCGAAGCACTTAAAAAAATTAAGCTACGAGTTCTTAATAATACCGTCTTAATTTGGTATCCTAAGATTTATCTTTAGTCCGTGATTTTTACTACAATTACAAGAATATCGGATTTAAAGAAACTATAATTATTGAATATGAGCTTTTATATAGTGATAAAAATATGGTAAAGTGTGGTTAATGTTAATTAATCCTCCAAATATTAGAGAAGAATTAGAAAAATTAACTGGTTATTTAAGCAATATTTTAAATTTACGTATACTTGCTGAATTTGAAAAATTGGCTTCGTTGTTTTTTGCTTTTAATCCTCACGTACTAGTATGTATGCTGCGGTTAAAAGCCTCAAAACGCCTTGCTCTTTTCCAAATTGAGCTTCGTATATCAACTCTTCATTTCACAGGAGTATATTTACTTTTAATGTCTTTTCGAAAATATATCTTTTTACTGTTTATAGTTTTTCTGGTTCAAGGTTGTAGCAGTATTAAAGAATCTAGTGATACTACATTACTTTCTACCACTTCATCTCAATTAAAGCAAAAATATAAAATCAGCCATGCGGATTTAGTAGTACAGTATGATTTAACAAACAAAAATAACAAATGTATATATGCAAAAAACTTAGGTCTAATAATTAATAATCCTAAACAGAATAAGATTTTTTTACAAAAATTCCATAATAAAAACCCGGCAGAATTTAATAAAGCAGCCGAAATAAAAATAGCTGATATAAAGGCAGTTGTAACAAAACTAAATTCAAAATATAAGTTTCTCTCTAAACCGGAAGCTAGCTATTTTGCAAAAAAACAAACTCATAGGAATAATATCTCGGAATTAACCAAGCTTGATAAAATAATTAGTACAATACCACTTATGATGCCGGAATATGAGCCGAAAATTACTAGCCATTACGGAATTAGAAAAAGTCCTCATAAAAAGAAAAGAAAAAAGAAATGTTTCCATAGCGGTATTGATTTACAAGCTAAAAAAGCAGCGCCGATATATGCAGCGGCAAGCGGAATTGTTATAAAAGCGGCAAGAGCACCTGATTACGGGAATTTTGTTGAGATTAAACATGGACGCAAATTGGTTACGAAATATGCTCATTTAAAGGAAATGTCAGTCAAGGAAGGAAATAAAATTAAGCGAGGTCAATTTATCGGTATACAAGGAAGAACCGGTAATGCAACGGGTGAACATTTGCATTTTGAAATTCTACTAGACAATAAAGCAATTAATCCTTTTGATTTTATTTTTAACTGCCGTAAATGTTAAATTATGATCAAACTTTTATATCCTAAATTTTGGCAGAAGCGAAATATTATAGCTTATTTGCTTTTACCTATAAGCTTGATATATCAATTTTTAGGCTATTTACGAGCTAGTTTAGCACGTCCTATTATGTTGCCTGCTAAAGTTATTTGTGTCGGTAATTGTAGCGTAGGAGGTACGGGTAAGACGCAGATAGTAATGTATCTAGCCAAATTACTAAAAGTTAGAAATGTAAGTTTTGTAATAGTAACTAAGGCTTATGGTAGTAACCTTAAAAGTGCAACTACCATACATCAAGGACATACAGCATTAGAGGTAGGAGATGAGGGAGTAATACTTGCAAAGCATGGAACAGTTATTGCTACTAAAAATATTAAAGAGATTTTACCGTTAATTAACGAACTTAAACCTGATATAATAATAGTTGATGATTTCCTACAAAATCCTTATTTTCATAAAGATTTCACTATAGTTTCAGTAGATAGCCAAAGGCTTTCCGGCAACGGCTTTCTAATTCCTGCCGGTCCTTTAAGGCAGTATCCAAATAAAGCCCTTGATGCAGCTGATTTAATTTTTTTAGTCAATAGCACCAATGATAAAATACCGAATATTTTAACTCCTTATGTCAATAAGTTAATAAATGCTCAAATAGTTCCTTCAAATAATATAGATAAAACTAAAAATTATTTTGCTTTTAGTGGCATCGGTAATCCTGAGCGTTTCTTTTCGACTTTAAAAAATTACGGATTAAATATAACCGGTTACAAAATTTTTCCTGATCATTATAATTATTTACAAGCAGATTTAGAAAATTTATATTCATTAGCTAAAGAGCATAACGCTACCTTAATTACTACAAGAAAAGATCACGTTAAGTTTAATGATTTAAATAATAATATTATCTGTCTAGATGTAGAACTATCTATAAACAACCCTGATTTATTAAATGAAAAAATTTTTAAAAAAGCTCAGATATTTAATTGAGTATTTTATCGTCGTTATATTCCTTAAAGTAATAGGAATATTCGGTGTAGATAAAGCAGCAGATATTTGTAGTTTTATAGCAAGAAAAGTCGGTATATTATTTGCCGTTAATAAAATTGCTAGACGAAATATTAAAGCAGTATTCGGCGATATGTGTGATGTTGAAAAAATCATAGATCAGACTTGGGATAATTTTGGTAGATTTATCGGTGAATTTACATATGTCGACAAGATGGATGAAGCTGAGTTAGAGCGTAGAATCGAAACAATCGGCATAGAAAATATTAAAAAACTTGAAGGACAACCCTTTTTATTATTTAGCGGTCACTTTGCCAATTGGGATATTAGTCTTAAGATTCTTCATAAATCTTATCCGAAAGTTGCCGTAATTTATCGTAAAGCAAATAACCCGTATGTTAACAAATTGGTTAATGAAAGCCGTGCCGGTGATAAATTAAGACTTATACCAAAAGGTCCTGAAGGTAGCAGAGCTTTAGTTAGGGCTATCAAGGAGGGTAAATCTATTGTTATGCTTGTTGATCAAAAAATGAACGATGGAATTGAAGTGCCTTTTTTAGGGCACTCTGCTATGACTGCAAACGCCATCGCTAAAATTGCTTTGCAGTATAAATATCCAATTATACCTTGCCAAATCATTAGAACTAAAGGCAGTTATTTTAAAGTAATAGTTCACCCGCAATTAAAGTTTGAGCAAACCGGTGATAATAAAGTTGATTGCTATAATATTATGCTTAATATTAATCAAATGCTAGGAGAATGGGTTAAGCAAAATCCTTCTCAATGGTTCTGGTTTCATAATAGATGGAAAAAATAAAACGTCATTGTGAGCGACTGAACGGTCTCATACACTCGGTGTCATACCGTGGCTTGACCACGGTATCCAGTCTTTTTTAATTTTTTTTGGATCCCGTGGTCAAGCCACGGGATGACAGTGGTGGAATTGATCCACGTAACAACACTTAAGAAAGCATAGTCCGTAATTTTTCAAGTACCTCTTGAGCGTGATTTTTAGCATTTACCGACCGCCAAATATGCTTAACTATGCCCTCCTTATCAAGTAAAAACGTAGCTCTATCAATGCCCATATATTTTTTACCGAACATTGATTTTTCTATCCATATCCCTAATTGTTCACATAAATTTGAATTTGCATCAGAGGCTAAATCAAATCCTAAACTATATTTTTCTTTAAATTTATCATGAGAGTCAAGCTTATCTTTGGATACTCCGATAATTACCGTATTAAGTTTATCAAATTCTGGTTTTAGCTTGTTAAAATCTTGTGCTTCAATAGTACATCCAGGTGTATCGTCTTTCGGATAAAAATATAATACTATGAATTTTCCTTTTAAATCCGATAGTTTAATTATTTTATCTTTACCTATGTGTAAAGATAAATCAGGAACTTTTTTTCCTAGTTCTAATGTCATAAAATCCTCAAAGTTATTTGATACAAATAACTATATATTAAATATGTATTTTTTAAAATTACTTTTTAAAGTTATATTATTTATGATTCTGATATATAATACCTAAGTTTAATTTTTATTAACTATTTTCAAAAAGAGGTTTTATGAGAACTATAGGGGAAGCACTTGAAGAATTACATAATAATCTTAAAGGTTCTGTTAAAATTATTACTGCCGATTTTAGTAAAAAATGTCATGAAGTGGCGGATAAATTATCCGTTAAAATTAATGATTTAGAGAAATATGCTAAGGATTAGTAAAGATCATTCTTTAGAAACTATAAAAGAGCAATATAAAAATTTAACTAAAGAGTTGCAGGATTATCAGAAAATTAAAGATGATAAAGTAGAAGAATATAGACAAACTCTTGTAAAAAAACTTGATGATTTAAGTAAAAAAATTGAACAATATAACAATAAACATAAATAATTGGATAATATAATGAAAAAAATCTTAATAACACTAGGGGCTACATTATTATTAACACCTAGCATTTTTGCAGATTCGCCTACCAAGGATGAAACAAAAGCAAATGAAGTGCAAACTGAAGAAGTAGCTACAAGCAGTACAAAAACAATTACCGAAAACTTACAGGGATTAAAAGACAATTTAACAAACCTAGCACAAACGGGAGCCGATAAATTTAATCAGACCTTAAGCAATACTTATGATCAGATAGCCCAAAGCGTTGCAGAGATAAAAGAGATAAAAAAGAATGTGAAAGATCAGAAAGATAAAAAAGGTGAAGAACTGCAAAAATCTATAGATGATGTAAAAGCAAAAATGGAAGATTATAAAAAAGCAGGAAGCAAGAAAAAATACGTCAGTACCTAGTGGATAAATTAGAAGAGCTAAATAAAAATATTAATGAATATAATAACGATAAAGAAAAAGCAGATTCGTAATTTTTTAACGTCATTGCGAGGGGAGATGCGTAGCATCGACGCGGCAATCTCATAAAGTAGGATAAACTCCTGAGATTGCTTCGTCGAAACTTATAGTTTCTCCTCGCAATGACTGCGGACAATATACCCTTAAAAATCGGTATTATTTATGACTATTACCAAAGAAAAAATTGCAGCTATGTTAAGCTCCAAATTGGGTTTTTCAAATAATTTATGTTAAGAAATAGTTAATACGGTTTTTCTAACATTTTAGAAATAGCAAAGAAACAAAAATTAACTTTAAAGAATTTCGGTAGCTTTGAGGTTAAACAAAAAAATCCACGTCCCGGAATAAATTTTCATACCAAATCACCGGTAATTATAGAATCCAAAAAGAATTTACGTTTTGTCCCTTCTTCCAAATTAAAAGCTTTAATCAACAACCATGACAAATAATATATTAATAGACTTTTTGCATAACGAAGCTAATAAAGAGGAATTTGAAGGAAACACGGAACGTAGCACCGCAGCAGCGTACACTTTAGTACGTGAGGATGCGAGTACCGGATTGACGTACAAATTACCTTTAGAAGTAAGTTATGCAAAAAGTCTAACAAAAAAATATTATTCTGCTAGTGAAGTGATTAAGCATTTAAATATTGCTTTACATCAATTAAGATATCTAGAGACAAAAATCCCTGATTTATCTAATTATAAAATAAATAATAGAAAATATTATACTGCTAATGGATATTGATTTACTTCAAAAATCTTGCTGCAAAATGAGTTATACGAAGATTAACTTAGAAAAGAGCGAGGAGTCTGTAAGCCGAGGAGCGGAGCATATAGAAGTACGTGAGCAGCATCTGAGGGCTTACAAAGACGACTCAGCCAATTTTTCAAGTTAATCGAGTAGAATCGATGTATTACTTCAACTTCCATAATTTATCTCTTCAAATAAAAAAATTCTTGCCGATTCCTTGATGACTTGCGTATAGTACTTGTCATATCACGTTTTAAAGAAAGGAGCATATTATGACAATAAGACAAATGGTAAAGCCGGTAATTATAGGTATATCCGGTCCTGAATTAACCGATGTCGAAAGAGAATTATTTGAAGAGCATAATCCTTTAGGTGTAATTTTATTCCGTCGTAATATTAGAAAGAATGATAACGGTGAGCAGGATAAAGAAGCCCTTATTAAGCTTATTGCAGATATAAAAGAAGTATTAGGGGAAAATACTATCATCTCTATAGATCAAGAGGGTGGTAGGGTAAAAAGGCTCATAGCACCGACTTTTTATGACGCTCTGGCTGCTCAAACTTTCGTTGATGTGCAAGAGTGCAAACAAAACTATAGCAATATAGGCAAAGAGCTAAGAGAAGTAGGCATTAATCTAGATTTTGCACCGGTAGCGGATTTGATCCACGAAGGAGCAGACAAGATAGTCGGAGATAGAAGTTTTGGCTCAGAGCCGGAAGTAGTCGTACCTTTATGTTTAGCTGCTGTAGACGGATTACAAGAAGAGAAAGTCGCAGCTTGCATTAAGCATATTCCTGGTCATGGTAGAGCTACGGTGGATAGCCATAAAAAATTACCGATTGTCGATGCTGGTATAGAAGAGTTAGAAAAAACAGATTTTAAAGTATTTAAGGAGCTAGCGAAGCACGATAATATTAAGCTTGCTATGACTGCACATATAATTTACAAAGCTCTTGATCCAAACAACCCCGCAACTCTATCCAGAATAGTTATCGATTATATTAAAAATAATATTGGTTTTAAAGGGCTTATTATTTCCGATGCAATAGATATGAAAGCTTTAAGCGGTAGTATGGCAGATATTACCAAAGGAGTTTTAGATGCAGGCATAGATATAGTGCTTGAATGTACCAGAGAATTTAACAAAATGTCTGAAGTTTTAGGGAGTGTTTCGGGAAGGTTCTATAGATAAATTTTCTGACTTGTTTATTGTTGAATGCTATTATTTATTTAATGTCATACCGCGGCTTGACCGCAGTATCTTAGGACGCAGTCTGTGATGCAAGATCCCCGTGGTCGTAGCCACGCGGGATGACAACGGAACTGCACAACGGCAGGTATTTAGCCGTAAAATGGCTATTAAGGAGCTTATTCAATTAATCTAAGTTAAAATTAATTAAACAATTATATTGAAAAAATTTATTTTTACTATTAATCTGTTTTTTAATTTTTAGTTAAAGAATTAATTTTATAAATTACTTGAATAGTATTATGAACAGTCTTGTGGATTTAAGTTCTAAAAGCTATAGGTAATATTTACTAAGAATAAAGATATATAGAATTTTAGGTAGCATGAGGGGATTTGATTTGTGATATTATTAATCTGCTTAAAGAAGATTTAAATAAAGCAGATATAGAAAATGAGATATATATGCGTCTTAAAGAACCTTATTCTGTTTTAAAAAAGATGAAAAGGAAAGAAGTGCTGATTGATGCATTGAAAGACTTAATTGCATGTAGGATTATAGTTAAATCTAAAGCTCTATGCTATAATGCTTTGGACGTAGTTAAGAGTTCTCCGCATTTAGATTGGTTATACACCAAAGATTATATCAATAGACCAAAAAGCAACGGCTATCAGTCTCTTCATAATATAATGCAGCTTTTACACTATAAGCGTAATTTTGAAATACAGATAAGAAGTGAAGATATGCATAAAGATGCTGAACTTGGTAGAGCGGCTCATTTAAATTACAAAGAAGAACAAGACCTTCATTTGAAAAAAGTTTTTGACGTTACTAATGACACGATACTTTCTAAAGCACGTCAAATGGTGAAACAATTTGAAGGATTAGAAGAGCAAATTGTAGAATATGAAAAAGAAATTATGCGTATTTGGCATACTAAATACGACGAAATGCTAAAATGGGAAAATACTGCTGAAGTGCTAATATTTAACGAAGAGTAGTTTTTTCGTCATTGCGAGCAGGTATTGCCAGCGTAACACCGCCTCGTCATTGCGAGCGACCGTAGGAAGCATGGCAATCTCGTTAAATATCCTGAGATTGCTTCGTCAAAACTTGCAGTTTCCCCTCGCAATGACGGATAAGCCGATCCAT
>NZ_CM000770.1:33232-47120 GCF_000160735.1 Rickettsia endosymbiont of Ixodes scapularis | reverse complement strand
CTGATGGAGCAGGTAATGTTAATTTAACATTACAAAACGGTGGTAATGTTATAAATCTTCAAGGTAGCGGTACATTGCATCTTCTTGCTAAAGCAGGTGGTAACGGTAATGCTGCCAATTTTTTTGTCCTTAATGGTACTACACTTGGTGGCGGTGCAGGTGACGGTGGAGATAATAATGGTATAATACATTTTGATACTACAGCTGTAGCTGGTACATTTGGTACTACTGCTCCAGGTCTTACTGCAGTAGTTGGTATAAATAATGCAAATCGTGCTCAGCAATTTATTGTTACTGCTGTCGGTGGAAATAATGCTACAATTACAAACCAAATTTTTGCTAAAAATGTAACAGTTAACGGTGGTACTAGTACTTTCCAACAACAAGTTGATGTAGGTAACGGTGGTAGTACAACTTTCAAAGCAGCTTCTACAACTACAATGACTATTTCTTCAACACTTGGTGCTGTTGATTTTGGTAATACTGCCTCACAAATTATAGTTGGTGCTGCTAATGCTCCGACTCTTACAGGTAATTTTACAGGTGATGCGAGCAATGCCGGTAACACTGCAGGTGTAATAACTTTCCTCGGTGCCGGTACTTTAAACAGTGCGGATGCAAATACTCCGGTGACAAATAAGATTACGGCAATCGAAGCTAGTGCTGCTGGGATTGTTAATTTATCAGGAACACATACTGCTGAGTTACGTTTAGGAAATGCCGGTTCTATCTTTAAACTTGCCGACGGTACAGTTATCACCGGTAATGTTAACCAAACTGTTCTTATTGGCGATGCTCTTGCCGGTGGTGCTATTCAGTTAGATGGAAGTGCTACAATTACCGGTGATATAGGTAATGGTGGTGGTAATGCTGTGTTACAAGGGATTACTTTAGCTGATGATGCTTCAAAAACATTAACACTTGGTGGAGCAAATATTATCGGTGCTAATGTCGGTGGAATGATTGATTTCCAAGCTAATGGTGGTACTATTAAATTAACAAGTACTCAAAATAATATTTTAGTTGGTTTTAATTTAGCTATAAATACTGATCAAACAGGCGTTGTTGATGCGAGTAGCCTAACAAATACTCAAACTTTAACTATTAGAGGTGGTATTGGTACTATTGGAGCTAATAATAAAACTCTTGGACAATTTAATATCGGCTCAAGTAAAACAGTTTTAAATGGCGGTGATGTTGCTATTAACGAGTTAGTTATTGGAAATAACGGTTCAGTACAATTCGCTCATAATACTTACTTAATAACAAAAACTACAAATGCTGCAAATCAAGGTAAAATAATATTTAATCCTGTTGTAGCTAATAGTACAACTCTTGCAGCCGGTACAAAATTAGGTAGCACTGCAAAGCCACTTGCAGAGATTAATTTTGCACCTGCTATAGACACTATATTAAATGTAGGTCAAGGTGTTAATTTATACGCCACTAACATTACTACTGCTGCTGCCAACATGGGTTCTTTCAGCTTTAAGGCGGGTGGAACAAATATAGTAAGAGGTACAGTCGGTGGACAGCAAGGTAATAAGCTTAATACTGTAACGTTAGATAACGGTACTACTGCTAAGTTCTTAGGTAACGCAACATTTAACGGTGAAACTAAAATTGAAAATAATTCTACCTTACAAATCGGTGGTAACTATACTGCGGACTTTGTCGCATCTGCCGATGGTACCGGTATAGTAGAATTCGTTAACACCGGTCCTATTACCGTAACATTAAACAAACAAGCTGTACCTGTTAATGCTTTAAAACAAATAACATTTTCCGGTCCCGGTAACATAGTGATTAATGAGATAGGTAATGCAGGTAATGAGCATGGTGTGGTGACTGATACAATTTCTTTTGAAAATGCAAGTTTAGGTGCAGTTTTATTCTTACCTAGCGGCATCCCATTCAACGATGCAGGCAACACAGTCCCTTTAACAATTAAAAGTACCGTAGKTAATGGTCCAGCAGGTGACTTTAATGTTCCTGTTGTATTCGTATCAGGTGTGGATAGTGTAATCGCTGACGGTCAAGTAATCGGTGATCAAAATAATATTGTAGGTCTAGGTCTTGGAAGCGATAATGGTATTGCTGTTAATGCTACTACATTATATGCAGTTATAAGAACTACAAAAAAATAATCAAGGTACTATAATTCTTAGCGGCGGTATTCCTAATACCCCTGGTACGATTTATGGCTTAGGTATAGAGAATGGTACTCTAAAGTTAAAGCAAGTAACATTTTACTACAAACTATAACAACTTAGGGAGTATTTATTGCAACTAACGCAACAATTAATGACGGGGAACTGTTACTACAGTCGGTATAGCCGGGAACAGATTTCGACGGAAAATTACCTCTTGGGAAGATTAACCGGTAACGCTAATGTAAGGATTGCTGACGGGACATTTTCTGATCTACAAGTATGATTGTTACTACTAAAGCTAATAGCGGTACCGTAACTTATTTAGGTGATGCGTATGTTGGTAGTATAGGTGCTTCAGATACTCCTGTAGCTTCTGTTAAGTTTACAGGTAATGATAATGGTGCAGGATTACAAGGAAATATTTATTCACAAGTCACAGACTTTGGTACTTATAACTTAGGTGTTTTAAATTCTAATGTAATTTTAGGCGGCGGTACTACTGCTATTAACGGTGAAATCGATCTTGATACAAATATCTTAACATTTGCAAGTGGTACTTCAACATGGGGAAGCAATACTTCTATTGAAACTACTTTAACAGTAGCAAACGGTAATATAGGTCACATCGTTATCGCGGAAGATGCTCAAGTTAATACAACAACTACAGGAACAACAACCATTAACGTACAAGATAATGCCAATGCAAATTTCAGTGGTACACAAACTTATACTTTAATTCAAGGTGGTGCTAGATTTAGCGGTACTTTAGGAGGTCCTAACTTTGCTGTAACCGGAAATAATCGTTTCGTAAAATACGGTTTAATACGTGATGCTAACCAAGATTATGTAATAACACGTACTAACAATGCAGCAAATGTAGTTATTAATGATATTGCAGGTAGCCAATTTGCAGGTGCACCGGGTGTAGGTCAGAACGTTACAACATTTGTAAATGCAACTAATACTGCAGCATATAATAATCTTCTTTTAGCTAAAAATAGTGCTGATTCTGCTAACTTTGTCGGAGCTATCGTTACCGGTACAAGTGCGGCCGTAACTAATGTACAATTAGATGTAGCAAAAGATATCCAAGCTCAACTTGGTAACAGATTAGGTGCTCTTAGATATTTAGGTACTGCTGAAATGGCTGGACCTGAAGCTGAACCGGCTGCGGTCGCTGCAGGTGACAAGGCTGTTGATAATGTAGCTTACGGTATATGGACAAAATCTTTCTATACTGATGTACATCAAAGTAAGAAAGGCGGTTTAGCTGGTTATAAAGCTAAAACCACCGGTGTCGTAATCGGTTTAGATACGCTAGCTAACGATAACTTAATGATCGGTGCTGCTATCGGTATCACTAAAACTGATATAAAACACCAAGATTATAAGAAAGGTGATAAAACTAACGTTAACGGTTTCTCATTCTCTCTATATGGTGCCCAGCAGCTTGTTGAGAATTTCTTTGCTCAAGGTAGTGCAATATTTAGCTTAAACCAAGTGAAGAACAAAAGTCAGCGTTACTTCTTCGATGCTAACGGTAATATGAGCAAGCAAATTGCTGCTGGTAATTACGATAACATGACATTCGGCGGTAACTTAACAGTCGGTTATGATTACAATGCAATGCAAGGTGTGTTAGTAACTCCAATGGCAGGACTTAGTTACTTAAAGTCTTCTGACGAAAACTACAAAGAAACTAGTACAACAGTTGCAAACAAGCAAGTTAACAGCAAGTTTAGCGATAGAACCGATTTAATAGTAGGTGCTAAAGTAGCAGGCGGTACTATGAACATAACTGATCTTGCGGTATATCCGGAAGCTCACGCTTTTGTGGTTCACAAAGTAAACGGTAGATTATCTAAAACTCAGTCTGTGTTAGACGGACAAGTTACTCCGTTCATCAGCCAGCCTGACAGAACCGCTAAAACATCTTATAATTTAGGTTTAAGTGCAAGCATAAGACCTGATGCTAAGATGGAATACGGAATCGGTTACGATGCTCAGATTGCAAGTAAATATACTGCACATCAAGGTGCTCTAAAAGTCCGTGTAAACTTCTAATCGCTCCCGATTAGCAAGTTTATAAGTTCCTCAAGAAAAAAGCTCTCTTTGAAAAAAAGGGCTTTTTTTATTCTATATCCCAATTTTTGTTTATCCTCGTAGAGCATTGTTGCGTGGATACCGAGTCGTCATTGCGAGCAACCGTAGACCTTGTTGCATGGATCGGTTTTTCTCCTGTCATCCCGCGATTTGATCGCGGGATCCAGGAAAAATAGACAAATAATGTACATTATAAGTTGTTTTTATGGACCACGTGGTCAAGCCACGGGGTGACACAGTGGGTTTTGTCGCTCCACGCAACAATGCCTTCTCGCAACGACGGAAAAGCCGAACCATGCAACATAGTATACATGTAATCAACGCGAGTTTCGTATTCAAAAAGTCGCTGAATAGCTGATAGTAACTGGGTTACGGGGATCTTAATAATACTGTTTTTGTTATAAAGTGAGTACAAAATACAAATTGCTAATTAAAATATGGTATTTATAGTATTAGAAAAAAGTTTATAGGTTATTGAAAAAACTTTAAGAGCAATAACCTATGATAATGGATTTTACAGAAATATTTTGTTACGTCGATGATTTTTTTCAAGAATTAGACAAGCATACAAATTCAATTACTAACCATAACAACAAATCTGGTCCTAAAAGTCGACTGAACAGAAGTGAGGTAATAACAATTATAATAGGCTACTGGCAGTCATCTTATGATTGTTTTAAGAATTATTATCTGAAGCAAATATGAATTCATCATCAAAGAGATTTTCAATTAGTAAGCTATAGTCAATTTATAAAAATAATAGGTCCACATTTACCACTATTAGTACTAATATTCAATTCTATTTTGGATCAGTGTGACGGACTCTCTTTTGTAGATTCAAGTAGTATAGAGGTATGTAAGAGATACCGTATTTCAATGAATAAAGTGTTCGCCGGCATAGCAGCAAGCAGTAAGACAACAAAAGGTTGGTTCTATGGACTTAAACTACATCTAATAATTAATAGAGCCGGTGGTATAGTTAAAGCATCTTTTAGCCCTGGCAATAAGGATGATAGAAAACAGCTGGAACTGATAATCAAAAATCTTTTTGGTAAAGTATTCGGAGATCGTGGTTATATTTCGCAACAATTATTTCTACAACTTTTAGAGCAAGGAATTTTTATGGTAACTAGGGTAAAGAAAAATATGAAAAATAAACTTATGTCTATGTTGGATAAAATATTATTGCTTAAAAAAGCATTAATAGAATCTGTGTTTAGTAAAATTAAACTATTGGGGAAGTTTGAGCATTCAAGGCATAGATCAGTTACAAATGCCTTTGTGCATATGGTTGCAGCACTGATAAATTATCAAATGTCTGATAATAAACCTTCTATTACATCTCTCTTGATATGCTAAATCCTATGCTATATTAATTCGAAACTCGCGTTGTTTAGTAAGTTCTGTATCCTCAATTGTATCGTGTAACAATGCCGCTTGCAGTATAACATGGGTAAAAAGTTTACTAGCTTCATTTGCTACAAATTCTGCTACCATAATCGCCACCTCAATCGGATGAGAATAGTAAGGATCGCCTGATTGACGCTATTTGCGAACCATGATATTTATGAGCGTAGTAGATACTTTTTTGACTTCCTCTATATCAACAGGATTTTTTACTTTAGTGTTTAAATATTCGAGTTTATCAATCAGCTTTTTAGCGTAAATGCAAATTTCAAACTTTTCTTTCCAAGAGCTTATATCTTCCATAAAAGTTATTTCTTATTTTTGTTAATAATAGTTGATTAAAAAAAATTGCAATAATAAATAATTTTTTAATTTTAAATAGATTAATAACTTTTGGTTATATTGTATTTAAACAACTTCATTCTGTTTTGTTATTTACTTTTGCTTCTTGTTCTTGCTGTAATTTATACTCTGCTGCTTTTTCTTCTATATAGTTAAAAAAGAAATAACAAAAAGTTAAAAAACTAGTAAGAATAATAGCAAATGTTATTAATATTAACTTAAGCTCTTTCCTTGCATTTTGAGCTTTTAAACGTTTTTCCTCCTCTTCATCTATTATTAACTCAGAGGTTAAAATTTCTTCTTCTTTATTTTCCATATTTTAACTCTTAAAAATTAGATTATATCATGAATGACAGAGTTTAATTATTATTTAAGAGAAGTAATTTATAGGGGGAATTAAAAGAAGTCAATAACTATAATTGTTAATTGTAATAATTATATATTTAATAAATCTATCTTACTCAAAAATACGGTTTTTTTTATTTACTAGGTAAATATGCATTAGCTCTTGAGGCTTGCAATGAAGTCATTAAGTTAAATCCTGGTTATTCTAAAGCATATAACAATAAAGGTATTGCTTTATACTATTTAGGTAAATACAATTTAGTTCTTGAGTCTTATAATAAAGCAATTGAACTTGATCCTACAGTTTTATGTAAATGCTCGTCTAGTAGAGATTGATTAAATAGCATTAGCTCATCCATTAGTTTTTTCGGCAATCTCTAAATCGGGTTCGCTCATAATACTCGTGCTAATTCTTACTAATACCTCAGGATTATAGCTATGGCTAAATAACAATACCGGTAATTCTTCTATATCTAAAAACTCGTATAAATCTTCTTGAAAAAGACATAAAATTTGATGCATTATATTTTTGTTAATACTATATAAAATAATACTAAAACATAATTGTATCTTTTGCTTGTTCTGATACTGAAAAGTTATTTTATAATAAATTTACAAAATGTTTTAGTGCAGTCTCTCGTCAAGCTCAAAGAAAGCTTAAATTACTAAATTCGGCTATTAATATTAATGATTTATGTTCTCCTCCTGGTAATAATCTTAAGTCATTAAAAGGTGATAGAGTAGATCAGCATAGTATTCGTATTAACGATCAATGGCGTATATGTTTTACTTGGCATAACGGAAACGCCCATAATGTTGAAATTGTTGATTACCATCAAGGAGGTTATATGCACCAATTACTAGATCTTGTAACGCCTGGTGAGGTATTAGAAGAAGAATTCATGAAGCCTTTAAATATAAGTCAAAACAGGTTAGCTCGTGATATTGATGTACCGCCTAGCCGTATCCATGCAATAGTACACGGTAGAAGATCAATTACTGCTGATATGGCATTGCGACTCGGTAAGTATTTTCAAACCTCGGCTCAAATGTGGATTAACCTACAATCGCATTATGATTTAGAGGTTGCAGAACGTAACGAGTGGTCTCATATTAAACATCGTATTCGTACTATGGAAGTAGCAAGAAAAACTAGTTGATTATTTCCTAGCAACGGCAAAAGATTCAGGGTGTTTGATAGAAATGTTCGGTTTTTTCTGTTTGTTTTAAGTGACCACGCAACACAGCATTATAGCCGATTCTTTTTACTACTTCACTTGATGCGTCACGCTCAAGTTCTACACCCGTAAGTAGGACTGTTTAGTAACTACAACAAACTTTAGAACACAAATAAACTATACTTCTTATTATGCAACAAAATTTATCAGAATTAGCTAATTGTTTTGAATAGCATGGAATATAATATAGAGAACCTTAAACTCTGCCTTGTCCTAATTTTTTAAGCTGCGTATTTTTAAGGATTGTTGTTGTAAAATATCCTTTTTATTTGTTAATCTAGTACTTACCATTCCTACCGGAATTGTTTTTGCCTAGATTCTACTATTGTAAATACTTCTCATAAGCTCTAATATATCCCGCTAAATCATAATTGCTATTAATGGGCTTTGGTAATATATCGTTTTTTACTAATTGTTGAATCCTACGAGTAGTTAATCCTAATGTTTTAGATATGTCGGATAGTTTGTAACTATTAGTAATACTCATTATTTATGTTAAGGATCTTTTTAGTATATAAATTATTTCTGCATATCTAATAGTAATTGTTTTCTAGTACTTGCATCTGGATTATCAGGGCCCAATTCTAACGCTTTATTAAATGATTTGAGAGCTAAGTTATATTTTCCCCAATTAAATAGTGTAACACCTTTATCAATATGAGGTGTAGGATTATTAGGGTCTAATTCAAGAGCCTTATTAAACCATTTAAGAGCTGCCTTATACTTTCCTAACTTTTCTAATGTTCTACCTTTATCATAATAAACTTTAGGGTCATTAGGATTTAATCTTATTTTTATACTATACAGTAAGTTTTGGGTTAAATTGATTAACGATATTAACATTTACAACTTATTAAAATGTTAATTATACTCTATAAACTAATTATTAAAAAGTGTTATCTAGCAAAGGTAATCCAAGTTTTGATAATATTGGGTCTTTATTAAATCCTTTAGGATTATAGCTGAAAGTTGAGCCTTGTACGTTTTAATTTTAATGGTACCCGCGGCCGGACTTGAACCGGCAAGAGCTTACGCTCCACGGATTTTAAGTCTGTTATGTCTACCATTCCATCACGCGGGCAAGATCAGTGTACAGTATATTGTATACAGTATACTATTTAATTCACGGTGACAGATTAATAAAAAAAATACAAAAAAGCAAGTACTTTTATCGTTAATATATTAGTCTGATATGAAAAAGTTATTAAACACCTTTAAAATAGTTAGTTTACTCATTAATTTATTAGATAATTAACTTAAATAGTGACAAAATAGTAATAATATGATAGATTAGTTTCAGAAAGTAATACTTTCTCTTGCATGTTATTGACATGTTTATTGACAAATGCCGCAAGGTAAGGTAGTTTTGCATAATGAATTTTATCGGCTCTTATATTTAATAAGGCTTAAAATTTAAGTTTTAGTTATTATAAGCGTGTGTTTAAGTTCAAATAAGTAATTTCTATCTAATAAAGGTTTTTATGGCTACAAATATAGTAGGTAAAGTTAAGTGGTATAATTCTACGAAGAATTTTGGATTTATTGAACAGGAAAATGGCGGCAAAGATGTGTTTGTACACAAATCAGCCGTAGACGCAGCAGGTTTACATAGCCTTGAAGAAGGACAAGATGTAATTTTTGATCTTGAAGAAAAGCAAGGAAAAGCCTATGCTGTTAACCTCAGAATTAAATAAATATATTTATAATACCAAAAGCAGCTATCCAAAATTGTTTATAATTTAGGGTAGCCTAGTCATTTTTATCAAAATAGTAAATATTTTGTTTTTGTCTATAAAAACCTATATAATTTAAGTATAATAAATTATTTTTACTAAAAGGCGTGAAAATGCCCTAAATCTAATAATATTATTCTGGCTTGAATAAGATTCTAAAATAGTTTCATTATTCATTATCGTTTTATATATTTAGTTGGTGTTTTGTAATCTAGTTAAGCATATTTTTTGATTCAGGATAATTATATAAGTCGTTATTTTAATTTACTATAATTTATTTTTTATACAATAGACCTCTTGCATAATTTATCTTATAAAGGGAATTAAGAGATTTCTACTTTACGCAAGCGTACTATAGTTAAGTGCGTGAGGATGAGAAGATAGAGTCGATGTCTTAATTATCTTTAGAAATGGGTTATGTAAGAGTCTAATCAATAATGTGCATATTTTGATTTAAAACTATATTGGATTATATAATGAAAAATTTTAATTTATCTGAAGAATTAATTATTGCTCTTGAGACAATGAATATCACTGAGCCGACTGAAATACAAAAGCAATCGATCCCGGTTGCAATAGCGGGGTCGGACATACTCGCCTCTAGCCAAACAGGTTCAGGAAAAACTCTCGCTTATTTATTGCCGTTAATTGATTCATTTATTAAAAATAAAACTACTGCTTTAATTCTTGTCCCGACTAGAGAACTAGCAACACAAATACACAGTACTTTAAATAAAGTAACTACACCCTATAAAATTAATAGTGCAGTTTTGATAGGCGGTGAACCGATGCCTAAACAATTTATGCAATTAAAAAAGAATCCGAAAGTGATTATCGGTACGCCGGGGCGTATTATCGATCACTTAAATAGGGGAAGTCTAAAAATTGATCGCATAGGCATAACCGTACTTGACGAAATGGATAGAATGCTTGATATGGGAATGAAAGAACAGTTAGAAGGAATCAATAAATTTTTACCGGAAAAAAGACAAGTTTTAATGTTTTCCGCTACTATGCCAAAACATATTATTGCTCTTTCTCAAAAATATCTAAACAATCCGGTACGTATTACGGTAGGTGCTACTAATAAAGCAGCTGCAGAAATAAAACAGGAATCATTACATATTTCTGATAAAGAAAAATTTAGTGAATTAACTAAACAACTTGGTAATAGGGAAGGATCGGTAATTATTTTTGTGAAAACTAAACGCTCTGCCGATCAATTAGCTAAAATGTTGAAATATGAAAATCATAAAGCAGAAGCTATACACGGTGATTTAAGTCAGCATCAACGTGAAAGAGTAATTTTATCATTTCGTAAGTCAAACCATAGAATAATGGTAGCAACTGATGTAGCGGCTCGTGGGCTTGATATTCCTCATACACAGCATGTTATTAATTATGATTTACCTATGTGTCCTGAAGATTATTTACATAGAATAGGTAGAACGGGTAGAGCAGGGGCTACCGGATATGCGTTGTCTTTTATTTCTCCTGATGATGTTATTAGATGGCGTGCAATCGATCGTCTAGTAAATAAAGGAGAATCTACGCCACGTAGTGAGTTTAGAAGTGATAAAAATAATCGTAAAAGATCATTCGGTAAAAGAGCCGGTGGTGACGGTAAAAAGTTTAATTCTTTTGATAGTAGCCGTAAAAGAACCTTTGACGGTAACAGCTACGGTAATAAAAGAAAGAAAGTATCGTAGTTTAGATTTACGTCATTGTGAGTGATCTTTGATCGCATGGGTGGTTATTACATTGTCACCCCGTGGCTTGACTACGGGGTCCAAAAAACAACTTAAAATACTAATATTATTAGTATTTTAAACTGGATCCCGCGATTAAGTTGCGGGATGACAGAAGTGGAATTGATCTATGCAGCAACGCCGATCAAGCCGTGGGATGACAAATATAAAAAAGGAGAATAAGCTCATAAGTTTAAATTTTTCACGATTTCAATATATATCTAATATTTTCTTTATATTAATAATTTCTTTTCCCGGAGGTTTAATTTATTTACTTACCAGTTCAACTCTTTCTTTTTGGCTTCGAGAATCCGGTTTTGATAAAATCACTATCGGGCTTTTTAGTTTAGTTAATTTTATTCATGTATTTAAATTTTTATGGGGTCCTTTACTTGAAAAAGTAAGTTTTGCTCCTTTAAGTAAGCGAGGATATAAATATTGTTTAATTATTGCTTTGGTTAGTTGTATTTTTTGTGTATATGTTCTGACAAATTTTAACCCTAACACTCATTTTATACCATTTACTTTATGCTTAGTAGTTGTGGCATTTTTTTCTTCCATTTATGATATGTTACTTCAATCATCACAGATGTTACTGATTACAAATAAAAATTGGGGCATAAGTGAAGCAGCCTGTACTACAGGCTTTAGAATGGGTATACTTATAGCAGGTTTAGGAGCGTTATATTTATCTACTATCATATCTTGGCAAGATGTTTATCGTGTTATGGCAATTTTATGTATACCGTCATTACTATTAATTATATTCTATCCGCTTAAATTTAAAGATAAGATAATTATTAATGATTTTGATAGATTTTGGCATGCTTTTTATGACTTTATCAAGAAACCTAAATGGCTAATAATTGTTAGTTTTATGCTTCTATATCGTCTTCAAGATAATTTTCTTTCAATTATGCCGAATATGTTTTATCTCGATATTGGTTATACGAAAAAGGACTTAGCGCTTGGCTATAAAGCTTTCGGTATGTGTGCTGCAATCCTTGGAGGTTTTATAGGCGGGTTTTTGTGCCGAAAATATGAATATTCTTATTTGCTTAAAAGAGCATTAATATATCATGCTTTATCTAGCCTATCTTTTTTATTTCTCTATTTTTATAATCGAGATATTACAAGTCTGTATATAGCGGTCTTTTTTCAAGAATTTACCAATGGCTTAACTATGTCGCCGTTTTTTTCTTACCAATTAAGATGCTGTAGTTCTAAATATTGTATAACCCAAATTGCTTTAATTACTTCTATTGCTTATATTAGTACCATATTGTTTGGTAGTATTTCAGGTTATGCAGCTACTTATTTAGGTTGGACTTATTTCTTTATTGTAGCAGGATTTTGTTTTATACCTGCTTATATATTAATTAGATATTTACCGCCTTATGTTATTCCTAGCTAAAAGCGGGAATATAAAAAAATATTTATACTTGTCATTGCGAGGAGCGTAGCGACGTGGCAATCTCTCTTAAATTTCATGAGATTACTTCGTCGGCATAAATGCTTTCTCGCAATAACGGGGATAGGCAGTACTGGATTCCTGCTTCCGCAGGAATGACATATACGGCTTTTGAGAGCTATGCAACAATGCCCAAGATAAATACAAATATATTGTAAAAGTAGTACTATCAATTTATAATAATCAACAAATTTATTAGTGTGCTTTAATTATGTTTATTCAAACTGAAGATACTCCCAACCCTGATGCAATAAAATTTTTCCCGGGGCAGGAAATAATTAGTGATCAGCCGGTATTTTTTAGTGAGCTTGCTGAAGTAAAAGGAAGAAGCAAACTTGCAGAATCGCTATTTCATATTAATAATGTAAAATCAGTATTTTTTGGTAGTGATTTTATAACAGTAACTAAACAAGCTGAAGGTAATTGGCAAGTTATAAAGCCTGAAATTTTAATGGTTATTATGGATCATTTTGTTGCAGGATTTCCGGTATTTGAAGAAAGCACCAAAGCAGGTAATGTAAATCATAGCCTTGATGGGCTTTCAGAAATAGAGAAGCAAATCGTAGAGATTATTGAAACTAGGGTGCGTCCATCTGTTGCACAAGACGGCGGTGATATAATATATAAAGGCTTTGAAAACGGTATAGTTAAATTAGCACTTCGTGGTGCATGCCTTGGATGTCCTAGTTCCACTATTACCTTAAAAAACGGTATTGAGTCCATGCTTAAACATTTTGTACCAGAAGTGCAAGAGGTTGAAGCTGTAGAGGAAGATTTTGAGTAATTTAGGCATTGACTAAAAAGAGTTAATCTAAAGTTTCTATGTCATTCCCGCAAAAGCGGGAATGACATAGAAAGGCTAAGCTACATTATAAAACAACTTTTTCTAAGCAATGCCAATGTAAATCCTTTTACTATACAACACGAGTTTCGTATTAATAGAGGAACTGAATAGCTGATAGTAACTGGGTTACGAGGATATTAGTAATATTGTTTTTGTTATAAAATGTACTTAAAACTGCATAAATTTTTAGTAAATTGTCTTTTTTGACTATAACTATTAAATTGTAAAACTTGTCACACCTCTTACAAACCTTGAAAGGATAAGCATTATAGCATATTCATTAACCATAATTTAGGCATCTTAATACGAAACTCGCGTAGTATAAGTTCTTTTGAATATTGCCAGACATATACTCATTCATCAAAAAACTTCCCAATACTGCACCAACAGCGCTAGCTGCTACACCAAAAAGTAAGTTCTTTAACGCCCAAACAAGCAATACCTGCCACACAACTACCAATAATTACTCCAATTGATATATTGAAAAATCGTGTCTCTTTGTTT
>NZ_CM000770.1:29638-31232 GCF_000160735.1 Rickettsia endosymbiont of Ixodes scapularis | reverse complement strand
ACGCGAGTTTCGTATTAAGATGCCTAAATTATGGTTAATGAATATGCTATAATGCTTATCCTTTCAAGGTTTGTAAGAGGTGTGACAAGTTTTACAATTTAATAGTTATAGTCAAAAAAGACAATTTACTAAAAATTTATGCAGTTTTAAGTACATTTTATAATAAAAACAATATTACTAATATCCTCGTAACCCAGTTACTATCAGCTATTCAGTTCCTCTATTAATACGAAACTCGCGTTACGATAGTAGTTTGCTATTATATCTTAAAAATGTTTCATCGCCTAAAAATACACTAACCGGTTGTATGGTTGCTTTTACGTTTGGGCATGCCATCATTGTATAGCTTAAGCAGGTAAGGTAGTTACTTTTTGTAATACGTGATAAACAGCATCAAAAAAATATGTAAAGTTACTAGTATCTTTTCTAATTTGATGTTTAATTTTAAACCAATAATGTTCTATAGGATTAAGGTCAGGACTGTAAGTAGGAAGGAATAAAATACTTGCCCCTACCGATTCAATTAATTCTTTTACCTTAGAGTTTTTATGAAAATTAATATTATCCATTACTACGACTTGTCCTGCCCTTAATTCTTTAATGAGTATATCCTTGACATACGTCTCAAAAATAGCTTTATTACAATTGCCTTCAAATATTAGAGGTGCTACAATATTGCTATTAAATAGGCCAGCAATCATACTAATTCTGTGTTTGTGCTGATAAGCTTTTTCACCATAATATCTTTCTCCTTTTGGGCTCCAGCCATGTTCTCGACACGCATTATCTTCTATTCCTGATTCATCCAAAAACACTAGTTTATCTTTGTCTATGGTGGTTATCTTTTCTATAAACTCATTTCTTAATTTATGATTTCTTTTGGGATGAAGAAAAGTTTTTTTATAGCTGTAACCAACTTTTCTAATCATGTTTATTATAGTTCTTGCTGACACTTTACTAGGATACGCGAGTTTCGAATTAATATAGCATAGGATTTAGCATATCAAGAGAGATGTAATAGAAGGTTTATTATCAGACATGGGTCTGTCAGATTTTTTGTGTAAGTACGATTTCTCCATTTGCCCAATTTTGTAAATTAGTATCACAAAGTATAGCAAATTGATTTAAAGCCATGGCCCAATTCTTAATAGGCATTGTCCATTTTTTAGAAGCATTTGTCAATGCTAAAAAGATTATTTTCTGAATCGATTTATCATCTGGAAATACCCCCTTATTTTTTATAATTTTATGAATTTGACGGTTAGTTGATTCAATAGCATTAGTAGTGTAAATCGCCTTTCTAATGTCTTCCGGAAAGCTAAAGAACGGAGCTATTCCAGACCAATTTCTCTGCCATATATCAAAAATAACTGGATATTTTTCATCCCATTTTTTAGCAAAATTTTGTAATTCTCTTAATCCCTCTGCTTCATTTATTGCAGAATAAACTGCCTTTAAATCAGCTGTTACCAATTTTAAATCTTTATATGATACGTATTTTACAGAGTTTCTTACCATATGAACAATACACAGTTGTACTGTGGTTTTTGGGAAAATGCTATTTATTGCTTCTGAGAAAACCTTTAAGACCATC
>NZ_CM000770.1:27629-28638 GCF_000160735.1 Rickettsia endosymbiont of Ixodes scapularis | reverse complement strand
ACTGGATATTTTTCATCCCATTTTTTAGCAAAATTTTGTAATTCTCTTAATCCCTCTGCTTCATTTATTGCAGAATAAACTGCCTTTAAATCAGCTGTTACCAATTTTAAATCTTTATATGATACGTATTTTACAGAGTTTCTTACCATATGAACAATACACAGTTGTACTGTGGTTTTTGGGAAATGCTATTTATTGCTTCTGGAAAACCTTTAAGACCATCAACACACGCAACATATATTTGTTCTACACCACGATTCTTCAGTTCTGTTACTACTTGCATCCAAAATTTAGATCCTTCATTCTTGCCTATCCAAATACCTAATAGTTCCTTCTTGCCTTCTATATTCACGCCAATAGCTAGATAAACTGCTTTATTTATTATTATATGATTGTCTCTTGCCTTAACATGAATACAATCTACATTATAGGATATACACTATCAAGTGCTCTATTCTGCCACGCGTAACTTCCTCTAAAATGCCATCAGTTACCTTTGATATTAACTCAGATGATACTTTGGTGGCATATAGTTCTTCTAAGTGCCCTTGTATTTCTCGAATAGTCATTCCCCTAGCATATAAAGATATTACTTTATCATCAAATCCTTCAAATCTCCTTACTCCTTTTGGAATTAGTTGAGGTTCAAATTCTCCTTCCCGATCCCTTGGCACTTCTACTATCAATTTACGACCCTCGGAATCTATTAGAGTCTTTTCATAATTGCCATTACGTCTATTATCTGACTCCTTGGTATTCTTAGAATGCTTCTCATAACCTATATGAGATTCCATTTCTTTTTCTAAAATCTTATTTACTATCTGCTTTTTAATTTCCTGAAATATTCCTTCTTTGCCAAATATCTCAGATGGATCACTTTGTGATAGTATTTCTGATACTACTTTTTCTATAGTCGGATTTGATACTTTACTCTTATTCTTCATATTAGCCTCATGTAAGTTGTTTTAATTAATTTATTCTTAACTATTTTATAACTTACACAAACTTT
>NZ_CM000770.1:23774-27129 GCF_000160735.1 Rickettsia endosymbiont of Ixodes scapularis | reverse complement strand
TGACTATAGCTTACTAATTGAAAATCTCTTTGATGATGAATTCATATTTGCTTCAGATAATAATTCTTAAAACAATCATAAGATGACTGCCAGTAGCCTATTATAATTGTTATTACCTCACTTCTGTTCAGTCGACTTTTAGGACCAGATTTGTTGTTATGGTTAGTAATTGAATTTGTATGCTTGTCTAATTCTTGAAAAAAATCATCGACGTAACAAAATATTTCTGTAAAATCCATTATCATAGGTTATTGCTCTTAAAGTTTTTTCAATAACCTATAAACTTTTTTCTAATACTATAAATACCATATTTTAATTAGCAATTTATATTTTGTACTCACTTTATAACAAAAACAGTATTATTAAGATCCACGTAACCCAGTTACTATCAGCTATTCAGCGACTTTTTGAATACGAAACTCGCGTTTTATAACAAAAACAATATTATAAAAATAAAACTTAAAATATTTCTCATTACTACCCATTCAAGCATTGTTACGTGGATCAAAAAATGCGTTCTAGGTCATACCGTGGCTTGACCACGGTATCCAGAAAAATAACTTAAAATACTAATAATATTAGTATTTTAAACTAGATCCCGCGATCAAGTCGCGGGATGACAGAAGTGGAATTGATACATGCAACAACGCTTACTCTTTCATAACATTATTATAAAATTCCGCAATTTTCTCTTTTACCGCTGCGGGATCGTTCATCAAATTAACGGCACCTCTAAACTCTGCCGAATTCGGTAAACCACTACTATACCAACCAATATGCTTACGTGCAATAGGTACGCCCACGGATTCACCGTAATAATCAAGTATTGCATCATAATGCTCTGTTACAATATCTAGCTGCTCTGCTATAGAGGGAGCAGATTTTTCTTTACCTGTTTTAAGGTAATGATCAATTTGTGAAATAAGCCAAGGTTTGCCGTATGCTCCTCTACCGACCATAATACCGTCCACACCGGATTTTTGCAGGGCTTCTTTTGCTTTGGCAAAATTAGTAATATCACCGTTAGCAATAACCGGAATTTTTACCGCTTCTTTAACTGATCGTATAAAATCCCAATCGGCATTACCGGAATAAAACTGACATCTAGTTCTACCGTGAACGGTAACCATCTGAACACCTGAGCTTTCAGCAATTTTGGCTAAAGTCGGAGCATTTTTCGTATTATCATCCCAGCCCATACGCATTTTAACGGTTACCGGCAGCTTAACCGCTTTAACGGTAGCTTCAAAAATCTTAGCTGCCAGCTGCTCATCCCTCATTAGAGCTGAGCCTGAATAACCGCCTACTACTTTTTTTGCCGGACAGCCAAAATTAAGATCGATAATTTTTGCCCCCATATCCTCGTTCATTTTAGCAGCTTCAGCTATTACATTCGGCTCACAGCCCGCTAGCTGTATACAAGCACTTGTTGCATCATCACGCATAATAGCACTTTTTTGTAGTGACTGCCTAGATTCCACAATCATTGCTCTACTTGCTACCATTTCAGAAACTACAAGCCCTGCACCGAATCTTTTCACCAATCTTCTAAATTCCAAATCCGTAACACCCGACATTGGAGCTAGTATAATATTTGAAGAAAGCTCAATATTGCCGATTTTGATCATAAAAACCGTTATAATAATAAACGCTCATAATATCATAATTAAGTATTTTTGTCCTTACTACATGACAATTTTTAGAGATGTAAGGACTAAAGGATTGAATTTTGCTGATAATTCATGATGATAACGGGGAAAGAACTTGGTTTACATATGAAAGATCATTCCGCCCCTCTAGTCGAATTATTACAAAAACATATTTTGCTTAATTTATCAAGAGCAAAATGTTTAGGATTATTTATCATTTCAATGCTTAACAGCAGGACAGTAAACATGTCATTGTTATGCAATAGAATGCCGTCTGGGATTAAAGCAGCTTCATGGTATAGAAGGATGCAAAGATTTATCTCTGAAATCTCAATATCATGGAGAGTATTACCTGTTATGTTAGTCATGATGACTGGGTTTGAGCAGGAGCAAAAATGGGTATTGTGTTTAGATAGAACGAATTGGAAATTTGGTAAACGACATATAAATATTTTATATTTAGCTGTCAGTTTTCATGGTATAGCGATCCCCCTTTTTGGAATTTTCTAAGTGATAAAAAGTGTGGTAACTCTGATTATATTGAGCGTATTGATCTGATGGAGTGTTTTTTAGAAGTTTTTGACAAAAACCGCATTGAAGCATTAACCGCTGATAGAGAATTTATAGGTAAGGAATGGCTCTCTTGGCTTAGAACAAATCAAATAAGATACGTTTTTCGAGTTAGAGAAAATAGACAATATATCAGTAATGCAAGGGGAAAAATGGTTAAAATACAAGAGTTATTTCGCCCTCTAGCCATAGGATCGCATGTGAGTTTGTCACAACGTAGAATTGGTACAAAAGGTGAAATATTTAATGTAGTAGGGATCAGAAATAAGAAGAGTGAACTTGCAGTCTTAATACATAGTGATGAGATCAAAAATCCTGCTGAGATATATGCTCAAAGATGGCAAATTGAAACAATGTTCAAAGCTTTTAAATCAGCAGGATTCAACTGTGAAGCAACTCATATTACTAATGATTTACGATTAGATACATTGATGCAAATATTGTCTATTGCATTTTGCCTAGCTTATCAAACTGGAGAGATTATAGTTTTAGATAAACCAATAGTTATTAAAAAACATGGTTATAGGCAAAATAGTATATTTCGTGTTGGATTAGATACATTGGTTAATATCTTGTATAATATTTCTACTCAATTAGTACGTTGGATACAGCTGTTGTCCTTGATATTCCAATATCCAAAGATGATAAAATGAAAAATTGTCATGTAGTAAGATTTTTGTCTAATATTACTAATTAAGAATAGACAAAAGCCGATTAATCTATTATAAGCTTATTGTTGTATTTGGTTTTCCAGTCATTGCGAGGAGAAACTGTAAGTTTCGACTAAGCAATCCAGTTAAAAAATTCTAATTTATAGAATTTTTTTATTATCTTTTCTGGATTGCCACACTCCTTTCAGTCGCTCGCAATGACGATTTAGGCATACTCTGAATAAATGAGGAGTAAGTAGACGAAGTTTAATTTGGAAAAGAGCAAGGAGTTCACAAGACGAGGAACGCAGCGCTTATACGTGAGTACCGCAGTACTTGTAGAACGACATAGCCAATTTTTCAAATTAAACGAGTATATACGGCCATGTAGCTCAGTCGGTAGAGCAAAGGACTGAAAATCCTTGTGTCGTTGGTTCAATTCCAACCGTGGCCACCATTCTTTATTTCTATTCCAATTTATATACA
>NZ_CM000770.1:20521-23574 GCF_000160735.1 Rickettsia endosymbiont of Ixodes scapularis | reverse complement strand
AATAGCTGATAGTAACTGGGTTACGAGGATATTAGTAATATTGTTTTGTTACTAAATGTACTTAAAACTGCATAAATTTTTAGTAAATTGTCTTTTTTGACTATAACTATTAAATTGTAAAACTTGTCACACCTCTTACAAACCTTGAAAGGATAAGCATTATAGCATATTCATTAACCATAATTTAGGCATCTTAATACGAAACTCGCGTTAATAAAGATATAGATATGAAAGAATTAATAGAATTTCTAGAAAAAAGAGGATTTAAAAACCAAGCTAAAGCTAACGGCTTAAGAGATGGTACTACTAAATTTAAAATTTCTTGGTGCAACATAGGTGATGAAGGAGCAAAGTTTATTGCTAAAGCCCTTAAATTAAATATAATATTTTATATTTTACATAGAAGGGAAACAATTTGTCCCAACCCTTTAAATTTTTATGCTATCTGTAAATTTTGTTACACAAAAAAGTATTACTTAATATACTGTCGCTTAGTAAAGTAAATAGTCTACTTGCCTCCACTATTTCAATTCTTCTTCTTTCTGCTTATTTAATTACTCTAAGTTAATCAGTTTTTTAAAGTAATTAATTTTATATAACAAAAAGTAATTTTCGTTACTTTTTTTAAAGCTCGTATATTCAATACAAAATCATTCTTGTCATAGATAAAAATTTTAACTAAGTTTAGATATAATAAAGTGCCGAGAATAATTGAACGAAATAAACCAAGCGATGCTTTTAAAAATTGTTTATCGATTATAAGTATAATTTTTCGGTATGGCAATTTGAATAAATTTCTGATTAATTTGTAGTAAGAATATGATGTATAAGGTTTTTCAGCTAAAATAAGTTCTATTCTTAATTCCCTATTTATGCCATTTGGATAAATTTCACGTAATAAGTCTTTGTCTTTAATAAAAAAATCTAGATACGGCTCAATAATGGCTATTTTTCTTCTACTGTTTTAGTGTTCATATAGTTCTCCTGATTAAACTTAAATGATTCAAGTTTGATCACCAAGAAGCTAAGTTAAAGCCCGATTGGTGATCAGGGAGTTAGAAACACCGTCAACAAAACAGCTGAGTAGTTTTTAGGCTTAAAGTTATACTCTAAGCCCTGAACATGACTACTACCTCCCCGACCGTAAAATATCGAGGAATGAACCAATTTAACGGTGGTTTTACTGCCTGTTGATGGAGGTTTCTATACTCCAGAACAACCTTAGCTGTTCCAAGATGGATTCTAAGCAAAATTCTAAACAAGTCAATATGATTATTGATTTCAGAAATTTTTTCATTATTGCATGACTGGTTTGTCATTCTAGCTCAGCATTGTTGCGTAGATTGAAAAATGCGTTCGGTGTCATACCGTGGCTTGACCACGGTATCCAGAAAACAACTAAAAATACTAATATTATTAGTATTTTTAACTGGATCCCGTGATCAAGTCGCGGGATGACAGTGATAGAATTGATCCACGCAATAATGCCTGCTCGCAATGACTATATCATTCTTTACTTAGCAATACCTTTTATGCTACCTGTAAATTTTGTTGCATAATAAAACTATCACTTATATACTGTCGCTAATGATTAATTTGCTTAAAGTTTCATATGGTAAGTAGTAATTTTTATAAAAATTTAGGACCACGAAAACTAACGGCAATTATAGATTTTTTACACGATATTATAGAACCTCCTAAGATTCATGAAGATATAGCTATTCATGATATTAAAATTCTGCAGGAAGCATCATCAAATGATATTAGCTTTTTAAGCAATCCTAAATACTCCGAATTTTTAAAAACTACCAAAGCTGCTGCTTGTATAGTGCCGAAAAATTTTACGGGAGAAGCAAATCCAAATACTCTTTTAATACATGCCGAGAATTCATATTTTGCTTACGGCAAATTGATTAATTTTTTTTATGCTCCTATTAAATCATACCCTGCTAAAATAATGAAATCCGCTATTGTTGCAGATTCGGCGACTATCGGAAAAAATTGTTATATAGGTCACAATGTAGTTATTGAAGACGAGGTTATTATAGGTGATAATAGTATTATAGAAGCCGAAAGTTTTATAGGTAGAGGCGTAAATATCGGCAGAAACGCTAGAATAGAACAACATGTTTCAATAAATTATGCAATTATAGGTGACGACATCGTAATACTTGCAGGAGCAAAAATAGGACAAGACGGGTTTGGCTTTTCTACCGAAAAAGGCGTACATCATAAAATATTTCATATAGGAATAGTTAAAATCGGCAATAATGTTGAAATTGGTAGCAACACTACTATTGATAGAGGTTCGCTTCAAGATACTATTATAGAAGATTTATGCCGCATAGATAATTTAGTACAAATAGGACATGGAGTAAAAATAGGTAAAGGTTCTATTATCGTAGCACAAACAGGTATAGCAGGAAGTAGCACGATCGGTAAATATTGTGCTCTTGGAGGGCAAGTAGGAATCGCCGGACATCTAAATATAGGCGACGGGACACAGGTAGCAGCACAAGGCGGTGTAACACAAAATATAGAGGCAGGTAAAATCGTCGGCGGTAGCCCTGCAGTTCCTATCATGGACTGGCATAGACAATCTATTATTATGAAACAATTACTAAAGACCTCTAATAGCAAATTAAAAAAGTAGTTTGCTATTGAAAAGGGCTTTGTTGTGTGGATCACAATGTCATTCCTGCATGGATACTGAGTCGTCATTGCGAGCAGGCATTGTTGCGTGGCAATCCAGAAAAATTAGCAAAAAGTGCCGATTTTAGCACTTTTTACTAGATTGCTTCGTCAATTATTTCATAATTTCCTCGCAATGACGGAAAATTTACATTAAAGAAGAGACTAAATAAATGATCATAGATATTACCGAAATCATGGATTTGATACCTCATCGCTATCCATTTTTATTAGTAGATAGAGTACTTAAAATCGATCCTAACAAATCAATAACAGGTATTAAAAACGTTACCGTTAACGAGCCGCAATTTACAGGACATTTTCCGGCAAGACCTGTTATGCCCGGCGTTCTAATGGTTGAA
>NZ_CM000770.1:19066-20421 GCF_000160735.1 Rickettsia endosymbiont of Ixodes scapularis | reverse complement strand
GCGAAAATACAGTAATCTATCCTTTTGCATCAATCGGTCAACCTCCGCAAATCTTAAAATATGCTAATGAGAGATCAAGCACGATAATCGGCTCTAACAATACTATAAGAGAATATGTTACAGTGCAAGCAGGAAGCCAAGGCGGCGGAATGGTGACAAGAGTAGGAAATAATAATTTATTTATGGTCGGCGTTCATATCGGTCATGACTGTAAAATCGGCAATAATGTAGTATTTGCTAATTATGTAAGCCTAGCAGGTCATATTGAGGTAGGTGATTACGCAATAATCGGCGGACTGTCTGCCGTACATCAATATGCTAGAATCGGTGAATATTCAATGATCGGCGGGCTATCACCGGTCGGAGCAGACGTAATACCGTTCGGACTTGTAAGTAGTAAACGTGCGGTGCTTGAGGGCTTAAACCTAATCGGTATGAATAGAAAAGGGTTCGATAAAGCAGAGTCTTTAAGTGCTTTAAAAGCTATCGAAGAAATCTTCTCAGGCGAAGGTAATTTTGCTGAGCGTATAAAACAAGTTGCCGAGAAATATAACAATAATTCTATAGTAATACAAATTATTGATTTTCTTAATCAAGATAGTAGTAGAGCATTTTGTCGTTTTGAGAAGTAATGTGATAGGTTCTTACTTGTCATTCCTGCGAAAGCATTGTTGCGTGGATTGGGGTTTCCGTCACTGCGAGAAAATTACTTAAGTAATTGACGAAGCAAGTAATAAAAAAATTCTGTAAATTGGGGGTGTCAGAAAGTTTGTGTAAGTTATAAAAATAGTTAAGAATAAAACTAAAGAACCCTCAGCTATAAGCTGAGGGGTTATAAAGTGGAATCGATTAGAAATCGATCATCATTCACAGGTTCACCTTCCTGTTCATCAATATAGTGCTGTATCATTTCATCAGTTATATTACCTGAACTGACCGCCATATAGCCCCTAGCCCACAAATGATTGCCCCAAAATTGTTTTCTTAAATGAGCAAATTCTTGCAATAAAATTCTTGAGCTACTACCTTTTAAATACTGTACTAACTTGCTAAGAGATATTTGTGATTTATATGAGATAAACATATGCACGTGATCACATGATATTTTCCCTGAAATTATATATACTTCATGTTCCATACAAATCTGCCTTAGTAAATCTCTAGCCCTTTCCGCTACTTTGCCTATCAATACTCTCTTCCTATATTTTGGTATCCATATAAGATGTACTTTTAAATCATACTGACTATGACTATTCTTTCTATAACTTCTCATGTTTCTTGATATAAATTCATTGCTAAAGCAATTTCATTATATCTTCCCTTCGCCTGAAGGCGAGGGATTTCTTATCCCCGAA
>NZ_CM000770.1:17762-18866 GCF_000160735.1 Rickettsia endosymbiont of Ixodes scapularis | reverse complement strand
ATATCTTTATATGCTAGGGGAATGACTATTCGAGAATACAAGGGCACTTAGAAGAACTATATGCCACCAAAGTATCATCTGAGTTAATATCAAAGGTAACTGATGGCATTTTAGAGGAAGTTACTGCGTGGCAGAATAGAGCACTTGATAGTGTATATCCTATAATGTAGATTGTATTCATGTTAAGGCAAGAGACAATCATATAATAATAAATAAAGCAGTTTATCTAGCTATTGGCGTGAATATAGAAGGCAAGAAGGAACTATTAGGTATTTGGATAGGCAAGAATGAAGGATCTAAATTTTGGATGCAAGTAGTAACAGAACTGAAGAATCGTGGTGTAGAACAAATATATGTTGCGTGTGTTGATGGTCTTAAAGGTTTTCCAGAAGCAATAAATAGCATTTTCCCAAAAACCACAGTACAACTGTGTATTGTTCATATGGTAAGAAACTCTGTAAAATACGTATCATATAAAGATTTAAAATTGGTAACAGCTGATTTAAAGGCAGTTTATTCTGCAATAAATGAAGCAGAGGGATTAAGAGAATTACAAAATTTTGCTAAAAAATGGGATGAAAAATATCCAGTTATTTTTGATATATGGCAGAGAAATTGGTCTGGAATAGCTCCGTTCTTTAGCTTTCCGGAAGACATTAGAAAGGCGATTTACACTACTAATGCTATTGAATCAACTAACCGTCAAATTCATAAAATTATAAAAAATAAGGGGGTATTTCCAGATGATAAATCGATTCAGAAAATAATCTTTTTAGCATTGACAAATGCTTCTAAAAAATGGACAATGCCTATTAAGAATTGGGCCATGGCTTTAAATCAATTTGCTATACTTTGTGATACTAATTTACAAAATTGGGCAAATGGAGAAATCGTACTTACATAAAAAATCTGACAGACCCTGTAAATTTTTTTATTACTTTTTCTAGATTGCCACGCTCCTTACATTCGCGGTCTTGTTGCATGGATCGTTTTATGTTATTCCCGCGTAGGCGTGAATCCAGTAAAACATATAAAAAACTTGTTTTTTTATATGTTTATTTTATCAAATATGTAACTTTTATATCAATACTGAAATTATTTTGC
>NZ_CM000770.1:8114-16762 GCF_000160735.1 Rickettsia endosymbiont of Ixodes scapularis | reverse complement strand
GTCATCCCGTGGCTTGACCACGGAATCTATAACATTATTCTGATATTTTTTCTGGATTCCGTGGTCAAGCCACGGGATGACACTGAATTCCACAGATTCTACATGACCGTACTTATCGGTGTTAATCCTTAAAGGCTGCATATTTTCTTTAAAATCAACACCAAATGCTAATGCATATATTAGCTCCTCGTGATTTAATTTATACGCCGGTGAATCTTGCAATCTTCCACGATAGTAGACAGTAGCACCCCCAAGCTTATTAAAAACCTTTCTTAATTCTTCATTATTTTTAGCTTCTTTAAACAATTTTGCATGAGCAATAAATTCTTCAGCTATTTCTTTATCTTCCTCCGTTAAATCTTTTTCTATATAATCTTCGGCAAATTTCTCTACTTGCTTTTTATAGTAATATAGACTTTCCGTTGCTGCATCTAAAGAAGTAAGACCGCCGCCTATTACCGCAATCGGCATTCTAATTACCATATTAGTATTAGAATTTTTTAAAAATGCCCCTCCGCTTTGTAAAGTCATTAAGAAATCGGAAGCCGTTTTTACGCCTTTAACTTCAAAATTTTCTATATCCAAAACTTTCGGCTGACCTGCTCCAATGCAAAAAGCCATATGGTCAAAACCCAAATCGAAAGCCTGTTCTTTCGTTATATTAAAATCTAAAGCTACCCCGTCATAATATTTAAAATTATTATTTCTCTCTAATATTAGCCGTAATATATCAAGATTGTTTTTATTCCAGCGAACAGTTATACCGTATTCTGCTACCCCTCCAAATCCTCTTGGCATTCTTTCCGATAACAAATTTTTATATTCATGCCAAAATTTTATAGGCTTATGAACGTCAAAAGGCAAAGGAGTAATTTTTAAACCGTCAATAGCCGTAACATTGTGACCTGACCGTAATAAATAATAGCTAAGACTAAAACCTGCAGGACCAAGACCGGTAACTAAAATATTATAATTAGTAGGTTCTTTTGGTAGAGGTGCATAAATATTAAGCGGATTCCAACGAGTAAGAAGTAGATTATATCTTCTAACCCGTAAGGTAATTTAAGGCGTTTCTTCTTAAAATTATTTGATTCTATTAACGGGATATTTTCCGGGATCCTGCTTTTTGGTAAATCCAAGCTTTGGGGAATCCTTTACAAATCCTTATGCCCCGTTGCCGCAACCATGGGATTATCAAAAACAAATAATAGCAAGGACCCCTTAGGGTTAAAACCCTTGGCCCTTAACATAGTTCATCTCGGGAAATCTTTTGGGTTTAAGGGGGCCACCCGTTTTTGAGTTTTTTCCCGGGCTTGATCGCGGGATCCATTTGTTTTTTTTTGGATCCCGCGATCAAGCCACGGGATAACACTCMCCCCCCTAGAACAGGAATCCTTATCCTGCTTATGGCAATAAATACAATAATGAGAGTGGTTTAGAGCTTCATCTAGATTTAAAAAAGAATCTGTATAGTCAAAATCTACTCTCTCATTTTTTTGATATTTTAATATTTTTTTATCGTCTATTAGGTTTTCTTTATCTAGTTTTTGGGGGATTGTAAACAAGATGTCATCTCGTGGCTTGACCACGGGATCCAAAAAACAACTTTTAACATCAACATTTGTCGATTTACTGGATCCCGTGGTCAAGCCACGAGATGACACTGAATGGCAATAACCATAAACTCTACACGCTACATATTGTGCTGCTATGTCTAATTCTGTGGCAAAACTTTCTTCTGCCTGTTGCCATATAATTATTTGTTTGGCAAATTCTCTAGAGGTAAAATTCGTACCTATTAAATTAGTTAGCTTTAAATACACCTCTTCAAAATCAATATCTTTTATTTTTTCCGGTGGATATTTTTTTACGGCAACACGCTGAACAAATTTTCTTTTACATTCATAAATAATATCAAAATCTTTATGCTTTAATCTTGATATAGTTACTTCTTTTGAAATACAAAATAACTCTGCTAAAAAATCATCTAAATGAGGGGAGATTTTTAATAAAAATTCGGAATAATCTTGTGGAATAATAGAGAAAGGAGTTGATCTAAATAATATTAAACCTTTATGCAGAAATTTATCGGCTTTAAAGAGATAATCTAAAAATATTTGATCTAATTTTTTAAGTCCGGTTAAATCTAATTCATTAAAATCTAGATTAAAACCAAGTTTCATAAGTAATAAATAACTCTTTTAGAAAATTGTCTGTAAATTAAATAACTGATACAAACAGTAATAAATGCAACTATAATGGACTTAACTATCAGCATCATATCCGGTAATGTTCCGTCAATCACCAACGCTTGTACGGGTCTTATAACTAAAAAGAACGGATTAAATTCAAAATATATCTTTTTAGACTCCGGAATTAGCGAATATGGATAAACTATCGGTATACTCCAATAAATAACTCCGAGAATAACATTTAATATTTGTGGAATATCTCGAATATACGGCGTTAAAAATGCTACTGCGATAGAACCGCTAATAACACATATTATTAAGGGCAAAATTAATATCGGCATAAATATTATTTGCCAAGAAAATTTTTCTGGAAATAATAAAATAAAAGCAAAATACATTGCCGAAAATGAGCAAATTAAAGTATATAATTGCCCTAAACTGTCCGCAACAGGAAAAAAAGTCTTAGAAATTCTAACTTTTTTTATTATTTGATCACGTGTTACCAAAGAACTCGAACAAATCGTTAGGCTACTTACTATAAAACTCCATAAAGGAATACCGCCGACTAAGTTCATTACCATAAATTCTCTTGGTTGTCTTAATAAAAAACCGAAAAAATATGAAATTACCATTATGTGAATAAAAGGCTGAATTAAACTCCATAAAGAACCCAAAAAAGAATCTTTATTTTGCCTAATTATAGAAGCTTTAACTAGTAATGCTATTGCCCGCCAGTATTTTTTAGAAAAAAAATACTTTATCATTTATGAATTTCCTTGTTATTGGTTATAGATTTTAAACATTTCTGATGGAATCCCATCACCTATAATATTGCCGTCTTTTAATAAAACACATCTATCGCAATTATCTTTTATAATTTCTTCTTGATGACTTACTATTATCGAAATAGGAGTATTCTTAAATTTATTTTTCATTAAATTAAGAGATTTTTCTATAAAATAGCTATCGCCTGCCGCAAAAACTTCATCAAGTAATAGAATCTGTGGATTTTGAAATATTGATACGGAAAAAGCAAGGCGTGATAACATTCCTGAACTATAATTTTTTATCGGTAAGTCGATTTTACTACCTAATTCTGAAAAATCTATGATTTCTTGCTCAATTTTTTTGCTATATTTATCTAACATATTGTTATATAGCATTAACATTTTTATATTTTCACGACCTGTCTGCTCCTGTTCAAAACCGACTCCCATATCTATAATTGCCGCAATATCTCCATGAATTTTGATGGTACCGGATTTTAACGGATATATTCCGGCGATTAGCTTTAGAAGCGAACTTTTTCCCGAACCGTTACTTCCTATAAAAGCTATTTTTTCTCCCTCATAACAAGAAAAATTAATATTATTTAATATAGGTATATTTGGAGAAAGAGAGACTCCTTTTTTCAAGAAGAAATGCTTTAAATCTTGAGCTCTTTTATGAGTATCTATGCCTTCTACATAACCATCGGTTATCTCTATAAATACTTTTGAATGGTTAAGTGACATAAAATAAATATTAAATAGATTTATTAATCCAATCTAAAAGAGAATTTTTTTGTTGCAAACCTATTTTAGTATCTTTTTGTTCACCGTTTTTAAATAACATTATAGTTGGAATACTACGAATACCGTATTCTGAAGGAGTGTTAGGATTTTCATCAATATTCATTTTAAGTACTTTTACTTTGCCTTTTAATTCTTTACTGATTTCATCTATTATCGGTGTTAACATTTTGCATGGTCCACACCATTCTGCCCAAAAATCAACCAGTACCGGTAAATCCGATTCTAATACTTCCTTTTTAAAAGAGCTATCCGTTACATTACTTGCCATAATTTCTCCTTGTTATTACTATCGGTAAATGAAGAGTGGTTATACGAAAGTCAATTTTAAAAAGAGTAATCAGTCTGCAAGGCGAGGAACGGAGCGTATACTTAATAAGTGAGTACCGCAGAACTTGCTAGACGACAACGCCAATTTTTAAAATTCACTGAGTATAAAATAAAATTATAAAGTACAGGCTTCTACTTGTAAATAATGAAAATCTTTTTATTTATTATATTTATTTTTTCTATTATAATATATCCGCATTATTAAAGCTGCTGTTTCCTCTATTGATCTAGTCGACACGTCAATTACCGGCCAATTTCTTTGATCACAAATTTTTCTAACCTCTAAGCATTCTTTTTGTACTATATTAAAATCTGTATAGCTTTTATTTTCGTTAATTTGCAATAAATTTAACCTAGCTTCCCTTATCTCAATTAATCTATTTGGATTAATGACGAGTCCTACTACTAATTGATCTATATCTTTTTCTATAAAATCAGGAAAGGGACAATTATAAACATAAGGAATATTGGCAGCTTTTAGACCGTTATACGCTAAAAATACGGAAGTTGGTGTCTTAGAAGTTCTAGAAGGACCTATTAATATTATATCAGCCCCCGACAACTCATTAAGCATTTGTCCGTCATCATGTCTTATGGCATAATCTATGGCATTAAGTGTATCAAAATAAGTTTTATCGAATTTATAATTGTAATTCTGTTCTTTTTCTATTTCAATACCTGAAAAAACAGACATTTCTTTAATAATTTTACCTATTACAGAAATACATGGAATTTTTAATTCATAACAAAATTTCGTTAAAGCTTTTCGGAGTTCTTGATCGGCAATCGTGTATAATACTATCCCGTGTCTAGATTCTATTTTACTTAATACTTCATTTAGCAATTCCAAATTTCTAATCATTGGCCAATGATATAATTTTGGTTTTACGGAAGTAAATTGTGCAAGAGCAGAATTTGCTGCATATTTTGCAGTTTGCACGGAAGAGTCTGAAACCAAGTGAATAATTAGCTTTGTCATACTTTACACATGTAATTGTGGATAAAATTTTTAATAACTTGTTATTTTTCCTATTAAAATCTATTAAAAATTTCCTCAAATCCTTATTAAATCAAGTAAATCTAGTGTATTTTCTTTTAAATAAATAGTTTGTGGATAAAATTGTGAATAAATATCATTTTTCTTTGAAAAAATAGTCTTTTCTAAGCTATAAATGAATTTTACACTTAATTATCCACTTGTATAAATTCATTACAAACTTATGTGAATTATAATTAAAAATACCTATATTTTTAAGAATATTTTAATGAAAATTTTGTTGATAACTCTGTTTAAAACATTTAATCTACATAATTCTGTTTATATAAACAACAAATAATAAATATATCTATTAATTTAATATTTTTAGTAATTACATGAAGCAAATTTTAAATCCGTTAAAAGGAAATAGTAATAAAATACCTATTTGGTTTATGCGTCAAGCAGGTAGATATTTGTCGGAATATAAAAAAGTAAGAGAAACAACAAAAAATTTTCTAGATTTTTGTTATGATGTTAACAAAGCAACGGAAGTAACCTTACAACCGATAAAACGTTATGGATTTGATGCAGCTATTATTTTTTCTGACATATTAGTTTTACCTCATGCTCTTGGATGGGAAGTAGATTTTAAAGAAAATGTAGGACCTATATTAAAGCAATTCAAATCACAAGAAGATTTTAAATATCTGCAAAGCAATCCGAATAATAAATTAGAAAAGATTTATGAAATAATAAAAAAAGTAAAAAAAGAATTGCCCTCCACCACTTCTTTAATAGGGTTTGCAGGTAGCCCTTGGACAGTGATGAGTTACATGCTAGAGGGAAAAGGGAAACAAGATTTTAAAACGAGCAAAAAATTTATATATGAAAATAAAATACTTGCTAAAGAATTATTAAATTTTATTACGGAAAAAACAGCTGATCATCTTATAAATCAAGCAAGATCGGGAGCAGATGTTTTAAAGCTTTTTGATTCATGGTCAGGAGTACTTGCAGAAGAGGAGTTTACTGAATTTGTAATAGAGCCGACAAAAAAGATTATACTAAAAGTAAAAGAAGTTTTTCCAAAAACCCCTGTAATTGCTTTTCCTAAAGGAGCGGGATTATTGTACGAAAAATTTATAAAAGAAGTACCGATAGATATTTTAGCCGTAGATCAAATGATTCCTCTTGAAAAAATGAAAGAGTGGAGTGATAAAGTAATAGTACAAGGTAATTTAGATCCAGTTGTATTATTAACTAATAAAGAAATTATTAAAGAAAAAGCTTATAAAATTCTTCAGGTAATGAAAGGAAAGAATTTTATCTTTAATTTAGGACATGGTATTTTGCCTGAGACACCTCCGGAAAATATAGAATTTTTGACAGAATATGTTAGGTTATATGAAAAAAAGAATAGCAATAGTACTTTTTAATTTAGGAGGTCCAAAAGACCTTGAATCCGTAAAACCTTTTTTATTTAATCTATTCTATGACAAAGCTATAATTAATCTGCCAAATCCTTTGCGTTATATTATCGCTAAAATAATTTCTATTACTAGAGAGAGAAAATCTCAAAAAATTTATTCTTTAATTGGTGGTAAATCTTCTTTACTTCAGGAAACAGAGGAGCAGAAATTAGCACTAACCGAAAAGCTAAAGCAACTCATAAAAGAAGATTTCACTATTTTTATAAATATGAGATATTCAGCACCGTTTGCTAAAGAAGTAATAGGTCAAATAAAAAAATATAACCCAAGCGAAATAATATTATTGCCTCTATATCCTCAATTTTCAAGTACTACGACAGGATCTTCGGTTAAAAATTTTTTACAAAACCTTGATATTGATATTCCAATTAAAACAATTTGCTGTTATCCTCTAGAAGAAGATTTTATAAAAACCCATGTTTCATTGATTAAGGAAAAACTATACGATAAAAATTTTCGTATATTATTTTCTGCTCACGGGTTACCTGAAAAAATAATAAAAGCAGGTGATCCTTATAGTTTTCAAATAAAAGAAACAGTAAAAGCAATAGTTAAAGAATTAAATATAAAAGATCTAGATTATAAGATAACTTATCAAAGTAGAGTAGGACCTATGGAGTGGTTAAAACCGAATACGGAAGACGAAATAGAGCTAGCAGGAAAGTTAAAAAAAGACATAATTATCGTACCTATATCCTTTGTATCCGAGCATGTTGAAACACTAGTAGAACTTGATATTGAATATAAATTAATCGCAGATAAATATAAAATTCAATATACCCGAATTCCGACACTTGGAACAAATAAAATTTTTATTAATAGTTTGACAAATATATTACTACGATTTATTAGTAAGGTTGATACTAATTTAGTTACGAGTAGCTCTAGTACAAGAATATGTCCAAACGAATTTACTAGATGTTTATGTAAATTAACAAATTAATAAGGAAAAGAATGGCAAGTTACTATCTATGGTTTAAGTCAGTCCATCTGATATCTGCTATATGTTGGATGGCAGTACTTCTTTACTTACCTAGAATATATGTTTACCATACCAAAGCTAAAATAGGTAGTGAGCTAGATAGTACTTTACAAGTAATGGAGCTAAAATTACTCAGATTCATTATGAATCCGGCAATGATTAGCACATTTATTTTTGGTTTAATAAATGCTCATATTTACGGGTTTGTTGCTCTTGATACTTGGTTTCACGTTAAAATGTTTGCAGTATTAATTTTAGTGATATTTCACGGTTTACTTGCAAGATGGCGAAAAGATTTTGCAAATGGTAAGAATGTCCATTCAGAAAAATTTTACCGCATAGTTAATGAGATTCCGGCTATATGCATGATTGTTGCAGTGATTATGGTTATAGTGAAACCATTTGACTAGTATACTCGTTTTATTTGAAAAGGGATTGCTAAAGATATATAGTCATTGCGAGCAGCGGTAAGCTGCGTGGCAATCTCATGAAATAATAACAAACTCCTAAGATTGCTTCGTCAATTACTTACGTAAATTCCTCTCAATGAAGTTAAAACCGATCCATGTGGGCAATGTTTTTCCGTGAAAGGAAAGCAGGAATGACATAAATGAAAGCAATGCCTGCTCATCTATACTTTAGCAATACCAAATAATGCTTCTAGTTCTGCTAAGCGTTTCTCTATTGCGTTGATATCTCTCTTTTTCAAAGGTCTTTCTGTAACTCTGTTATCTCCCCGACCATAAGGTTGAGGATTACATCAGTTATGTGAGAGATGTTTTCACTTTTGGTAGAGGTTGCTACACCCCGAAATAGTGTTTTACTATTTCAGTTAAAGTTTATAACTAACTTCCTTTAAAAGTCAATCTATAACTTATTTTATTTTAAACCAATAGTTTATTTATATAAAAGATTTTTTGTAAAATTTATTTAACGCGAGTTTCGTATTAAGATGCCTAAATTATGGTTAATGAATATGCTATAATGCTTATCCTTTCAAGGTTTGTAAGAGGTGTGACAAGTTTTACAATTTAATAGTTATAGTCAAAAAAGACAATTTACTAAAAATTTATGCTGTGTGGAGTACATTTTATAACAAAAACA
>NZ_CM000770.1:0-7914 GCF_000160735.1 Rickettsia endosymbiont of Ixodes scapularis | reverse complement strand
CGCGAGTTTCGTATTAATAGAGGAACTGAATAGCTGATAGTAACTGGGTTACGAGGATATTAGTAATATTGTTTTTGTTATAAAATGTACTTAAAACTGCATAAATTTTTAGTAAATTGTCTTTTTTGACTATAACTATTAAATTGTAAAACTTGTCACACCTCTTACAAACCTTGAAAGGATAAGCATTATAGCATATTCATTAACCATAATTTAGGCATCTTAATACGAAACTCGCGTTAATAATGCAACAGGCATGGAAGAAAAAATAAGGTTGCAGATAAAATAGGAGGAAGTATAGTTAAAAACGCTAAAACGGCCTTGGAAAATAAAACCGATAAAAGAGTAATCTCAACAGAGAATTATTTAACACATAAACTTACAAAGTAAAAAATTTTGTTATAGTGAAATGTATTGAATTAGATGATATTTATAAGAAATATTTTATTTTTTTAAGGATATAGCGAATATCGCTAATGCCAACCCATTTACGATATGAGATATGTTATTTAAAAATTAAAAGATGAAATAGAAATGTCACCTAATTCAATGCATTCACTATATAGACCGTGAAGCCAAGGATTGCATTGGTTTTGTGAAAAATACTCTCACTTTTGACAGAGGTTCCGACACACCGAAATAGCAAAACGCTATTTCGGTTATGATTCTATATAGAACTTCCACAAAGTCAATTAAACTTTACTTCAGGTGGCAATGACATTAATATTGCTTCGACATTTCCATCGGTCATTAAGCCGAATTTAGTACCGCGGTCATATAGCAAATTAAATTCTACATATCTACCTCGCCTTATAAGTTGGTATTCTTTCTGCTCAGTTGTCCAAGGTAAAAATAACTTACTTCTAACGATTTCGGGATATACCGACAACAAAGCCTTACCTACATCCTGTGTAAAGGCAAAATCCTGTTCAAAATTACCGCTATTTAAGTAATCATAGAATATTCCGCCTACTCCTCTCGGCTCTTTTCGATGCTTTAGATAAAAATATTCGTCACATTGCTTTTTGAATTTAGGATAATAGCTAGAATCATACTTATCGCACGCTTCTTTAAAAGCTGCATGAAACTTTGCAGTTTCGTTTTCTTCCGGATAAAAAGGTGTTAAGTCGCCACCGCCGCCAAACCAACTTTTAGAAGTTTCTATATAACGAGTATTGAAATGCATAGCAGGGATTAACGGTGATTTAAGATGTGCGACTAATGAAATGCCTGTTGCAAAGAATTTCCCGTCTAGTTCTGCTCCTGGAATTTCGCTACGGAATTCGGGAGAAAATTCACCGAATACGGTAGATATATTAACCCCGACTTTTTCAAATACTTCTCCTTTCATAAGAGACATAACACCGCCACCGCCGCCGTTACGTTGCCAGCTTGTGCGTACAAACTTAGCCGGTTTTAAACCTTTTGTCTGTGCATATTCTTCTTCGATTTTTTCAAATTCTTTGCACAATAAATCACGTAAATCAGTAAACCAACTACTTGTTATTTCTCTATAGTAAACTGATCCCCACTTTGTGCTTTGTTGTTCGTCAGCTCGCCTATTAGTATATAGGCTTCGCTCCTCACGCCTGTCACAAAATGGAGCTGAGTTTACTATATTTTCCATATTCATATTTAATTAATAATTCGTTTAATTACTTTTCTCATCATATACATAATCACTAAAAATACAGAAGCAATGATCATGATATAAAAAGCCGGAGCATAAAATAGGCCTGTATGCTCTACAAGCCAACGAGAAATAATAGGTGAAGTTCCACCGAATATCGCTATTGCAAAATTGTAGCTGAAAGCCACACCGGTAAATCTTTGTTCTGCCGTAAACAAGGATATAACGAATATATAAGCCGTACCTGCTATACTTCCTGCGAGCATACCAAGCATTGTAAGAGCTATAATTTGTTGCCACATCTCTTTTGCTGACATAAGTAACATGGTCGGTAAAATCAATATCAAGATAGCAATACCAACAAGCATTGCCATTTTAAATTTTCCGATAATATCGGCAGTACCGCCGGCAAGCGGCATCGCTATCATTGCAATAAACGAACTGTACGCTAAATATGATAAAGCAATAGTATTACTAAGATGCATTACATTATAATAGAAAACATTTATATATGTTTTTACTAAATACATAACGCTGCTAGCGATAGTACCTATACACATAGTTAAAAACATCGATCTCCAAGCAGTTCTAATTACATTGGAAAAAGGTTCTTTAAGAACTTGTTTCTTTTTCTCAAGCATTTTAAAAATCGGTGTTTCCGATACACGCAACCGCAAGTAAAATCCGGCAAGACCCATAAATCCGCCAAGCAGAAAAGCAAAACGCCAAGCAAAATCTATATGAGAGAAATAGCGTTCGATTATAATACCGATAAATGTTGCGATTAACGTACCGGCAATATTTGAACCATGTACTAAACCTGCTGTAAAACCCGGTCTTAAATTTTGACGATGTTCAAGGATAAAAATAGCCGCTCCCGTTCCTTCACCGCTAATACATAAACCTTGAATAAGCCGCATTATAACTAGAGTTATAGGGGCATAAATCCCAATACTTGCATATGAGGGTATGAGACCCATAACAAAGGTCGGAATAGTCATACCTAGCATCGAGATTATTAAGGCAATACGTCTACCGTATCTATCACCGATATAACCAAATAATATGCCCCCTATCGGTCTTGTCAAAAAGCCAACCGCAAATACTCCAAGGCTTAGAAGAATTCTAATGAATTCTGATTCGCCTGGAAAAAAAACTTGTCCAATAATCAGCGAAAAAACTGAATATACCGTAAAATCATAATATTCGAGTACATTACCTGAAATAGCAGATAAAAAAATGAACTTAGACCTATTCATCGAGCTTTAAATAACTTAATTACTAATTAGTTATTATAGACAAGTTACATCATTTATAAAGTGTTAAATATGATTTATTATGAGTAGATCTTTAAACTAATTGAGATAAGAAAGTCTTAGCAGGAACAATTACAGGATAATTATAACTGAAGCAATCAATCTCTTTATATTCCATATTAAAACTACTTGAAAGGCAAAAGGGCAATTTAAAAGTTCTTGAAAATATTTTAAATTTGAGTTTAATTCTTGATTTGAAGAAGTTTTAGCTTCAACTAACATCCATGGTTTGTTATTTTTTGTTACTAAAAAATCTACTTCTTTCTTTTGTTTATCTCTAATAAAATATAATTCATATTCACCAAATCCTAAATCACTCCAAAAATGACAGAATTTTAATAAATGATTTGCAATAAAATTTTCATATCTTGCTCCTATATCTTCTATAAAGCGACCAGTCCCATAGATATATTTTTGGCTCTTTTATTAAACTTCTAGGAATATTATTTGACCATGGATAAATATGATAACTATAAAAAACGCGAGTTTCGTATTAAGATGCCTAAATTATGGTTAATGAATATGCTATAATGCTTATCCTTTCAAGGTTTGTAAAAGGTGTGACAAGTTTTACAATTTAATAGTTATAGTCAAAAAAGACAATTTACTAAAAATTTATGCAGTTTTAAGTACATTTTATAACAAAAACCTCACTACATGACAATTTTTCATTTTGCTATCTCCGTATGAACAAATATTGAGCACAAAAGCTACATCCAATGGGCTGATTGGTTAGAAATATTATAAAAGATAGTCACCAATGTATCTAATCCGACACGAAATATACTGTTTTGTCTATAACCATGTTTTTTTATAATTATTGGTTTATCTACAACTACAATCTCTCCAGTTTGATAGGCTAGACAAAAAGCAATAGACATTACTTGCATTAATGTGTCTAATCGTAAATCATCAGTAATATGAGTTGCTTCACAGTTAAAACCTGCTGATTTAAAAGCTTTGAACATTGTTTCTATTTGCCATCTTTGAGCATATATCTAAGCAGGGTTGTTAATATCATCATTGTGTATTAAGACTGCAAGCTCCCCATTTTTATTTCTCATTCCTGTGACGTTACAGAGCTCTCCTGTTTTACCAATTTTACGCTTATGTAAACTTACACAAGAGCCAAGAGCTAAAAAACGAAATAAATCTTGTATCTTTACCATTTTGCCTCTTGCGTTACTGATGTATTGACCATTTTCCTTTGTACGTAGAACATATGCTATTTGATTATCTTCTAAGCCAAGCAAGCCATTGTGTACCTATAAATTCTCTATCAGCCCTTAACGCTTCAATTCTGGCTTTATCAAATACTTCTAAAAAACACTCCATCAGATCAATACGATCAATATAATCAGAACTGCCAGATTTTTTATCACTTAAAAAACTCCAAAAAGGGGGATTGCTATCCCATGAAAACTCACAGCTAAGTATAAAATATTAATGTGTCGCTTACCAAATTTCCAATTCGTTCTATCTAAACATAACACCCATTTCGTTTGCTTTTCAAGGCTAGTCATCACGACTAACATTAAAGCTAATGCTCTCCATGATATTGAGATTTCAGATATAAATCTTTGCATCCTTCTATACCACGATGCTGATTTGATGCCAGACGGCATTGCATTACATAATAATGCCATGTTTACTGTCCTGCAGCTAAGCATTGATATTATAAATAATCCTAAACATTTTGCTCTTGATAAATTAAGTGCAATATGTTCTTGTAATAATTTGACTAAAGGAGCGGAGTGATCTGTCATATGTTAACCAAGGATTTTTGACTTTATCATCATAAATTATCAGTAAAAATCAACCTTTTAACCTTGCGTCTCTAAAAATTGTCATGTAGTAAGAACAAAAACAATATTACTAATATCCTCGTAACCCAGTTACTATCAGCTATTCAGTTCCTCTATTAATACGAAACTCGCGTTATTTAATAAGTTAGTCGTGTTTTCAATATTATCCTGATATTTTAAATCTTTCTTTATACCCTCAATATCTTGCTCGGTAAGATAATTTTCTTTTTTTAGCTCTTTCATTATATTGTCGTAGAATTTTGCTACTTCTTTATCGGTTACATTTTTAGTTGTTGCCTGCTTTGTAAAATCAACAATTAGTGATTCCAACTTTTCGCCTGTAGATTTGTCTTGTATACGCATTGATTTTGCAGGATCAGAAATTTGTACTTCTACTTATATCTGTCTTAACCTCAACTTCTTTTTCTTTCCATTTTCCTTCCAAATCTTTGTTCCATTGTTGTTCCTTGATTATTTCTTTTTTCAAGCCTATAGAAGTTTTAATTTGGTAATTATTTTCATATGCCCACTCTTTAGCATCTTTACCTTCAATTGTAATGTTATTATCTATTGCATAGAGTACCGAATTAGCGAAAGCCTCTGATGAACGAATATTAGAATTCCCCATGACGAATATTAAAATTCCCCATTTTTGAGTAAAAAATATTGTCTAAAGTATTACATTATTATCCTCCGATTTTATAGTTAATTTTTTGCCTTTCGCTGTAGCGATTCTATGACTTTCAGTATTTAGTTTAAGAATTGAAGAATGGTGAACCAATCTGCCAATAGCTGCTGACGTAGTCATTTTCATCTTTAAAAATAGTATTCCATTTTGCAAAAACTAAATTGCTAGTAATTAATACACTACTCATTTCATAACGTTCAGGTAATAAGGTAAATAAAACATCAGTTTCTTCACGATTATATGGTACATATGATATATCATCAATTATCAATATTTCAAAATAATCGAATTTTTTAATAATTTGCTTAAGTTTAAACTAAGTTTTGCTTCTAGTAATTGTTGAACCAAATTAGCTGCTGTTGTATATAATACACGCCTACCAGCAAGACACCACTCACGTGCTAAACCTATACTAAGATGACTTTTGCCAGTGCCAGGATTACCAAAAATAAGTATATTTCATAGCGATCCATAAATTCTCCTTGTGCAAGATATTGGATCTTAGTTGACGATAATCCTGGGATACTCTTAATATCAAAGTTGCTTAATAACTTATCTCGAGAGAGTTTTGCTTGCTTCAGCAATCTGGCAATACGTTGCTGATGTCTATGTTCTAACTCACGTATGGCTAACTCCTGTAGTAATCTATATATGTTTTCTTTTCTTGCTCAAAGCTTTCTGCAACTGATTTGTAGCATGATGCAAAAGTAGGTAAGCAAAGGTTCTTGAGTAAATTATTTAGCGGTTGCAGAGTTATTATCTGTTTACTCATGCGACCTCCATTGTTTTAAAGCAATGTAATTGATCATATTCAGACAGTATTGGTTGATTAATTTTTACTGAACAAACAGTTTTAGTCTGACTATTTAGTAAATCTGTAATATGATCAATTATTGGCTCAATCTTCTCTTCTAATAGCACTTCTAATGCAGCAACTACATTCAATTCTCCATACATTTTTGCTAATTGTAATATTTTAAGATATATTTTATGCCCTTTATATGGATATATAGATATAAGCTGGTCATATACCTGACGAAATATAGCACGTGGGAATAAAGCTTCATAATATTGATATTGGACAAATGCTCTAGGTTTACGTACTAAACTATCAATAATATGTCTATAATCAATAACATAGCCATTGCTGATTCTAGACATTTTTTGTAAACATTTGTTACCATAGTAAAGCTCTATTTCTTCAGAATAAATATAAGCTTTTAAAGTATAACCTATTAAGCGACTAGGCACAAATAAGCTACAGATAAAATACTAACTGTACTGCTTGGGTTAACACGTACTGATAATATTGTAGGTGCATTCCATTTCCTGATTGGTAACTCTTTTAAATAAACTAATTCTTCAGCTAATTTTTCTTTTCTACAGCTATTGCGCTTTTCTTTAATTTGTGTAAGGAATAATTCATAAGCTTTTAAATCAACAAAATTACGTGATCCACGTAATAGCAAATGTTGTTTCACTGCTTGCTTAAATGTATCATGACTTTTTTCAACAGAACCATTTTCATGACTAACACCGGGATTATTTCGCGATGGTGCAACATCGTAATAACCAAGCAATTCTTGCCATTTTTCTGTAAATTGTCTACTATTACCACATTGCTTGGTAGCTGCACTTAAATTATCTGTACGATGCTCTGGTAAAACTCCACCTAACTCCCATACAGCTTTTTCAAACCCTGATGCTAATGTATCAAAACTTTCACTATGGCATATGCTGAAAGTTTCCCAACATGAATAAGGCAACATAAAATGAAATAGTAAGTGAGGATATGGTTTCCCACCAATACAAATACCCAATTGATTCATATTGCTCCAATCAGACTGGCTTTGTTTGCCAGGAAGAATATTTTGTAAAAAGATTACTGGCTTATCCTTACCATGTTCAGCTCTCCATTGTTTCAACCTTTTCTGCAAACAGCATAATTGCTTTCCATTATAATTCCCATGATACTTTTCTGTCAAATATGCTAATATGGTAGTTGCTTGCAACTACCGGAGCTGATTCTAGCATTGATTCTATTTCATCCCAGTGCTTAACAAATGGATCCTTACGTGTCCTATATTTACGTATTGTTCGTAATTCGCTTGGATACTTATTAACACGTAAATACTTACGTGCCGTTTTTACACTCATACCTGCTTTTGCAGCAGAAATTATCTGATTATATTTTTTGATCTTTTGCATTAAAATACCCTACTTGTTTATTTGTACATGTCATCAGTAATTCTCGAATAATATATAAATCTTAAAAAAGAAATTTTTATTCGATTTTACTGTCCATAGTTACTTCTTTTTTATAGGTAATTTTAATGTTCGTTGAGGGTAATTCTAATATTCGTTAGTCAATGGTTGTTGATTAAAAAGCAATACTCTAAGTTATCTATACTAAAGTACCTTCTTCTTCATAGGAGACTCTGGTCATATCTACCACAGCATGATCATTATCAAGTA